>DYKG01000063.1 GCA_020722725.1 Candidatus Methylomirabilis sp.
CTCTAACAATTGATGCATAAGAAAAGCTAAAAGATTGAGCAAGAGAAAGTTGAATGTCTGATTTTCAATGCTCTATCTGTGCCGGCCCGCCATCACTATCTCTGCAACATTTTTGCTGATGGTTTCGCGACAAAGATGAAATTCATTTTGAGTGATCTGGCCAGTTCAATCATTGGAGTTTTTGAATAAAGGCCATCAGCAAAGCAACAAGAACCTGATGATAATATTCCACTCGCCCATTTTCATGGTGTTTTTCCAGACAGCGGTCGCAATGGATCTTTTCCGAGTTAAAGTAGCTTATTCCTCGACGAAGGGCTGCAGGGATAAATGCGGGTTCTACGGGGCCAGGCAAGCTGCGGAATTGAGTTTCACCCGGCACCTTTTCCACAGCAAACATGCTGCACAGATTGCTTGAACCGGCCTGATCATGAATTCGCTGCTGAAAAGGAAGAACGCCAGGGTCTTGCCAGAACATCATTGCCAACATTGGTCAGCGGATAATCTATTTTATTTTGCTTGCGCTGGTCTGGAATCATGGGAAATACTTCCCTGAATTCTTTTACGAGGCGGTTAAACTGTAGTGTTTCTAGTCCATTTCGCATTCCTGAAGTAAAGCACAATTTGAATGTTAGTACAAGAGTAGCTAAAAATGTCATTGAGAGATGTAAATCAAACTAACCATGTACGAAAACCTGCTTCAGTATGTATATTGAGAATTACTGTCCAATTTGGCAGGTGGTTGCAAAAGCCGGGGTTTAAGCTTAAAATCTGGGCAATGAAAAATTTCGGGCAAGCAGGATTTTACCTGACAATGATGATGCTTATAGGCCTGTGGTGCCGATTGTCGGCCAACCCGCCCGGGGTGGTGCCGACCGATCATTATAATTTTTTAACTTCAGTCGGCGAACCGGGAACCGGGCGCAACCAGCTGATGCGCCCGCAAGGGCTTGCTTTTTCTCCCGATGGCCGTTTGCTTGCCGTTACCGATACCGATAATAACCGGGTTTGTCTGTATTACGTCGATGACCGCCCCACTGCGACCCAGCCTTTGCTGCTCAAAGCAATTTACAGCGGCCTGTGGCCCTGGGATGACCGGCACCACTTCAAGGATTCGGCCGACAAATACCGCGAGCGTGATTTTCTCGAAGGGCGAAACCCCAACTATCTTGCCGGTCGGGCTTATCAGAATGGTCAGGCTGAAATCAGGCCGGGTGAGGCGGTTCCCATGGATCATTTCAATCTTCCTGAATCTCTGACATGGCTCGGCACCGACACATTGCTGATCGCCGACACGGGCAATCACCGAATCAAAGCCATGAAACTGAATGGCAAAGTGATCTGGATTCTTGGCCAGGAAGGCTGGAAAGACGGGTATTTTCATCACCCGCTTGGCATCGATGCGGATTGTGAAGGCAACCTCTATGTTGCCGAACCCCGATCCAATTATCTGCGTGACATCGGCCTCGATCTGCTACAACGCCAGCGGGTTCAGGGCAATCGAATGCAGAAGTTTTCTCCGCAGCTCAAACCCGTTGGCAGGCTGGGTCACATGCATCACATGTCGGGCCGCGATTACCGGCAGTTCAAAAACCTGACCCGGGTCTGGGTCTCGGCCGGTGGCGACATTTATCTGGCCGACAACGGCAACCATCGCATCATGGTTTTCGACCAGACGCTGCAGAAAAAAGCCGAAATCGGTAAGTGGCCGCTGTATCGACTGCGATACCCCAACGGTATCGACGGCGCCCTCGACGGCCGCATCGCTATTGCTGACACAGGAAATCACCGGGTATTGATTCTCAGCCCCGATTACAAGATCCGCCAGATTGTCGGCAAATTCGGCACGCTGCCCGGGTATCTGGCAAAACCGGCAGAAGCAAGATTCGGCCCCAATGGCGACCTTTATATACTTAACAGCGGCAACTGCCGCATCGACATTTTCCGCAATATCGAGACTTCAAGGCAGTTTCCACGCTGCCCCAGGCATGAACCACCACCTCCTGAGCCGGTCAAAGAAGAACCGAAACTCGAAGAACTGCTGCCGCCACCAGGCGACCAGCCAGCAGGCCAGGATTCTTTTTAGGTATTCAAAAAAGTTGAACTTTTCAGTCTGTATATGTTATAAGAAGCGTCGAGGATACAAAACCAATCACAATCAAGACGAAAGCAGGCCTGTTGTTTTAACCGCCTGTCGTCGTTTTTTTTGTCGTGTGAAGGAGAACGATCATGACTGATGAGAGTAACAACGAAGAGATCAAGATTGTTGAAGAGTATGTAGAAGGCTACTGGAAATGCCCCAACTGCAACGCCAAATGCCGCGGATCAGAGCAAACCTGTGACAACTGTGGAGCAATAAGGGGGGAGAACGTTGAATTTTTCGTCGAAGACAATGCCCCGGTGATTACCGACGAAGCCGAGCTTGAAAAAGCAAAAGCAGGCCCGGACTGGATCTGCAAATTCTGCGGCAACACCTCACCGTCATCATCGCCCAAATGCACCGGATGCGGTTCTTTGCGCACTGATGGGAAAAACCGCCAGGTAAAAGAGATTAAAACCGAGCCTGAACCATCAGGTGGTGACGAGCCACCCAAGCCAATGCCCACCGGAATGAAGATCGGCTGCTCGATTTTTGCAATTTTGATGCTGATTCTCATGGCTTTGAGCTGTCAGCAGAAACCAGGGCAGCTTGAGGTTCTTTCAACCTCCTGGACCCGCAGCATCGAACGCGAACAGTTCAAAACCGTGCGCGAATCGGCCTGGCAGAATGAAGTGCCATCTGGCGCCCGGGAAATTTCACGCAACCGCGAAATCAGAAAATACAACGAAATTCCTGACGGCTTCGAAGAAGTTGATGAATCCTATACCGAAAAGGTTAAAACCGGAGAAAAGAAGGTCGAAGACGGCAAGGTTAACCTTGGCAACGGCCGTTTCAAGGTGAAATACAAGATGGTTCCTGAATACAAAGAGGTAACCAGGACCCGGCGGGTCAAAAAGCAGAAATATCGCAAAGAGCCGGTTTACGACAACAAAATTACCTATGACATCGAAAAATGGATAGCGATTGAAAAAGTCACGGCCAGCGGTTCTGATGATGAGCCTAAATGGCCAGACAGCAAAGCCTCTGCCAAATCTCCGCCGCAGATCGGCGACATTCGCGAAGGCGTAAAGGCTGAAGATTACCGGGTCAAAGCTAAAAGAGTCAGCGATGGCAAGGAATACGACATTAAAGAACTGGGTGGCAAAAGCCTGACCTTTGAACAGTTCATGAAACTTCGCAAGGGCAGTAAATGGGATGCGATCTTCAGCGGTCTGGGCGGACTGAACGAAATCAAGTTTACGAAACCTTAGTTTCAAGTAGAGACTGCAGCCATTGAGAAACTTCGGCGGCAGCGCGGGCAAAGTCTGCGCTGTCGCTTTTTTCATCGGATGAAGACTGTTTTTTTACCTGGTCGCTTCGTGATACAGCCTGATAATCTTTCGAAGCTTCATTTAAATCGCGTGACAAAACCGGCAGATAAAGCAGTTGAGCAAGAATGTCGACCGGTTCACCATATTGAGCCGCTTCTTCTGCAGCAATCGAAACATTCGCCAGATATTCGTCGCCGGCAACCCAGCGTTTTTTCAGACCAAAAAAGATATTTTCAGCACTTGTAAGTTCAGCCTGCGACACTTCAGATTTCTTGTCAAAATTCTGCCGCCACTGGTTAAAAGCCGGCAGACTTAAATTTGCTTCGGGAGTAAGGTCTGAAAATGCAAACTCGATGATGCGCTCGGCAAGATACATGCGGGCTGAGCTGCTCCAGTCATGAATTTCGCGCCAATCACCGGAAGGCAGCAGATTCATGCTTTGTCGCAATTTACGGTTGAAAACCAGATGTCTTTTTCGGTCAGCGTCATGTCTGGCTTCGATATTCTCACCGAACCTGATGGCGACCAGGCAACTTGCCCAGGCAATTTCGGGATAAACGTGAATGAACAACAGTTCAAGCAAACCGCTTATTTTAAAAGACTGTTCAGCCAGATTTTTTCTGACGGCAGCGACAATTTCGCGGGTAAGTTGCAGATGACCGGGTTTGAATTCGCAACGCCCGAGGTCGGCCATGTCAGAAACCAGTCCAAAAGCTGTGGCTTTTGAGGTTGGCGGGCGGGTCAGCCTTCTAAGTTTCAGATTGAGATAAGAAAGCATGGATTGTGGCTCTTTTGCCGATTCTCCACGAAAATCCTCGAGCAGAATGAGAAACATTTCTGCCATAATTTCGCGCATGCGCTCGAACATGCTCATCTGCGAATTCTGCCAGGAATAAGCCTGTTTAACCACAAACGGCTGACAAGCACCGATAATTGCCATGGCTTTAGCGGGGTTGGGGCTTTGGGCAAAAGCCGCAATCTTTTCAGCCAGTTCTTTGCTCTCCATAAGACACCTCTGAATCAGCATATTGCAGCGGGCAAAATTTTTTCAATAATTTTTTTCACATTTTTCTTTTTCAAATGATTTAAAGGTGAGATGCAAAAAGGAGCCATGAAAATGATGTGTTGCCAGAAATGTCCCCTTCACCCGGTTCGTGGTAATGCTGCTGAAAGGTGCAGCCACCCGGCTTGCGACCAACTCGATCCAGCTGAACACAACTGCAAAAAAATTCCGGTCTGGCGTTGTTTTCTTGATGTTTATACGGTGAACATGCTGTATCGCAACGACATCAACGCGATTCGCCCTGCTCCTGAAGTATTCAGAAAAGCCCTGCATAATCGCGACCGGGCGATGCTGCTTGCTCTGTTTCAAGCGGCCGGGCAACAACTCAGAATCAAATTCTGGCAGCACCTTGAGAAATTCGAGTCACGCAGTATCTGGCTGCTCAACCCGATTTTCGCCGCTGCCGGTCTGCAGCCCATCGAATCTTTTGCGTCAATTGGGCAACGGCGAAATGAATATTTGAATGCCCTGTCAGCCTGCCATTACGCCGGGCACAAACCGCAGGCAATCTGCCAGACCGTCTGAGCATTCTTGAAAAGAAAGGAAAACATTATGAGCCAATGTGAGAAATGCGCCCTGTTCCTTACCGGCAGGCATTTTGCTCCCGACCTGCCGCGCCATGTTCCATTACATCTTCGCCGGATCTTTATCTGCGATGAAGCAACCAGAGAAGCAAGAAATGGCAAAGCTGCTCCTGAAAAGGGTCTTTGCCCACTCGATCTCTGGGTGCTTACATTTATTGGCAAAAACGAACCCTTCGCGATCAGGCATGCCGGCAACACTCTTGACCGCCTGGTTGCGGCGGGTTGCGCCGAGCTTTTGTGCAATCTTTTCGAAAATGCCTCATATTCGGTTCGCCGCGATCTCTGGCTGCGCATGATCGAACAGCACGCCGACCGCCTGTATCTGTTCGATGCACTGTTTGAAAGAGATTGTCTAGCGCCGGTAACCGATGATATGCTTGCACAGAAAGGAAATCTTTATCAATTCAGCCTGTTGCAGGCAAATTCTGCTTCAGCAGCACTTTTTGACGATTTAACCTGAAAGCATGGAAAAATACGAAATAGCAATGATAATCTCGGGCGGGCAAACCGGGGTCGACCGGGCCGCACTCGATTTTGCCCTGCGCCAGCACATTCATTGTTCGGGCTGGTGCCCGAAAGGCCGACGATCTGAAGACGGTGTCATACCCGCAGAATACCCGCTAATTGAGACCAGTACGGAATTGTATCAGCAAAGAACCAGACTCAACGTGAAGCATTCCGATGCGACACTGGTGATAACTGACGGAGCCAAATCGCGAGGAACCAGTCTTACAGTAAAATTGGCCGGCAGTTGTAACAAGCCGTGTCTGGTCATCAATTCAAATGATGATTCAGAATTGAAAAAGCTGAGAAAGTGGCTCAAACGACATAAACCGCAAATATTGAATGTTGCCGGCCCAAGAGGCAGCGAAACGGGAATGATTTACCAGATGGCAATTGAAATTTTAAACAAAAGTTTTAAACGAATAACCGACAACACCTTGCCTGTCTGGCCGCCGTCAAAGCCTGAAACCGGCGATCTCTTCGCGGCAACCCGCGACAAGTGAAAAGGCCAGGCAAAAGCCGCTTCAGGGTTTCAGCTAACCACGCGGGTCTGGCAGATTTTGTCGTAAAGGGTTTTCTTTTCGCCGATAAAAATCATCAGCAGGCCGAAAATAGTGAAGCATGAAACGATAAACATGGCGCTGCGCTTAAGCGCAATGGCCGTGGGTATGATTATCGAACCATCTTCACGCACAACCGCCGTGCCAGCGGCGATTTGCCCCGGGGTTGCCTGCTTTATTTTCCAGAAAAAAGCAAAATAAGCAAGTATCAGCAAAAATGGATATCTGACATTAACATCGACGACCCATTCAATCAGGCCATGGGGGCGAACATAGACATATTCACCGTTAACTTCCCGGAAATCCCAGTCTCCGGAAGACATTTCAGCCGCATCGCTGACGGTAGCGGGGCCGAAAATCGCACGCTGAACCAGCCACCAGGCCACCCACATTCCAACGATCATGATCAGAACAATAACCATATCAATCAAACCGCTTTTGATTCTCGATGACAGCGGTGCATCAGAAAAAGCTTTTTTCTGCTCGGTTACCGTCTTTTTGCCAAAGGTTCTGGTCAGGCTTTTCTGAATATTACCCAGCTGTTGCTGAGCTTTACCAAGATTATCGCCCCAGTTCGTCTGCTTGAGAAAAGAGCCGACCGACTGAGCCCATTCGTTGATCTGGGCCGAACCAGGCACAACATCAGAGCCTTTTGCATTTACCACCTTTTCAACTAGATTCAGCAATTGCATCGGCAACTGATTAAGCTTCTGCTTTTCAAGAGGTACTTTATAAACCATAACCGGCTCAGGAACGCCCTTGAGATTCTGGGGTCCGATTTTTTCAGCGACGATTTCGCTGCGGTCCATAAGCAGGTGGGTTGATTCGCTGATGCCGATGGTGCCACCGGGAAAGCAGTCGAGGGCTTCCATGCGGGCGGTTATATTGACGGCATTACCAAAAATATCGTTTTCTTCAATGCTGACGTCACCTGAATTGATAACAACTCGCAATATGAGTTTTTTTGCTTCTTCTTTAACTTTGTGGTTATATTCTTTCAGCAGCAGCTGAATGATAATGGCACAGATTACCGCATCGGTCGCACTGGGGAAAGTACAGAGAAAAGCGTCGCCGATCGATTTGATAATGGTGCCGCCATAAAACTCAATAACCGGTTTCATCAGCTGACTGTGTCTTCTGATCAGTTCAACAACTTCTTCGCGACTGGCATTGGCCGCAGTTGCCGAATAACCCTGGATATCGGTCAGCATTATTGACAGATTCTGTGAGCGTATGCCTGAAGCCATATTGAGATTCCTCTGAAAGTCAGGTTATGAATAGATGATAAAACAAAGAAAATTTTTGATCAATCAGTAAATTATTTGAAAACAATATTGATCCTGATCAATTGATTTTATCCGTGCAGCCATGTTAACCGTATCACCGATTACGGTAAAATCAAGTTTGCCGGTTTTTGCACCAATCTTGCCGGAAATCACCGAACCACTGGCAATGCCACAATGCAGATCAAAGCAGTTTGCCGAATGCCTGTCGGCAAAAAGGCGGCGAAGTTCGAATGTCGTGCGACAGGCAGAAATAGCATGAATTCCAGGATTTTGGGAATCATTTCGAAACACAATCATCAGAGTTTTATCAATAAAAAAGAAGAACCGCCAGAAAAGTGGCTGACCTGAATCGGCGGGAATACATGGAAAAACCTCAGAAACAGCAAACTTCTGCAACAGCATGGCAGCTTTTGCAGAAGTTTGCTGTGGTTTTGTTCAGTTTAAAATGCGAATCTGCGGTTCAGCAGTAAGATTGATGTATAACTCATAAAAGCGTCGCAGCATTTTGCGGGCTTTGAGTTCTTTGTCATGATCGAGCGATTTCTGGTCAATCAAGTTGATCAGCTCTTTAGGGTTGCTGACCAGGCTGAGTTCTTCCTGCAGATGCCCTTCGCTGACCGTCTGTTCGATCACCGCGTTGAGCAGCTTGATTTCAACATCGGTCAGGGGCTGGGCCATTTTTATGCTTTCATCGGAAAGAGCCTGAATCATCAGATCGCTGACCTGTTCCATGACTTTAGTGTTTAGCATTAATGCAACCTCGATTATTGGATAATTTTATCGATGCGATTATAATGCCGAGCCGGAAAAAAATCCAGCCCGAAACTTTCAGGATTTAATCTTGACCGACTCAGGCAATTTCAGCAATTCTTCATGAACCTTTTTCTTGAAATCTTCGGGCAGCCTTGATTCGTATTCAGAAATGATCTCGATGCCGTCGTGATGTAGTTTTTCGGCATCGACAAACATCGATTTGACTTTTTCAAGCGTTTGTTTGAGTTCTCGCGACAGGTCTTCTTCGATTTTTTCCCATTTTTCATTAAGCGCCCGGTTCAATTTCTGATTGTGGTCAATGAGCTTGTAAACCAGCATTTGCGGAGTTCCCTGACTGGCACCTTTGAATTCTGCCATTTTAACTGCGAGATCATCTTTCCAGGCTTTCAGTTCATTGATTTCGTTGACCAGATCTTCAATCTGCCGGTCTTTTTCAACGAGTTTGCGCTGATAATGTTCTTCGGTGCGCTTGTTCTGCTTGAACATATCATCGGAAATCGCTGCTCTGACGTTTTCCTGCTCGTGCCTGATCGAATTGATCTCCTGCTCGTATTTCTGCTGAATCAGGGTGATTTCACGATTCTTGAAGTAGATCACGACTTTGCCGCCCAGGGCAAAGAGAATGGTCAGAAGTATAATAAGACCGATTACATGAAGTGGGTTCATGCTGTTTCTCCGTGTTTAAACTCAGTAATTACCGTCAAAAGCCAGTCTTGAAAGTCCACCGGTGGCACCATCGTTGGCTACCCAGACAGTCGAGGTCGAAAAGACCTGGCGGGCAGAATCCCCGGCCATATTTTTCGCACTGGCCCATTCGACAAAATTGGTCATGTCATAGCTGAGGTAAGCGCCTTTATTGGTTGCGATCCAGTAGCGACTGTTGTTGATAAAATTGTAGGTTTCAACGCTGAAATGAACCGGGCTGCAATTCTGCAGGCTGGTTCTAGTCCATGAGCTGCCGTTGTTGGTTGAAGTAACCAGGCCAGAATCCGGGCCACCGGCATACCAGGTAGTGCCAATTTTGAAGAACAATGAAGCGCCTTTGTCGAGGCCGGTAGTTACAACCTGCTTCACGAAAGCAGCTCCTGATGGGTCGTATCTGAAAAGACCGCCTTTGCCGGTATCTCCGGTTCCGCAAGCCATAACGATATCTGAGTCGACAAAAATATCAGCTACCGAACTTGCGGTAATGCCTTTGGCGGTGCCAAGCAGGGTTGCCACGTTGTTTTCTACGCGGGCTACCGATTCGGTTGCGGCAGTCAAATCTTCGAGACCAACCCAGAAAATGCTGTCAGACTGGCGGGTAAATGTCAGAACCTTCTTCGCACCAATGCTTGCATCAAGAGAGAAGGTTTTTGTCGTTGCATCGTATTTGAAAAGGCCTGTATCGGTGCAGGCGTAGAAATTACCGGCAGTGCCATCGGCAATCAATTTGTTAATGTTGGCAGGGGCACCGGCAAGATTGGTGAAAACCGGAGGTGTAACTGCCGGGTCAAAAGACTGAATACCAACAGCGGTGCCGACATACATGACACCGTTTGCGACCGGTCTGATTACCGAGCGAACATCATTTGAAGCCAATGTGGTGGCATTGGTAGTATCGAAAGCGGCAACCACAAAACCATAGGGATTCAAGGCATCATCGATGCCGCTGTCGCCACCGCTGCTGCAGGCAACCAGAAAAGGCAGAGCGAGCATAAGAAACATTATCATCAGTTTTTTCATATTATTTCTCCGTGATGGGATTTTCTGCAGCTTAGCAGTACCAATGCAAAATTTCCAGTGAAATCACATTGCTTATGGCAGATTATGGGAATTAATCCTGCTCAATAAAAAAGCCCGGTTCGACAAGTTAAGTCGCAACCGGGCCTTTTTATGCGAATAGAATTTCAGGTGAACTGAATGTCACCGCTGACCGATTCGGCGCGGAAAACGGCACCTAAGTCGCCTGATTTGAGGCAAGTGCCCTGATTATTGAGGTGGGTCGCGTCGCCTTTCCAGTCAAGAACCGATTCTCCACTGCGGGTAATCGCTTCAACCTGGCTCCAGGGGCCGCTCATTTTCTCGACGATGATATCACCAGAAGTGGTAACCAGCTTTACGTCGGTGTTTTCGGTAATAACCCCCTCAGTCAGCAGAATGTCACCTGAAACAGAATTGATCTTGAGCGCTTCAATTTTCGAAGCTCTGACCAGAAAGTCACCAGAGGTTGATTTAATCTGCAGATCAATTTCACCGCCTTCAATCTGCACAGCACCGCTGACAGTTTCGATCAGAGACTGCTTCAGGTCAGCGCCCTGAATGCGAATATTGCCGCTAACGGTTTTGAGTTCACCGATATTATAGCGTCCGCGAATTCTGACTGCCGAAGAGACGGTTTTACAGCTGATTTCCATGTCTGGTGGAATGGTAATTTCCATATCCATCAGGGCTTTAACCGAGAGATTCTTGTCGAATCCGATGCTGAGAGTCCGACTATCGATGCGCATGCCATTGCGGGCAAACCACTGGGCCGGCTGATATTCACCCAGACATTCACGGCTGATGCGGCCATTAACGTGAATTTTGAATTCACTGCCTTCCTGAACGCGAATTTCGCCATAAATGTTTTCGATACTAAACCACCGACACTCGGAAACGCCTTCTGGCGGAGGAGCAACGAAATCGACGGAAACTCCATCGATTGGATCACCTTTAACCTGGCCGATTTCGGCTGCCATGGTGCCGACCACTTCCTGCATCCAGTTGCCGAATTCCTTCATTTTATCTTTGAATTCGCGACTGCGTGGCTCGGCTTTTTTTATTGCGTGCGAAACCGTATGCTGCACGGTCTGTGCCAGATTGCGCAGATCGAAGCCAAGTTTGGTAGCGTCTCTGAACGGGTTGAAGCTATCATACTCAGAATCATTGCGGGGCTGCTGCCTGGATTCCTCCTGGCGTGGCTCATCGCGGCGGGTTTCAGCCTGTTTCCGACGATTATCAGATTGCCCCTGGCTGGCATTTTCCTCGTTATTTATTGCTTTGAGAAGCTTTTCAGACTCCTCAACGGTTATTTTGCCTTCTGCAAGCATTTTCAGAATCATGGTTCGGGCGTCAGACATGAAATCCTCCTGAATGAATCAATACTTTTTAACTCCTCAATGATATAACCAGTTGCCTGCGACTGCAAGCAGTGTACTCACCCGAAAAAGTTTACTAATCAACCTTCTGAATCACTGGCAAAGATTGATTGGGAAAAGCACTGCGAAACCGGTCAACAAAACAGGCGATGGCAGCCGGCGAAACATCGGCGCCCACCCAACGGCGAGTCAGTTTCTGGGCACTTACCAGGGTAGTGCCGCTGCCGCAGCAGAAATCGCCAACCAGTTCGCCTGGTGCCGACAGAGCTGATATGAGTCGATCAAGAAGGCGCAACGGCTTTTGCGTGGGGTAGCCAACCCTTTCAGAGGCCAGGGGATTGATTATGGGAATATCCCACACATCGTCAACCGGGGTTCCTGATGGGTTTGGCTGGTAATGCCGACCGCTTGCGGCCTTTATTCCGCCTTTGGCATAGCCTGAGGCTGGTTTGTAAGGTACTCTGACTGCCTCGATATCAAAATATGGGTTGTCGTTTCTGGCATACCAAAGCAGAGTGTCGTGTTTGCACGAGAATCGGCTTTTTGAGCGGCCGCCCCCGGTGTAATGCCAGATGATTTCATTGATGAAACGGTTCATGCCAAAAATGCGATCGAGCATGACCCTGGCGTGATGCGAGGTGCGCCAGTCGAGGTGCAGAATCAGGCTGCCATCGGGCAGCAAAAGCTTTTTAACTGCTATCAGTCGCTGTTCGAGCCAGGGCAGATAAGTATCGAGACTGCCACCATCATTGTAAGCATATTCAGGCTTCGAGCCGACGCGCTCGCGCCCGGTCAGAAATGGTGGGTCGAGATAGATCAGCCGAAAGCTTTCAGGCGGCAGTAAAAGGGCGACATCAAGCATGTCGCCCTGATAGAGTCTTGAACTTTCGTTCATGCTGATCAGCAGTTGCCAAGTTTTTTTGTGAGATATTGCTGCAACTCGTCGATATTGACGCGCTCCTGCTGCATGGTGTCGCGATCTCGAACCGTGACCGTATTGTTTTCGAGGGTTTCAAAATCTACGGTAATACAGCATGGGGTGCCGATTTCATCCTGGCGACGATAAAGTTTGCCGATGCCGGCGGTATCATCATAAACGGTTCGCCAGCCGCTCTTCTTCATCAGTTCGTTTTTGATTTTGATGGCGGTGTTTCTGATATTTTCGTTGTTTTTCTTAAGCGGCAGAACGGCAACCTTGATTGGAGCCAGTTCAGGGTGCAGGCGCAGCACCACACGGGTGTCATCGTTTACCGTTTCTTCGAAATATGAATCCATCAAAAACGCGAGAGTAGCACGGTCAACACCGGCTGAGGGTTCGATTACATAGGGCAGAATGTGCTGATTGGTTTCGTGGTCAAAATAGGTCAGCTTGTTGATTGCATGGATATTAGGTATTTCACGACCATCACCGAGAACCAGTTTGCCACCTTTGGTATGGCAGGTCAGGTCAAAATCGGTGCGGTTAGCAATGCCTTCAACTTCATCATACTGCCTGTTAACGTCTTCGCGGTCGGGGAAAAAGCGATAGAGCAGGTCAACACAGGCTTTTGCGTAATGCGCCAGTTCTTCTTTCTTCTGCTCATATTTGCGCAGGTTCTCTGGTTTGATGCCAAGACTAATGTACCAGTTATAGCGGGCGTCAACCCATTTCTGGTGCCAGTCATCGTCAGAGCCTGGCTTAACAAAGAATTCAATTTCCATCTGTTCGAATTCACGAACCCGGAAAATGAAATTGCGCGGGGTAATTTCGTTGCGGTACGATTTGCCGATCTGGGCAATGCCGAATGGCAGCTTGCGGTTAGTCGAATCTAAAACATTTTTGAAATTGATGAAAATGCCCTGAGCGGTCTCTGGGCGAAGGTATGAAATGTTATTTTCATCGGCAACCGGACCAACGGTTGTTTTAAACATCAGATTGAAGGGCCGGGGTTCGGTCAGGTCGTGTTTGTCGCCTTCAGAGCACTTTTCGTTGGGATCAACCTGATCGGCTCTGAATCTTTTTTTACATTTTCGGCAGTCAACCATTGGATCAGAAAAGGTTTCTTCATGCCCTGAATATTTAAGAACCAGGCGATTCATCAGAATGGCGCAATCGATGCCCTCCATGTCATCCCGTTCATAAACCACTCTTCGCCACCAGGCTCTTTTCACGTTATTTTTCAGCTCGACGCCCAGTGGACCGTAGTCCCAGGTGCCCTGCAGGCCTCCATACTGTTCGCTTCCCTGAAAGATAAAGCCGCGGCGTTTGCACAAAGAAATGATTTTATCGAGATCTACCATGATTTTCTCCGATTATTGCGGTTTCAGCATCTGTTGCTGTGGTGGCAATTATAAGCTGCACGCCGAAAAAAATCAATTCAATAAACTGTCTGGCAACAGCTCAAATTCAAAATAATCAGGCAAAATGTTTTTTTGGTTCAAAAATGAAACCATAAACTGTAAAAGCCACGCCGAGAGCAAAGCCCAGAAAAATTCCCCGGAAATTTTCCCAGGTAGAAGCAATTATTATCGGCTCCCAAGCAACGGAAAAGGGTGTTCAATTTCAAATACAGCCAGATGTTTTATCGCATTTTAAAATGAATGATCCCGACGAAACCCATGCCAAACGCATCACCAATTTGCACACCGAGAATTGCTCTCGGTTCAGAATAATACTTGCCTGTAGCCATTTAAGTTACTATAATTGCCCGCATGAATAACCCAACTACCGGCAAAACCATCTGTATCTTCTGTTCCTCCAGCGCCGATCTGTCTGAAAAAATCAGATCTCAAAGCGCTGAATTCGCAGCTCTTCTAGCAAAAGAAGGCTTTTCGCTGCTTTACGGCGGCACCACCTGCGGCCTGATGAAAACAGTGGCTGATGCCCACAAGGCGGCTGGCGGGCGCCTGCTTGGCGTTATTCCACGCTATATGATCGAACGGGGAATTCAGCATCCCGGTCTTGATGAAGCTTTTGCCGCAGAGGACCTGCGTGACCGCAAACAGGCAATGCTCGATCATTCCGATGTAATCGTGGCACTCCCTGGCGGAATCGGCACTTATGATGAATTTTTTGACCTGCTGGCGATGAAACAGCTCAAACGCCATGATCGCCCCATGTTTCTTTTCAACATCAACGGCTATTTCGAACCACTGATGGCAATGCTCAGGCACAGCATCGCCGAAAAAACCGTCAAACCAGAGCATCTCGACATGTTCAAAATTTCTGATACTGCCGATGAGCTGACACAAATGATCAAAAAATCATTTAGTTAGAATTTTTCATCTGCAATAAGAGCAGGGTTATTTTTCGCATTTTTTTCAAATGAGCTTTTAACCTTTTCTCAAAGGCCACTTCGACCTCTTGAAGAGGCTCAGTGACCGTTTAAGAGGCATCAGTGAACGTCTGAATGAATCAGTACGGCACCTGTTCGACGGGCAGATAGAGGCGCATAACCCGGTTGCTGGTCGCGGTCCAGAGGAAGCGCTGGTCGAACATCAGATCGTGAACTCCGGGCCGCGAAAGTATTTCCCATTGTTTTTCATCCCACAGCAGAACCCTGCTTCCCATGATTTCAGCGTTCTTGACTCGCAGACGGTATGGATTGGTTGAATCGGGTGAAAGCATCGGCGGCACATCTGAGGTTTTAAGATGTTTGGGTGCATCGGGATAAAATTGTTTGTCGTATGAAAGCCCGATTACATAGGGGTATTTGGCGTCGTCGGGCGCTGCAGCAATGCTGACAATTCGGTCTGATTCGAAAACCATCGGGTTCATTTGAGTGGACTTTCGTACATTTAGGCAGCCCTCGATAATGATTCTATGATGAGTTCA
>DYKG01000001.1 GCA_020722725.1 Candidatus Methylomirabilis sp.
CCGAAGATCGGCCTTTTCCGGTACTGGGTTATGCTAAAAAGTGCGAAAGTCCACAATTTAGTGATAAATTGGATTTAAGTGTTGGCAGATTCACCTCAAAGGCGAAAGATTTGATAGACCGGGAGTATAACAGCAAATGGCCAAACCAACAGCCTCGCTTTTGGTGGAGAAACCTGTCAGAAGTCGAAATTGCTGGCTGGGAAGCCCGAGCAAACGGAAAATTCAACAAGAATCTTTCTGCATGGTTCAGTTATACAAGACTGGAAAAGGTGAATGACACATCCAATGATGCCAGACTCGACGAAAGACCTGAATACAAGTTTACGTCAGGGGTTGAATTTAATCGTGGTCGCTTTGGCTCACTGCTTGTCTGTGAACACCTTGGGGCTGCAAAATACGTTGCTGTCGGCGGCGGAAAAACCATGTCTGAGAAGATTGATTCCTCTACAAGGTTTGACCTTACCTGCCGATACCAGTTCAAAAGCTATTTTGCGATTTATGCGAGTGTCGAAAATCTTACCGACGCAAAGATTCAGTCTTTTGGTCATGTGCCTGGTGCTCCGCCAATCTATGAGTCGCCGCGTCGCGGTGTTGTCGGCATGGAATGTAAATTTTAATAGAGGTTGTTCATGATTTCAATTGATAAATCTATTAGTCTTGATAAAAAGGAATTTTTAGACACCCTCGATGGGGCAGAGAAGTTTCACGGACATTTATGTTTTGGCATGTTCAGTGGCATAAAAGCCACTTTATTGGTAAAGAAGATGCTTGGCTATGACTCTTTTCCAAATAAAGATCTGATTGTTATTTCCGAAATCGATCGCTGCCTGACCGATGCAATCATGTTTATTACCGGGTGCAGGCCCGGCAAGCGCACCATGAAACTTAGAGATTACGGCAAGTTTGCTGCCACTTTTTGCTCGCTTGAGCATCAGCAGGGTTTGCGTATCTCGCAAAATGCCAGTGCATTTCAGCTATTGAATGAAAAAATTGAAGCCATGAAGATTGATAAACACGACAAATTGACAATAGCCGGCATTTTCTTTGACTATCCGTGGCAAGACCATTATCATTGCAGCATTCATGACATTGTATTCGATGAGAATGATCTGCCTGGTTATCCCAAGGTAAGAGTTCAGTGTACGGTATGTGGTGAATTGGTTATGGACAATCGCCATATTGGCGATTTAAAAAACGCCTGTTGCCGGCCATGTGCATTGAAATCAGGCAAATTGGAAAGTTTGTGAAGCTTAAAGATATTGTTTTAGCCAGTCTTCTTGGCGCCTGCGGTGGCCTCGGAATTTTGACCACCAATTTCTTTCATGCCATGATCCCCATTCCGGGTTTTGGGGCTCTTTTCTTTCTGCCTTTTTCAACAGCCTGTATTATTATTGCCCGAAGCAGAATCGATCACCCCGCAGCTGCTACCATCACAAAACTGATTCAGCAAACTGTGATTCTCATGCTTCCTGGCGGCCCAACAGTAACAAAAAATCCGATCATGATTCCTCTGATGTCGTTAGATGGTGTGCTTATTGATTTGTATTACCGATTTAAACCATCTGATCTGGCAGAATCAAAAATCTTAAGCGGCCTTTTGGGCTCGATAAGCGGTTCGGCGGGAATTCTGCTTCAGACCGGGTTGCTTTATCTGATAATAGGTGCCGATCAATTTTTTCTCGCAAAAGGGGTGCGGTTTTTTCTCGGAATCTTTGTCGCAATGCATGGCATATTGCGTTTTTGTGGCGGGGTTATGGGTTCTGCCATTCTAAAAGCAATCCCCAGGCGGGTGGTATGACTGATTTTTCATGAGGTTAAATTTAAAAAAAGGTTTTAATCATTATTTTAATTTTAGCAATTGCTATTTTGTTGATCGACCAGTAATTTCTTTTGCGATACGACTTTTTTTGTGTTTATTGTTCTTCATGCTGGCAATCCGGGGAAATAATTTTTTCTCACTGGGAATGAGCGCAATTGGTTGCTTGATTTTCAGGCTTTTGTGCTGTCGTCACTTTTCTGGAATAGAATTAGAACTAAAGAGCGTGACATTTATTTCTCTGGCAGCGATGTTGTTGGCTTTGCCGACACATTCCAGTTCAGTTTTGGAATTTGTCGGATTGATTTTTCTTCGCTTCTTTGTTTTTTTTTCCTCATCGATTTCTTTTGCCAAAAGCCTTTATCCGCGCGAGGCGGTCTGCTTTTTTCACGGCATCATTCCCCTGTCTTTGCTAATGGCAGTTGAAATGGCGCTCAGGTTTGTTCCGCTACTCGCAAAGGAAGCTATCGAAGTCTTTTCCATTCAGAAGGCTCGCAGCGCTTTTGTCCGTGGCACGTTCAAAATGAGGATAAGCGCATTTATGCTGCCCTTTTTTGTCAGGTTGTTTCGAATCGCTGATCGGGTGGCATTTTCTCTTAAAAGCCGCAAAATCTCTCCTGAAAAAAATAGAATCGTTGTGCCACCCGAAATGATCCTGACCACCTTAAATTTGATTAAAGAACAGAATATAATGAGCTCAAATGCAAGCAAGAATCAAGATTGAAAAATTCTGCTATTCAGCTGATTCTGAAGTGGTTTTGCGGGATCTGGATTTTTCTATTGAGGCCGGGCAAATTTACCATATTATGGGCCCGTCAGGATGTGGAAAAAGCACATTGCTTGCCATTCTCAGCCGAGACCTTCCCGCTGCTGGCGATTTTTCCGTGTTTCACGGAGATGTTTCGGGTTTGGATCAATTTTCCGGAGTCAGAACAACCCAGGATCCTCAAATGCAGCTGGCTGCCGCAACCGTTATTGATGAACTACTGCTGGCGCCTGAATATCATGAGCCCGATGCATTAACGGCTATAAACAGGGCTCTTGAGAGTGCCAGGGAATTTAAACTAACTCATCTTCTTGAGAAAGATACTCACCATTTATCATTCGGTCAGGCAAGAATTCTAGGATTGGCGTTGGCATGGCAATACCGGCCAAAAATCCTGTTTCTGGACGAGCCATTTTCAGGGCTTGATAAGACCTATCAAAATCTTTTAAGCCAGGTTATTCAAAAAATCAATTCTGAAGGCTGCACCGTGATTCTTACTCATACTTCAAGCATTTTCGGGGGAAGGATTATCAGTCTGAACCCCTTATCGAGCAGTGAAATATCATCTGCGCCCGAATTTCCGGTGGTTTCGGCAACCGGGCCAATCATGGGAGAAAGCCTTGATTGGCCAACACGTAACGGTGAGGGTAAAATTAATTTTCGGGTTGAGCCTGGAGAAATGCTTCTTATAACTGGTCCAAACGGGTTCGGTAAAACGCAGTTGTTGCAGCGGCTGGCCAGAATAAGCGATTTCTCATCTGGCCGTTTTGAGTTTGCGGGAAAATGTGCATATTCGCCCCAGAGTCCCGATCAGGAAATATTTTCCGGCACACTCCTGGACGAGATTTTGGTGGGCTCAAATGAAGACGCTGGAACTGCCGAAAAGCTTGCAGACTTTTTTCAGTTGAAGCCATTTTTACTGCAATCACCAATTCTATTAAGTTTTGGGCAGAAAAAGAGGGTATCTTTGATCGGGGCGTTTCTTCGGAAGACCGAATGCCTGCTTCTTGACGAACCAACGGCAGGGCTGGATCCGGCAAATCGACATCGCCTGATGCTTTGCTTAAGTTACTTTATTAAACATGGCGGGATCGTAATCTGCGCAACACATGATCCAGATCAGTTTAACGAATTCAAACCAAAGCTGCTCCAATTAGACGCTTTGAATAATCCTTGAAGCTTTTTCGGGTGCTCCAAAAAAACTTGGAAATGAAGCCACAAAGAATTTAGAGAAAGGCTTCTTGGGTCTTGACGGCCTTGATTGCTCGGCAAGGTTTTTGCTGTGTATGATTTATTTGGAAATGTTGTAGAAACAGAAACAGTAAGGCAGAAACAGCAGCTTTGAAAAAGCTTCTGCTTCTGTCTTGTCGTTTCTGGTTGAGTTCACTTTATTCAGCCAACTCGAGGGTTTCAATTAAAGAGCCATTACCTTCTGGTAGGTTTCTTCGATTTTTTTCAGGGCTTCGGCGGCGAGTTTTTCTGCTTCGGCTTTAACATCAGTTCTCATTTTTTCATAGGCTTCGGTGACCCGTGACTTATCTTCGGCGCTGAGTCTATCGAGGCGGCCCATCATTTTTTCTTTTCCGGCTTCCATGTGCTCAACCAGTTTGGTTTTTGCATTTGTGATATTTTCTTTGAACTTGTTGTAGCGTTCGGTTGCTTTTGCTTTGCGTTCTTTCAGTTTTTCTTCAGCCTGGGTAAGTTTTTCGGCGGGGGAAGCGGCGCCGTCTTTGGCCGGTTTGGCTTCTCTGAGTTCTGCCAGCCTTTCAGAGGCTTTGTTGAGTCTTTCAGACAGAGTAGCAAGTTTCTCATTGAGTTTGTCGAAGCGGCCTTTGATGCGTTCAAGAATCCTGGCTTTGCGTTCTTCCATCTTCTGAAGAATTTTGTTTACATCGGGAGCTTTCTTTTCAAACTTAGCATCGGGCGATGCTGCCTGGGCATATACCCCAGCGGGTATCAGAGCGACGAAAAGGGCCAGCACAATGGTCATTGCGATAAACTGTTTCATGGGTTTCCTCCGGTTTTAGTTTGCTGTTTTTTAATGAAGCAACAGCTGTGCCAATTTTGAGATTGGCTTCAGAAAACGATTTTGGCGGGTGTGTCAACATTTTGACGTTTTTGCAGCTTGCCGGGCGTCAGATTTTTAACGCTCGCCAATTCAATGACAAAGTTTTGACGTTTTGTTAAGAGTTTATACCTCGGTGTGCCGATAAGTTTACCGGACAATTGTATATTGTAAGGAAATTGCCATTAAGCCAACGTTAAAACAATTCATGCTGCTGCTGATCATTGGCCAGATCTTTCTGGTCGGTGCGATCATTCGATCTGATTCGGTCTCTTTCAGCGATGTTGAAGATTTCGATGAAGCCCAGGCAGATATGGAAATGAAGGTGCCTGGCCTTTGCGAGTCAGATCTGATGCTCGATCAGATGCAAGAAGACCAGATGCCTGAGCCCGAAAATCAGGAAGAAGAAGTTTCCCTGCTTGATCTGAAGTTTCGCAACGAAGACAGCTTTGAAGTCGCCGATTTCCATCTTTCTGAACGGGTGAAAATTTATCGCAAGAACCAGGGCGGCAAACTTCTGCGCATCAGATTGATGCCGGCCATTTCCACAATAACCGCTAATCAGCAGCAGGAGCTGGAAAAACATTTCGATAAATTCTCGCTTTATCAGACTGACAAGTATTCAGAAATGCTGTTTTCAGCCGGGGGGCGCATCGGAAACCCCTATGTGGCAACAGACAGCGCCGGCCTTTTCCGCTTAAGCATTCCTTTTCAGCGTGAAAAGAAAGGCTTTCCCGTGCCTGCCGGTGAAAAGGTCGCCGATGGCGTAACCTATTATCGTGATCGGGTGCCGGTCAACGGCAGACATTCAGATGTTCACATTATCAGAATTGAGCCTTTTGCAAGCACCATCAAGGTTTTTCCGGTGCTTGCAAATGAAGGTATTGCCCAGAAAGAAGTTCTCTCGTCGATGGCTAAGCGCTATAACGCAATTGCTGCCATCAACGGTGCTTATTTTACTTCACGCGGCGACCCGATTGGAACTTTGATCATCAATCGCCATCTGATCAGCTCACCGCTTTATCGTCGCTCCGTTTTCGGGATTACCGAAGACGAAACGCTGGTTTTTGGAAACCCGGATTTTGCCGGCGTTCTGCGATCCGGAAAAACTTCAGTGAAGATCGATGCGGTCAACCAGCCCAGACGTGGTGATAGCCTGGTAATATACACTCCCGAATACTCGCGCAGCACTCTGACCGGTGAAGATGGTCTTGAGCTGGTTCTGGTCAAAGAAAAAATCGTGGGAATTCATCAGCGCGATGCTTTGATTCCGCCCGATGGCGTGGTGGTTTCTGCTGGTGGAGGCAAAGCGCGGGATTTGGCCGGTTTGCGGCTTGGTCAGACGGTTAAGCTCGATTATTCTATCGATCGCCCCTGGAACCTGATTAAACATGCGGTCTGCGGTGGCCCTCGCCTCATTTCTGATGGGCAGATTGATATCAACGGTAAAGAAGAAAAATTTGACAATTCGATCGTTAATGGACGCCACCCTCGCACTGCAGTAGCTTTAACTTTTTCGGGAGATCTGCTGTTCGTCGTTGTTGATGGTCGTTCACAGCGAAGCAATGGCATGAAATTAAATGAACTGTCATCCTATCTTCGCCGGCTTGGGGTAAGGCATGCAATAAACCTCGACGGCGGCGGATCTTCGTCGATGATAGTCAGGGGCAAAACGGTTAATAAACCTTCAGACGGAGGGGAGCGCCGGATTTCCAACGGAATTTTGGTGACAATGCAATGAAAATGATGAAAATGTTTATCTCTCTTGCGATTCTGGTTAACCTGCTGATCTCGGCAGGTTTTGCCGCTGAAGTTGAAATTATGCCGCTCAAAGATATCAAGGTCGGCATGAAGGCGATCGGTAAAACCGTGATTATCGGTAAAAAGATCGAGACTTTCGATGTGGAAATTCTTGGTATTCTTTCCAACAACAAAGTTAATGAAAACCTGCTGATCAACGGTAATTCGATTCTGGTTAAAGTCAGCGGTGATGTAATAAAAAGAGCCGGTGGTATTGCTGCGGGTATGAGTGGAAGCCCGGTTTATGTCGATAATAAACTTATCGGCGGTGTCAGCTCTGGCTGGGTAATGACTGACCACACCGTCGGACTGGTGACGCCAATCGAAGAGATGCTCGAAATCAATCAATATCCCGTACTTTCGTCAGTTGAAAAAACATTTGAAACAGTGTGGAATCTTTCTGAACCGGTTGTTATCAATGGTCAGACCATAACTAAAATCAGAGAAACTGAAGTTTGTGTTGACCAGGCCATGAAAGGTGAAGCAATTTTCCGCAAAGTTGCTGCCGATATTTTTGTCGATGGCCTCAGCGGAAAAGCTGCTGAAAACTTTAAAAGCCGGATGAAAAACCGCAATATTCGCATTGCCCGGGCTGCACGTGGTGATGTTTCGTCTGCTGAGACTATGAGCGTTTCACCAAGTGCTTTTGAACCGGGTTCTGCTATTGGAATTCAGCTGGCAAGAGGCGATATAAATCTTTCGACTCTTGGAACCCTCACCTGGCGTGATGGAAATAAGATTCTCATGCTTGCTCATTCTTTCCTGAAAAAGGGAAATGTCGGGTATCTGATGACCGGTGCCGTTATTCATCATTCGTTTGCAAGTGTTCAGATGCCATTTAAAATCGGTGCTCCCACCGAAATGCTTGGTATCATAACTCAGGATCGCGAAAAGGGGCTTGCCGGAGAAATCGGCCGCCTGCCTGAGATGGTTCCGGTGCAGATCGATGTGATTGACAAAGATCTTGGTATTACTAGAAACATTAATTTCCAAATTGTCAGTGATGCAGGCGTTTTCTCTATGGTTTTAGAGTCAACCATTCTTCAGGCTCTCGAAGGGGTCATCGACCGTGAAGGCGATGGGACAGCTCTTCTTGGGATCTCACTCGATTGTGCCAATCGAGAAGGAGAAAGATACAGCTTTCGCCGTGAAAACCTTTTCTATTCAAGAACCGATATCGTTCAGAGCCTGATCAATGAATTGACCAGCCTGATGGAAATGGTTATCGAAAGCGACATCGAAGAAGTGATGCCGACTCGCTTATTGCTCAAGATTGAAATTGAAAAGAAGCGCAAGACAGTGGCCATCGAAAAAGTTGAGGTAAAAAATTCTTCGATTACCAGCGGTGGCATTCTTGATGTTGATGTGACGTTGAAGCCGTTTCGCGAACCGGTTTTTGTTAGAAAGGTCAAATTGTCGATTCCGCAGGATATCGGCAAGGAGAATCTGGTATTGTCTGTATATGGTCTGAACATGAGAATTGAAGATACGGAAGCGGTTACAGATACCCGCGAAAGCAAGCCAGCCCGCGAAACAAAAGCCGATGAGAATTTGCCCCATGATTTTGATTCGGCAATCAGAAACTGGGCCGCTTCACCAAAAAACTCCGATCTTCTGTTTCAGTTAACCGTAGAAGGTGATGAAATGAAAAAAATCAAATTGAACGGAAAAGACCAGGAAATTCAGCCTACCAACCTGATTGTTACTGGTAGGATAGACACCACGCTGACTCTGAGCGAGGATTAAAACTTTATGATTCTGACTAATATTGCTAAAGGGCTTATTGAATCGCTGGGCAGTATGACCATACTGTTTCTGCAGACCATATACTGGACCTTAAACGCCCTCAGAGGCGGCAGATTCTCGGCTAAAAATCTGTTTGATCAGATGTCGAGAATTGGCGTCGATTCTTTGTTGATGGTTGCCATTACCGGCTTTTCAACCGGGGCGGTTCTCGTCGTGCAGATCGGGTACCAGTTTGCCCAGATGGGTGCCCAGAGCTATGTTGGCGGCGTCGTCAGCCTGGCAATGGCCCGCGAGCTCGCACCGATTCTAACGGCAATCGTGGTTGCCGGCCGCGTCGGCAGCGCTATTGCTGCAGAAATAGGCACGATGAAGATCACCGAGCAGATTGATGCTCTCGAAACCATGGCGACTAACCCGGTCGATTATCTGGTGGTTCCAAGATTCTGGGGCTGCACCATCATGCTGTTCATGCTGACCATTTTTACCAATGTAATTGGCATGATTGGCGGCTCGATCGTGGCAATTTACCAGATCGGTCTGACCATGGTCGCATTCAAAGATTCCATACTACATATGCTGCTGGTTCAAGATCTTATGGGCGGCCTTATCAAGGCAACCATCTTTGGTGCTATCATAGCCATTATCGGCTGCTATAAAGGCTTTACAACCGAAGGAGGTGCTGAAGGCGTAGGTGAAAGCACGACCAGCGCGGTTGTCGTTTCAATCATGATGATTCTTGCGGTTAATTACTTTCTGACCGTTGGCATTAATAACTTCAATACGGCGTATCTGCAATGATTATTATTTCAAACGTTCATAAGAGATTCGGATCGAAGCAGGTTCTTAAAGGCATAAACCTGAAGATTTATGACGGAGAATCACTGGTCATTCTTGGCCCTTCAGGCTGCGGAAAAAGCGTGCTGTTAAAGCATGTGATCGGGCTGATGCGACCAGATTCAGGCCAGGTTCTTATCGATGGTGAAGATATTACTACCTTTGGTCAGAAACGTCTCGATGCCCTGAGAATGCGCATGGGCATGCTGTTTCAGTCTGCTGCCCTGTTTGACTCGCTGAACGTCGAAGAAAATGTGGCTTTCGGCCTGCGAAGACATACCAACCTGTCCGATCGGGCAATTCATCACATAGTTTCTGAAAAGCTTGAAATGGTAGGCCTGCCTGGCACCAATTACCTTATGCCCTCTGAACTTTCAGGCGGTATGCGCAAAAGAGTCGGCCTGGCCCGCGCCATTGCCATGGAACCCGAAATTATTCTCTATGACGAACCCACAACAGGACTGGATCCAATTATGACATCAGCTATCGATGAACTTCACCTGAGCCTGAAAGAAAGACTCGGGGTCACTTCAATCGTGGTAACCCACGATCTGAAATCGGCGTATCGAGTATGTGACCGTATTGCCCTGCACTATGGCGGGCAGATTGTCGAAATCGGCACCCGTGAAGAAATAATCAACTCACCAAATCCAGTTGTACAGCAGTTTATCCGGGGCGAGGCCCATGGCCCGATGACTCTGGTTTGAGGACACAGGAGATAAAACATGAACTCGACAATTAAAGTTGGACTGATGACCATTGTTACCGCGGCCCTGTTGATTTATATGGTTTTCATCATTGGCGATTTCAGCCTGGGCGAGAAGGGCTATGGCTTTGTCATCAGTTTTTACTCGGTAAACGGCCTCAACAAGGGGTCGAGCGTTTCCATGTCCGGGGTAAAAATCGGTAAAGTTGAAAAAATCGAAATCCGCGATGATCAGGTTTATGTCTATGTGTTCATTCGCGAACGTGACATGCATATCCGCAAAAAAAGCACTTTTACCATCTCGACCGCCGGTCTGATGGGGGAAAAATTCGTCGAAATCATGCCGACCCGCGATTACTCTTCACCTTACGTGGCTGAAGGCGAAGTGGTTCCGGGCACCGACCCGACCCGCATGGACGAGTTGTTTGAGCAGGGTAACGTGCTGATTCAGAAACTGCAGGAACTTACCGCCTCGGCAAAAGATATTATTGGTGATCCGGAACTGAAGGAAAACACCAGAATGATCTTCAGAAATGCCAGAACCGCATCTGACAAGATGAATGAAATGATTGCTTCAGTTAGAACAAGAAGTGATCGCATTGTTGAAAGTCTCGATAACATTCTGCACAAAGTCGATACGGAGATATCTGAAAACCGCGATGAATTAAGGGCAATCATTGCCAATTTCCGCAAGTTGAGCGAAAACATCAACGGTGTGGTTGACGATAACCGCGAAGGCATACAGGAAATCGTCGATAACATCGGTGAAGTTACCGGTCGCATCGATGAAATGATTGAAGAGTTAAACAAGAACAATGATCTGACCGACGACCTTCGCGAAACTATAGAATCTCTACGTGGTGCCGCCGACAATGCCAAAGAAATCAGCCGCGAAGTCAAAGAAATCGTAGCCGATAAAGAAATCAGGAACAAGATCAATCGCGGTCTCGATGACGCCCATAAACTGGCTCAGGCAGTCGATAAGGTGTTCCTCAACATTCGCCAGACCAGAATCGATTTCAAATATCTGCTTAGATATCGTGAAGATAACGAAACCTTCTATTCAGATCTCGGCGTCGATTTCTACCCGAGCGACAAAACCTTCTACCGCTTTGGCGTGGAAGATGTGGGTGGAGACGATCTCTTTAACATGATGGTTGCCCGCGGCGCTGATACCAACTTCATCAGGCGCGCTGGTATTATCAGTTCGAAAATCGGTGCCGGTGTCGATTACATCATGGCCAATGACCTGGCCTTGAGCGTTGACTTCATTGATACCACCGACTCTGAAATCAGATTCAAGGCCGGTTATATGCTGACTGAAAATATCAAGTTTGAACTGCGCGTCGATGATGTGGTTGATCGCCGCGATGTGAACTTTGGCATGGAGTATAAATTCTGATATGAAAAACTGGCAGGCCGGCCCGGGTCGCCTTCATGGGCATCAGATGAAAGCAAATCAGCCATTGCAGCAGAAACCACGGGTTCTGCTGGTTACAACCGGCGGTACTATCACAATGCTGCGAGGTGCCGGCGGCAGTCTGCAGCCATGTGATGACGCTGGTGAGCTGATTTCGCGCATTCCTGAATTGAGTCTTTTGGCCGATATAGACGTTCTATCGCTGGCAAACGTGGATTCAAGCAATCTTACGCCTGACTTGTGGATCTCGATTGGCCGGGCCATCTATCAGAAAATGCGAGATTATGATGGTTTTGTGGTTACTCATGGCACTGACACGATGGTTTACACTTCCGCAGCTCTGTCATTCATTCTTCAGGAGCTGAATAAACCGGTAATCGTAACCGGTGCCCAGGTTCCCCTTGAAGAAATTGGTTCAGACGGACGGGCAAATCTGATCAATGCTGTGCGAGTTGCCATTTCAGATCTTGCAGAGGTGGCAATTGTCTTTGGTTCCATGGTTATTCGTGGCACCCGGGCAAAAAAGATCTCGGTATTTGATATGCAGGCGTTTGTCTCAGTAAATGAAATTTCTCTTGGAACCATTGGTCTAACCATAAAATACAGCGATTTCGCCGGATTGCGTACGCGAAAAAAGCCGCTTTTGCGGGCATTTTTGAATGAAAATGTGGCGATGCTGCAGGTTTACCCGGGAATGAAGCCGGAAATTGTCGATTTCGTCGCCGATAACCACGATGGTATCGTTCTTGAGGGATATGGTGCCGGCAATATTCCGAATCAAAAGAATTCTCTAATTCCGGCGATCAGAAGGGCAACAGAAAAGAATGTTCCAGTTGTCGTCTGCACCCAGTGCATCGTCGGATCAACGGAAATGGAACTTTACCAGGTCGGCAGGGCTGCTCTCGATGCGGGCGCAATTCCGGCAATGGATATGACCCCAGAAACATCGCTGGTCAAACTGATGTGGGTTCTGGGCCAGACCGATGATTTGGCCGATGTGGATTCGATGATGCAAAAGCCTTTTGTCGGAGAACTTCACGAGGTCGGATAAATTGAAAAAATGTCCTGAATGTGGCAATAATAGCCCGGTTCACAGCGGATTCTGCGTAGCATGCGGAACTTCGCTGGAACTCGCTGCCAATACCCGGCGCGAGCGTTTTCTCTTTTTTCTTACCCCGTTGTTTCTGAGCATTCTTGGTATTGCAGTCTGTGCTGAATTTTCAATTAAACAACCGCTTGAATCCGGGTTAAGTCTGGGCGGAACATTCGCTTTCATCTATCTGGGTGCAGGGCTGGCGTTCTGGATTTTTGCCAGGCTGTTTGGCCTGCCATCCGCTGCCGATAGTTACTGGCATGCGGGAATGTTCACTCTGATTCATCTAATTGCCTGTATTTTTCTGACCTATAATCTCGAAGTGCTGATTTTTGACATAAACAACCCGGGAATGGGAATTCTCGATTATGGGAAAGCCCGATTTTCGGTTCTGATCGCTATCTATTTGCCGACGCTTCTGGTCGGGGTTCTGGCAATTTCTGCCAGGGCAAAAAGTTCTTGTCGGGTCGATTTGGCTCCGGGCCGCAAGTTTGTGCTTACTCAGGGTTTCTGGTTGATTTCTGCCGCAGCAGTTCTTCTGGGAATTTTGATTCAATTGTTTCTGCCCGGCGAAGTCGGCAGATTGATTAAAGCCAGAATGTATTATGAAGCTGATGCGGCTGAGCTTGCGATTAAAACAGCAGAAGCCGGGTTAGCTGAACGCGAAGATTTTGCCCCGCTGCATTATTTGAAAGGCAGCGCAATTCTCGATTCGGCACCAGGCGGTTACACGCCGGCACAGGCGCTGTATCACCTGCAGCGTGCAGTTGTTCTGGTTCCCAATAATGCGTTGTACCATTACAAAATCAGTCAGGCTCATGAAATTGAGCATAACGTCGATGAAGCAATACAATCGGCATCAGCGGCCGTGTCGCTGCAACCTGGCGATTCATTTCTATGGTTGCATCTGGGAGAAATTTACCTGAAATACCGGCGCCTGAATGACGCTATCGCAGCCTATCGCTCGGCGCTGAAGCTCGAACCCGCTAATGCGACCCTGTTGAATAATCTTGCATTTACCTGTCTCGAAGCGAACGTCGATTTGCCGCAGGCTCTTGAAATGGCGCGTCGATCGGTTGAGTTGCTGCCAGATTTTGTCTTCAATACCGACACTCTTGCCTGGGCGCTTTACAAAAACGGTCGTTATACCGAAGCTCTCGATGTTATTGGCCCGATCTATGCGGATCGGCCGGAAATGACACCAGAGGTTGATTTTCATTATGCCATGATTCTGCATGCAAACAAGCTCCTTACTGAGCCGGTAAAAGCTCTTGAAAAGCTTCTTGCACGGCCTGAAGTCGCCAGTGATCTGCCTTTTCAGAAGCAGATCAATGAAGCGAAAATGAAAATTCTGTTAGAATCCGTGCCCGAAAATACCAAAGAGGTGGTGCAGCAAAAGTGATTAAAAGAAATATCTCTCTTACTAAGCTACTGCTGCTGCTGACATTGCTGCTGGCAGCCGGACCTGCAAAGGCCGTTCTTCACATCGATACCAGTTACAATGGCCAGTTTCGCAACTCTTCGGGATTCGCCAAAATTATTGCCGATCTGCCTTTCGTTTATCAGGAATCATTTCAGAAAATTCAAAAAGCTCTTGGAATAGCGCCGCGTGAGCAGATGTACATCGTTATCATGTTTTCCGATTATCTGACTCACAATGGCATCAGGCTCAGAGGCAAGCGTCAGTCGTTGCGCACTGCCAACCATCTGGTCGTTCATTACATTTATCTTGACCTGGATTTTCTGATCAATGGGCAGGCTACTCTTCTCGAAGAAATGACCCATGAAATGACTCATGCCATAATGGCAGATATCATGGGGCTGAAAAATTATGATGCATTGCCAATGTGGTTGAAAGAGGGAACCGCAGTTCACGCTGCCGATCAGGGCCTGGCTCGAATCAAGGCTTTGACGCGCAAGGGTTTTCGCGTTGAAGATATTGGTGGAGAAGATGAAAACCTCGACGGAAACCCGATTTCATTGGAAAAATATGTTGAAAACTATTTGAAAATAAGTTTTCTGCTCAAAACTTTCGGCAGCAATGCTTTGCATCGTTTTGTTAAACGCCTGATGAAAACAGGCGATGTGGCTCGCGAACTGGCCACCTGTTTCAATGGTCTCACTGAAGAAATCATGAATCAGTATGCTGACGATTTTATCAAAAGAACTCTCCTCGATAATTCCAGGCCGCTCAATGCGAGCGAAAATCTGCATCGCGGCACGAGATTTTTCGACGAAGGCGAATACCTCTCGGCCCGTCTTGCTCTCACCGATGCTCTTTACGGCGGACTTAACGATTCTGAATTTCAGAAGGCAGCCTATCTGCTGGCTGAATGTTATATTCAGGAGCGCAACCCCCAGGGGGCACTACAGATGCTGAAACAATTCAAGCCAGATCCGCGAAATGTTCCCGTTGATCGCTATGAATTTCTCAGCGCTTATTCAGAATATGCAATGGGTTTGTGCACCAAAGCATATTTTGGGTTCAAAAAAGCATTTGAAACGTCAAAAAACCAGGCGGTTCAGGAAGGCTCGCTGTATTACATCATCAGAATTCTTACCGAGCTTGGCAACAAGCAGGAAGCGGCGCGGGTGCTCGGCATTCTGCGCACCAGTTTCCCCACCAGCCCTTACGCCGATTTTGCCTTGAAAGTTCTGACTCCCTGACTTTTTCGTGGTTTTAAAAAACAATTTTGGGGTTAAGCGGTAATCAGCTGCTTTTATTAATGATTTGACCGTTTGGAATGGAAACAATGCTTAACCGAGAATTGCTGATACGGGTTGCGTTAAATTGACATAGTGCCGCTGCTCATGATAGCTTGCAGCCTGTAAGAAATTCTGTTGCAAGGTGAATCATGAAAGAAAAAATCGCTCAAGCTGCCCGTTTTATCGGTGACAAAGTAAAGACCAGACCAACTGTGGCTCTGGTACTTGGCTCAGGTCTTGGCAAGTTTGCCGATGAACTGAAAAATCCCGTTGTTATTCCTTATGAAGAAATTCCATATTTTCCGATTTCAACCGTAAAGGGCCATGCGGGTCGCATGGTTATCGGCGAAGCCGGTGGCAAACAGGTCATGGCAATGCAGGGGCGCTTTCATTACTATGAAGGCTATTCGATGCAGGAAATAACTTTTCCGATGCGGGTAATGATGGCGGTAGGAGCGAAAGACCTTATCATCACCAACGCTTCCGGTGGCTTGAACCGCAATTTCAAGGTTGGTGATCTGATGATCATGACCGATCACATGAACCACATGGGCGGTAACCCGCTGATTGGCAGGAACGACGACGATGTTGGCCCCCGCTTTCCGCCAATGCAGGGCGTTTATACCCCTGAGCTGGTTGAAGCTGCGATGCTGATTGGTCGTCAGATTGGTGCTCCGGTTCAGCGTGGCGTTTATGTTGCCGTCAGCGGCCCGAACTATGAAACTGCTGCAGAATTGCGGGCTTTTCGCATTCTCGGAGCGGATGCCGTCGGCATGTCAACGGTGCCCGAAGTTATCGTGGCGGCACATGGGGGAATCAGGCGCATTCTTGGCATCAGCTGTATTACTGATATGGCAACCGGCGAAGGCCATGAAGACGTGAATCACGAAGAAGTCATCGCCGCAGCTGCCGCCGCTCAGCCTTATTTCCTGGAACTGATCAGGAAAATGCTGGAAAGGCTGTAATCGATGCTGGAAAAGCTCGAAACCATCAGAGAAAATTTTCGAGAGTTGACGGCCAAACTTGCCGATCCGGTCACTATTGCTAATCAGGGCGAATTCCAGAAGCTGGCCCGGCGCCGGGCTGAGCTTGAGCCGATAGTCGAAGCCTTTGAGGTTTACCGGCAGAAACTCGACAGTCTTGAAGGCGCCCGGCAGATGCTCAGCAACGAAAAAGATCCGGAATTACGGGAAATGGCTGAGCTTGAGATCGAGCATCTCGAACCGGAAATTGAAAAAATGGGTTCAGAGCTGAAAATGCTGCTGATTCCTAAAGATGCCGACGATTTTAAGAACACTATTATCGAAGTGCGGGCCGGTACCGGTGGCGAAGAAGCAGCTCTTTTTGCTGCGGTTCTATATCGCATGTATTCGCGATATGCCGAACGGCAGGGCTGGAAGTGCGAAATGATGAGCATGAACGAAACCGGGCTTGGCGGCATAAAAGAAGTGGTTTTTTCAGTTCAGGGAAATGGTGCTTACGGCCGTTTGAAGTTTGAGAGCGGCGTTCACCGGGTGCAGCGGGTGCCTGAAACCGAGGCATCGGGGCGGGTTCATACTTCTGCGGCGACGGTAGCGGTGCTTCCTGAAGCCGAAGATGTGGATGTACGCTTCGACGAGACTGAACTGCGAATCGATGTGTTTCGCTCTTCGGGTCCGGGCGGGCAGAGTGTTAATACTACCGATTCGGCAGTGCGCGTCACCCATATTCCCACTGGCATCGTTATCAGCTGCCAGGATGAAAAGAGCCAGCACAAGAACAAAGCGAAGGCTCTGCGAATTCTCAAAGCCCGTTTGCTCGACAATGCAAAAATGCAGCAGGAGCGCGATCGGGCTGAAAACCGTAAAAGTCAGGTTGGCAGCGGCGATCGCTCTGAGCGCATCAGAACCTACAATTTCCCGCAGCAGCGATTGACCGATCATCGAATTGGTTTAACTCTATATCGGCTGAGTGAAATTGTCGAAGGCGATATCGACGAAGTGATTAACAGTTTGATTGAAGCTGACAATTTGAGAAAACTGTCTGAACAGGAAATTTCAGACTGAGTGACCACTCTAAAAAACGTTTTAATTGAAGCCCGAAAAAAGCTTGTTGATGCTGGTATCGACGATGCTGCAAGCAATGTTGATCTGATGGCTGCTTCTATTCTACAGACCGATCGCGGGCGTTTGCCTTTGCTCTGGCATGAACCCTGTGAAAGCGCTTTTATTGAAAGTTTGATGACGATGGTACAGCGTCGCTGTCAACACGAACCTCTTCAATACATCCTTGGCAGCTGGTCATTCCTTGATTTTGTTGTTAATACCGGGCCGGGGGCACTTATTCCACGACCTGAAACCGAAGAGCTTTTTGTTGATCTTTCCGGTTATATTGAAAAATTTATTTTAAATAAAAATTTTTTATTTGCCGATGTCTGCACCGGCACTGGCATCCTGGGCGTAGCGCTGGCACGAAAGTTTCCATCATCACATGGCTGGCTCAGCGACATTTCAAATGATGCTTTGAATATTGCAAAATCGAATCTTGAGCTTGTGGAAAACTGGCCGGATAGACTTGGCCTATTGAGGGCAGACCTGCTCAGTAGTTTTGCGTCGGCAGTATTTGAAGTCATCGTTGCCAATCCCCCCTATGTCTGCTCATCAGATATGGCTGGTTTACAGCCTGAGGTGCGTGATTTTGAGCCGGCACTGGCCCTTGATGGTGGCGAAAATGGCCTCGACCTTATTGGAAAAATGCTCGAACAGGCCTGCTTTTGCCTGAAAAATGGCGGCCTGCTGGCTTTTGAGCATGGTCATGGGCAGAGAAACGATATTTTAAGCATTATTCCACCCTCATTCGAAGTGTTGAAAACCGCAGATGACCTGTGTGGCCGCGAAAGATACATGGTTTTAAGGGCAATCCGATGATTAGAATTTCTATTGCGCAACTTTTACGAGACGAAAAAAAACTCGGCGAATTCGCACAATGCCTCGCCAACGGCGGGGTTGCAGTTATTCCCACTGATACGCTTTATGGTTTCGCCATAGCTGCCAATTGCCCGGCTGCCGTCGATAAAATTTTCGCGATTAAAAACCGCGACAGTCGCAAACCCCTGATTCTTTTTCTGGAAAATTTTGAAAACCTTGATGAAACCGGTATAAAAACCGATTCAAAGCAGGCAGAAATGCTGCAGAAATACTGGCCGGGTGCTTTGACAGCTGTTTTTCCATGCCCGCTGCACCCCTCGATTTCAGCCTTCAATTTTCCAACTCTTGGCATCAGGGTTCCGGGGCATCGACTTCTACTCGCCCTGTTGCAGCGCCTGCCATGCCATTTACTGACCACTTCCGCAAATCGCTCTGGGTTTCCTTCTGATCCTGACCCTGAAAAAATCGCCGGCGAATTTGCCGGTGAAATTGACTGGTTGATAGAAGACGGGATTCTGCCCACTGCTCTGGCTTCAACGGTAGTTGATCTGAGCAGTGAGCCGTGGCGCGTATTGAGGCAGGGTTCGATCAACCTCGACGCGTATTTATCAGAATAAGAAGTCGGTAGCCAAGAAGCTTGAAAACCAAAACATTTTACCAAATTAAGAGCCTGAGCTTAACTTTTTTTCACCATGACAATTTAGCAAATGATCAGCTTTTTTGTGCCGCTTGCCGATAAGTTTAGCTGAATATTTAATTAAACCTGTGGTAGAATAACACTCCAAAAGAATAGGCAATGAAAAAGGTACCGCTACAATATAAAATTACGCTTCTTATGCTGATTTTGGCACTAATTCCCGTGCTTGGTGCCAATTTCATTTTTCATTTCACGCGAAAAGTTTTCACTGCCCGTTATGTTATAACCGGAACGAAAAACGTGGCGATTCAGCTCAACGGAATGGGCAAGACCGAAGATGTCATCGAACTTGAAGAACGACCATTGGAGGAATTCCAGGATCCTGATGCTGAAACTCCGCTAACCGAAGAAGAATTACAGGCAAAAAAAGCCAAAGCAATCCAGGAGGCTGCCTATTCTCTTGAAACAAAGTTAATGAACGTCGGAATTCTCGATGAGTTCGTTGAAAGCAAGACAAAAGAACTTGAAACGCTTGACGAGGCTTTGATCGATCTTGAAAAATTTGCCAGATATTTTTATATCGGGTCTCTGGTGTTTATCCCCTGTGCGGTAATCATTCTCTGGATCTTCATGAATTCAATGTCAGCACCAGTCAAAGATGTTATTGAAAAGCTCAAGGCATTTCAGAATGAGGCTGGCGAAGTTGTTCAAACCGACTTACTGGAATCAGCGATTCAGTTTGAGAGTTTTCTTTCGACCGCAAAAACCATACTGAATGAAACCTATTCAATTTCTCAGGAGTTGAATCGCAAGCTTGAGCCATTGACCAGTATGGTGGTGTTCAGCGATGAGAACGTCAGACAGTTTTTCACTGATGTACAGGAAATTTCGCGCAGTTCGAATTACATTGCCAACACTCTTGAATCGACCACTTCGCATATTCAGGAAGTCTCGGCTTCTGCACAGACTATTGCCGACCGATCCCATGAGGCTGCAACCGATTCTGCTGAAGCTGCAGCCATTGCTGCTGAAGGTAAAAACGCGGTCAGTGAAACCATTGACACCATGGAATCGATAAAAGATGAAGTTCTCGGTCTTGAAGACGTTATCGAGAACCTTAACTCTGCCGGTAAGCAGATCGGTGAAATCGTTAACACGATTACCAACATCGCATATCAGACCAACCTTCTTGCACTTAACGCGGCAATTGAAGCAGCCCGTGCCGGTGAACACGGACAGGGTTTCACCGTGGTTGCCGGTGAGGTCAGAAAACTCGCCGAAGAATCAGGCGAAGCCGCCGAAGATATCGGCAAAAAAATTAAAGAAATGTTGCAAAAGACCGGCAAAGCGGTCGAAACAATCAATCGTGGTGCGGAAAAGGTTATCGATGGCGTTAATATTGCCAACGTTGCCGGTAACAACCTCGATAAGATCGTCAGCTCGGTCATGAATGTTAACAAGATGATTCAGGATATCAGTGCCGCCAGTACCGAGCAGTCACAGAATATTGATTCGCTCAGGGGCAGTATTGAAAGCATCTCTGGCGCAACCAAGATAACCTCAGAAGGCACTAAGAGAGTTGCTGCCGCAGTCAAAGAGCAATTGGCCCACATCAGGCAATACATGAACGTTACCAGAGAGCTTTTGACCCTGGTGCAACTGATGAGCGACATGCTCGACAAATTCAATCTCCATTAAATCTTTCAACTCCTGCCTGTTTTTGTCGATGTATTACCTGAGGTGCAAAATTGATGGCCCATAATTCTTTGTTTTCCTGTAATTTCGATGAATTCAAAAAGATCGTAACTGACCTGGGATTGCCGCAGTTCCGCGCACGTCAGGTCTGGGACTGGGTTTTCAAGAAATTTGTCTTTTCTTTTGATGATATGACCAATTTATCAAAAAAAGACAGAGAAACGCTGCAACAGGAATTTCCCAAAATTCTGCCTCCGGTAAGGAAACTTGCCAAAGCGCAGGATGGCACCATAAAAATTGTTATTGAACTGCATGATGGCAATCTGGTTGAAGCCGTTGCCATGCCCGATGAAGATTCTCTGACTTTTTGTCTGTCAAGCCAGGTTGGATGCCCGATTGGCTGCATTTTCTGCCGCACCGGCGTTGGCGGATTGACCCGGAATCTTACCTGTGAAGAGATTCTTCTACAGGTAATGATGTTGATCAGAAAAACCGGACAAAAGCCGACTAATATAGTATTTATGGGAATGGGCGAACCATTTCTCAATCGCCAGGCGGTTTTTGCCGCGATCGACGCGCTTACTGACCCGACCGGGCTTGGTCTGGCAACCCGCAGAATAACCGTTTCCACTTCTGGTGTCACGATTGGCATCGATGCGCTGGCGAAAAGGCCGGGAGAAGTTAATCTGGCGGTGTCTTTGCATAGCGTTGACAATCTTACCCGCACCCGCCTGGTTCCAATTAACAGGAAATACCCACTGGAAAAGCTTCGTGCCTCAATTGCCGCTTATTGCGAAGCCACCGGTCGTCGTGTCACCTTTGAAATGGTTCTGTTAAAAGGCATTAACGATCAGGAAGTCGATGCATTCAACCTCGTCAATTTTTGTGAGGGCCTGGTATGTCATATCAACATTGTAAGATTTAACCGGTTCCCAGGGGTTAATCTTGAACCCGCTGGCGAAGAAAACGAACGCGAATTCCGCCGAATTCTGAAAAAGGCCGGAATCGCGGTAACTGTCAGAAAATCACGGGGCAGTGATATTCTCGCTGCCTGCGGGCAACTTTCAGGAAGTGACAATGAGCAAGAAAAGTAGCGAATCCTGCCTTTCCATTCTGCTGAAAATGTCGATTATGCTGGGAGTTTTGGCATTGGTGGCAATTGTCAGCGTGTATTTCGCTTACCAGAAATTAAATGAATTTTTCAATCGTGGTGAAACCATGGTTATTCCGGATTTTCGCGGTATGCACATTGTCGAGGTTTTCAAAAGCAAGCCAGCCGGGCTCGATGTTGTAAGACGTGACGAAAAATATGATGATAAACAGCCCAAAGACCACGTTATCGCTCAGTTTCCCGATCCTGGAACCGTGGTAAAACAGGGCAAAAAGGTGCAGCTTTCTATTTCGCTCGGAATTCAGAGAGTAAGTGTTCCCGATATGAGGGGCAATAACATGCGCGAAGTCGATCTGGCTCTGCTGAATTCTCAGCTGGTTGCCGGTGATCGTGCCTATATTTACTCCGACAAAGTGGCTCATGATCGCCTGATTGGCCAATCGCCGATGCCCGGTGAAGAATATGGGGTCAATAAAGAAGTCGATCTGCTGATAAGCCTTGGCCGTCGCCATGAAAGCCTGGTTCTGCCAAGTCTTGTCGGTTCAACCCTCGATGAAGGAAAAAACAAGCTTAAAGCCTGGGGTTTTAATTTCGGTCGAATCTATTCAAGAAAAGACTCTGGTCGTCCCAAATTTCAGATTATTTCAACCACACCATCTCCCTATTCAAGATTGAAAAAAGGTGAGGTTGTCAGTCTGCTGATTTCTGCCGGCGATGATGAAGGAACTGCGACCAGTGAAGATTTGAAGAAATTTGAAATTTTCTCGGGCGCCACAGCCACATCCGCCAAAATGCCTGATCCTGCTGAAAAACCTGATCAGAAAATGCCGCCGCCCAGGATTCTCATTGCTGACTCACCAGCTTCGGCGAATGTGACCGGCAATCCGGCAGTTAAACCAGCCGTTAATCCTGCGATAAATCCCGCAATTGTTGTGGCGCCGCCAGAAGTTGAGCAGGAAGCTTCAGCAATGAAAGAACTCAGCTTTGTAATGCCCGATGGTTTCATGCCCAAAGAAGTGAAGTTTATCCACATAACTCCGGTGGGCAGGGAGCAGATTTATGCCGGAACCCACAAACCTTTGGATCTTGTTAAGGTTAAGGCACCTAAAGTGCCGAATAGTAAAGTACAGATATATATAAATGATGTCCCCATCGAAGAAAGAACTATCGAGTAAGGTAAGTATCGGAGGCAGTAATGATCGGTGAAATTATCAGCGACAAATATAAAATTGTTGCGCCATTGTCTGAAAGCCTGATGTATGAAGTATTCAAGGCTGATGAAATTGCGACCGGCGCAACCGTTGTCGTTAAAATTCTTAAAGAGAATATGGCAGCCAGCTCTGAACGGGTTAAATGCTTCAGTGACGAAATTCGCGCCTTTGCCAGCATTTCCCATCCACTGGTTGCTGAAATTCTCGATATCGACATGTTGAATGACCGTCCGTACGTGGTTACTCAGCTGGTTGAAGGAAATGATCTGCATGCCTGGATCAAGGGCAAAACTTTACCATTTGCCGAAGTTATCAAAATCATGCAGGATCTGGCAACTCTGCTGCAATATGCGTGTGATCAGCAGGTCAGCTGCCGAACCATCAAGCTTTCCAATGTTATTCGCAGTAAGGATGGAAAGCTGAAAGTGCTTTCTTTTACCCATCCCAGGCTTAAGCTTGTGGGAAATGCACGGTCTAATGAAGGCTCCGGGGTTCAATCAGATCTGTATTTTCTGGGAAACACCATGTTTGAATTGCTGACCGGTGAATCACCGATTAGAAATCGTGGTGGACTTAACGAGCTTTGGGATATGAAACTTGAAAGCCTTTTGCGGGTGCGGCATTCTGATCTTAATCCCGATCAGATAAGCAAAGTGGTTGGCTTTATCAGAAGAACTCTGACCCGTGAAATGGAAAACCGTTTTGCTTCTCATGAAGAATTTCTAAAAGCCATCGCTGATCTGGCTGGAATTGTGCGCAGCAATGCCATCAGGCAACGGGGTCGTCAGCTTTCTATGGCTTCGCAGGTTGTCGATGCTCTTAATGGGCGCATGTCAAACGTTAACACTGCCATGCCGGTCATGATGCCAAAAACTGCAAGTATGGCAGCGGCGGCAGTGAATCAGGTTAATAATGATACTGTGGCTGAAAATATTGAAACTATCAGAACTGCTGATGCAATCTCAGGCAACCTGGCTCTGGCAGCAGAGAGTGATGAGGAAACTGGAATTTCGGAACTAAACGATGGTCTGCCTGAATTGAAAAAATCTCGCCAGCCCGCTCTTCGTCTGCTTAAAAACGACGATGTCAGTACCGATAAAAAAGTATGGAATGAAGCCGAAGAAACCCATTGGTTGCGTAATCCGGTAATTTTTATGGGTTTGACTCTGTTGGTCATGATTCTCATGATTCTTTTCTGGTGATTTTATGAAAAGAAAAGCAATGATTGCGCCATCTATTCTTTCAGCCAATTTTGCCAATTTTGGTGAAGACCTCAGAGTGCTTGAAGAAGTTGGCGCAGACTGGGTTCATGTCGATGTCATGGACGGTCATTTTGTACCGAATCTGACTTTTGGGCCCCCGGTAATCAAGGCATTGCGACCACACAGCCGGCTGCCATTCGATGTTCATCTGATGATCGAAGCCCCGGAAACCTGGCTTGATGCCTATAAAGATGCCGGTGCCGACCGCATTACTTTTCACATTGAGGCCTGTAACCATTCTCACCGCTATCTTGCCAGGGTCAGAGAGCTGGGGCTGGCATCAGGCATAACCCTTAATCCACAGACCCCCCTATGTTTGATCGAATACCTGCTCGATCAATGCGATCAGGTGCTGTTAATGTCGGTTAATCCAGGGTTTGGCGGCCAGAAATTCATTGAAGGGGTTTTACCAAAAATTTCCCAGTTGCGCAAAATGATCGATGAGCGTGGTCTAAAAACCCTGATTCAGGTTGATGGGGGAATCAGTCTGCAGAATGCCCAAAGAATTTTCGATGCAGGTGCCGATGTATTAGTAATGGGGTCTGCATTTTTTTCCGCTACCGATAAGAAAGAGCTGGTCAAAAGAGTGCAGAACCTCTGAAATTAGATTACAGAGGCGAACAAAATGCTCGAAGCTCCAAGAAATATGATTGGGCTCCTGGTTCAGCTCGAACAGGAATCCAGAGAAAACCCAGATGATATTCAGCTGATGCTGAGACTGGCACGCCTGTATCTCAAGAATGGTGCAGAAGACGATGCGGTAAGGGTTTTTCAGAAAATTCTCAAAATTGAACCGGAAAATGCGGTTGTTATGGTTGAACTGGCCAACTGCCGTATTCGCCAGCGCCTGTTTGAAGAAGCAATCTTTCTTCTCGAACGGGCCCAGGAGATAAAACCTGGGTTCTATGCGGTTTTTCTGACCTTTTCCCGGCTCCATGAAGCGATGAAAAATGCTGAAAAGCAGGTCAGTTTCATGATGCTTGCTGCCAATGCCGCACCCGAAAAGACTGAAATCAGATTGGGTCTTGCCGATCTGCTGAAGCGATTTGGTGATTTAACCGGGGCAATTGCTCAATACCGCGCTCTGATTGACGAGCATCCGAAACTCGAACCGGCTCTCTTTGCGCTTGGCACTCTGCTGATGAACCGCAATGAGCTCAATGATGCAATGCTTTGCTTCAGGCGCATCCTCAATATCAATCCCGGTGCTTTTGATGCCCATTTTAATCTGGCGAACTGCCTGTTTCGCCAGAAAAAATACCAGATGGCGATCACCCATTTCCGCTTTGCCAGCCGCAGTCGCCAGCTGCTCGAGCGTTCTTTGTATCTCTCAGCTCAATGCCACGTTCAGATGAAAGACTTTGATCGGGCGATCGTGGCGATGGAACAGCTGGTAACCTACGATGAAAACAATATTTCCTATCATAAAAGTCTGGCAGAAATTTATTCATCAGCCGGCGAGCATGATCTGGCAAAAGATGCCTGGAAGCAGCTGAGCCGAATTGCTCCTGATCGCCCGGAATTCATGGTTAAGCATGCCCAGACTCTGGTATTGCTCAAAGACTTTGACCGGGCTGAAAAAGTTCTCGACACCCTTTTTAGAATGCATCCAGGGCATGTGGAAGGTCATCGGGTACTGGGAGAAATCTATTTGCAGAAGGGTCTTTACAAGACGGCTGTCGAAGAGTTCACCCGAACTCTGATGATCAACGAAAATTATTCTGCCGTCTATCTTGACCTGGCAAGGGTCTATGCCGCGATGAACGATGCCTGGAAGGAATATGAGTCGCTGAAAAAGGCGGTTGAACTCGGGGTTGAGAAAGTTGAAGTGCTGCTTAAACTTGGTCAGCTTGAAAAACGTCTGAAAATGCCGGCATTCCTCGATCGCTTTCGTCGAATTATCGAGCTCGATCCACATTCACTCTGTGCTCAGGAGGCCGAATACTATCTCAAGCATCAGGCCGCCTGATTAACCACATTAAAGAAAATGTTATACGGTTCACAGAAGAAATATTCGCAGGGGCCGACCTCTGTGTCGGCCCGCTTTTATATAAAAAGGATTGTTTTATACAACCGTTAGCATTGCCAGTATTGCCGCCATCTGCATGGCGGCAAATATTTTTTCGGCAGCGTCTGGTTTGAAAATGCTTAAAACTGCCGGCACCAGTATTATTATCGCGGAGTAGAAGCCCATTCGCGGTGCCAGAGCGAAAATTGTCAGAAAACTCAAGCCCGCCCATGCCGGAAAAATTTCATATTTTTGTTTAAAAGTGGCGATTGTGCCAATCATAAATGCTATCAATGGCGCGGCTTTAACCGGTAAAGATAAAAATGGGCACCCATTTATCGGGAAATTGAAAAGAATAAAAATCATGGTCGGCAAGATATAGGGGCCGGGTTCGAGAACTTCTCGGCGAATAAAAATTACCGTGGCCACATACCAGATTACCGCTTTGCTGGCCATTGCAATGAATGACAAATTTAAACCGGTTTTTAAAAAGCTCAGGGCAAGAATCGCGGCGATCGATGCCTCTACAACCGGGTATTGCCAGGAAATCGGAGCCTGACAGTAGCGGCATTTTCCGCGAAGCAGAAGCCAGCTGAAAACCGGAATCAGATCACCGGCGTGCAACTGATGAGTGCATTTGGGGCATGAAGATGGCGGAAAAATTACGGAAGTGCCACTTGCCATGCGAAGAATGACTACATTGCAGAAACTGCCAAGCAGGCTGCCAAAGACGGCAAAAAATACGGTCAGAAGATTTTGCAGTAACTCGTTATGAGGCATAAATATCTTTCAAATTCAAAATTTTGATCAGAATAATTGATTTGACGAAATAAGGCAAAAAAAAAAAGAGCGACCAAAGTCGCTCAATTTTTTCAGGTAACTGAATCAGGAATCTTTGCCTTCAACAATTCCGTGAATGGCGCATTGTATGAGACCAGTGCCATCAAGGTCGCCAGTGGCGCTATATGAACAGCCGGTTTCGGGTTTGGAAATCTCGCTCTTGAGATACTTACCAGATACCAGGGCCTGCAAATTTACGCTCTTCATCATTGCGGTGTGATCCATGTTGTACATTTCAACTGCACCAAGGATAACGCGCATGTTTGCGTAGCAGGCTTTTTCGCGAGCCTGTTCACGAGCCTTGCGGAAGTTCGGAATCGCAATAGCGGCCAGAATACCAATAATAGCAATAACGATCATAAGTTCGATCAACGTGAAGCCTCTGCGTTTCATAATAAAACCCCTTTCAATAAAAAATAATTAACGGTACCACCGTCAACCTAATACTAACCACAAAACCGGGTTTTGTCAAATCACTCTATTTTGGCTGATTAACCAGTTCTATAAGAGTTTCGGCGTAGAATTCGTAGTTCATTAACAGAAATCTTTGAAGATGTGCAATTTGCTTCATTTCCCTGACCTTTTCGTCTATTTTCAGCTCAGAATTTGCGGGAACCTTTGAAAAGCGGGCGCGGCCTTCATTTATTGAAATTTTATAAACCTGAGTCTGCCTGATTGGTGCCAGATGCCAGTAATAAAAGCCGTTCTCAATAAGCACCAGATGCTCGAATGATGATAAGAAAATTTTTGTGTTGCTCTTTTTGTTTTCAGATGCCAGCAGGTCACGCCCCTGAATAAGCAATGGTACTGCTGGTTTAACGTTTATCAGGTTAAGCAGGGTTGGCAGCAGATCGATGTGAGAGCCGGGGGTCTCGTTTACTTTAAATCCATGTGCTTCAGGGTGAATGATGAAAAAAGGTACGTTGGTCAGATAGGGCGCCAGATTCCAGCCATGACCATGCGTACCATGTTCGCCAAGCATGGTTGCATGGTCAGACGAAACTGCTATCCAGGTGTTTTCTCTCAAGCCTGCTTCATCCAATGCTCTAATCAGTCGATCAAGTTGTCGATCCATGTAAAGAAGACTGTTTTTAAACCGTCCAACCGATTTGCCTTCAAGAAAATCGCTTTCAGAAAAGACCTTGGGGGCATTGGCATCGATTCGGTCGAACGGCGCATGGGGAAAAATGGTGCGATAGAAGATGAAAAAAGGTTTTTCATTGCCTTTTTGCCGATTGAGCTGATCAATAATTCGATCGACGACAAAATGCTCTTTTACCCCCCATATCCAGCCGTCTTCCTTTTTTACACCCGGCATGGTTCTGGCATCATAAACCCGGTCGGCTCCGCGGGGCATAAAAAATGATACTTTTCCAGTGTCACCCAGGTATTCTGAGAAAAACAAAGAGCAGTCGTAGCCAGCGGCTTTTAAAACTTCGATCAGAGTATTGCCCTGGAACCGGGGCTTATGTCTGAGTATATGGAATGATGAGGTCATTAGGCTGGTGAATATGGAAAAATCTGCATTGGCCGATTCAGGGAAGGTGGAGAAATAGCAGGGAAAAGCTTCGATGCGGTCTTTGTGCTTTTCCAGCATGGGCGTGGTTGAGTCTTTTGCGCCAAAAAGTGATAAATACTGGTTGCCAGTCGATTCTAGAAGGATGAAAATAAGGTTTGCCGGTTTCTTTGCGTTTGTCGGACTGGAAAGAAATTCTCTGGTAGCCATGGTCATGTTGAAACCTGTTTTGGCCAGTTCATCATGCAGAGCGATTGGGTCTGGTTTTGATTCAAATAAGTCGTGAAAATGGGGAACCGATGCAATTAGATTTCTGATCGGGTCACCGAGAATATTTATAGGCATCGTTGCTATTCTTAGACCAATGAAGCTGACCATCGATACCAGAAGAAGCAAAGCGCCTGAATATCCGGTTGTCCTGGCAAATTTTACGCCATAATCACTTTTGGAAAATCGGAAAATCAGAAAAGCCACGAACGGGGCCATGAACAGGCCGGCAAAATTTTGCCAGGTTAGCAGAGTCATGGCAGTTTCAAAAATGCTGGAAAAGCTGTTGAGGCCAATAACCCAGTTGATCGCATGGTAATCGAGTCGTTGTCCGTTCTTTAAAAAAACAAAAGCATCCAGAGCGTAATATGCTGAAAACAAAGCGAGTGAAAGTATTGCCACGGCTTTTTCAAAAGACCGTTTTAAAACTCCGATTAAAATTACCGTTGTAAAAATCGCCAGCACTGGAATTACGGATAGAAAGCCGTAACTGAATGTAAAAATAAGCAGCCAGAAATTGAAAAGTCCGGGCCCCATCGGAATTATGGGAATTAACTGAGTCAGAAGCAGGGAATAAAAAGTCAGGGAATGCCATGCATGCTTTTCAAGACTGGCATTATGGCCGCAATTATAGATAAAAAAAGAGCCGACCGCCCAGATAAAAGGAAAAGTAATCGCTGCTGTCATGAAGGTAGTGCGGTAAATGATCGAATATGAGCTTAAATAAATGGCAGAGGCCGCAAAGCTCAAACCCCAGAAATGGTAAAGAAATTTTGCTGAAGCGGCCTGGAAAATTTTCGGGCCCAGAATTACAACCGTAAAAACTACCGCATAAAAGACCATGGAAAAATTGCTGACAAAATAAGTTGGAAGTAAAAAGGGGGGTAGGCAAAAGAGATCGATCAAACGCGGTCGTTTGCTGAAAAAGTAAAACACCGCAAAATACCATAGAGCAACCCAGAAGATGAATGGACTCTGAAAAAACAGATCCATGGTAAAAACTGCCTGGAGATCAGCAAAAATAACCTGATTGTCAAAAATTCTGAAAATGACTGGTTTTCCCGCGATCCTGATAGAAAAGAAAGTTAAAATCAGGTAACTGAGTGGGTAAACAAGAGCATTCCGATATTGAAAATCTTCGGGCAGCTTTCTTACCGATTGGTAATGAAGGGCGAAAAGCAGCAGAAAAACAACGGCCATGAACCAGTTGCCGTAATCAGGAAAAAAAAGGTCGGGCCGGAACAATTCGCCAAGATTGCCTGGGGTATTGATTAAAACTGCAAATGTGCGAATGGCGTATAAAAGAACAAGAGCTGCAGCGGCAGTTTGACCCAGCCGGCCGTAGCTCCTGCTCAGAAAACTGATCAGCTTCATCGGCTCATCAGGCGCTCTTGAGCATGCGTTCAAGTTCTTTCGGGTGCATGGTGTGAGACATGGCTTCTTCAAGAGTGATGTCTCCGCGCAGATACAGGTCGCGCAGACACATTTCGAAAGTCATCATACCTTCGTCGTGGCTGGTCTGCATTACTGTATATAGACCGGAAATTTTCTGTTCACGAATACAGTTGGCAACTGCGGGGTTACCAACCAGAATTTCATTGCAGACCACGCGGCCTTTCCCGCTTGCCATCGGGATCAGCTGCTGGGCGATGACAGCACGCAGAACGAACGAAAGCTGTGAGCGAATCTGGCTCTGCTGATGTGGCGGGAAAATATCGATTATACGGTTGATTGTCTGGGCTGCATCGGTGGTGTGCAGGGTGCCAAAGACAAGGTGCCCTGTTTCCGCCATCGTACATGCCGCCCCGACGGTTTCAAGGTCGCGCATTTCGCCGACGAGAATAACATCGGGATCTTCGCGAAGTACACGTCTGAGTGCTTCACTGAATGAGCTGGTGTCAATGTGAAGTTCGCGCTGATTAACCACCGATTTCTTGTGGTAGTGCAGGTATTCAATCGGATCTTCAATCGTCATGATATGACAACGCCGGGTTTCGTTGACGATGTTGATCAGGCAGGCGAGAGAAGTGGATTTTCCCGAGCCGGTCGGGCCGGTGAACAATACCAGCCCTTTGCGCAGTCGGGTGAATTCGCGAAGTTTTTCGGGCAGGCGCAGTTCTTCAAGGGTTGGGATGCGGGTTGGAATAATACGAAAGGCGGCGCCAATACAGCCCCTTTGCTTGTAAACATTGACGCGGAACCGGCCGAAGCCGTGAACCGAGTAAGAAAGATCGAGTTCTTTGCATTCTTCGAATTCTTTCTGCTGTTCGGCAGTCAACATGTTGTAAATCAGCGATCTGGTGTCCATGGGGGTCAGAACATCCAGGTCGGTTTGAATCAATTCTCCGTCAACGCGGATAACCGGAGGGGTACCCACGGTGATATGAAGATCTGAAGCACCGTTTTCAATGACCAGGTTTAACAGATCGTTAAGTACAAACATTTGCCCGCACTCCTTAGTATTATCTTATTTATAAATGTCAGTGCTCACCCATGGTGACGCGGACTACTTCTTCGAGAGAAGTCATGCCGGTCAGGGCTTTTCTCAGCGCCGATTCGCGCAGGGACAACATACCTTCTTCAATTGCCTGGCGTCTGATATCGTCGGTAGAACCGCCGTTGAGAATGATATCTCTGAGACGCTCGGTCATGAGCATAACTTCGTAAACGCCAACGCGGCCTTTTGAACCTGAATTGTTGCAGGTTTCACAGCCTTTGCCCTTGTAAAACATCATGTTTTTCTCATTGATGTGGGGCAGGTCGAGGCGGCGCAGCAATTCAGGGGTGATGCCGAACTGGCTGATCTGTTCAGCTCTCGGTTTAATTTCAAATTTGCAGTCTTTGCAGATTTTTCGCACCAGACGCTGTGCCTGTACGATAACAACCGAAGTTGTTACCATGAAGGGCTCGATGCCCATGTTTACGATACGACCGATGGTGCCCGGGGCGTCGTTGGTGTGCAGGGTCGAAAGAACCAGATGGCCAGTCATCGACGCTTTGATGGCGATTTCTGCGGTTTCAAAGTCGCGAATCTCACCGACCATGATTACGTCCGGGTCCTGGCGCAGGAAAGAGCGCAGGGCGGCAGCGAAGGTCAGGCCGATTTCAGGCTTGCACTGAACCTGATTTACCCCATGCAGCATGTATTCTACCGGGTCTTCGGCGGTCATTACGTTGGTGTCGATAGAGTTCAGCGAGGTAAGAGCTGAATACAGGGTCGTGGTTTTGCCTGACCCGGTGGGGCCGGTAACCAGAATGATGCCGTATGGTGAGGCGATACCGCCCTTGAATCTTTCGAGGGTTTTCGGCTCGAAACCAAGGTCTTCGAGGTTAACCTTCAAAGAGGTCTGGTCGAGAATTCGCATAACGATCTTTTCGCCCCAGATTACCGGCAGAACCGAAACGCGCAGGTCGATCATGCGATTGTTCACTTTGATCTTGATACGACCATCCTGCGGCAGACGCTTTTCTGCGATGTTGAGCGAAGACATGATTTTGATACGTGAAGTGATCGCGGCCGTAGCCTTTTTGGGCGGGCTCATTGCGGTGAACATCATGCCGTCCTGGCGGTAGCGGACGCGCAGTTCTTTTTCGAAAGGCTCGATATGAATATCTGAAACGCCGTTTTGAACGGCCTGAGAAATAACAAGGTTACAAAGCCTGATGATCGGTGCATCGTTTTCGCCGAGTTCGCCGAGCTGATCGAGGTCTTCATCGTCAGCGTGCCCGATATCTTCAAGGTCGTCCATCAGTTTGTCCTGCTGGGCAACAGCGCCGTAGGCATCCTGAAGGGCTTTGTTGATGTCGGTATGGGTGGCGACGACCGGCTTGACCATCAGGCCGCTCATCAATTGAATATCATCGATGGCAATGATGTTAAGCGGGTCGACCATGGCGACGGTGAGCTTGTTCCCGACTTTGTTGATCGGAATCAGCATGTGTCGCTTGGCGATATGCTCGGGAACGAGTTTCGCAATAACCGGATCAATCAGATAGTTAGACAGGTCGATGAACGGAATGCGCAGCTGTTTGGAAAGTATCTGTACGATATCCTGTTCGGTGACCAGATGCATTTCGACCAGTACAGCGCCAAGACGTTTTCCGCTTTTTTTCTGCAGAGCCAGAGCTTGTTGCAGCTGCTCTTCATTAATCAGGCCTTCGTGAATCAGCGCATCGCCAAGACGCATTTTCTTGAGCGCAGCTGTAGAAGCACCTGGCCTGGGTGGCCCTGGAGGCATCGTGCCTTCTGGTCCCTGGCCGGGCTGTGCAGGAATAGATTGATTCATTACTGCGGTTCCTTCCTTATTTCTTCACAGAAACAATTCCATTAGACTGTCATGATATACCAAGTTTCACTGAATTTCCACTAATTCAGAATATACAACTCCTCATAATTTTTTCCGGTGGTTCAAGACCGGTCAGAATTCGAAAAGATTCAAGCGCCTGAATCAGCAGGGGTTCTCGCCCATCGATTACTGTACTGCCGTTTTCTTTTGCAGCGACCAGCAATTTTGAATTCAGATTATAATTAACATCGATAAAAACGTGATGTTTGTTTAGCTTTGTTTCAAGCTCGGGTAAACGATCTTCGTCATTCCAGCCAAGAGGGGTTGCGTTGATGACAACCTCAGATTCTTCGATTCCCTGTTCCAGACTCGCTTTGTTCCATGGTCTGACAGTCGATTCAGAGCCTGCATAATTCGGAATTGCGCGTGGCTGTCTTGCAACCTGAACAATTTTTTTAAATGAACACAGCTTCAGCGCATATAGAGTCGCCGTGGCAGCACCGCCATTGCCAAGAACCAGAGCATTTTGCCGGTTGGAAAATTTTCGCAGGATGTTTTCAAGCGCTATAACATCGGTATTGTAACCGTGGGTTTGCCCTTCGATGAATTTTAAAGTATTGACCGTTCGCAAAATTTTCGCAGGACCGTGCAGTTGATTGCACATGGTGGCAGCGGCCGCCTTATGCGGTCGGGTAACATTTATACCGAGAAAACCCAGGGCGATCAATCCTGAAATGGCTTCTTTGAGTTTTTGAGGAGTAACCTGGAAGGCATGATAAATCGCCGGAAAGGAAAGGGCAGCGAAAGCCTCATTCCACATCAGGGGACTGAGCGAGTGGGCTACCGGATCACCAACCAGACCAAAAAAGTGGCTGGCATCAGATGCTGCCTGATTAGGTTTTTTTTTCACAGCGAATCTGTTTTCTGGCAGAAGACAAAACCTATCAGGAAAAGCTCTTTAAAGCGCTTTCTTCCGAATCAAAAATTTCGAAAACTTTGGTCAGTCTTGTCAGTTCGAAAAGTTCCTGTACTGCTGGTGAAAGGTTGATCAGTTTCAGATCGCCTTTGACTTTTTTTAGTTTTTTGAGGGTTGCGGCGACAACGCCAAGACCCATGCTGTTGAGATAATTAACTTCCTGGAAGTCCATGATCAGCCTGTTCTTGCCATCGGCAACGATCTGATCGATACGGTCTTTGAACTGGTTGACCGTTTCGGTACCGATTTCGCCGCGCAGCACTACCAGAGTAATATCATTACCTTTAGGACGAACGTCTATTCTTATTTCCATTATGAGTTTCCTCCCATTTGCTTCTGCCAGTCAGCACAAATAAAATTACCTCATCTTTCTCTTGAATGCAAGAGAAAGACGAGGTTTATTGTAAAGGGGATTTATAAAAGCTTTCAGCTTAGAATTGCTTTGAAGCCGATATTCTATGAGCATCTCCCAGAGTTTCATCGGCGTATGAGTAGTCAAAGCGCCAGGTATCGAGTTTGAAGCTTGCGCCAAGGGTCAGGTCGCCGTCATTGGCGCCGAGCCTGAGCGCGGCATAATCCTGAACCCACCATTCGGCACCGGCAAAAAGCTTCGCATCCATATCTTTCACTTTGTTGATATCGGCTGCCAGAGTCAGTTTTTCGCTGGCTTTATGTGCCACGCCGACCTGAAGAGTGGTGGGTACGCTGTCTGAATGGCCGGAAGCGGTATCCCATTCAAGGGATTCGCCAATGTCACGAACCGACAGGCCGAGTGTGGTTTTCTCGTTTGCTTCATAGAGGAAGCCTAGATCGAAGCCGAATGAATCGGCTGAGCTGGTGAACAGATCCTGACTCAGATATTTGAGGTTGATGCCGCCATACCAGTGATCAGCCAGTTTGCGGGCGTATGAACCGAAGGTTGCTTTTTCTGAATCATCGAAATAGCTGAAAATATAAACCGATTTGCCGGCGGTATAAGTGCCGTCCGGGTTGGTTGCCGGCAGGGTCTGGGTCGGATCGTTGGTGGCAAGTCTGGTTTCTGGTATGCCGTCAACACCAAACCTGATGTGCGACAGGGCAACCACGCCGTTGTCTTTTCCATCTTTGCTTTTAAGCGGGTGGGCGTAGTTGAAGAAGTTGTATTCCCGGTCCATGCTCAGGTCGGCGTGCATGAACGAGCCTTCGGCTTTTTTGAGCCTGGCAAGGCCGGCCGGGTTCCAGAAGGCTGCGGTTGAATCGTCAGCCAGTGCGGTGAAAGCGCTGCCCATGCCGAGGGCTCTGGCGCCTACGCCCATTTTGAGATATGCTCCTGCCTGTCCTGCTGATTCAGCCATTGCGGCGCTGCTGAGAGTGCCTGCGCTGATTGCTGCGAGGAAGAGCGTCTTTAAAACCTTTTTCATATTGTTTCCCCTTACAAGTCGATAGAACTGGTTATCTATCATTTCGGCAGTAACATTGATTTTCTGAACGATTATTTTGCACAATTGCAAAAAATGTTTGAAAAATCAATCAGATACCGGTTAATCCAAGGTCCTTGAGTGATTTGTAAATCTGCGCCACCGAACTGTCATTTGAGCTGTCTTCGGCTCTGGCAACGTTGATCTGCGATCTGGCCCTGTCGTCGTCACCCGGCTCATTGCGCCAGAAATAGCAGAAAGCCAGCATGGCATGGGCTTCAGCGTTGCTGATACCAATCGGATGAGTAGACTGGAAAACGAAAGCAGTGTTCTGCAGGCCGACCTGCTCGAGCACCTGAATCGCCTGTTTGAACCCGGCCAGCTGGCCGCGCTGCATTAATGCAGAGGCCAGGCCGACTCTTGATTCATTGTTGGTGGAAGCTGCCTGGGTAAACGCTGAATAGCCGGATTCGATACCTGAGGATTTGGTAAGAGCCCATCCCAGGCCGTTGTAGGCATCGGTTTTCTGAGTGTCGGTGATATTGCTGATCGTCAACATCTGATTGAATTTGTTGATGGCACTGGAATAAGCGCCATATCTGAAGTCTTCCCAGCCTGATGCAACAAGCGAATCCGGGTCGGTTTCGCCGGTGCCGCCAGTGCCGCCCCCGCCAGTTCCGCCGGTTCCGGGAGTCGGAATTTCCGGGGGAATGGTGTATCGGCCACTGCCGCCACCGCTGCCGCAGCCGCTGGCAATCATAATAATCATTGCGATGGTAAACAGCACCATTAGTTTTTTGTTCATTCTGCTATCTCCAATCATTTGTGCAATCAGCGCAACACTGCGATTTTATGCGTGTATTTGGCTTTCTTGTTCCAGTTATCCGGGTCTCTTACCGTAATTTTAGCGAAGTAAACGCCGTTGGCCACGTTTTTGCCGCCGGTTGACCGCAGATCCCACAATACATCCTGAATCTGCAGAGCGCCGTTAGTGCCGGTTCTGATACTGAGATTGCTGCCGTCAGCAACCTTGTGGCCGGCTGCGTCGTAGATTTTCACTTCAATTTCGCCCCAATCCACATCGGGCCGGTTGGTGCTGATGCGCAGGTTTGCTCTGTTGCGGGCGGGGTTCGGATACTGGTTCACTTCGTAGATGACCAGCGGTGGCAATACCTGGAACCGGATCGCCGGTGAAGTTGCCTGGTTGCCGGCCTTGTCGGTCAGGCGCAGGCTCATGTCATATTCGCCGCCCACCAGATCTTCGGTCGGGGTGAATCTGGCAATCTGACTGCCCGCATCTACCGTTACCGGGTAAGCGCGGTTGTTGAGAATTGCCATGGCTTTGGCTGCTTCGAGACCAGAGCCGAATTCGTCAACTTTCCAGATGAAGGTTGGTCTGGGCTCTCTGATCGGCTTTTCCACATCAATTTTGGTTTCAAGGCTTGCACGCGGAGCCAGAACGTCTTTCATGATTGCAAAGGTGCCTGGTTCGCTGGCGTTGAATTCGATCACGCCATCTTTAAGGCTGTAAGTTAACGGTTTCCAGCCCGCACTTACATCGCTTCGGTAGAGGCCGGTTGCGGCGGCAAGCTGATCGGCACTGAGTTTAAATGTCGATTTGATATTGCCGGCAATTCTTCCCGATGGCAGGTTAATGGTATAAGCAATGCCGACAGGAATAAGTTCGTCAGCACTTCGACCCTCAACCACACTGGCACGCAGCGATGAAACCTGGGCTTTGGTCAGTTCAGCCAGAACCGAAGGAACGATCATCGATGCAGATGTTTCACCGGTTACCCGGGTAAGCTGTTCGGGAACGATGGCTACCAGACTGTTTTCCTTGAGAGTTCCCGGTTCGAAAACTGCGGTGAAGTTCTGGTCTGGTGACTGGACCGAAGCTCTAACTGATGCATTTACGAATGCAGTAGAAAAGCTCATGTTCGTTGTTCCGGTATTGGTCGAGATGTCGGTGGCAGTTACCTTGACCGTGGCTACACCGGGGTAGTTCATGTCAAGATGTGCGCCGCCGATGAAGATGCGGTTGTTCGGCCCGGCATTGAGAACGAGAGATACGGCAGTGCCGCCGCTCTGGGTGATTACTGCGGTCGGGGCCCCGGACAAATCTTCATTTGAACTTACCACGATGCTGAAGTCAAATTCGTTGGCCGGGTTGCTGAATGCGGTAATTGTAAGAACCGGAGGCGTTATATCCTGACCCTGGAAGGTCACTCTTGCCAGAGCACTGTCGCTAAGATTGCCGAACAGGTCTTTCACGCCAGAAGCTACAATCGTGTAGTTTTTGGTTTCAACGATGTCGTCGAAGGCGGTTATGGTCACCGATTTCAGATCGGCACGCAGGCTTACCGACTCGATAGCGACGGTGTCGGCACCGCTGGTGAGCTGGAAGTTGCCGACCTGCTGTGAACTTACCGCTTCAACCTGTTCGTCAAATACCAGATTGAATTTTTTCTGTGAATTCAAGCCATCATAGGTAATGGCGCTGATGATCGGGCCAAGAGTGTCGGCGGTGAAGACGCCGGTATTATTGCCTGAAGTGATCGGGTCATCGTCGATGCTGCGATAACCTGGATTAACAGTGAGTGTGTATTGGGTGTTATGAGTCATTGTGTAAGTCAGCGGAATTTCGACGGTATTGTCATTTACCACGATCGGGGTCACCGCGCCGATACCTGCCGGTGTTGCCGGTGACAGCGAATAATTGCCGGGGATGCCTGCATCGGCCGGATTAACCGTATGACTGAAAGTGACTCGGATGTGATTTTTGTCGATCTGCGCAACGCTGGTAACTTTGAAGGTCGAGTTTACCACTGCGATGTCTTTGCTGGTGTCGGTCGATTCGTTGCCGGCCAGGTCGATGACGGTCATTTTATAAGTGCCGTCAACCACGGGCTGGTTGGCCGAATCGCGGCCATCCCATTCGACTTTGAACGGAGTTGCGGTTTCTTCGAGCAGCAGTTCACGAATCAGCGACGATCCGGCGGTAATTTTCACCAGAGCGGTTCCCGAGCTCACTGAAATATCATTACTGTCAACTTCAATTCTGAGGCGGGTAACGTTCGGGTTGAACCGGGTTACTTCGTTCCCGTTATCGACCCTGAAGGTTCTGATGCTTACAATACTTGGAGCAGTTCGGTCGATGACAATGGTGCCGGTTGCCTGACTGCCGACGCCCAGCGGGCCTGCAATATTGCCGGCGCGGTCAACCACGTTGGCCAGATATTCGCCGTCGAGCAGGGTGCCTTGCGGGGTGTTTGTATCTTTGCCGTCAAAGCTGATCGTATAGCCGCCGCCGGTAAGGCCGGTGAGCGGGTAAGTGTCGGTTGAAACACCGACATTGATCAGTCGCATTTTTAGCGAATCGCCTGAAGACGGGCCGAACACGTCGATTTTTGCAAACGAACTTACCAGAGGACTGAAGTAAGCTTTGTTGTTATAGGTTCTTACGTTGCCGTAGCGCCACAGTGAGGCTTTGGGTGCCAGGCCATCGTAAACGATGCTGCCGCGCTTGCTGGCTTCATTGCCAGCGTCATCATAAAGGCGCAGCACATATGTTGTCGGGCCAGTCTGGCCAACTAATGAACCGTTGATGACACCGTTCCAGTTCGCTGTTCCGATCAACCCTGCGAGATTTACCGGCAGGCTGGCCACTGAAGCGTCGCCCTGGTAAATATGCAGCCACAAACTGCTTGCCAGCGGCGCGGTTTGGAAGTTGATGGTGATTGTTGCGATTCCGGACAGAATATAGGGGCTGAACGGCTGATCGATCAAATCACCGGTTGGTGAAGTCTGTTTTGCGGTGGTTGACTGGTAGGTCGTAACCACATAGTTGTTGATGTTGGGGCCTTTCGATCTGATCTGCAGCTGTGAAGGCAGCTGCACTTCGTTATTGCCGCGGTTTCCGGCTTCGTCATAGCCGCCTGATACAAAGTAGGTGTAAGTTCCCTGTGCCGTATTGGCGTCAAAGTTCGCCGAGTTGGTGAATCGGGCAGTGGTAGAGCTGATCCATGACTGGAAGGTGAACGACATGACGGTGTTGAGAGTGTCGCCGAGGCGCAGTTGCGGCTGGAACCCGCTACCTACGCTCTGATCCATGGGCTCGTCAAAGGTAACCTCAAACTGGGCGCTATTGGCCGGAGTTATGCCAATGGTGCCGTTGGGAATGGCGGCCAGCGGTGTCGGCTGCTGGTTATCGAGAACCAGCGTGTAGCTGGCGTTTTTGAAGCCGTTGACCGAGTTGTCTTTATCGGCAAGGTTATAAGACAGTGATGCCGTTTCAATGAAGGTCGCGGCACTGGATGCATCAGAGAAACCGCTTACCTGCACGTAACAGGGTCGGCGCTGCAGATTCGAAGACGACAGGTCGCTGTTGTTGGTGAAGCGCGCAACCGTTCTGGTAATACCGCCCTGAACATGGTCAAGCCAGCCGACGAATGCTGCCGTGTCTTTCGGATTGATCGGGTCATCCTGGGTGAAGAGCTTGAGCACCGGGGTCTTGGTGCGGTCGATGGGAATGTAGACATCGGCCGACAGAGTTGCGGTTTCGAATGAAACTTCATAGAAGAAGTTGTTGATCGTCTGACCTTTGGCCAGCTGAATCTGCTGGGCCGACAGGGATTTTGCCGGAGAAACGGCGAGAGTCTGAATTCTCGGTGCGGCAATTGAACCGGGATAACTGATCGGAATCAGTTCCTGGGCGGTTCCGCCCTGCACCGGGTATCTGATGCTGCCGTTGCCCCAAAGATCGATGAAAGCACTTTCAGAACATGCGATGTAGAATTTGCTGGTTCCCCAGCCAAGCATTGTCTTGAGCGCTTCTGCGGTCAGCGGTATGGTAACGGTATTAGAGGCGTAATCCACGTTGATTGTTTTAAATGCGGTGTAATCAACCATAGTGGCATTCAACGGAATAGAGCCATTGGTCAGGTCTGCTTTTGCATAAAGATATATGCGTGACAGATCCACCGGCAGGTCGCGGCTTAACTCGATAGTTTCGGCAAGGTTTTTATACGGATCGGTATAAAGCCGTGCGCGTCTTTCGGGCGCGGTCTGGAATCCGATCTTGAGCAAAGGAGTAACCCCGGTCAGGTCAAGAGCTGCGCTCTGAATCGAGAACTGACTGTTGAGCGGAATCAGCGTTCCAGGAGTGGCAACATTGTAATCGATGGGAACGATGCGGTTGCCATCGAAATCTCTGATCAACGGAGCCGGATCAGCCGGATCAGGCGGTTCATATTCGCTGCCGCTGATCTGCATGTGGAACCGGGCACCGACTCTGGTATAGTTGAGTGCGATCCAGTCCTGCGCCTGCTGTGAAAGCCTGATTCTAAGTCTTCTGGTGGTGTCGAGTCCGACTACAGTGTCTGGAGCCGCAGTGGTGATAAAGCGGTAACGGTTTGCGTAAGTGTCAGAAGGATTGCCGCGATTTTTCCAGATTGCCAGATTGCGCAGGCTGGTATCGTTTATCGACAGCGGGTCCATGTCTTTATCGAATTCGAGATAGAGAAATTCTTTCTCAGAAGGCACATTGGCGTTGTAATAACCGGTTACCAGTCTTGGTCTGGTGGTATAAACGGTTGGAATATTAACCGGGAAAGTTGCGAGCGTTCTTGCCAGCGGTCTGAGCCAGTTGCCTGCCTCGTCGAGGGCGATCGGGTCGTAAGTGTTGACCGTTGCTTCGCCGGTGGTGGTATTGTGTGCAATTGAGATGTAGAGGTTTGTCTGACCCCAGTCAGAAACAATCGCTTTGGTACCTGATGAGAGCTGAATGTTGATGCGATTGGCGGCATAGGTTTCAAGAACGAAATCATTGACCGGATCCAGGGAAGTAGCACCGCCGGGAACCTGAACATCTGCGTGGTCAATGGTTTTGCCAAGCCGAACCAGATCAAGGTTGGCCTGAAGAAGCGTCGGTTCGATCGGTTCATTGAAGTCCAGAGTAAGAATATTGCCGCTGTAATTGGCCATGGTCAGGTAGGGTCTGGTGGTGTCAATCGCCAGTTCGTGGTCAACCCAGGCTGTATTGCCTGCACCATCGCGAACGTAGATTCTGAAGGTTCGGGTCGCCAGATCGAAGGTGTTGGTTGCCAGATCGAGGGGCAGCGAGTAAGCCGTCAGCGGGTTCTGAATCTGGGTAAGCTTATAGGTTGAGGTGCCGTCGATCGGCGTGAAATCTACATAAGCCATGCCGTTGCCGGTGATGTCACCGGTATTGGTCACGCTGATCGAAGCTACAATGCCGTCAGGCGCAACACCATCGCCATCGGCAGAGCGGTAGCCATCGCCAACATTGGCTATCCAGTCATTCTGATTGCGGTTTTCCACACGCAACTGTGAATCTGTTATGACCGGGGGATCGTTATCAACGGTGAAAGTTGCCATCTTTAGAGGGCTTTGAGTAAAGTTCTGGGCGTCATCAGACACGATGACACGGTAGCGCGGCGTTTCGTTGTTCAACGCGGGCCAGCCAGTCAGGGTGGTAGTAGCGACTCTGAACATGCCTTCCCAGACTTTGGTGCCGGGTATCTGATGAATCGGTGTCTGGAATATTTCGGTTACATTGTCTGAACGATAAAGAATTGCAGTGGCAGAACCGGGGTCATCAAATTTGTTGATTTCAGTTCTGACATAGAGCAGGTCATTGATATTGATCGCATTCGAAGCAACGTTGTCATTGTTTTCGTCGAGGACTGCCAGAATGACATTTTGCGGGTCTGGCAGCAGAGTGTCGATACCGAATGGATTGTCAGGATCACACTGCATGGTGGTCGAGGCAAGCACAATCGAAGATGCATCGGGATGCAACACTCTTACGCCAAAGCTGGCGACATTTGCATCGACTCCGCCGGCGCTCACGGTAAAGGTGTCGCGATATACATAGTTGCCCGCCCCACTGATCGGGAAAGGCTGGAATGTCAGCGGTGTCCAGTAAGTTCGCATGTCACCGTCATTGTAAGCGGTATTTGAATCATCTGCCGCCGAGTTTATCAAGCTTCGAATGTCGGCAAGCACGGTTGCAGCCGGAGAATTGTCGATGTTATACAACGAAGTGAGAACAACGGTAAGAGTTACCTGATCACCGGGATTGGCGATGCGGTTCTGTTCCAATGCCGGCACTGAATCGAGGCTGAGGTCAGCTCTGGTCTGTGGGAAAGGAGCAAAGGACGGGGTTTTAGACAGAAATCTTATCGAGTTGGTATAACCGTACTTCATGTTGCCTGAGGCATCGTAAGCTAGAATGGTCAGAGAGCCGACGGTTCCAAGCCCTTCGGGAATTGTCCATTCATAGACGTATTCGCCCAGCACTGGCGGCGGGAACAAGGTCGGACCCGGGGGGGTAAGGCCGTTGGCAAGATAAAGATTGGTGAAATCGATCATCGGCAGAATGCCATCATTGTTGGTCACTCTAAGTCTGATTTGAATTACATCGTTGAGATTTGCTTCGTTCAGTCGGCCCTGATCGACTTTGAAAGCGATCGGGTAAATTTCCAGCTTGGGCGGGCGGTTATCGATGCGCACCTGGTTGGAGGTGGTTGATACCATTTCGTTGCCGTTAACGTCGGTGAGCTTGATGGTGAAAGCAACCTGTTCGTCGTTGGTTGTGCCTTCAATCGGCATATAATCGTCAGTTGCGCGCCATCCGGTAGCGGTGACCGACCATGGAACCTGGCGGGCGGTTTCGTTGATGCCGAGCTTGGTCAAATCGATGGTCATGGTGCCCATGTCGCCGGTATTGCCCTGAATATCGACCTCGAGCCTTACCACATCGGTTGCAACACTCGGATATGTTGTGTAAACCCCGTCGAGATCGACGATCGTGTTGCTGTTGTTATCGAAAACCTGGGTCATTGTGTTGGCAGCTATGGTTAGCGGCTTGTTATCGACAAACAGCGACTCGGTGGTGCCGAGTACCCGGTTGCCGGCATTGTCAGTCAGCTCAACTACCAGTGCAATGTTTTCACCATCAGTGGTGCCTGCTATAACTGTATGTGTGTAGCCATAAATGCCGTCATTGGCGAGATTGTCGTTGTTAGCACCGTCGTCGTAAAGAATCTGGGCAGAATTGCCGCCGAGACTGGTCAGGTTGACCACCGGCGTGCCGCCATCTACTCTTGTCAGATCAGCTTTTGCCGTAATCGTTACTTTATCGCCGACGTTCACAACGCCGGTTTTGCCTTTTAGTTCCTGAACGGTGGCTGAGGCATACATGATTACCGGCGGGCGGCAATCAACTTCAAATGTTCCTGAGAGTGAATTCATCGTATTGCCGGCTTTGTCTGAAACAATGGCGCGGAAAACGTAACTGGTGCTTTCCATGGCTGCTTCAATACAGTCATGAACCAGATAATAGCGCAGCAGAACCGGGTCGTAGTTCATTACGTATGAACTGCTGCCGCCGACATAGGAAAGGTCGATGGTACAGGTTCCAGAATCCTGGTCGGGCACTGGAACGATGATTTCCAGTCGGTCACCTATGTTAACTACGCCTGATTTGTTGAGGTCGGTCATGTAATTGATCGCCATCGGGCCCACATCAGGTTTTTTGTTGTCGAGATGAACCATGATATTGCCTGAAATTGCATTCCCGGCGTTATCTTCACCTCTGAACGCGAAATAGTGGTCATCATTCAGGTCGCCTTCAGGAATATCGATTGATGCTGTATATGAACCAACTCCGTCATAGATGAGATCAAGTGGAGCGGTCTGGCCAATCTCGGTAAGGGTAACCTTGACTGTTTCGCCATCATGAATTGCAGCTCCTGAGCTGGCAAGTTGAACGAAGAAGGTAACCCGGTCATCGATTCTTACATAAGGGTGCGAAGCCGAGATTGCCGGTGAAGACGTATATCTGCTTCCCATCAGTTTGGGAATTTCGTTGTCAATGTTGATGCTGTTGGCTACCGTGTAAACAGTGTTTCCCGCATCATCGGCCGCATAAATGGTGAATGAAACGCTCTGATCATAGGTAGTTCCGTTAGTCGGATCACCTACCGTATGATCGAGGCGGTAAGTCGTTCCTGAATAAGGTGAAAGGGTGCTGCTTGCAGTGCCGCCGATTCTTTCAAAGTTTGTCCAGATTGATCCACCGTCGATGCCGGTCAGGTTGGCTTGAATGGCGATCTGATCGCCATGCCTGGCGGTCTGGCTTGGGCGACTGATGTTCTGAATCTGCCCGGCGCTGATAATCGGAGGTGTGTTATCGACATAGACGATCGGCAGAACTACCTGGCTGATCGTATTGCCTGCCGTATCTTTCGCAGTTACGGTAAATGCCCGGGGTGTGGTGTTTTCGGAGGTGTATTGATGAATGTCATACCAGAGTTCAAAAGTTGTGGTTGCGCTGTTGTTGAAAGGAATAATCTGGTTGGCGACTCCACCGATACCGGTTAAGTCAACGGTAATGGTAACGTCGGCCGTAATGCTTGAAAGGTTGCCGTAGAAATGCAGCTGGTCGCCGATAATCGCGATGTTGTCGCCGATCAGACCGCCTTGTTCGCTAATTGCTACGCCGAAAGGCAGCGAAAATTCAGGAGGCATGTTATCGAGAGCCAGAGGATTGGAGGTTCCCGGTGAACTTTCGTTGCCCACATCGTCAGTGGCACGAACTTCGAAAGTTACGAAGTTGCTCTGAATATCAGGCACATCGGCCAGATAATAATCGTATTGGAAAGTGGCTTCGCTGCCGATTGCGCCGGCAGTCCTGATCATGGTGATTCCGGCCGGGAAAAGAACCGGATGGAAAACCCTGACTTCATCGTAGTCGTATTTATCGATTACGGCTTGAATTCTGATTGTGTCGCCTGAAGTGACCCATGTTTTGCCAGTGGTCATGTTTATTGCGGTTACTGACTGAATTTTAGGTTCGATGGTGTCATAGTTAACTGAAAGATCCCAGCTGCGGCTGTTGCCAGCGTCGTCGGTAGCTGAAACGGTAAGGCCGACCGCAGTTCCTTCACGATTGTTCGGGAAAGTAAGAGAAAGCTGATAAACCGGTGATGAATCGGGGCCGCCTACGCGTGAGAAAATGTGGCTTGCGCCCAGACCGATATTGGTAAGGTTGGCACGGGGAATATCGCTGTCGAGGGCACTGTTCATCGTGATATCGAGCTGAATGTTGTCGCCGATTTTGAAAAAGCTGCTGGTGCCGGTGCCACCGGTCACGCTCGGGCCGTATTGTGAGAAGGGTCTTCTATTGTCTATCAGCAGGCTACCGCCAACCCGCACGCCGTCTTCATCGACGAACTGAAATGACTGAGTGGTGTTGTTTTCTACGTTACCGGGAGAAACCGTCAGGAAAGCAGAGTAAAAGTTTCCAGCAATGTTAGGCAGAGCAAAATAGGGGTTGCCGAACTGACTGAGATTGACAAACGGGTATTGACTTGTATCTGCAGTGGTAGATCGGCAGCTGAAAGTGATAGTGTCGCCAATACCGGCAATACCATCGCCGTTCAGGTCTGATGAAATGACGGCAACCTGGTTCGAGACCACCGCCCAGCCTGCGGTAACTGTACCTAATAACAGGTAAAATACGAGAATGCTTCGAAATACCCGATTTAAAAATCTTCTGTCTGCCTTTTTGTTTGCCATTTAAATGGTTCCTCCGCGGTAGTGGAACTGATAGTTTTCGACTATTCAGTTAGTTAATCGACACTTTAAAGAGAAACCCGTAGTGAAAAAGAAAAAAATGCCGGGGCGCTGTTTTAGCTGCCCCGGCTTTTCCCTGTAACTCCCCTTCAATGGGGTATATTCGCTATATGCCGGTTAATCCGGCTTTCTTTAAAGTTTGGTAGATCTGCCCGACGGCAGAAGTTGAAGAACTGTCAATTGCCCTGGCGGCCAGAATCTGTGCTCTGGCTTTGTCGGCATCGCCGGCCTGGCCTCGCCAGAAGTAGGCGTAAGCCGTCATGGCATGGGCTTCGGCATTGCTGACCCCGATCGATAGATGCTCGAGGGTAAGAACGCAGGCCGTGTCTTCCAGCCCGATCTGTTCGAATATTGTCACGGCCTGAGCTATGGAAGAGGTGGTGCTTTGTTGTATCAGACCCATGGCATAGCCGAGCAGCGATTCTTTCAGGTTTCCCGCCTGAATGAAATCTGAGATTCCCGACATGGTGTCGTAATTTTTAACTTTGGCCCAGCCACGGCCGTTAAAAGCCTGCTGGCGCTGTTCTGCTGTCGCACTGCTGTCTGACAGAACATTGTCAAAAAACAGAATAGCGCTGCTCCAGTTGCTGTAATCCATGGCTGACCAGCCCGCCGTAATTTTCTGGGACGGAGTCGTGCTGGTACCGGTACTTGTGCCGGTGCTTGTACTGGTACCAGTACTGGTGCTTGTGCCTGTCGAAGTGCTGGTTCCAGTACCGGTTATGATTGGCCCGGTGGGGTTTTCGCCCGGCAGAATCTGGCGGCCACTGCCGCCACCGCCGCCGCAGCCGATCAGTGAGATGATCGCTGCAACCAGCATTGAGAACATGATACTGAGAAGCTGTTTTTTCGTGCATTTATGCATGGATTACCTCAATATCGCAATCTTGAAGGTTTCTTTAACCTTGCGGTTCTGGTCATCGGGGTCTCTAACTTCGATGCGGGCAAAATAAACGCCGTTGGCAACTTTTTTACCTGCAGTGTTTCTGAGATCCCAGGGAATATCGTAAACAAAGCGGGCGTTGATTCCCCACTTTTCGTTCACCGGTCTGATTCCATCGAGGGTTGCAACCTTGTGCCCGGCAACGTCGTAGATTCTTACCCTGACCAGACTTTCGTCGATATCGCCACGGTTAGCGCTGATTCTGACGAAGGTGCGCACCCGCGCCGGGTTGGGGTATTGGGCAATCTGGGTAATCTGTAGCGGTACCGTTACTTCGAATCTAACCGGAGCCATGGCTGAGACGTTTCCGGTGTTGTCAGATGCTCTGATTACCAGATCGTGCCAGCCGCCGGTCAGATCGGCCTGCGGTATAAAGGTGAATTTGCCGCTTGCATCTACCGTTACGTTCTGCGCCGGGCCTGAATCGATACTGGCGGATACGGTGGTGAGATCGAGCCCTGAACCGGCTTCCACGATTTTGCCATGGAATTCGGGTCTGGGGGTGCGGAAGGGCTCTGCCAGGTTTATGTCTGTTGAAATTGTAATTTCGGGAGCTTTTGTGTCATGCAGAATTGCAAGCATCTGGCTGGTGGAAATTCTGGTGGCAAGCTTGTTGCCTCTGGTCGGGGCAGCGCTGATGAATTTCCACTGGTTGTTGTCTTGATAGAACAGACCCAGGCCGGTTGCAGAGCTTGCTGCCGGCATTTCAACGAAGACGTTGAAGCCCTTATTCACTTTGGCGCTGCTGATCGAGATCTCATGGGCATGGGAAACCGGTTCGAGTTCTGCCTGGTTGAGACCTGAAGCTGCCTGAGCGGCACGCATGCCGAGCGCAAGCTTCGCTTGCCGCTGCAGCGCGGTTCTGATCTGGCTGTTGGCTTCGCTGCTTTTTTCCAGACGATGGGTCATGATTTTGATTACTGCGTCTTCTTTGAGGCTGTCGGCGGCAAATTCGGCAGTCAGACTGTTGTCGGCCGATACGAGACTGGCCACTTTGCTGGCACTGATGTAAGCCACAGTGAAGGTGCTGTTGCCGCTGCCCTGGTTGCCGGCGAGGTCTTGTGCGGTGGCAAGCAGGGTGCCGTTGCCGGGGTAAGAAGTGCTCAGATGTACGCCGATCATGAACGATTTGGAATTGGCACCGGTCTGCATGGTGGTGGTGATGATCGGGGCATTGCTCTGGGCAATCTGCAGAACCGGGGCGGCTTTCAGATCTTCGTTGCTGACCACGACAACGATAATGTCATTTTCGTTGGCCGGGTTAGAGAAAGCAGAAACTTCGAGAGTCGGCGCGGTAAGGTCGCGGCCCTTGAAGCTCAGGCTGTTGGTGGTCGGTGAGAGGTTGCCGTAGGTGTCTTCGATGCCGGTGACCGAAATCTGATAATCGGCGTTTTCGATCAGATTCTGGCTTGCAGTAAGCAGAACTGTTTTCGCGTCTGACTGGGTGGTGGCGGCAGAAAGGGCTACTGCGCCGCTCGGGCCGGTGAGACTGTATTTGCCAACATCACCGGCACTAGCAGCACTGAAGGTTTCATCGAAGATCACCTTGAATTCCTGCTGACCTGAAAGGCCGGCGAAGCTGACTTCGGTAAGTTTCGGGCCCTGACCGTCGGCAGTCAGAGTTCCGGTGTTGTCGGGACTGTTGATGCCCGCGCCGTAAATGCTTTTTATTGTGTTGGGAGTTATGGTGAAAGTGTAATTGGTCAGATGGGCAAAGTTGGGCACAACAGTAAAGCTTACCGCCTGCGGTTCGATGCGGTTCAGGTTGGTAACAGTAAGGCCTGGGGCGGTAATTATGGCTCCAGAGAGATTTGGGTTCACTTCGTGGTTGAAAATGAGCTTGGCAGTTGAAGAACTGATCTGGCTTACACCAACAACCTTGAAGGTGGTGGTAAGAGCGAATACGCTGATGCTGCCGGTGGCCGGGTTGCCAGCATAGTCGGTCGCTCTGAATGAATAGGTGCCGTCGAGAACCGTGGTGCCGGCAGAATTTTTGCCATCCCAGAAAGCGCTCTTATTGCCGCCTGAATTGTTGACCCGCAGTTGATTGATTTTGATATTTGAGCTGTTGAGCACTTCCATCCAGTAAATGCCGGTTTCGTTGAGCGTTTCGCCTGAAACAACCCTGATTTCAAGGTTGCCGGCGGCTGGTGAATAAGAAGTTACCGGCATGCCTGCCACCAGAGTGCTGTAGGTCGAAATGCCCGGGCTCTGGGTATCGATTACGATGTTGTAAAGGATCGGGTTGCCTGAAGCAAGCATTCCCACGTTGCCTGCCTGGTCGACCAGGTCGAGGGCATAGGTTCCATCTGGCATCAGTGGCTTGGGAGAAGTGCCACGACTGAAGCGACCGTCGAAATTGCCTGACCATTGATTGGTTCCGGCGGTAGAAAGGTCGTAGGTATCGGTAGAAATGCTTCCTCTAACCCGCATTTTCGGGGCACTGGTTTCAGAAGCGCTGAATTTAACGTTCAGATAACTGTGTATTGCCGGGTTGAAGTAAACTGCGCCGGTTGCGATTACACCACGGGTAACAGTGGGGCCGGTAAGAGTCGCGGGTGCAGAGGCATCCATGGTCCAGTCATAGGATTCGAGAGAGAAATCACCTGACGCGTCGACCAGTTTAACCTGGTAAGTTGTCGGGAAGGCCGGATTTGGGCCGTTGGTGGCTGACCAGGTAAAGGTAGCTGCCGTTCCACTAAGAACCAGAGGGTAAGAGGCTACGGTAACGCCGCTCTGCATAAAGTGCAGATCGATCGGTGCCGCATCGGGAGCCTGGGCAAGTTGAATCGTCAGAGTTGCGGCGCCTGGTGCGACGTTGAAGCTGAACGGCATGTCGTGCAGAATTTCGCTGGTGCCACTGGCAGTGGTTGATTGATAAGAAGTCGCGTAGATGCTGGCGACTACCGGGCCGCGCGAGCGAATCTGCACGGTTCCGACCACCGCATTGTTCAAAACGTTGCCGGTAAGGTCGGTGGCAGTAACCTGGTAGTTGTATTCGCCCTGCGGAATGTCTGGATTAATGGCTTCGGCGGTTACAAACCTTGCCTGAGTGGTTGAAAGCCATGATTCGAAAGTGCAGGCGATGTTTTTTGTGCTGGTAGCAAGTTTTAGAACCGGAGTTGCCGAGGCTTTCATCGGTTCACTAAAGGTTACGGTGAATGTTGCTCCGCCGACGGGTTCAGAAGTCAGAGGCGTGCCGTTGAGCGAGAGCACTGACAATACCTGAGGAATATCGCGGTCAATGATCAGAACTGTTGTCGAAGCGGCGCCAGATGCCATGTTGCCGGCGAGATCGAAGGCAGTGATTGCATAGGTGCCGGTGCTCAGTAGAGCGGCCTGAGCCGCGGTGACGGTTGCGCTGTATTCATCGGTCGCGTCGTTAAGAGTCATGCTGTATGCGGCGGTTGCAATACCGTTGGCAGCAACCAGAAGCAGGCTGTCGGTGGCAGTGCTGGTGAATTTAACTTTGAGGTCGCCATGCAGCGCCTGGTTGTAGTAGAGCGGGTTATTGCTGCCGTCTGAAACGGTGCTGATGCTGGCCGCAGTTATATCAGGGCCGATGGCATCGTAAATCAGGGGCAGGGTATTGGTCGCACTGAGGTTACCGATGCTGTCAACCATTCTGAACCGGTATTCGCCGGGTCCGACGTTGCCGGGAGTGCCGAAGAAGGCCGCATCAACGGTGACAGTGGCCACTTTGTTGGCAATATCCGGGTTGACCACGATATTGCTGACCAGCTGATTGCTGCTGTTGTAAACCATCATGTTATGCGGAGCCTGGAACGGGCCAGAGCTGTAATTGAGACTCAGTGTCGCAATGCCTGGCATTGCATTAATCGAGAATGGCCGGTTCAGCAGTTCGGTTGAACCACTGAGCATGTTCTGCTGTGAGCGCAGAGTTGCTGTGACCACCGGAGCCTGAGTGAAGAGATCGATGCTGAAACTGCCGGGGGTGGGGTTAACGTTGGGGTTGCCTGCCAGATCGCGGGCTCCGGTAACCTGGTAACTGTAACTGCCGGGTGCATAACCGCTCAGATTCGTGGTGTTGGTGAACTGGCATCTGAATGAATCGAGCCAGACCGGTGAGCCGAGGTTGATGATCGTGCTGCCGGTGGCGATGGTAGCAGTCGGAGCGATAGCAGTATTCATGTGTTCATCGAAGGTGATGACGAATACGCCGGTGCCGGCTGCGATTCCACCAGAGATGTTGGGAGTGGCTACGGTAACCGTGGGTAAAGCGCTGTCAACGATAAGTCTCGCGCTCGATGCGGTGCCAATGGCAATGTTTCCGGCCCGGTCGGCGAACAGAACGTCGTACACGCCATCGGCCAGGGTTGAGCCGATCGAAACGTTGTGCGAAGTGGCAGAGCCAGCCATCGGATAAGTTGAGGTTGCCGGGCTGATATCGCGCAGCAGCATGATCAGCTCTTCATTGGCAGTTGTGGTGGCAAGGAAGGTCGAGTTGCCCTGTAGCGGCGACAGAAAGTGAATCAGGCCGGCCCCGGTGTCGGAAGCGATACCTGAGCCCTGCATGGCGATTACGTTGTTGATGTTAGGAATGTCTACATCGACATAGAAAGGCTCAGGCAGATAAGAACCGGAAATGTTGTCCTCCGCATCGCGGATCTTGAAGCGATAAGTGCCGGTCGGGTGAACTCCGGCATAAACAATCGATGCAGGGTCGGCAATCGGAATGGCGATGCTGGCGACCTGGACGTCGGTGCTGTCGAAGATCAGCAGACTGTGCTGATTGTTGAACGGGCCGCCGCTGTAATCAATATTGAAAGTTGCCGGGCCGAATGCCGGGTTAAAGGCGAGGTTTTTCTGCTGAGTCGCATAAATGTGGGCCTGATCGGTGTAAACATCGATCTGAGCAAACGGGCCTTTGGTCTGAATTTCGACCTTGAAGGTGCCGACGCTGGGAGCGAGCATGGCATTGCCTGCCAGATCGCGGCCACCACTGATATTGTAATTGTAGAAGCCGCTCGGCATTGATGAGGCAATTTCGACTGCATTGGTGTAATAAGCGGTTGAGGCAATTGCCGGGTCAGCCCAGCCAGCAAAATTCATGCTTATTGTTGCTGATGAAGTTGCAAGAGTCAGGGTTGGAACCACTGCCAGAGATGCGTCCATGTTGTCTGAGAATACGACGGTGAAAGTAGTTCCACCGATTGGGCTGTTACCGATGAGGCCTGACGGGCTTACCGCCAGAACGGTGGGAACCTGTTTGTCAACCACCAGCATGCGGACAGACGGTCCGGTGCCGATGTTTCCTGCCAGATCGACGATGCTCAGGGTATAGGTGCCGTTGGTAAGCAGGTCGCCGGTGGATATCTGGTAATTTCCCGGCAGGGGTTGATTCATATTATAGGTCGTGGTTGCATTGGTTGCGTAAGAATAGATGGCCAGTCGCAGATTGTCGGTGGTTGAAGTGGTGGTCACATTCAGGGTGAAGTTTCCGACACTGGGGTTGTAATAGCTTACAGTAGCTGATTCAGAGCCAATTCCGGTTAGGGCGAAGCTGTTAACGTCTGGTGCCAGATTGTCATAGACAAGGTTGGCGACGCTTTCAGTCTGGTTCATGGCCGAATCAATGATTCTGACGCGATAGGTGGTCGGACCGGTCAGGCCCGGGTCGATATCGAAATCAGTCGAGGCAAAAGTCGCGGTTGCGGTATTTGCTAAGGAGACTGCGGTAACCGGCACGCGACCGTAGCGCACATTTGAATCGTCGTAGATTTCCAGATAATGGGGCAGATACTGTGTCGGAGCGGTGGTATACTGAATTGCAAAAGTTGCCGCGCCGATCTGCTGGCTCCATGGTTGGTCGATGCGAACAGTGTTGTCAATCGTTGTCTGAACAGTTGTGATTTTGACATTTCCTGCCGCTACTTCAGGGGCGTAAGTGCGAACTTCAACCAGGAACGACGAGGTGCCGTCGTGGGTATTGGTTGCTTCGTCACGTCCGCCGGTAACTTCCCAGGTCCAGGTTCCGTTGATGGTGGCCGAGGTAAAGGCAGTGTTGTTGGTGAACCTGGCAATATCGGTGGCAAGCCAGCTATGGAAAGTGAAACTCATGGTCGTGGTGCCGGTAGCGAGTCTGAGAGTCGGCACTACCAGCGGATCCATGGCTTCGCTGAATTCGACGCGGAATTCTGAGCCGGCGGGCAGTCTGCCGATGTAATCGCCGGGAATTACCTGAACCACGGTGGGTTTCTGGGTGTCGATTTCAATGGGTGACGAAGCTGTGTCGCTGAATCCGTCGGGGGCCGTATCGTTTTTCAGTGCCAGATCGTAGGCAAACGATGCCACGACGTTATATGAAGCATTGAAAATATCTCTTATTCCGTTCACTTCGATACGTGCGGGTATTCTCTGCAGATTGGTCGGGAAGTCGGCGGCGTTGGTGAAACGGGCAACCGTTCTGGTTTTGCTGTTAACCGTGCGGTTGGTATAGCTCACAAAAGTGCCGTTGCAGATTACTGCACCGGTATCCTGTCTGATCAGCTGTGCAGTAGGCTGAATCTGTGTCTGAATCGGAACATCGACACCATCGAGATTGGCGGGATATACTTCGACTTCAAAGGTAAGTTGCCCGGCGGTTTTCTGGCTGACCGGCGGTTTGTCGCTCATCGAACAGGCGGCTACGGTTACCGGGTTGTATCCGGCTGGGTAGATCATGTTGAGGGAGCCAGGGTTGCCTGAAGGCAGATAGGGGGTGTTGTTTGTTCCCCATAGGTTGGTGAACGCTCCGGCATTTATCTGCAAGCGCCAATCTGGGGTAGCGCTGCTCTGGAAGAGGTTGATGACGTTATTTACGTCGGTTGCCGTCAGTTTAAGCGCGATGGTTGAACTGGCGTAAAGATTGTCGGTTGGTAGCTGCAGGTCTTCAAGCTGAAGAACTACTGAAGAACCGGAGTCGAATTCATGTAATATGACCTTGTTGTGGAATCCACTGACCCTTTTTGACAATGTGGGAATCGGCATAAGCATGAGCGGTTCGGTGGCATTGGCGCGGGCGAAGTCATTGGTAAACAGCAGCAGTCGGTCACTGGCGGTAAGTTTGAGTGAACGGCTTGCCATGTCGAGTTCGGGGGTTGCGGCGTCAAAATCAAAGGCCGGTGTGGGCCGGTTATCGGTGGCCTCAAGGGCAGCCTGACTTGAAATTGCCTGCATATCTTTGGTAAGGAAATCTTTAACGAATACGCGCCCCGATCTGGTGGCAAATCTCAGCTTGTTGCTGCCATTGCCAAGCTTGCGGGCGACCCATTCGCGGCTGTTACTGCTCAGGGTTATGCGCAGGTGCTTGTTGTCAGACCATGAAACGGTATCAAGAGTGGGCTGAAATACATAGCCATCGGCGTAATCTACGCTGCTGTAGTCATAGGTCAGGTTTTTGTAAAGAAGAACGCCGGCTGATGCCTGCAGAGTTGCGGGGTCAACATCTTTGTTGAAGGTGAAATCGAGAACAATGCCTGCTGGCCAGGTCTGGGTCATTACCAGCGAAGTTACGCGGGCCGGTTCCCGCCATGATGAATCGGTTATGGTTACCGGTGCGAAGTTGATCGGTCTTATTTCATTGTGTGTCAGATCGCTGACTGCAGATGATGCAGTGTTGGTTACCTGAAGATAGAGAGAGGTCGAGGCCCACTGGGCGACCGTAATTTTCTGGGCATTGTCGAGTACGATTTCAAAATCGGTCAGCGAGTGGTTGACCGTCTGCCCAACCGGGAAATTCAAATAAGCGGTTGAACCTACCGGCAAAGTGTTGCTGCCTACCAGAGTCCATTCGTCGATGTTGAGGCTGGCATTGGTGTATTCCTCAGAAAGGTTCACCTTGATTATCGACCCGTCGAACTGTGAAGAACTGATGTTGGGCGCAACATTATCGATAAAGTAAGTCGCGGTGGCGCGGTCAGTGTTTCCGCCATCGTCGCGGGCGATCAGGTAAATTTCTTTGTTTACCCCGTCGAATGCAGCGAATTTAGAAGAGCCGATTCCCGACAGGGTGGCGGCCGAAGAACCGTTGATTGTCAGATCAAGAGTGCCTGAGCCGAGTTGCGAAAAATCGAGCCATGCCTTATTGATTGGAACATCGTTGGCGAAGTTGCAGGTAACATTGAGCAGGTCGCCCACCGTTGAAGTTCCAAGGTTGTAAACCGGGTTTGAAAGGCCGTAATCAGGGTTAAGAGTAAAGGTTGCCGTTACCGTTGGCGGTTCATTGCGCACGGTGAATGCTGAGTTTGCCTGAACCATGTCAGCAACGTTACCCATATCGTCAACCGCGGTAAGCTTAAAATAAATATTGTTGCCGCGCTGAATGCCCCAGCCGCCGGTTCCCGGTGCGGAAACGGTGAACGTTGCTTCGTGGCGATTCAAGCTGCTGTTGAACGTCATGGTGCCGGTTGCGAAATCTACAGTTCCTGAGCCGATGGTTGCCTGCACGGTGGCATCGAGATATGCCGCAGCGCTGGCATATACGGTAATCACATCGTTTATGTTGGCAACGTTGGCAATTGGGTTGTCACCGTTATCCTGGCTGATTACAATGCCGCTTGAACTGAATTTGACCGGCTGGCAATCTACAACCTGCTCAGTGGATGAGGCATTGGTAAGGTTACCGTTTGCATCATAGACTTTAGCGGTAAAGATGTGATTGGTAAATTTCTGGTTGTATTCGGTTGCAACAAAGCTGTAGGTGTAGGTTCCCAGCAGATAATTCATTGCCTGGGCAGACGGGCCGCCGATTGCGGTCAGATCAACGGTGGCATTTCCGGCATTGGCAGTATCAACGATACCAAGTTCAAAGTTTACCTGATTGCCGATTCGAATGCTTGGAGTGCCTGATGCAATGGTAACATTCAGACCGGTGGCCAGAACCTGAGGTAAGTTGTCAACGGTTAACGTTGTGGTATATGTAGTAACGTAGTTCTGATCGTTGTCAAAAGCCTTAACCACCCATGATGCCGGGGTCAAACCATCGAGGGTGCCGGTGGCGATGTCGAATATCAGGGTAAATTTACCCGAACCGGCATCGATCAGTGTCTGATTTGCCGTGCCGCCGAGCGATGTCAGATCGATAGTCGGGCCGGTGCCTTCGTTATTCTGCACCCAGACATCGAAACGAATCTTGTCGCCGATTGCCAGTGGTGAAGTGCCCATTTGAATAGTCGCAGTGGCTGCTACGATGCCGGGCAGCTGGCAGTCAACCCTATAACCATTTGAAACTGCCATTGTCGAGTTTCCCGCCCGATCATAGAGCATTGCTCTAAATTCATGGCCAAGGGCTTCGAAAGTGGTTGATGCAGTGGGAACAAGAATTGAATATGATGCCTCGTCGCTGGCAAGAAGAGCGGTGGCTGAGCTGCCAATCGCTGTAAGATCGATGGTTCCGGTTGAGTGATCTGAGGCAAAAGTTCCGTAGGGAATATTGAACGAAACGATTTTGTTGAAGTTGATGGTGCTGATGACGCTGTCGCTGTAACCAGGCTTGTAAGTTGAAGCATCGATGATGAAATCATTGATGGTCAGCGGCTGGTTGTCAATTGGAACATAAATGAAAGTGGAAGTGGCATTGCCGGCGTTATCGGTTGCAGTTACGTTGAAGCCGGTGTTAATGTGGTTGAGTGTGCCGGTGGCAACTCCGCCGGGCAGTATGTAATCGAACCAACCGGTGCTTGAAGGCGAAGCGGTCATGTTCGAAGCGCCTGACTGGCCAAGTGGCAGCATGTTGATAAGAATGCTCGAAAGTTCGCCGGTTGGCTGGCTGGCGCTGGCAATCTTAGCATGGAAAGACAGGTAATCTTGAATTCTTACATAGCCGTCATCCATTCCAATGTTTACGTTGTGATAGGAGTTGGTAGCGATGCCGGCAATGAATGGTGGCTCATTGTCGATCATCATTGAGTTGGTGTTGGCAGTTACCAGGTGAGCGATAACATCGCTGGCCAGAATGTTGTCATAAACCGTGTCGTTGACACTTACTCTGAAAGAGGTTTGGGCATCACGTACAATGCCGGCTCTTATTGAGTCTTTCAAAGTAAAACTTCGAGTGTAAACTCCTGAACCAGCCGGGTTTTCTGGTATAAAAACCATAGTTGGTGTATCAGGAGAGGTAAAGGAAAGATCAATCGCAGAAAGGTCCACAGTTACTGAGCCCATTTCTACGCCGGTGGCGTTAACCGTGATGGTGAAAACATCGTCAACGTTAATGTCTGCGTCAGAGTTTGTCAGTGTTGCGCTGGTTATTACCGGCAAAGTGTTGTCTATTCTTACTATCGGTGAAGTATTTTCCTTGAGAAGCTGAACATTGTCTTTGTCCAGGACAGTGACAGGGAAGCTATAGGAAACATCATCTTCCAGAGCACCTGCTGGAATTGTCCAGACCGCTCGATATTGATCGAGCCCCGCCATCTTTGGCATTGCCAATGATGCCGGCCCGCCAACCGAACTCAAATCTACGGTAACGGTAAGCGGGGTTATGTTGCCTGACGCCGCCATGTTGGCGGTTATTTCAAGTTTGCAGGTCGTGGTCGCAAATTCAAAGCCAGAATCAGAGTTGTTCGGGTTTAGAACATTGGCGACCAGCGTATAGGGTCGGTTATAGATTTTGTAACCGCTGGTAAAGTCGGAGACTCGATGCGAGATCATGGTCAGGTCGGCGGCAATGGTGTCGTTGGCTGAAACCCGAAAGCTTTTCGCGCCATCGACGGCGAAACCGGCTGCGGCTTCGGTCGGCAAGGTGAAGGTCTGGGAATAAGTGGTGCCGGTTTGAAAGTTCAGGGTTGACAGTGGGCTTAAGCCAAGAGATGAAAGGTTGACCGTTACTGAACCGGCTTCGATGTTGGTTGCGGTGCAGCTGATGGTGAAATCGGTGCCGGCAAGAATGGTAGGATTGGCAGCGGTGATCGAAATTCCTGAAAGAGTGGGTTGAACGCTGTCGATGCCTATCGGCGGGGTGGTCGAGCGCTGCACGAACTGCACGTTGTCCTTATCGCGAACGCTGACGACGAAAGTGTGATAAACGTTGTCTTCAAGCGCTCCGGCGGGAATTACATATTCGGTGCGATATTCATCACTCGCGCCGACTCTGGGCATTGCCTGGGCTGCGGGCCCGCCGATCGGACTCAAATCAACCGAAGCGGTCAAGGGGGTTATTGCACCGGTTGCGGGCACAGTTGCGCTGATGATGATTTTGCAGGTGGTGGTCGCAACATTGTAAGGTGAATCGGAGTTGTCTGGATAGAAGACATCAGAAGTAACTATTAGATTGCCGTTGTAAAATTTATGCGCGGGAGTAGTGGCATTAACCGTGTGGGCAATTACGGCGGGATGGGCGGCTATTGAGTCGCGGGCGGTTACCGTGAAGGTTTTCGGGCCTTCGACGGCAAAACCGGCTACTGCAGCAGTTGGCAGAGTAAAGGTCTGCGAGTAAACATTTCCGGTTACTATGGTCAACTGCTCGGCATTGCCGAGGCCAAGACCGGACAGATCAACAAAAACGCCGCTGGTGCCACCAGTTTCAATTAAATTGGCTTCAACTGCGATGGTGAAATCTTCTCCAGCGATGACCGTTTGCTCAACGCTGGTAATGGTAATAACGCCAACGGTTGGCTGAACGTTATCGATCTGAACATCGGGGGTGGTTCCCTGTAAGATGGTATTACCCGCCTGGTCAACCGCACTTGCCTGAAAGCTGAAATTGGCGGTGTCTTCTATGGTTCCGGCGGGAATTGTGTAAACGCAGCGGTAATCACCATTGGCAACCTGGGTCATGGCCTGGGCGGCAGGGCCACCGATCGGTGTAAGGTCGGCCTGTACTGTGATCGTGTCCGGACCGGCGTCGATTGGAATCGAAGCAACGATCTCCAGCTGGCAAGTGGTGGTGCCAACGTTAACTGTAGAGTCGGTGCCGCCTGGCAGAAGAATATTGGCTGTGAGATAGTTGAAAGCCGGGGTGTCGAGGTCGATGGCAAAGGTTCGGTCAACGGTATTCACATTGCCGGCGTCATCGACAAAGCGGAAAGTAACCAGCATTGCGCCGCTTTTTATATCGGCTTCGCTCAGAATCACGTCCTGCTGCCATACTGCCGGGTTGCCTTCTCCGGATGAACTGATGAGAGGCATGACAACCCCTGCAGAGATGCCTGCAGGGTTTGCTCCGGAAGTCAGAGTTGGAATGGTGACCGTTACGGTTTCGTTGTCATATTGGGTTACTCTGGCTGTCAGCCTGATAATATCTCCGGCAAGCGCAGTAGCATTTCCTGAAAGCACCTGAATTCTTGTCTGTGCAGTGTCTATGACTGAGGGCCTGGTATCGAGAATGAAATCATTCGAAACAAAAATCATTGCCGGGTGTAATGGGTCTTTGAGGGTAATCTGCAAAGGCCCGGTGTATTCGCGGTTAGCCAGATAGAGTTGGGTGCTGGCATCAAGAGTGAGGCTGAAAACACCGCCGGCGCCTGTATAGGGAACGTCAACGTTGTTGCCCCCACCTATGGGTGTAAGATTTACATAGGCTTTGGTGCCGCCATAGGGGAAGGCCTGATACTGAGCATCGGTGATGCTTATCGTGATATCCTGTCCGTTTGGGATCACCGCTGGAGAAACTGTAGGATTCGAGCCATCTACTTGAACCAGGTCAAATAGAATTGTGTTGGTAACGTTGGATCCGGTAACCAGAAGGTTTGTCTGGCCACTGATGGTAACGGCTGCGCTTCCAGGGTTAAGACCTGCCCGCCACTCATCAAGATCGATATCAACCCTGTATTGACCAGTCTGAGCGTTGATCTGGTTCATGATGAACTGACCCATACCAAGATTGGCACAATCTACATAGGGCGGAACCAGCCAGAATTCAGTCTGAGTTGTAAAGGTCGCAATTGTTTCAATTCTTATCTGGTCGCCGAAATTGGTGTAACCGTTGTTGTCGCGGTCGAGCTGCAGGGAAAGGAAAGATGCATCGATTACCGGTGCAGCACTTGCATTGGAGATCAGCAACGCCTGTATAAGAATAAAAGCGAAGAACAGCCAATTTAATCGCTTCATGGCAACTCCTTGAAAAGATCCGGGCAATTTGCAACCATATTCAAACCTTGATTCCGGCTAAATTTTGACAACTCAGACAATTAGTCCTTCTGTATATCGGCTCTATAAAGCAGATGCCTTATTGTTTTTTTTATGGGTAAAACGCTCTTTTCAAATTCGCGTAAAGAAACGGGCGAACACGCTGGTTTGCCCCTACAATTAAATCTATCGTTATTATGTTAGCCACATACTTGTAGGGGGCGACCCATGTGTCGGCCCGCTTCAGGTCGTTGTAAAACATGTGAATTTTAAGTGATTGGTAATATATTCGTTGGTGCCGCAGAGGCGGAGCACCCAGGCACCGCCCGCAATTAAAATGGATTTGACGCTTTAGTCGAATATGATAAAATTGAGATATGAATGAAATAAATCGGGTTTTTGGGCGGGTACCAGGCGCAGACCGGGCGCTTCTGCATTTGAATGAGACGTTTGCGCTCAGGCAGCGAAGTGAGAACGAAATTTCGCTTTTTGCGCTGAACGGAAAAATGTTGCGTCTGATCAAAGAAGATGTCGATGCTGGCCCTGATTGCATTGTCTGCCAGCAGATGCCGGCTAATAATGAAAATCTGCCCGAAGACGGCTGGGTGCTCGAAGATGGGGTGCTGCGCATTCCTTTTCTGACCAAAATCGAGCTGCAGAAAGTCGAACTTTTTGATTCGGTCGGAAATATTGAAATTCGCGATTTTCCAGGTCATATGAAGGGTATGATTGCCCGACGCCTGCGCCAGGCTGATTTTGCCAGAGTTAAGCCGGTTGAAGACCGGTGCGGGCTGCTTACTTCGGCGTTAAATGAACATTTGACCGAATCGGCAGAAATTCCGCTGGTCGAAGTTCTGGGTTTCGGCGAGGGAAGCCCGTCGATGGGTGATGCGGCCCTTTGCGGCATGCTGCTGACCGGTCGCTGCTTTGCACTTGGCCGGCGCTTTAAATTGAACTGGTATAACCGCCTGCGGGTTGAAGTCAGGCGCCTGCTGCACCGCACCGACCACCGTGGTAAAAACTGGCTTTCATTTGCTCTTGATGGCCGCATGACTGCCCTGCAACGCGGTTTCTTCATGGCGATGGCCCGCGATTTCGAATGTGCCGACGAAATTGTGGTAAAAAAGATTGCCGGCGAAGAAATTTTTAACGGCCGGGCTTTTCTGATCGGCTGTTTTGCCGCCCTCGAAATGATTCAGAAATCGCTCTATAATAAGTGATCTGTTTAATTTTATCCGGTCATCGAACCAATTCAATTGGTTCGATGCACCACTGAATATTTCCATGCTTTCCCGGTTGCTTCGACCTCTTGCAGAGGCTCGGCAACCGTTCTGATGGAAAAACCTGATTGGGTTTTGAAAAACTCGATGATTGTCTTTTGATCAGCTGATAGCTGAAGATGGTTCGATCAATGGTTTGTTTAAAAAAGTTGTTTGAAAAAATATTTCTTCGGGAGTTCTGAATTTGGGGTTGGCCTGCTGTTTCTGCAGGTTTTCCATCCGGGTTGACTGCTGACCCGAGATAAAAGCGTCGAAATCGTTGAGAAACTTATCGAGGGCGGATTTGGCTTTGTTCTGCATTGCCGGATGATTTTTGATTTCTTTTTTCAATGAACCGATTTCTTCTGGTGAAAAGCGGTTGCTGATATTCTGCAGGAAGTTTTTTGTTTCGGGGGTAATGCCCTGGTCGAATACTTTGGTAGCCATGACCGAAGCGGCGAGAGAAATCTGGTTCTCTTTCGGCATATTGCCGGTCATTCCCCAGAACTGGTTCATCAGGTCGTCTTTATTGAAAGAAGTATGATTCATGCGCCGACCTTCATCATCGAAGCTGATCGAGACTTCGGCCCTGCTGTTATTATTTGCCGTGCGGTTATATCGGGTAAACATGGTCTGGTTGTAAGCACCAACGTTCATTTTTTGCCTCCGGATAATTATTTTCTTAGAAAATTATCGGCAGGTGGCCGCTCATAGTTAATATTTTTTTTACAACAGGGCAAAAAAACCACAATTTACATAAAGAACCTCAAGAGAAGTTGGGTAAAACCAATCACGATAAATTCATTCGATTAGTTTTTTCACTGGTTGCTTCGACCCCGTTTACGTGGCTCAGCAACCGTAAGGTGCCCATGTCAGCTTTAAAACTGTATCGTGATCGCCAGAGTTATACAAAAGCACATTGAAAATAATACTACTGTCATCGCCCGACTAGATCGGGCGATCCATGCGTTTCCGAATAAAATGAAATTTGATTTGAATCAGAGCTTGCCGGCGATGAATCGGGCGGCTTCCCGCCAGCCAAGAACCTGCTGTTCGCCGCTTGTCAGATTCTTGATGCTGATTTGCCGGCTGGCGGCCTCTGCCGCGCCGAGAATGGCCACCCATCTTGCTCCCACTGATTCGGCGTAGGATATCTGTTTGCCGAGTTTGGGAGTTTCAGGGTAAATTTCGGTTTTGATGCCCTGGTCGCGAAAAGCTTTTGCTGCTGCAACGACTTCGGGGTCAGCAACGTCGTCAAAATGGCAGAGCATCAGATCGGGGCCGGCAATCTTTTTGTTGAGCAGTCCGCGTTCTTCAAGAATGAGAACCAGGCGCTCGAAACCGATTGAAAATCCTACGGCAGGCAGGTCTTTGCCCCTGAACATGCCGATCAGGCCATCGTAACGTCCACCACCACCGATGCTGCCGCTGAATTCGGGTGAGCGGATTTCGAAAATGGGGCCGGTGTAGTAACCAAGACCACGGGCCAGCGAGGTGTCGATGCAATAGCGCCCGGCCGCTGCGGTCTGGTCCAGCAGACTGGTCAGAGACAGCAGTTCATCGATGAATGTCGCTGCTTCGGGAACTTCTTTGAGCAGGTTGCGAAGCCTTTCGAGCTCCTGCTTTTCATCGAGATTTTCAGGTCTGATAATCAGGCCGAGCAATTTATCAACCTGTTGATCTTCGATGCCGCGTTCGTTAAGTTCTTTTTTGACGCCGGCCACTTCAATTTTGTCGAGCTTATCGACGGCAACCAGCGTGGTGCTTTCTTTTTCAATCTCGATTCCGGCAGCTTTGATCAAACATTTGAGCAGCTGACGATGGTTAAGATGAATTTTGAAATTGGTGAATCCGAGCTGGCAGAAAACTTCTGCCACCGCCGAACAGACTTCGGCTTCGGCAATCAGTGATTTGGTGCCGGTAATATCCACATCGCACTGTAAAAATTCGCGGAATCTGCCTTTGCCGGGGCGGTCAGCACGCCAGACCGGCTGAATCTGGCAGCGTTTGAAAAAGCGCGGCAGATCGGGATAATTGGCTATAACTCTTGCCAGGGGAACGGTCAGATCATAACGCAGGCCAAGGTCACCAAGGTCTTTTTCTTCGACCTGGTCGTTTTCGAGGGCGCGGGCAAGCTTGTCGCGGCGGTGCAGAATTCTGAAAAGCAGCTGATCGCCTTCGTCGCCGTACTTTCCCAGCAGTGTAGACAGGTTTTCAATCGATGGGGTTTCAATCTGCACGAAACCATATTTTTCATAAACCTGGGCGATGGTGGCGGCGACAAATTTGCGATGTGCCAGCTCTTCCGGCATGAAATCGCGCATTCCACTCGGCGGCCTGGTTGAAATAGCCATTATTATCTTCCTCGGATTAGATGTGCTCCTTTACAACTTCTGAAGCCATTTGTTGATAACAGAGGCGCGGGCATCTTGTCAATGCTGCGATAAGAGCCATCGAGATCGATACTGAACTGGCCGGGGCTGGTATTCATATTTTTTCTCCTGATTACAGTTGATAATACCAGTCACATTTGATTTATTCGCAAATACCATTTAAAGCAAGCCGGCGCGGTGGCCGACCCCTGCAAATAAATTTCTGTGACTCGCACAATTCTTATATCGGTAAATCGGCAGAGTTTTTCGAGAGGTAATACCGATCATTAAAATTTGTTCGTTTTATTTGTTGCACCGGGCGCTTCGACTCTGCTTCGCTGAAGCTGCGCAGCTCAGCGACCGTAAAAGACGGCTATTTCAGGTTTTCTTCGGCCAGCTTTTTTAACTGGGCGAAAATAGAATTTTCTTTCAGGCTCAAATAGACTTTTCGCAGCAACCACAACCCGGTCATGCTGAAAATTGCGCCCAGAGAAGCAGGCAGCCATAGGGGAATGCTGAATTGCCGGTCGAAATCAGTGAAAAGTTCTAATTCTTTGGGGCAGCCCAGGCTTCGGTCAGTTGATTCAATCTCGATCAGCAGCATAGTGCGGTCATCGCCGTCATAATCTCTTTCCAGTTCACTCCAGAAAAATTCCAGTTTTTCACCGACCGGTTCACGGCAAAGATCATGGGTCAGCCCGGCAAAATATTGATTTTTCAGAGCCAGGGCCACCCCTTCGCTGCTTAGCATGAATGCTGCACTCGGCTCGACAGGCAGACTGACCAGACGAATGTTTGGTATTCGGTCGGCGATTTTTCCACAGAAGCGGGCAGCTGATTCTACCCGGCACGAACCGGACCACACCAGAGAAATTTGCTGCCGATGTATCCACAGTGCGGCAAAGCCTTTTATCGAGTCGATCAAGTGTGCGCCATTGCGCTTCTGCGTATCGGCAAAAGCCTCTGCCAATTTTTGCGGTGCTTCTTCAGCTGAAAAAACATGAGCGTTTTCCAGCACCAGGTCTGAAGAAAGTTGGAGCAGTTCTTTGGCGGCCAGTGCTCCTTCCGGCCCGGTGCCGTCGGCAATCATGGCCAGACCGCCCCTTTCATTGATTAGCCAGAAATCCTGATTGTGATCTCTGATTGCCCCGGTCGCAGTACGCAACTGGCATTTCATGCTCAGATTCCTGCCGGGGCTTTGTGGTCAAGCAGTCGGTTGTGCCCGTTTACCAGCTGCTGAACTTTTTCTACCACATCAAGCAGACCTTTTGAGCGCAGACCTCCAACCAGCGAGTCAACAAACACCAGTTTGACCTTCGGGTGCATCGGCTCAACGTAGCCAGTGCTGCGGTCGTCGCCGAGAATCCAGTAGGTAAGACGGTCACAGTAGGGAACCCAGTGGGAAAAATCGCTGAAATCTGCATAAGCATTGAGCTTTGGAATAACGATCTGCGGCACGTATTCGATCTGGTTGGCGGCGTTGATGTAAATGCGCTCATTTTCTGGAACAATTGGTGCAATTTTCAGATTGGGCAGCGTCACTTTGAATCTTGCCTTGCCAAAATGATTCAGCGCGATTTTTTCGGCCATCGCTTCCCATTTCAAGTTGATGTCGCGAATTTCCTGGGAATAGGTGAATAGGGCTTTCTGAAATATTTCATTGCTCTTGAGCGCTTCAATGGCATTTTCCAGGGCAAGAAAATGGGAGTGATTGAACAGGGTGCCGAGCATGAAGCCCAGGCCATTATTGAGGAAATGTCGGCGCGAGATGTGCTGCGCCGCTTTGGCTTCTTCAATGTGCAGACGGTCACGAATCAGCCAGATGGTTGCCTGGCGAGCGGTTTCCAGGGCATCCGGCGCTTTCCACAGGTCTGACTGTTCGTTGAACTGCCATGGCTTGAATTTTTGCGGGTAAGCATTTTCGACAACCTGGTACAGGTTCTGGTTGAACAGGTCGAGCAGTTTTGACAGCCCATTCATGTGGAATTCCCTGATTGAAATACGTTTTGGAATATCTTCCACCGGAATGCCGAGTCGTTCTTCAATCAGCCAGCGGGTGGCTTTTTGCGCGGTGTCAAAGCGGTCTTCCTGGAACCAGATCAGTGGTTCTTCTTCGATGAACTGCCATTGCTTGAAGACATTTGGAAAAACGGTATTGACCAGTTTGTAGCAGGAGTCATCAAAAAGTTCGAGTAGTTTGCCAAGACCGTTATCCTTGAAAATGTGACGATTCATCATGGCGGGCAGATCACCCCGGCTGCAGCCAAGTTTCTCGGTCATCAGCCATTCAAGAGCTTCACGGGCACAGAAATTTTTGTCGTTGCTTTCAAGCCAGGGTTCAATTTCGCCAAACTGCCACGGACGATATTCGCCGGGCATAACCATTTCAATTAACCTGAAGCGCTTTTGCCCAACCCACAGCCATATCTGCTCTAATCCGGCATCAATCAATAGTTTCTCAGTGAAAAATTCAGGAAGCTCTTCAGGCTTTTGCACGCGTGGTTTGATTTTATCAATTAAAAGTTTAATTGAAATGGTTGCCCATTTTTCAGCAATTGTCTCATCGCTGAAAATGAATTCGGGCAACTGCCCTCCTTTATCCTGAATCATGCGAATAATTTCGGCTATGTCTGAATCCAGCATTTGTTCAGGATAAGAACCGAAGAATTTATAAAATCCTTCTTTGTCGCGTTTCAGAGACTGCATCTGCATAAGCTCTTTTACCTGAAGAACCGGCAGATGAAGCTTTTCTGCCAGCTTTTCATTGCTGAAAAACATGTATTCTTTTTCGAGTGATGCAATGATGGCTTTTAAAATCGGGTTGTCAGGGTCGATGACCGGCGCCTGTCTTTGCGGTTGTTGCTTAATCGGCGAATCAGCCTGCGGCAGAGTGGTGCCCATGGCCGCAGATTGTGGCATCATCACCGGCAGGATCATTCCTGCTTGAGCAGGCATTATTCCTGAAAAAGGAATTCGTTTTTCTTCTTCATCAGAAGGAGTTACATATACGACTTCTTCCAGTGTCGATTCACCGACAAGGGCTCTTTCAATCGCCATTTCGCGCAGAGTTCGCATTCCTTCAAGGCGGGCGATGCGCTTGATTGCCATTTCGGTTCCGCCTTCCATAATTACATCTTTCATCGAGGAGGTCATGACCATGGTTTCGTAAACTCCGGTTCGGCCATAGGTGCCGGTCTGATTGCATTCTTTGCATCCGGTGCCTTTGTAGAATTTATGTCCGATTACCTTGCCCGGGGTCAGGCCAAGGCGCTGAATGATGGTCTGGCTGGGCCTGTATTCGGCTTTGCAGCTGGGGCAGATGCGGTGCAGAAGTTTCTGGGCGACGACGACGCGAACTGCAGCGGTGACCAGATACGCGGGAACACCCATGTTGATCAGACGGTTAATACTTGCCGGGGCATTGTTTGTGTGCAGGGTTGAAAGAACCTTGTGCCCGGTAAGCGAGGCTCTGAACGCAATTTCAGCCGTTTCAAGATCGCGGATTTCGCCGACGAGGATGATGTCAGGGTCTTGTCTTAGGGCGGTTCGCAGGCCGCTGGCAAAGTTCAGACCAATTTTGTCATTGATCTGAACCTGGGTAATCCCGCTGATTCTGTATTCTACAGGGTTTTCAATGGTAAAAATATTGATTTCGGTGCTGTTGAAATATTTCAGCATTCCGAACAGGGTGGTTGTTTTACCCGCGCCCGTGGGACCGGTTACCAGAATGAGACCGTAAGGTTCATCAAGAGCTGCTTTCAGCCTGGCAAGGTCGTCGTTGAAAAAGCCGAGATTATCGAGGTCGAATTTCGATTCGCGTTGCAGAATTCTCAGAACCGCCTTTTCGCCGAGCAGGCTGGGAACGGTGCTGACGCGGAAATCGATCTCCTTGTCCTGCATTTTGACTTTCAGGCGGCCGTCCTGTGGCAGGCGGCGCTCGGCAATATCGAGATGCGAAAGAATTTTTATGCGGCTGATCAGCGGTGGGAGAAGGCTGATCGGGCCGGTCATCGCATCGTGCAGTATGCCGTCAACGCGAAATCTGACTAGAAGTATTTCTTCTCTTGGTTCTACATGAATGTCAGAGGCGCGTTTTAAAATCGCCTGTTTAAAAATTGCATTTAAAAATTGAACGACCGCGCCCTGCTCTGAGGTTTTGCGAACCACTTCAACGCCGGTATCGCCCGTTTCGCTGATTTCTTCTTTGCTGCCATCTCCGCTGATCGAAAAACCTTCCCAGGAATAGAGCTGGCGAACTGCAAGCTCTATCTGATTTTTCGGAGCAATCAGGACTTCTAGTTTGCATTGGGTCAAAAAGGCAATCATGTCGGTTGCCATTATATCGAAAGGATCTGCCATGGCGACGGTCAGTCGATTGCCTTCACGCTTGATCGGAATCATTTTGTATTGCTTCGCCTGATATTCAGGTATAAGCGAAAGAATTTTGGCATCGACCTTGATATTGGTCAGATCGATGACAGAAACACCGAGAAACTCGGCCCAGAGGTCAAGAACCTGCTTCTCAGACATGAAACCAAGTCTGACAATAATATTTTCAAGCCTTTCAAGGGTCTGAGCCTGAATGTTTCTCGCTTTTTCAAGCTGATCTTCACTGAGCAGGCCTTTCTGCAGCATCAGGCTTTCAACTGTCTGTTTGGTTCCCTGAATGTTATTCATTCTTTCCTCCGGTGCTTTTATTTGACCTCGATGCGGTATGAGCGGCGTTCAAGTGACTCGCTGAATAATCTGGTGTCATGTCTTCCATAGAGATGAAAATTAACATGCCCGGTGCGCTTGGCTTTAAACACGATAGTCAGATCTTTGTCGCGTTTGATCAGTTCATGAACTGCTATACGGTTGTCGTTATACTCATAGGCAATCTGCCATTCGACTTCCTGCTTGCCTGAATAGCGCGGCACTACGATTTCAAAAAAGCTGTTGAGCTTGACTTCGATTACTTCAGTCTTTTTAATTTCATCAGGCAGAAGGCGAATCGAAAATGTATTGGTAACCAGGGGTCGGGGGCTGATCATCGCCATTGCATAGATTTTGTAAACCCCCTGTGGAAGCGGCTGATTATTGCGGTCGCGTGACTGCCATGACATTTGAAAGGTCATGGGCTCTCCGCGTTTTAGCGGAATTGAATGGGGTGAATCAGCCCGGCTAAGCCCCTGCGACCAGCGATAAATCTGCAGGCCTTCGTGAAAAACCGCGTAATCCCAGTGCTGGCCGGTTGGGTAGTGAATCTGCACGGTTTTGTCGGTGCGATTGCGTATCTGAATTGTGAAAGTGGCCGTGTTGCCGGCAATGATTTCTGTTTTTTCGGGCCAGGCCTTAACTTCCAGGTCTGCCGGGTTGACGAATTCCCAGGGCCGCATCGCGGCTTGCAATGTGCCAGTTGCCAGTAACAGAAATATTATGAAAAGACCGGCGAATTTTTTTATCATGCCAGAATGATACAACACCCCAACCGGTGTGAAAAGAAAATGCCAGAAATTTTGGTCAAGAATCTTGGAAAAAGTATTCAGCGACCTGCGTAGCAGTAGAGGCACCCATGTTTGCAGGTGTCGTAAGCCCCGATGTCTTTCGAAACAACGCACTGGCAACCAGGGCGCTGGCCTTTATGTTTTGGGAGTTTAACCGGGTACCCGGTGATTTTTTGCAGCCATTCAGGATTGATACAGCCGGTATTCGAAATGCCGGCCCGGGAAAATGCCTGATCGGTTTCGCAGCAGCTGCCGAGCTTTATGCCCTGAGCGCCTGCAGCAGCTTGCAGATTGCTGAGAAAACCGCCAAAATCAGGCAGCGTTTCGGGGTGCTCATTGAAGCTGATTGGAAGTTTTGCCAGGTTTCGCCTTGTTTTTCGGTAATAATCGATCAGGCTGATGATACAGCCATTCACCTTGCCGTTGAGTCTGGCTGCCAGTTGCGAAAATTTGCGCAGGTGCCAGGCAAAATCTGTAAAATTGGAAATTATGATCGGGTCATAACGCCAGATGATTTTTTCCGGGCCGATTGTTTGTGCGAGCATTTCAGCAGAAGCCACCGCTGCTTGCCAATCGGGAACCATTGGTTCGATCTCTTTCCCGTAACCGTTGATGGTCAGCATGAAACCGAAAGGAACTTTTTGTTTGAGAAGCAGTTCGATTGCCGGCCAGAAGGGGCTTGGGTTGCGGGTCCAGAATATAAAAGCGGTAACATGCTCGGGTTTGAGAGAGATTCTTGAAATCTGCCGGGGATTGAATGGGTTGGTAACTTCACAGAAACCGGCCTCATAGCTTTCGAGAAACCATTCTGTCTGAAAAGCGGGAATATCACAGCGCCTCGAAGCGCTTATCACGTTCTTTTCATTTGCCATGGCACAATTATAAAGCCTTATCTCAATTGTGAGCAATTGCCAATTTTCAATGCCCTTTTGCATAGTGGTTTGCGAGAAAGACGGAATTTTGTTTCTGCAGCGTATCATTGACAGGCGGGCGAATGATTCTTATAATTGGATGAAATTGTACACACCTGAATGGAAAAGCCTCTTAAAACGAGAGCGGAGGGAATAATATGAAACTGTTTTCAAAGGCTCTGGTCAGAAGAATCTCGTTGCTAACGGTTATCTTCTTCGTTCTTTCAACCTTCACAGCCCAGGCTCAGACAAGCCAGGTCAGTATTCCGGTAAATGCCGGTCAGCCTGTCGATATTTCGATTCTGAATACCGTTCTGCCCGAACTCAATGGTCTGCAGGCAAATCTGAGAACAACTCAGAATACTATTGCCACCATTGAAAAAATTTCTACTCCGCTTTATAACCAGGTTGTCCCCACCGGAATGGAAACCATGAGCATTGCCCAACGGGTAAAGGCAATTCTTGGCAACGCGAAAAATCTTCTTGCGGGAACGATTAAAACCTCCAGCGCCGCCGCTTCCCAGAACCTGCAGGCCGGTGCCACGCCCGGCACTCTGCCGATTGACCAGCAGCTTGCCTATAGTGTTGAACAGCTGGGCATTCAGGCTTCTAAAATTCAGACCAATCCGCAGGCAGCCGGTGCAATTGATAAGCTCAAATCAATTCTTGCCGTAGTCAAAGACAAACTGCAGGCAATCGTCAATGTTATTCGTGCCAGGATTTTTGCGGTTGGCCAGAAAGTTGGACTGATCAGCAAAGACAAGCGTTTTGAAGACGGCAGGGTTGTCGATAATAAAGGCACCATCAATGCTGCCGCTGATTTTCAGTATTCTGACAGTTTTTCCGGAAAACTTTCGAAGGGCGTGAATGAGGGCGTTCAGAATGCCAGGACTTCGCTGAAAAATAGCTTTTCGTTCACCAATCTTGCTCTGACCACTACGGTTGCCGTGGGCACCAATCTGGCAATCGACATGATTCATGGTGAAAAACCCTCATTTAAAAAAGCCGTAAAAACCGTTGCTTCGCTTGAATTCGCCGGCAGCGTGGCGGGCTCTGCTCTGGGTGCCGCCGGCGGTCAGTTTACCGCTTCTCTGGTTAAATCTTTTATTCCAGGCCCGATTGGCGCAATGGTCGGTTCCGTGATTCCGGTGATGTTTGCATCAGCAACCGGGCAGATGGGCTCTGGCCTGCTTGCTGGTTTAAAAAATGGTGAATTTTCAATTGCCAGGGCCTGGAAACAGGTTGACAAGGTTGATTTGGTGGGTTCTTCAATCGGCTCAACCATAGGCATGGCACTGGGTGCTCCGATTCCGGTTGTTGGCCCGATTATCGGCGGTATCGTCGGTGGTCTTCTCGGCAGCAAAGTTGCCAAATGGATTTCTTCTTTTGCCGGTGGCAAAAAGATTTCATTCTTTGGCAGAGGCTCAGAAATCGAACCCTCGCAGATGCCCCGCAAAACTGGCGGTTTTCCGGTCGGTATTGGCAATATTGCCGGCGGCGGAACATCGGGCCCGGTTGTCATGGGTTCTCGGGAAGCTTCGATTTCGGGCAATGTCAGTGCTTCTTCTGATCAGCTCAAAGCTGCTGAAAAGAAATACTACGATGCATATCTGCAGTATAACCGCATGGTTGAGACCGGTGATTCTGCCGGCGCCAAAAAGGTTTTCGAACAGCTTAAGGTATATTCAGACCAGTACAACAATCTGAAAAAACAGGTCAAATAAACATTTTAAATGTAAAAAAGGTCTGTTCCATAGGCTTGTTTTCGCTTAATGTCATCGCCCGACCTGCTTTTCTCCTGCAGTTAATCGGGCGATCCTTATTTCAGGCCGATCTTGCAATGCACCGATCACCCACCGGATAAAAGCAAGTCGGGGCATGACAAATTGTGGATGATTTACGAAATTTGTCGATGCAGGTCTTGACGAAAATCTTGATAGATAGTAATATTTCGCGGCAACGTACGCTGATGAGTTAGCTGGAGAATTTTAGTGAACATTCTTGTGCTCGGTTCCGGGGCCAGAGAGCATTCTATTGTCCATTCCCTGTCAAAATCTCCTTCGGTACATAAGATCATTGCCTGTCCGGGAAATATGGGAATGGCTGACATTGCTCTGTGTAAGCGCCTGCCATTTAAAGATAATCTCGATTTGATCAGGCATTGCCGTGACAAGATTGAACTGGCAGTGGTTGGATCCTCAAAATTCGTAGAAGAGGGAACTGTTGACGCTTTGGTGCTGGCTGGTATTCCTGTGATTGGCCCGGCGGAAGATGCAGGAAAAATCGAAACAAGCAAGGCTTTTGCTGCCAAATTTATTGCCCGCCACAAAATTCCTGCCCCTTTAACCACGATTGTGGTGAATGAGAAAGAGATCGATGAGGCCTTTAACCACAATCCCGGCATTAGAGTGGCTAAATGTGACGGATTTTCCAGGGGGGCTGGGGTTTTAATCAGTGACAATGCTGACCAGGCAAAAGAAGCAGCCAAAAGATTGCTGCGGGAAAATGGCGCACCGGTGATTCTGCAGGAAATTCTCTACGGCGTGGAGTGCTCATATTCGATTCTTACCGATGGCCAGCAATGGATTTCTTTCAGTTCGAGCCGTGATTATAAGCGTGCCCGTGACAATGAAACCGGCCCAACTACCGGTGGGATGGGTTCGGTTAGCCCTTCTCCTGACCTTACTCCTGAACTTGAAAATCGAATAATCGAAGAAATCGTTCAGCCGGTAGTGAATGGAATGAAGCATGATAACCTGCTTTATCGTGGTTTCCTTTCAATTCAGCTGATGCTGACGTCAAATGGCCCTCGAGTTCTGGAATTCAATGCCAGACTTGGTGATCCTGAAACTCAGAGTATTCTTACCCGGTTTCGCGGAGACCTGGCCTGTCTGTTAAAAGATTGCGCGATGGGGTGCCTGACTTCAGTTGGGTCAGAGGTCGCTTTTGGCAAGCACTCGGCAGTTTCAGTGGTGCTTGCCCGTGAGGGCTATCCTGAGTCTGAGATCGCCGACCCGATAATTGAAAAGCTTGAAAACATAAAAGAATCTTACGTTTATTATTCGAGCTGTAAAAAATCAGAAGATTCAAATCGCATGAAATTCAGGAGCGGCCGCCTGATCAGCATTACAGCCATTGGTGAAACCACTGAACTGGCAAGGGCAAAATGTTATCAGGATATTTCAGGTCTGGTTCTCGATAAGGTTCATTATCGCCGTGATATTGGCGCTTGATTGTTGAATAATAAAAACGCCCGGCGGCCTTTTAAAAAGGCGTGCCGGACGTTTTTAAAAAAACGATTAAATCAATTTTTTAAACATGGTAAATTTCGACAGGGTTTTGAGTAACCAGAAATTCCTGCCCTGAACGTCATCGGGGCCAAACATTGATTTAACCTTGCCTTCTGAGTCAATGGAGACTTTGTATTCTTTGCAGTTGCTTATATCTTTGTAGATTTCACTGCGCAGTTCTTTGGCAAATTCATCTGATTTAACCGAAGCGACAACTTCAGAGTTGATCTGTTCACTTATGTAGTCAAGGTTATAAGTGCCGACAACCCCAATTTTTGCGTCGAAAACCCAAGTCTTGGCGTGCAGTTTCTGTTTGCCGTAATAGACGAAAATCCGGGCATTGGGAATCTGCGAAAGAATCCGTTTCCAGTCAGCATAAAACATTGCCTGAGTTGCCAGACTGTCGGTAGAATAAGGGCTGTTGGTAAGAATTTTTACGCCGACGCCACGTCTGCCGGCGCGTTGCAGGGCCGCAAAAATTCTTTCGGTTAATACTACGTAAGGATTCTGAATCAGCACTTCTTTGCGGCAGCCATCGATGAATTTAACCATCTGGTCGGTAATGTCGTTGCGCGGCCCGCCGAGAGAATGCTTGTCGATTATCTTGGCCTCGGCTTCAACAGAATTACTGAATGGATCGAAGCCGGCGTAGCTTCTCATGTTTTTATATTGCGCCAGTTCGGTCAGCGATTCTTTTGCACTTTCAAGGTATTTTTTATCAACATTGGGAGTAACCGTAAAACGTTCGTTTAAAATGTGGCTGAACATTGTATCTCTGGCGGCCATGAGGTGTGGACCCATAATGTCGATGTTACCCCAGAGTTCGTCACCGATTTTGAAAGTTTTTAGTTTGGCAAATTCTTCATCAAAAGCGAAATCAAGCTGTTTTGCAATTTCCGGGCAGCGGATAATCACATCGCAATCCCGGTAACATTCAGGGTGATCGATGGCATCAACAAAATAATCTTTTGAAATGTTGCGGCCACCGATAACTGCGTATTCATCGTCGATAACCAGAATCTTGTCATGGTTTGAGGCCATTGCCTTGCGAATGTCGGTAAACATGGTAACCAGATTGGTGTGAACCGGGTTAAACACCTTAACTTCACAATTTGGCAGTTCGGTAAGTTCCTGCAGGAAATCCTGGCCAAGAAGTTTGCGGGTAAGTTGCTTTGTTCCGCGGGCATCGAGCATCAATCTTATTTTCACGCCTTCACGGGCTTTTTTCAGCAGCATTCCCAGCATTGACATGCCAAAAATGTCCTTATCCATGATGAAATACTGTACGTCGATGCTTTGTCTGGCTTCGTTCATCAGTTTCCAGCGTGAATACCAGGCTTCGCTGTTAGTGTATCTGAGACTTACTTCAGATGTAGATCTTGAAAGCCCGGTGGCGGGTACGAACTTGTCGAAAGTAATGTCAACCGGTGGGGCAAACTGGGCACCAAGGTTTTCATAAGCAAGCTGAAATTTTTCAAACTTATCCTGGTTGCTGTTGAATTTAAGCAGTTTGCTTACGTAACCAACCCAGCGCGTAGCTTTAACCGGGAATGCAAGCCAGGAAGTATCAAGGTATTTACTGTAACTTTGATGAGAAGCGGCATAAGAATCGTTGAGAATCTGTTTCCACTTCAGGTGGCTCTTGCTGGCCTGATAGTAAGAAATATGCTGACTGGCAAGCCCGGCGTATTTTGAGTTCGGACGATTCTTAACTATTTCGTTAAGGATGGCCGCAGATGTTTTCTGATCGTCTTTGAGCAGGTCATAAGCTTTTGCCAGCTCATATCTGGCCATATCAACAAACCTGGAGCCCGGGTTGCTTTTGATGAAGGCGGTTAAAAGTTTCATCATCGCATCGGGCGTTTTGCGCCCTTTTTCTGACCAGAGCTGGTCGAGAATGCGTTTCAGGCCTTCCGGTATCTGCTCAATGGATCGGGTCGCAGTGGCCCCGAAGTTGTCAACTCCTGCCAGGTCAACGTCACCGGTGTCATTATCGACCGCATTGCCTGTTGTTCCATCAAGAACTTCGTCTTTCGAACGTTCAAGATTTCCTTCATAAGCCTTTTTGGCATCTAGATACGTGTTAAGAAGGCTCTTGATTTCTGCATCGGATTTCTTTTCGAGAACCGCATTACGGTATGCATTGTATGTTGAAACATAGCGTTCGTAATCGGCTCGGGGATCAGCTGAAACAACTGATGATACCGCTGCGAACATTAATACCAGCAGCAGAACAAAAGACAAATTTTTCTTCATAATACCGCCTCCGAGTTTGAGCATAACAAAATTATTATACTACTATCCGAGAAATTCGAAAGGGTACCGACCAACGTTTTTTGAGTGTTGTTAAAAGAACCTGTATTTGCCCGAATCGCTGCGAGTCAACCTGCATTTCGCGGCGATTTTGAACAGGCTTATTTGTAAGGTGGAAAAAAACGGCTCAGCCTTTGGCAATGATTGTTTTCGCCTGCTCTACCATGTTTGGGTAAAGGTTTGCGGGAACTTTTGCCTTGCCCAGGGCTTTGAATACCATGTGTCTTGCGCATTTTTCGAATTCGCCCTGGCAGTATTTCTTTTTGTAAATTGCCCCCATGCCTTCGGTATCAGGCATTTTGTCGTTAAAAAAAGGACACCCGGGCAGGCATACGCAATCTGGCATAAAACTCTCCTGTAAAATCGGAAATAATACAAAAAACCTTTGGCTATCCTATCATACCTGGGAATCATTATTCAAGTTTCTGGTCGGGGCCGATCGTCAGCACAATAACCATAAGAAAAAATGCGGAAATTGCCGGCAGCATCATCATTCTTAGCCAAAAAGGGCCCTGATAGAAAAAAACTTTGGCTTTGCCCGGTGAATTCTGGGTTAGTCTTAAAATGAAACTGCCCTTTTGACGAGCCGGTGCATAAAAGGTTTGCCAGCGGGATGGGTTCGGTATAAATGATTGTGGGTAATAACGCAAAGCAAAGTTGCCAGTCAATACCATATTTCCTGCCGGATCGATAACTTCAATTGTTCCGGAAAAGTCGCCTTCTGCTGATTTCAGATCGATTTGCAGCGGGTCGATTCCATCGGCAGTAACTTCAATTTCACTGGTGGCCGGCATGCTGTATCCATCTGCCGCCAGCAGACCCAACTCGCCTTCGCCGAGTGGGTTCTGGAAATAGGCCGGATCTATGAGATGCCCGCCAATCGCCATTGCGATGGTCAGCAGGACAATGGAAAAGAACCGCCCGGACCAGGTTTTCAGCAAGAATCTCATTCCCCCCCCCCTGTTTGTGATCAGGTTTGCAGAGTTATTCCGATCACAGAAAATAAATTGGCAGGGGCCGGCCACTGTTCCGGCCCGCTTCAGATAGTTAAAATACGTTTGTTTCTCAAGGGAACGGTATTGCGATCATTTTGACAATACCACCGGGTGGTCATCTTTGATGCTGATTTTGACATGACTGCCGTCAGTAATGTTCCCGACAAGGATTGCTCTTGCTATAAGTGTTTCAATTTCTTTTTGCAGCAGACGTTTAAGCGGTCTGGCGCCATAAACCGGGCTGTATCCCCGGTGAATCAGCCAGTCCCGGGATTCCCTGTCGAGTTCGAGGGTGATTCTTCTTTCTTCGAGTCTTTTACCAATGCTGGCAAGCTGCAGGTCGATAATTTTTTCGAGTTCGCCACGCAACAGCGGAGCGAAAAGAATTGTATCGTCGACCCGGTTAAAAAACTCTGGTTTGAAGAATGCTTTAACTTCATTCATAACCGAACTGCGGGTTTTTTCAGAAATTTCGCCCTGGTCGCCGATTTCATTGATCAGGGTTTGGGCTCCAAGATTGCTGGTCATAATAACAACGACATTGCGAAAATCTACGGTTCGGCCGCGGGAATCGGTCAGTCGGCCATCGTCGAGAATCTGTAGAAGAACGTTGAAAACTTCTGAATGGGCCTTTTCTATTTCATCGAACAGCAAGACTGAATAGGGTTTTCGCCGAACCGCTTCGGTGAGTTGTCCGCCATCGTCATGACCAATGTAACCCGGAGGGGCTCCGATAAGGCGCGATACCGAGTGCTTTTCCATGTACTCACTCATGTCAATTCTGACCATATTTTCTTCGCTGTCGAATAAGGCCTCTGCCAAGGCTTTTGCCAGTTCGGTTTTACCAACTCCGGTCGGGCCAAGGAAGATAAAAGAGCCAATCGGGCGTTTCGGATCTTTAATGCCTGCTCTTGAACGTATTACCGCATCAGTGACCAGTTGAACTGCTTCATGCTGCCCGATAACTCGGCGATGCAGTTGTTCGTCGAGATGCAGAAGCTTTTCCTTTTCGCCTTCCATGAGTCGGGTAACCGGAATACCGGTCCAACGGCTGACAATGTTGGCAATTTCCTCTTCGGTAACTTCTTCTCTAACCAGTTTTCCGGTACTTTGTTTCTGTTTGAGTTCATCTTCAAGATTTTTCAGCTGCCGCTGGGCTTCAGGAAGTTTGCCATGTTTGAGTTCTGCTGCGAGATTGAGGTTGTAAGCACGCTCAGCTTCACCAATTTCCTGATTGAGCTTTTCAATCGATTCTCGTTGTGCCTGTACTTTTCTGATGACACCTCTTTCGCTTTCCCATTGTGCTTTCATCGAATCTCCACGATTTTTCAAGTCGGCGAGCTCTTTTTTCAAGGTTTCGAGACGCTTTCTGCTGGCGTCATCTTTTTCTTTGATCAGCGCGGCTTCTTCAATTTCAAGCTGCATGATGCGCCGAGTCACTTCGTCAAGCTCCGCCGGCATCGATTCAATATCGGTTCTGATCATGGCACAAGCTTCATCGACGAGGTCGATTGCCTTGTCAGGAAGAAACCGGTCTGATATATAGCGATGCGAGAGAACAGCCGCCGCGACCAGAGAGCGATCCTGGATTTTTACGCCGTGGAAAACTTCAAATCTTTCTTTGAGACCGCGCAAAATTGAAATGGTGTCAGAAACATCGGGCTGATCGACCATTACAGGCTGGAAGCGGCGTTCGAGGGCGGCGTCTTTTTCAACATACTTGCGATATTCATCGAGGGTGGTTGCCCCGATGCAATGCAGTTCGCCGCGTGCCAGCATGGGTTTGAGCATGTTTCCGGCATCCATTGAGCCTTCGGCTTTGCCAGCACCGACAATGGTGTGAAGCTCGTCGATAAAAAGAATTATACGGCCGTTGCTGGTTTTGATTTCATTTAGAACGGCTTTAAGGCGTTCTTCGAATTCGCCGCGAAATTTTGCGCCGGCAATGAGAGCGCCCATATCAAGGGCAAAAATGGTTTTTTCGCGAAGGCTTTCGGGAACGTCGCCATGCAGAATTCTCTGGGCCAAACCTTCTGCAATGGCAGTTTTCCCGACCCCGGGTTCACCTATCAGAACAGGATTATTTTTTGTTTTACGGGTCAGAATTCGCACAACCCGGCGAATTTCCGTGTCGCGCCCGATAACCGGATCCAGTTTGCCTGATTTTGCCATGGCAACAAGGTCACGACCATATTTTTCCAATGCTTCATAGGTCTGCTCAGGGTTTGCGGAGGTGATTCTCTGGTTGCCCCGCACCGAGGTAAGAGCCTGCAAAAACTGGTTGCGGTCAACATTCAGTTCCTTGAAAATTTTGCCGACAGCGGTTGCCGCGCCAGATTCTATCATTGCCAGCACTAAATGCTCTACCGACAGGTATTCATCTTTAAGAGCTTTCATTTCTTCTTCTGCTTTAACCAGAAGCTGTGATAGCTCGCGATTAACGTAGAATTTATCTGGTGTCATTCCGGGCCCGGAAATTCTCGGAAGGCGCGAAATTGCACGCTGAGACTTTTCTTTCAGTAGCGTCAGCGGCACATTGATGTTATTCATCAATCTTGGTATCAGTTCGGTTTCGTTTTCAATCAGGGCTTCAAGCAGGTGTTCAGGGGCAATTTCCTGGTGCCCGTATTGAATGGCAATGTTTTGCGCCCGCTGCAGCGCGTCTTGTGATTTTTGCGTCATTTTGTTGATATCCATAGCTATCCCTCAAATTAATATTTTTCAGGATAACATAAAGCAATGCGCGTGCCATTTGATTCAAAAGGTTCTTGCAGCTGCAATCGCGGGAATGACGAACAAATAATGATGTCGCAGCAAGACGCAGTGCAACGTTGCATTGTCCATTGATGCGTCAGGTTTGTCGTTTATTTTGCCTTGGTTGTGATCTATTTGATAGTTGAAGTGGGTTCCTGAGGTATTTCATTTTTTCTTTTTCAGCCATTTTGTTGTTCGTTTTAAGAAACAAAACGGTTGTTGTTTTGATCGGATGTGGAATTTCGACTAAGACAACGGATACGCTAATAGAACGGTGTTATCAGGAAAAATCAAAACTTACGAAACACAAATCAATCCCCATATGGGCTACAACTGCCCGGCCTTTAAGGTACTTGACACACGAAGAGTAACGATATATACCCTTTAGATCCAGTCTTATTTTCAATCTTTACAGGAGATATCAGAACATGGCACAGCGAGGAATTCGGGAATACCATGGCAAAAAGATGCTGGCGCGGCATCTTGACGCTTATCTTGAAGACAGCATCGGCTACCAGGGAAAAATCGTGCTGGTTGATAAAGACACCAACTGGAACCAAATGCTCAAAGAAAATTCCTGGTTGAAGACCGACAAGCTGGTTGCCAAGCCAGATCAGCTTTTTGGCAAACGCGGGAAGCATGGGCTGGTTCTGGTGAACAAGAGTTTTGAAGAAACCAGATCCTGGATCAACGAAAGAATGGGGAAAAAGCAGACAGTTAACGGAATTGAAGGCACTCTGACCCATTTTATCATTGAGCCCTGCATTGCCCACGAAGTTGAATATTACGTGGCAATTAAATCAGCTGCTGCCGGCGATACCATTTATTTTTCGCTTGAAGGCGGCATCAACGTCGAAGAAAATTGGGACAAGGTAATTTCGATTCCGGTTCCGATTCTCGAAGGAATCGATGCGGTAAACATTGCAGCAGCACTTCCTGATTCGCTTGCTGAAAAGAAAAAGCTGGTAGCCATGTTTTTGAAAGGTCTATACAAGCTGTTTGCCGAACTCAATTTTGCTTACCTGGAAATAAACCCGTTCGCCATTTCCGGCAACCGTATCATACCACTCGATCTGGTGGCAAAACTCGATGACACTGCTGAATATCTGTGTGCCCGTCAGTGGGGCGAAGATATTGAATTTCCGGCAGCATTTGGCCAGAATCTCAGCCCCGAAGAAATCAAAATTCGCGAACTCGACGCCCTTTCGGGCGCATCACTCAAACTCACCCTGCTCAATCCTGATGGTATGATCTGGAACATGGTAGCCGGCGGCGGCGCTTCGGTTATTTATGCCGACACCGTCTGCGATCTGGGCTATTCAAAAGAGCTGGCCATGTATGGCGAGTATTCGGGAAACCCCAGCACCAGCCTTACTTACGAATATGCCAAGGTCGTGCTCGATCTGATGACCCGGAAAAAAGACCCGCAGGGTCGACCCAAAACCCTGATACTTGGCGGCGGTATCGCTAATTTTACCGATGTTGCCAAAACCTTCACCGGAATCATCAAAGCTCTGCATGAATTTGGCGATCGCCTGAAATCGGTTAACGCCCGCATTTTCGTGCGCCGTGGCGGCCCCAATTATCAGGAAGGTCTGGCCAACCTGAAGGCTGCTGCTGAAAAAATCGGGGTGCCCATCGAGTTGCATGGACCAGAATACCACATGACCCGCGTTGTTTCAGACGCGCTCAAGGCTTGAGGAAAGGAAGCAACCGCACAAATGAGCAGACCAGATTATTTGCTTTTCGATAAAAACACCACTTCAGTTATTTACGGCATGCAGACCAAAGCGGTTCAGCGCATGCTCGATTTCGATTATTGCTGCCGTCGTGCCATTCCTTCGGTAGGGGCGATGATCGACCCGGGAAAAAGCGGAACGGAAAAAGTTTTCTGGGGCAAAAAAGAGATTTTCATACCGGTATACCCCGATGTGAAGACTGCTTTGCAGAAACACCCCGATATTGACGTTATGATTAACTTTGCCTCGTTCAGAAGTGCTTACGACACAACCATGGAAGGGCTGAATGAACCTAAGCTTCGCACTATCGTGGTAATTGCCGAAGGTATTCCCGAACGCCTGGCCAGGCACTTGCGCGAAGTTGCGGTTAAGAAAAACAAAATCATCATTGGCCCGGCAACTGTTGGCGGAATTGCTGCCGGCGCTTTCAAGGTTGCCAATACCGGCGGAACAATTGAAAGTATTATTGAATCTAAATTACATCGACCGGGTTCGGTTGGTTTTGTCAGCAAGTCGGGCGGCATGTCGAATGAAGCATACAACATCATCGCGCTCAATACCGACGGTCTTTATGAAGGTATCGCGATCGGTGGTGACGCGTATCCCGGCTCTTCGCTGCTCGAACATCTGCTGCGCTTCGAAGCCAATCCGGCAATCAAAATGCTGGTAAGTCTTGGCGAAGTGGGCGGCGAAGAAGAATGGAAAATCGTTGAAGCGGTTAAGACCGGCAAAATTAAAAAGCCTCTGGTTATGTGGGTTACCGGAACTTCGATCAAATACATGCCCAGGGGCATTCAGTTCGGTCACGCCGGTGCCAGGGCCGATGCTACCAGAGAAACCGCCGAAGCAAAAAATGCCGCTCTCAAAGAAGCCGGAGTTGTAGTGCCGGAATCATTTGATGATTATGATAAGGCAATCAAACAGACATATGAAAAACTGGTGGCTAAGGGTGTAATTAAGCCTGCGCCTGAAGTTGAGCCCCCAGTCATTCCCATGGATTATGCCGAAGCGGTTGCCCGCAACATGGTTCGCAAGCCGACCAGTTTCACTTGTACCATTTCCGATGATTCGAAAGACGAGCTGCTTTATGCCGGTCATAAAATCAGCAAAGTCATTGGTGAAAACTACTCGATCGGTGAAACTATCGGGCTATTGTGGTTCAAGGAACGGCTGCCCAAGTGGGCTGCCGAATTTATGGAAATAGTCATCAAGCTCTGTGCTGACCATGGTCCGGCAGTTTCTGGTGCTCATAACACCATCGTTACTGCCCGTGCCGGTCGCGACCTGATGAGCGCTGTGGCTTCAGGAATGCTGACTATTGGCCCACGATTTGGCGGGGCGGTTGCCGGTGCTGCTCTGATGTTCAAAGATGCACAGGATCGCGGATTGAGTGCAGATGCATTCATTGCCGAGCTTAAAAAGAAGAATATCAAGATTCAGGGTATCGGTCATCGCATTAAAAGCTTGAAAAACCCGGATATGCGCGTAGTTCTTCTCAAAGACTATGCAGCCAGGAATTTCCCCGGAACCCGTCTGCTTAACTATGCTCTTGAAGTGGAAAAGCTGACTACTGCCAAGAAAGATACGCTGATTCTCAATGTCGACGGTTGCATAGGCGTGCTTTCTGTCGATATGATGTATGGCCTCGGCTGGTCTGAAGAACGAATTCAGCAGGTGGTTGACGGCGGTGGTCTCAATGGCATGTTCCTGCTTGGCCGCACCATCGGCATGATCGGTCATTACATGGATCAGAGCAGGCAAAAAGCCGAACTCTACCGACATCCCTGGGATGACATTCTTTACGATCTGCCCGCCGGCGAATAATTTCAAGCAGAAAATTGTTTGAAAAAATTTGCGGACATGGCTGCCGATAACTCCGGCAGCCATGTTTTATTTTTCTTTTTTTAAACCGGCGGTAAAGAGATGTTTCATTTCATCGCTGAAACTGCCGTCGGCCATGTGAATCGTTATACTGGGCATTGGTTCGTGTTTGCCATTGAAAAAGCGCTCGGCTTCGATCAGAGAGAGATGTGATTTCTCGCCCTCTTTGGGAATTATGAACTGTAGTCTTTTCAGCCCCATGTTTCCCGCTTTGAGATATTCTACAACCTCATAAAAACGTGAGCTGGGAATGATCAGGCAAAATTTTCCACCATAGGCGAGAAGATAGGTGGCTGCTTCAACAAAGTCTTTCAGGGTGCCGTTAAGCTCGTGGCGGGCCATGGCACGACCAGGGCGCTGAGGCAGTCTGCCGTTGCCCATCTGAAAATATGGCGGGTTGGAAACGACAAGATCGAAAGACTCTGGCAGCAAACGGGCAGGAACATCCCTGACATCGAGATGCTCGAAAGCGATATCGGAAAACTTGCGGTTCAGCTCGAGGTTGCGCTGCGAAAGCTCGTGAAAGGTTTCCTGCACCTCAAGTCCGGTGACCTGAAGTCGAGGATTTCGATATTTGACCAGAAAAGACAGAATTCCGCTGCCAGAACCGAGGTCGGCGGCGAAATTCATGTCTTTATTGAATCTGACAAAGTTGGCGAGCAACAGTGTGTCGATGGCAAAAGCGGTGCCGTCGATTTTCTGTATCAGGCTCAGGTCGGTTCCGGGAACCGTATCGAGCCGTTCGTCGGTGTCTATGAATATATCTTTCATCGTGGCGAAAGCTTATAACAGACCTGATTTTTACGCAACCCCGGACAAAAGAATGTTAAAATGAATTAAGAAAATCTGGGGGAATTGAATGAAAAGATTGAAAACCATTCTGGTGGTTTCGAGATTCTTTAAAAAGATTGTTTGAAAATAGGGTAACTGCGATGATAAAATTATTGGGATATTGATGGCTTTTTAAAACTGCCAGGTTGCTGAACAGCTGTAACGCCTGTCTTCATCGTCGCCGGGATTCTGTCCCAACTCTTCGCTGTAGGTGCTGGCTTGAAAGCGCCAGTCGTTCCAAACTATTCCGGCTCCACCAGTAAAATAGCCACTTCTGATGCCGGCCTGCAAATAAAAGTGTCGTGAAAGCTTCATTTCAGCACCCATTCTGACTTTGGTCAGAGTCGATCCATCTTCACCGGTTTCCCAGTAATCGACGGCGAGCAGAAGTTTCTCGTTGCGTTCTTCGGGGCCGGTCAGCGGCCTGAAAGAAGCTCCAAAGGCAAACTGTCTTTTCAGGGTGCCGATGTCGGCAGAGAATTCTGAACTCAACAGATTGCCCGCAAATACACCGACGGTTGGTTTCCAGGAATTGTTCAGCTGCCAGAGCGCTCCGATGTCAAAATCCATGGTGGCACCCGAACGGTCAGTATCTTTGAGAATATCTTCGTTGAGGGCGGCAAAATCGCGGGCATAAAAAATTTTATCAGATGCGCGGCGGGAAACGAATTTCATCGTTGCGCCCCACCAGCCCATGGCCCGGTCTTTGAACAGGTTTTGTGCTTCGTTGAAAGATCGGGCGATCGAACCTGAAAGAACCGCATCTTTCTCAACTTTGGCACTTATCGACGGGTTGACCGGGTTGTTGACCGCAAAACTTTCCGATTCGCGATAGTAACCGGCAATGCCAAATCCGGTTCCGCCGATGTAATATGCAAGGTTGGAAAATGCCTGCCAGCCCTGCTTGCCCATAATTTCAATCAGATTATTGAAATTGCTGGTGCGTGCGCCGGCGGTGTCGCCACTGTTCAATGCGGCAATATGATTGTCAACATCATCATAATCGATGTTGCGTTCAAAATGTCCATTTAAGAAGGAATAAGAAGACTTGTTCTGCAGGCCGAGTCCGGCAGGGTTACAGAAAAGAGCCTGATGGTCATCTGCAACTGCCACACAAGCTCCACCCATTCCCATTGCCCGTGATGATTCGTAAACCACCGGGGTTGCTGCATGTGACGGTGTGCATAAACCTGCCGCCAGAAGGCAGATGAACCAGATTTTTTCAAGCATCGCTTTGAATTCTGTTTTCATTCGCTGCCGTCCAGATTTACCAGGGTTTGCTTGAACAGTGCTTCAGAATTATTGAAATAAACCTGCGCAGCTTCAAGACTGTCGGTAAGGTTGCCGATGGCAATAACGGTCTGTCGGTTGGCTGCGGTGAAATTTCCTTCGAAGCGTGAGCCCTGAACCGGCGAAATGAGAACCCAGTCGTCGCCGCGCCCGTCAAAAGCCTGGGCAAGATCATAATAGGCCAGCTCCAGCGAATAATGAGAAGTCAGCGAAATCAGGTCGTTGTAAATGGCTGCCCACAGAGCCGCTTTGTCGTCGCGGGTATCGAAGTCAATCTGGTCATTTTTATCGAGGCGGCCATTGAAATTGGTGTCGTATTTATCTACCAGCAATTTTGCCTGATAAACACCAACCAGCAGCCCGCGCATAAGACGGTCCCGGGCGGTTGGCAAAGAAAGGCGCCAAAGGTCGTCGATTGCCTGTTTGATCAGATCTTTGTCTTTAACATAAGAAGCGGCCTGAAAGATTACCGCCGGCGAATCACCCGGGGTTACGCCGTTCTGCATGGTCTGAAGTGATTTGAACATGTTGAACCGGGCAATTCCGGCGCGGGAGCTGGCAAGTCCGCGTCTTACCTCGTCAGTGGCCGAGCCCTGCACGGCAGCCCGCTCGAAAAGCTCGAGTGCGTCGGCAAAGCGACCTTCATCGATGGCTATTTTCCCGCGACTGATAAGAGAAGCCTGATCTGTGCCGGTTAAGCTCTGGTTAAATGCTTCGAAGCTGTTGCATCCACTGCCGATCAGCATCAGCAAGGTTAAGGCCAGAGCTATTGCGGTTCGATGACGCGAAGCCATATTTCCTCCCATCCTGGTTTCCTGACAATAATCGGCAGCTTTGCGGGAAAAATGAATTTTTAGGAGAAAAATTTTTGGCAGGGTTGCAGGCGCGGAAATTTATCGGACAAGTTCTGGTAAGGGCGTTGATTTCGCGGTCTCAAATTGACAGTTTTTTAAAGTGTGATTGCCATGAGAATAATACCCAGGGTGACCGCCAGAGAGAATTCGCACTTGTCGTATTCTAAAGCCATGGTGGTCATGGTGCGGGTAAGCCCCTTGATATTGCCGCCAAGTATGCCGGGTAAAGCGGCACAAAACGTTGAAATTATGCTGATTTTCAGAGAAAACCAGACAATTGTCAGCAATTCAGGGTTGGCTTCGATGATCAATCTGAAGGCAGCCTGCAGACTTTCTAAAAGAAAAGACATTCAGGGTTTGGGCAGCGTGAAAAATACCTGCTGACCGGCAATTCTGAAGTTGTTAATCATTTTCATATCCTGCGCAAAGAGCGGGGCAATTGCCAGCGCAATCATAAAAGTGATCAAGAGAATTGGTTTCAGGCTCATTCTTTATATCTCCGAATTTATTTGCAGAAGTATAACAGTATAAGCTGAAAGTTGTCACAGCCTGCTTTGCATTGAATGCTGGATCGGTATAAATTTTTTTGATGTTCTATAACGTTTTGAAGTGCTAGAATCAGATTTGAAAATCACACTGGAGAGTTGATATGAAGGCAGGTTTTGTGCAGTTTGCCCCGGAATTCTGTAATTATGATCGAAATTTGGTGCTGGTCGAAGACATTCTAGATGCGAGCGATCAGGTCGATCTACTGGTTTTGCCGGAACTGGCCAATTCAGGCTATAACTTTGCCAGTCGCGAACAGGCTTTTGCCAATGCAGAAGAAGTTAATGACAGTCGTTTTATCAAAGTTCTTCATGAATACTGCCGGCGGCGAAAATCTTATGTGGCCTCGGGTTTCAACGAAAGGGTTGGCGATCAGCTTTTCAATTCAGCGATTCTGGTTGGCCCCGATGGCTTGATCGGCAAATATCAGAAAATTCACCTGTTTTTGAACGAAAAAGATATTTTTACCCCCGGAGAAGCAGGCCTGCCGGTTTTCGCAACACCCATCGGTCGCCTGGGTCTGCTGGTATGCTTTGACTGGATATTCCCGGAAGTATGGCGAATCCTTGCGTTAAAGGGCGCTGATATAATTTGTCATTGTTCTAATCTGGTTCTGCCGGGCTTTGCCCAGCGTTCGGTGCCAATTCACGCGTTGATCAACCACTTTTATGTCATAACCGCCAACCGCATTGGCAGTGAGGGATCTCTAACCTTTACCGGCATGTCAACGATTGCCGATCCCAGGGGAAACGTGCTTTATCAGGCCGGACCCGACACGATGGAGTTGCGTTTTTTCAATTTTGACCTGGAAAAGGCAAGAAATAAGCAGATGACGCCGCGCAACGATCTTTTTGCCGATCGCCGCCCTGAAATGTATCAGGAGCTTTTGAAACTGTAGAAGGGGAAAAGTTTTGCGAATCTGGTTGCCCGGGCTTGTTTTTCTGCTGATTATGATGGCTGGTTGCGAAAACCATGATTATACCACCCGCAGCCACGATAAGATTGAAGTGTGGCTCGATGCCGGGCCGGAATTGCTGACCATGCTGCGCGACGAGGTAAAAAATCGGCAGAATGACTATCCCGGCCTGAAGGTCAATTTCAGGGTTTTTCGCTTTGAAGATTTAAAACCGGCCATTCTTGGCAGTATTTCGGCGGTAGAAAAGCCAGATATTTTTATGTTTTCATCGGACTGGCTGGGCGAAATTGTGCAGGCCGGCCTGATCGCTTCAGTTTCATTGCCGGCTCAAGAATACCTTTCGGTAGCGTCAGAAGCCATGTTTTTTAACGGTTCATACTGGGGCTGCCCATGGAGTCTCGATACCATTGCATTGATAATCAATCGCGATCTGGTAAAGATTGTTCCAGAAAATCTACAGCAAATGATTGATTTAAAAAATAATTTGCCAAATGGAGTTTACCCTCTTCTCTACGACAACAAGAATTTTTACTACCATGCCCCCTGGTTTCACGCTTTCGGAGCCTCTGTCTTTGACGAAAAAGGCTTCTCGGTCGACGGTCCAGAGTCAGCAGCAGCGCTTGACTTCGCTTATGAACTTGAAACCCTGCACGAACTGGTCCCCGGAAAGGCCAATCAGGCTGCAGCCATTAACCTATTCTGCGCCGGAAAACTGGCAATGACGATCAATGGTCCATGGGCAATACCCGAATTTATCAAAAACCGGGTTAATTTTTCAGTGGTTCCAATTCCGGGGCCTGATTCGCAGAAAGTGTCCCGACCACTGGTTGGCATCAAGGGGTTGGCCATCGCCAGCCAATCTGCAGCAAAACCAGGTGCTGAAAAAGTAATGAGTCTGATTGCCGGACAAAGCTTTCTGCAGCGTGCAGCAGAAAAATCAATGTTCATACCCTGTTTGAAGAGTTCGGGTCAGAATGACCTGGTCAAAGGTTTTGTCGAGCAGGCGCAAAATGGCGTTCTTATGCCATCCAGACCAGAAATGAGATATGTCTGGTCTGAAATGAATCGGGCATTGCGGCTGAAATTTTCAGAAAAACGCTCGTCTGCCGAAATTCTTTTTGAGGCTCGTAATCGGCTCGATTCTGCTGTAAAAAAGGCAGGTAGAGAACAATGAAAAAGATCATGATTGTATTGTTCATTTTAATTGTCTGTTTGCCGATGCTGCTTGCGTTTTATTGGGCATCTGCCTTTGCCTCGCAGAAAATTGAAGCAATGATGCGGGAAAGAGCCGAAAACAGATTTCGGGTTGCCGAAGCTCTTTTAATGCAGAAAATTGGGGAAGTTCGGCTGAAAGCCGGGATAATAACTCAGCAGCGCAATATTCGAACCGCTGTTGAGACCGGCGATCTGATCGAGTTGATTGATTTGCTGAATTCCATGCTTAAAGATCTTGGCCTGAGCACTCTTGCAGCAGGAGCTGAAATTTATGCTGCTGACCAACAATTGCTGGTGGCTGAACCGAGAAATCCATCACTGACTGCTGATATTGGTTTGATTAAATCGGGGTTGGGCGGCAATCTGGCCGAAAAAATCTATTTCAAAGACCAGCGCCTGATCTTTGGCGCTGCGGTTCCCATCTATTGTCAGAACAACTCTAACCCTGCTGCAACTTTGATTTTGTATCTGGTGGTTGATGAAAATATGGTCGATTCGATCAGAGCGGTGGTAGATGCCGAAATAGTCCTGTTTTCACAGATCAACAATACGGTTAATCTTTTGACCTCGACCCTGGTAGACAATAATCGGCGGGTTTTTCCGGTTATAACTGATCCGGGCAGCGGTATCGGTGAAGTCGGCGCCGCCGGGCGGCGTTTCATGGTTCGATCAGGAAGTTTTCTCTGTGAAAATGGTCGTTTTACCCTTACAGTGGCCCTGGAAAAGCGCGAGTTGACCGAAATTCTCAATTCGTTGCGCGATGTGTTTTTCAAAACCGGTCTAGTGGCAATTCTTTTTGCATTGCTGGTAGCGATAGCTTTTTCAGGAATTCTCATCCGACCGGTGCAATCACTCGTTGATGTCGCCCGAAATTTTGGTGCCGGCAATCTTGAAGCTTCGGCTGATGTTTCAAGCTTTGTGCCTGAGCTGCAGTTTCTTGGTGAGACTTTTTCCAGTATGACCAGGCAGATCAGGAATAAGATCGATGAAATTGAAGCAGCGCGGCAGGCACTCGACAAGAAAGTTTTCGACCTTTCGGTGCGCAATCTTATCAATCAGGCAATAATAAACAAAAGCGAAGACTCGGTTCTGAAAGAACTGCTTGAAATAGTTTCAGAAATGATGAGAACCAGGCGCAGTTCAATGCTTCTGTTGAACGAAGTTACCGGTGAATTGTCTCTCAAACTGGCAGTGATTAAAGATGAACATGGCAAGCGCATCGAACAGGATGATAGTCACACAACTTTCGCGCCCGGCGAAGGCCTGGCCGGGTGCGCCGCCCGCCAGGGTCGCGGAATTTTTTCAAATGATCCTTTTAATGACCCGAGGTTCAAGCAATCAGGTCGGGTGATCAGAAATCTGGTGGCCGTGCCTTTATTCGACGAAGGCAGGGTGATCGGGGTAATCAATGTTTCTGACCGAGCCGAAGACTTCACCGAAGAAGATACCCAGTTACTACAGGGAGTTGCAGACCAGATAGCAATTGCTCTACAGAAAACGCGACTGTATGAGCTTGCTATCACCGATGGTCTGACCGGGTTGTTCATTCATCGCTATTTTCAGATGCGTCTCGAGTCGGAAATTGCAAGAGCCAACCGCAGCAGTGAAAAGCTGGCTTTGATCATTTTCGATATCGATCATTTCAAAAAATTTAATGATACCTACGGGCATCAGGTCGGAGACCGGGTTATCCGGCTGGTTGCCGATCGGGTGCGAAAGAATATTCGTGAAGGTATCGATATTGCTGCCCGATACGGTGGCGAAGAATTTACCGTAATCATGCCTGATACCGATTTGAAGGGCGCTCTGGCTTTTGCTGAGCGCCTGCGGCAATCGATCGAGCAAAGCAGTATCGATCATGATGGCAGCCAGCTCAGGGTGACTGTCAGTCTCGGCTGCGCCATTTTCCCTGATCATGCACAGACGCGGGAAACCCTGATCTGCAATTCTGACAGCGCACTTTATAAATCAAAAGAGAATGGGCGAAATCGTTCGACACCATTTGAAAAATAAATCAGAAATTGTTATATAAGTAGTGCCGTTTCAATCTAAATCGGTTAACTTATTATCAGTTATCTTAACTTTATTGCAGGAGGCATGATATCAATGCTGAAGCTAAAAAAAATCGTTACTCTTATGGTCATTTTCTGTTTTGCTCTGGTTATGCCCGGATGTGCCCAGGGTGAAGTCAAGGTTGCTCCTGAGATTACCGCAGGAAAATGGATAAATGCTGACAGCTTTTCGCTTGCCAGTAACAAGGATAAAATTGTTGTCGTTGAATTCTGGGCAACCTGGTGCCCGCCCTGTCGTCAGAGCATTCCTCACCTCAAAGAACTTTATGAAACCTACAAAGATAAGGGCGTAGTTGTGGTTTCTCTTTCTAACGAACCGGCGGAAACCGTTGAAAGTTTCATGGCCAAAGCTGAAATGCCCTGGATTATCGGCGCTGAAAGCAATTCCGGCGGCGACTACGGTGTTTCTGGAATTCCCAGTGCTTTCATCATAGTTGATGGCAAAATCGTGTGGAACGGTCACCCCATGGGCGGTCTCGATGAAGAGCTCAAAAAAGCCGTTGAAGCAAAGGGTTCAGCAGCGGTTCCGGCTACTTCTGGCGCCCCGGCGGCAAACTGAACGTTAATGGCCAGGAACGCTGAAAAGAAATTGAAAGCCGGCGATAAAGCGCCGGCTTTTTTCCTGAAAGACCAGAATGGAAATGTTTTTGCCAGTGAAAATCTGGCCGGCAGCAGATTTCTGGTCTATTTTTATCCGCGGGCATCGACACCGGGCTGCACAGTTCAGGCCTGTTCAGTCAGAGACTCGCTGCCAGATTTTAAGCGTTTGGGGTTGAAGGTGCTGGCAATTAGCCCTGATCAGCCTGAAAAGCTGAAAAAATTTGATGAAAAGCAGGGGCTTGGCTTCACTCTGCTTTCAGACCCCGATATGTCGATTGCCATGGCTTTCGGCGTCGTCGGTGAAAAGACCAGTTTTGGCAAAACCAGCATTGGAATTATCCGCTCGTCGTTTCTCATCGATGAAAAGGGGCGGGTAATCGAGGCCTGGTACAAGGTTAAGCCGGAAGAAACCGTGCCGCTGGCTCTTGAAAAAAACGGTGCTGAATAATTATTTACAGCAGATCGACCTTCTCAGGCTGGAAAGCTTTCTTACTGGCCAGCCTGAGCCTGTTTATGAGAGCATTTTGCTTGGCGAGTTCTGCCCGCAGCTCAATCAGATCAACGGGGCGGCCATCGAACTCTATCGCTGGCATTTCGCACTTTTTCACCAGCTTTATCGGTTAAAAGACAGAATTGTGGCTTCAAATCAATATTTGCATATTCATTTCATGGGAATTCATCTCACCGCATATCCTCAGGCCGGCGAATGCAGGCATTATGAAGACAGCTGTTTCTGCCGGGCAAGAATCGAAGAAGACGGTGAAATGCTGTGTGAATTTCATCGTGGAAAGTGCGAAGAATCTGCTTTGGCAGAACTTTCTGATCGCTACTTTTACCTCGACCATGAGAACTTTTTTGCCTTGACTGAAGAAAACGCCGAGGCCTTTATCGCCGGTGCCTGGAACCTCCTGGTGAATTACGATGAGGTTCAAGAGTGCTATAAAACCCTTGGATTGCCGGAAGGAACGGAGTTGCGGCTTATCAAAAGACACTTTCGTGAACTGGCAAGGCTGCATCACCCTGATCTGAAGCCAGAATCTGGCCGGCGTTTTGCTGAAATCAATTCGGCTTATCGTCGGCTGCTTGGCTACCTTTCGACGCCAAAGCTTTGATTTGCCCTTGCGGCGATTTTGTTCGATAATATTATCAGCGATACAATACTGAAAGAAGGCGGAATGAAAAAGCAGGAAATCGAATTCAAGGTGCTCGATATCATCGAACGACTGGAAAAAGGCCAGCCCATCGAAGACGATACGGTTGAACTGAAATCGGAATGGCCGAAAGATCATTTCAGGGCCGCCCGGCGCATCGCAGCCCATGCCAATTCTGCCCGCGGCGAGCCCATTTTGTGGCTGGTCGGTATCGATGAAAAAACCGGAGTCGTGGGAGCTGATTTTGAAGAGCTTTCCATCTGGTTCGCGAAAATTCGCTCACGCTTCGATCAACTGCTGGTGCCAAACTTAATTAGCCTTTCGGTGCCTTATAACGGAAAAACCGTGGTCGCTCTGCTGTTTGAAACTGATCGTGCACCATTTGTCATAAGGAGCCCTGATTCAAATGGTATTGTTACCCATGAGGTGCCATGGCGGGAGGCCAACTCAACCAGGTCGGCGCGGCGCTCAGACCTGATCAAGCTTCTATACCCGATTCAGAAAAAGCCCCGTATCGAGATTCTCGACGGCAAAATCGAGTTGCAGAAAGCGATTGCCGGCTTCAATCAGGCCGGTGAATTTCAGTGGAACCTGAACATGAAGCTGTATTTCATTACTTTCTCCACCGATACGGTAGTTATACCATTTCATCGGTGTGAGCTGGTTTTCAGGCCCGAAGGTCGCCCTGACGAAAAGCGCTTTGAAAACATTAGAATTACTCCACCCACTTCCTATTCTACCCGGGGTTTGAAAGAGCAATCCCAATCTTTGACGGTTAACAGCACCGAACACGAGGTTCTGATCGAAACCGCCGGCATGGCTTACCTGACCGGAGAAATTTCGTCAGCCGAGAAGCCCGGTCCTAAGCTTTTCGAAGAAATTATGGTTAAAGCCTGGCTGCGCCCCCATAATTCCGAAGATCCGGTTAACTTTGATGCGGTTTTCAAGCTGCATGCCCGTAATCGTTCTGAAAATGAATCCGACCGGACCCTGGGTGAGTGGCGTTACGAAAAGAAAGAGAGCGAGCTCTGATTGCACCGGCAAACCAGGCAGTGGATTGATCGTTATCGGCTTAAACGCCACCCCGAGGGTGGTTATTATTCTGAAATCTATCGATCAATCAGTTAACCTGATTTTCAGAATTTTCCCCATAACATGGTAGATTCTGGTATCATTAAAGATGTATGATATTAGTTACTGGAGCGTTTATGACATCAAGACCACAGAGAAGCATATTAATAGCGTTTTTGCTTGTCCTTGGACTGTTCAATAACGTTAGCTGGGCTGATCCTTCGGCGAAGATTGCATCAAGCGTCATGATTCAAGGCTTTGGCTGGAACAGTCAGGCGCGAGGTACACCCAGTAAATGGTACAGCCTGATCGGCCAGCGTGCCGAAAGTTTGCAGAGGCTTGGCGTTGATATGATCTGGTTTCCTCCGGTATCCAGATCGGTAAGCCCGCAGGGCTATTTACCCGGCGATTATTATGACGTTGGAAGTAAAGATTCACCCACCTTTTATGGTGATCGGGAATCTTTGGTAAAAGCACTTGCCACTCTTAACGCCGCTGGAATCATGCCGGTCGCCGACATTGTGGTCAACCACCGCTGTGCCGGCAAACAGGATAGCAACGGCATCTGGAATATTTATCATTTTGCTTCCGGCAAAGCCTCATGGGAACAATGGGCAATCTGTCGCGGTGAATACGGTGGAACCGGCGGAGCTGATACCGGTGAAAACTTTGCAGCCGCACCAGATGTCGATCATACCAACCCCAAAGTCAGAGAAGATATAATAGAATGGCTTAAATGGCTGAAAAAACTGGGCTTCAAAGCCTGGCGTTACGATTTTTCCAAAGGTTATGCGGCAAAATATGCCGGTATTTACGATCAGGCCACTGCTGTTCCTTTCTCGGTCGGCGAAATCTGGGCCAACATGGCTTTTCAGGGCTCATACCTGCAGCCGAACCAGAATGCTCACCGCCAGATCCTTTGCGACTGGGTCGACGCTGCGAAATCAGAAGTGGGCTGTGTTTTCGACTTCACTACCAAAGGCATTCTCCAGGTTGCGGTTAATGGCGAATATTGGCGACTGAAAGACAGTGAAGGAAAACCATCGGGGCTGATCGGCTGGTGGCCGACCCGCGCCGTAACCTTCCTCGACAATCACGATACCGGCTCTCAGCAGAGTCACTGGCCTTTCCCCGACAAAAAAGTCATGCAGGGTTATGCTTATATACTGACCCATCCCGGCATTCCGTGCGTATTCTGGGAGCACGTCTACGACTGGAAACTATTTGAGCCAATTCACAAACTGATCGCCATTCGCAAGCAGTTTAAGCTTAACAGCGCCAGCAAGGTTAAAATTGAAAAAGCCGAGCAGGGAATTTATGCCGCTGTTATCGATGGCAAAATTGCCGTTAAACTTGGTTGGGTTGACTGGACCCCCGGCGAAGGCTTCAAGCTTCTGGTCAGCGGCGACCACTATGCCGTCTGGGGAAAAACTGCTACCCGCACTTCTTCTTCTTCAAGACGCTGAAACCAAAAAAATTCAAATATCTATTTGAACCACAAAATGGCCTGCTGTGCAGGCCATTTTTTGATTTGCTTATACGGTTCACAGAAGAAATATTCGCAGGGGCCGGCCCGCTTCAGATATTTATAAATACATTTTTTTCTCATGGGAACGGTTGCTACTTATCTGAATTCTTATTGAGTCTGTCTAATGGTTCGGTGATGCTCTGGTCACTTCGACCCGCGTTGCGGGCTCAGTGAACGCCGTAAACCGGTCATTGAGCCTGTCGAAATGACCGGATATAACACCGAACATAAATTCCTGAATGTAAAAATAAGCCTTTATGGCAGCAGCATTTTGATCATCTGCAGCCCGTTTTCCATGCGGTTCATCTTGAAATGCAGATTAACCCCGAAAACATGCGATAGATTGATCAATAAAATTATGCCAAGGCAGATGACAGTGGCAATGGTGAGTCTTCTTAGCGGATTGGCAGGAGGCTGCCCAGGCAATGGTTTTGGCGGAAACCACTCATTCATTTTCATGATGATGGCAGTCATTACCGTTACCATAATAAAAGTTGTGAGCTCAAACCGACTTTGCCGTTCAACCACATCAACGATTGGCTGGGCAACTTTGTGTGAGGCTTCAACCAGTTTCTGCGCCAGATTCATTATCAGTGAAAGCTCATTTTGAATCAGCTGGGTAATTATTATTGCGCCCATGGCGAAAAACCAGGCAAAAATGCTTTCCGGTTTCGCCTTTTCAAGACGACCGGCTTTGTTGACATGGTTGCCTGTCCAGGTCAGCCAAAGACCCATCAAAGCTGGCAAAACCAGCAATCTGGTGTTGCCCCATGCAAGTGAACTTATGAAACCCATTGAAACTGCCATCTTTTGAACGCTGGTTCTGGTTTTTTCATGCAAAGCCATAATCGCAATGGCGATACCAAGAAAGGCAATCGATAGCATATGCTTGTTGCTGGTTTCTGAAACCAGCATCATAAAAGCGCCGACAATCAGAAAAATTTCCATCAGGAAAAAATCCCGGGTTGGATTGGGTGGTTCAAGGTCTTCTGCTTTTTTCAGCTTGTTTATTTCATGCTCTTCACTGCTTGGCGGTGAAATGTCGAGTGCATTTATTCTAACTGTGGCAAATCTTGACTGATGAGCGATTTCAAGCAGTTCTGACAGATTGGTGGGGCGAAGAGTTTTCAGCAGATAGACTCCCGAAGCCTGCAAAGCAATATTGTTGCTTTGCACCATTTCGGCGATATGTTTTTCAGCCATTGGCTGGTCGTATTTGAAAAGGCCAATGATTGCGTTGGCCCTGATGCGGTTGTCGGCAGAGAGAGCGAACTCACTCAATCGATCAAGGTTTTCCGGTATGTCGAATTGAACCAGGCTTTCAAGGGCGTTGGCCACGATTCTCGGGTCTTCGTGATCAAGGTATTTCTCTAAAAATTCCGGGATTCTCGGGTCGTCGAGGCGCCCGAGAACTTTCAGGGCATATGAAATTTTGTACTCATCCTTTTCCTTTTCGAGAAATTCAAGAAGTGGCGTGGTGACTGAGATATCACCGCTCTCGGTAAGACGCTCGAGTGCTTCGAAAACTACGTAGCGGCTACCGAGCTGAAGTTTGTGCAATAAAATCTGCCGGGCGGTCAGTGCTTTACCATCTTCGATTTTCAACGGTAATGCCTGGTTCTGCGGCTTTTCCGGCTCAAGATCAGGGAAGCAGTCAAGCAGATGATTTCTCGCCTTGCGGGCAAAAAAGCGCACCTGGGTATCGGGGTCAAGAACGCTGTCTTTTACCAGTTGGAAAATGCTGGAACAAAAATCTCTGCTCAGCGAACTCTGCTGACTTAAAAAATCCAGAGCGTAGGTTTTATCATTACTGACACTGCTTTTCAGCGATTGGCAGATCAGAGATTTCCAATCTTCTGAAAAAGACCTGTTGTGATTTTCCATGTTGTCTTCCTGCTGGCATTATAGACTGCCGCAATTAAAAAGGCAAAGCAACCTTTCAGGAATCATTCTCAGATTTAGACCAGAGCCTGATCAATTCCGGGTGTCTTCTGATTCGGTCTGAAATCTCATTGAAGCAGTTTATGGCTTCGGCCACCTCACCAGATGCCATGCGGTTGATGCGGGTACCGGCGTTGCCTTCATTCAGTTTGCGCAGACCGCAAACCAGGTCTTTCATCGGTGAAATAAGAATGTAAGCGGCTATTAACCCGAGAATAGAGGCTATCAGGCTTCCAAATGCTGTTAAATGAATGGTTTTGGTGCGCAGGCTCTGTAGAAGCTCGGTAACCGCGGTTTCTGGCAGGCCGATGCAGATTCCCAGTTCGGTTTTTGGTAGATTGAAAATTGAAAGCATGTAGCCATTTTCGCTGAATGCTTTCTGATCCGACGATTTCCAGGACCGGTCGTTTTCGAGGCCTTCTGGAATATTTCCTGAATGCAGCAGGAACTTGCCTTCGCGGCCTACAATTGCGACAAATCCCTGCTCGTGGGGCTTGAGCCTTTCGAGAAGATCAAGAAGCTTTGATGTCTTGTCAAGCACGATGCCGCAGCTCAGCAGGCCCACAACCCTATCTTCGGCCACGACCGGAACGATGAAAGAGTTCATCAGCCGCCCGGTATGCGATTGAAAGAATGCTGAAAAAACGGGGGTTCTGGTCTCAAGGGCTCTGATCAGGTCGAGATAAACATCCCTGGTTTTTTCATTTTCAGCGTATTTGTTAAAATTTTCATTCGCATACTTGCTTAAATCTCGGCCATCAGCATACGCAGCAGCTTTCAGCTCACCGGTCGGCTGAAAAAAATAAATGTTGTTGAAAACCGAAGAAGAATCGACGGCGGTCTGCAGGAAAAGCTGTATCTTTGCCGCATCTTCCGATAAAAGAATTGGATTGCCGCTGATTCGCATTATTGCTTCTGAGGCAGCATCGGTGCGACTGGTCAGGCCGGCACCTGCAGTTGCTGTGATATCCTGCATCGAGCGGTGAAATTGATCGATAATCAGCCGGCGACTTTCCAGGTAATTCAGGGTACCCGATCCGACCGCGGTGAAAATGCTGATGAGCACGAACATTACTGTGACTTGAAAATATAAGCTGCTGGAAAACTTCATTGATGGCTCCAGGTGCAGTGCGCCTTTAATCGATTTTTATCAGGAAAAAAGGCGATCTGCCCGCGAATAATGGGTATGATTCGAACGCATTATTATACTCATGCCGATTAAAAGCCGCAATGACAAGTTGAATTAATTATTGATTTAATAGATCAATAACCGGCAAAAGAAAAACCCCTGACCATCGGTCAGGGGTCTGTGAGTGGCAATGAATGAATTATTTGATAATCGAGAAATAAAGCTTTTTGACCATCGGGTCTTTGAGGTTGGGGCGGGTTTTGTGCGGTGCGCGGGTGGTTTTGTCGGGCACGGTTTCAAGGGCCATTTTGATGGCTTCGTCAAGAGATTTGCCTGCCTTGATCTGGTCGGCGGCAAACATGGCGCGGGTAACGTTGATTACACCGCCTGATTTGACTTTGTCGGCCAGCCAGGCTTTCTTGTCAACGGTTCCCATAAGGATTTTCCTGAGCTGAACCGGGGTCAGATCGGGGTTGATATAAAGAACCCGAGCGCCGTAGTTAACCGCCAGCGGGCATGCCATTGAGGTGCCTGACATGTAGCCCATTTGCTGATTTGGATAGGTTGAGTAAATGTTAACCCCAGGAACCGCCACATCAACTTTATTCTTGCCGTAGCATGAAAAGGGTGCAATTTTCTGGTCAGCATCTGTTGCGGCAACAACAAGTCTGTTTTCGATAGGCACTTCATTGGGCGAGGTCACGAGCTGGTCCAGGTCCTCAGATGAGTTGCCGGCGGCTATTACAACCAGGGCATTGGTGGCTTTGGCAAACATTGCCTTATCGCGGGGCAGGAGGGCGTTTTTAACGAACATGTTGACTACTTCCTGAACCTGTTCATCGGTTGGGTCAACAAAACCCCACGACTGAACCATGTTTTGTTTCATAACCTCTTTCATGGTGCTGTTTTCAGTACCGAAAGAACAGTTGATCAGGCGGGGGTTCAGTGAACCAATATAATCAGCCTTGGCCTGAACCTGGGCAATATACTGCTGGCCGAGCTCAATAAAGGCTTTTTCCAGTTCTTCGAGGGGTACCTGTTTGGTTTCGGTGTCGGCGCGACTGCTTCTGGAAGGGCGCCGATGAGCGAATTTATGTTTCAGGATGTTGAGTGCCTTCACCATTTCTTCTGCCGGGCCATGGCCGGTAGGAATATGCTTGATTGCATTGAGCGATACATTCTGGTTTTGGGTTGATACGATGCCGGCGCAGTGAGTGCCGTGTGCCCAGCCACCGGTGAATTCAACCCAGGGCCAGAATTTCTTATCGTTGTAATGACTGACCAGATACTGAAATTCTTCGGGCTTGAGGGCTTCTTTGCCGTATGCCTGTAGAATACCGATCAACTGCATGCAGCGCAGAACTTCGTCATAAGCAGGCGGGGTGTCTTTTAAATTTACCAGAGTGGCATGATTTTCAACAAAATTCCAGCCATATACGTCATCGACATAGCCGTTGTCATCGTCGTCAACACCGGTTTTGCCGTTCAATTCTTCCGGGTTGGCAGATGCAAGAGGCTTCAGAGATTCATGAGTAAAATCACTGCCCGAATCGAGAACCAGAACCCTGACATTTTCTTCAGCCGTGACCGGTGAAAGAGCCAGACCCATCGAAACAGCCATAGCTGCCAGAATCTTTGTAGATTTAAATTTCATTGTGCCACCTCCATATATGTTTTTTCATTTTACGGATTTTTCGGGTATGTGTAAAGAATACTTTGGCTTTTTTTTCATCCGGTCCAACCGTAGGCAGTTGCCCCGGCCAGCGCATTTTTCCGCTGAACGATCTGATTCGCATGGACTTCAAACTGCTGAGCGAGTTCTGAAAGAGTTTTATCTCCTTTAATAGCTTCTAATGCAACTTTGGCCTTAAATGCGGGGCCGTGATTTCTTCTTGGTCGTCTTGTCATGATAAAAATCCTTTTCTAATAATTTTTGGTGTTTTATCACTTATCGGCTTGACCAATTTTCTCGAACCACCACTGTTAAGCTTGCGGTTGGGTGCTCTAAGTGATATTTTGTTGCAAACACAAGTTGAGGCAAAAATGAGTAACAGCATTCTTGAATCGGCTAGAACTGCCCTGGATATTGAAATTGAGGCTTTGCGGCACAGTCGTTCACGGCTTGGTGAAGAGTTTGTCAGTGCCGTCGACCTTATTCTTACCGGCTCAGGCCGTCTGGTGGTCTGTGGCATGGGCAAGTCGGGACTGGTGGGCAAAAAAATCTCAGCAACTCTTTCGAGCACCGGAACCCCTTCATTTTTTCTTCACCCTGCCGAGGCTCTGCACGGCGACCTGGGCATGGTGACCGACAAGGATGTGGTTTTGTTGCTGTCAAACTCTGGAGAGACTGAAGAAATCGTCAGACTGGTGCCTTTTCTTCGCAGGGTTGGAGCAAGACTTATTGCCATGGTCGGCAATTCCTGGTCTTCGCTGGCAAAAATGGCAGATGTTGTTATAAATTCCGGGGTTGAAAAAGAAGCATGCCCCATGAATCTTGCGCCAACAAGTTCTACTACTGTTACCATGGCGCTTGGTGATGCGATTGCCGTTGCCCTTATCGAAGCCCGAGGATTCAAAGAAAAGGATTTTGCCCGACTTCACCCCTCAGGAAGCCTTGGCCGAAGATTTTTGACGGTTGCCGATCTCATGCATTCCGGTTCGGAAATCCCGCTGGTTGCTCCCAATGTGGGGCTACGCCAGGCTGTGGTTCAAATGTCCCGTGGTGGTTTTGGTGCTCTTGTGGTTTCCGACCCGCAAAAGAACCTGTTGGGGGTTTTCACCGATGGCGATCTTCGCCGCTTTTTCGAGCGCACCACCGAAATAAACCTCGATGTGCCAATCAGCCAGGTTATGACCGCCAATCCTCGCCGCACTTCACCCGATCGCCTCGCCATGGAAGCTTTAAAACTCATGGAAGACAAATCGATCACTTCGCTGCCGGTTGCCGATAACGAAAAAGTGGTTGGATTCCTGCACCTGCACGATATTCTTCGCGCCCGCCTGGTCTGAACTGAATCGAATGCCGGAAATTCTGCCTCTGGCGATTTTGAATTTTCTCAGTATAATTACGTACATGATTAAACGAATTCAGCCCTTATTTCTGCTTGTTCTGATGCTTTTGAGCCTGCCGATACAGTCGGCTGAGGCTTCGGTTTTCTCTGATGCACTTGCAAAGGCGCGCAAGGCAATGCAGGGTGCTTTTCAGATGACCTGGTTGCCAGGCGTGCCCGTGGTTTTTTACAAAGAAAGTTTCAAGCAGATGTTTGATCATACCCGGAAAAGCATTGATAACATAAGCATGCAGCACGATGGACAGACAATTACCCGCGATAAATTTCAGGATGATAAGGCTCTGCATATCAAAAAATCTGCCGAACTTGCTTTGCATGTTAAAAGCCTTATTGGCTCCGCCCACCTTGCCTATGGAATAACCATGGCCATCGGCCTGATTAAAGAAGCAATTGATGGCTCATTTCTCAACCCCAATGGCTCGCGCAGCAAAGAAGACGTGGTTGCCGATCATGTTGGCGCCATGGCGGTTTTCGGTGAGAAAAAATTTGATTCTTCTTTGCAGAAAAACCTTGGAACATTTGTGAGGCCATCGTCGTCTGGTTCTGCATTGGCCCCTGCTGCCGAGTGGCAACCGGTTGAACCGGAGCTGGTCCCTAATCCTTTTGCCGGAGAATCGATAAATCTGACTGGCCCGAACTCAAACAACTCGCAATTGCGTCAGCAGCTTTTGAAAAAATATTACGAAGCTGCCGAGAAAGCCGATCAGACTGAAATGCAGCGCCTTGCCGCCGAATTGCAGAAACTCCAGCCCTGATTTTCCGGGGCACCAATCAGAATAATTGCCAGAAATCCACGACTTTTTGCCCGGTTTCCTGCGCGGATTTCTCGCTGGTGTCGATTATCAGCTTTTCCAGTTGTGACTTGTCAGCCAGGTTCAACAACTGGTTCTGCTGCTTTATGAAATGATCCACAACCTCTTTTCTGGTGCTGCCAAAACGAGAAATATAATTCAGCCATGAAGAGTCGCGACCGTTATAGATGCGGCTTTCGATTGCTGACTCATCGATGGTTAACAGGCACAGGCGACAATTCAGCCCGACAAGACGCCGGTCGCAGTCTTCAATGTCTTCCCATTTCAGATGCTGGTAATGGTAAGCATGGGTCAGATGAAAACGCTCGAGAATAAAAGGCATTCTCATTGCTTTACTCGCCGGGTTGCACCATTTCATCTTTTCGAGTCTTTCTTTTACCTGTTCTATGAATGTCAGATGCTGATTAAGCAGGTTCACGTTGTCTGCGATGCTTAAGCCTTCTTCTCTTTCTTTGCGCTCAAGAACCCGCTGCGTCTGATGCTCGGTCAGAACCAGCGAAGACATAAATGGGCGGCGCAAAAATCTTTCAGAACCAAGAACTTCTGAAAGAACGGCAGTTTTGCCGCTGCCGCTGATTCCTTCAAGCAGCAGTCCCGAAACATTCCAGTTGTCAGTCAAATCCATAAAATTTAAATATTTAAATGAAAAACCGCCCCGTCGATAAGGCCGGGGCGGTTTCAAACAAACGATTATTTGGGGCCGAGAGTTGCAACCATGACGGCTTTGATCGTATGCAGACGATTTTCAGCCTGATCGAACACTCTTGAAAATTTGCTTTCAAATACTTCTTCAGTAACTTCCATGGCACCCGTTTCTTTTGAAACGATGGTGTCATTGTTGTGGAATGCCGGCAGACAATGCAGAAACAGGGGTTTTTCCCTGCCGGTCATTTGGAGCATCTTCATATTGACCTGATAGGGAGTCAGCAGTTTGATGCGGGCTGCCATCTGGGCTTCTTCACCCATGCTGGCCCATACATCGGTGTAAAGAACGTCAGCGCCTTTAACACCCCTGGCAACATCGTCGGTGATCGTAAGTTTTCCACCGGTTTCTTTGGCAATCGCTTCTACTTCTTTTACCAGATCCTTTTCGGGAAACAGTGATTTCGGAGCAACGATGCGGCAGTCCATACCCATTTTTGCACAACCGATCATCAGAGAATTGGCCATGTTGTTGCGGCCATCACCGACGTAAGCAAAACTGATGCCCTTGAGGGTGCCGAAATATTCTTCGATGGTCAGCAGGTCGGCCAGAATCTGGGTCGGGTGATATTTGTCGGTAAGACCGTTCCAGACCGGAACGCCAGCGTATTTTGCCAGTTCTTCAACGGTTTCGTGTTTGAAGCCACGGAACTGAATAGCGTCGAACATGCGACCGAGAACGCGGGCTGTGTCTTTTACCGTTTCTTTTTTGCCAAGCTGAATGTCGTCTTTTCCAAGATATTCGGGGTGAGCGCCTTCATCAATGCACGCAACGACGAATGCACAGCGGGTTCGGGTCGAAGGTTTTTCAAAAATCAGGGCAATGTTTTTGCCTTCAAGGTTGCGCGGCTTGATGCCGGCATATTTGAGTTTTTTCAGGTCTGCTGAAAGGTTGAGCAGATAGCGGATTTCTTCAGGAGTAAAATCTTTGAGAGTTAGAAGATGACGACCAACAAGATTAAAAGCCATTGATATCTATTCCTTTCCCATTGTTTAATTGAACCGGGCACCTCTGTGAGGTAAATAAAAAATAGCATTGACGCGCTTATAATGCAACTATCTCTTTGTTTTTGCCATGGCAGAGCACAACAAAGCCACAATCAGCGCAGGCACTTTCTTCACCCGGGTTCCAGCTGCAATCGCCGCGAATTTTTCCGACAGTTGCCGCCGCCTGCTGCTCAAAACCGATCAGATCAGGCTCCAGTTCAACCAGTTTCAAGGCTGTGCCGCCGGCATAAGCAATGAAGGATCTGGCAAAACTCAGGCAACCCGCCTCACCTAGAACCCCGCGGGCCGCAGCGATCATGTAAAGAGCCAGTTGGTCGGAATAGGCCGCATGCTTTTCTGCTTCATAATGGCCGGTCTTGAAATCGATTATGCGTATTTCTGCGCCATCACGATCGACCCGGTCGGCAAAACCCCGCAAAAAGAACGACCCCGATTCGCAGGAAAATTTTACATTTACTTCCGCTTCCATCACCCAGGGTTTGATTTCTGCCAGGCCTGATTCAGCGTAATTTCTGAACATTCTTTGCACTTTGGGCCGGGCTTCTTCACCGATTGGGGAAAAAAGCGGCGCAAGGTCACCGAGGATTACATCTGAAAGCCTGATTTTTTCAGCAATTCCCGGCAGGTTGTGACCGCCGCGGGCATGAAAAATCCTGACCGTTTCATGAAACATTGTGCCTGCAATGGTTGCCGGTGAAATTTCACGATCATTGAACGAGGCGATATGATGACGGGTAAAAAAGTAGCGGCGCGGGCATTGCCGATAAAGCTGAAGATCGGCCAGCGAGAAAATTTCTTCCTGCGTCAGCTCCGCATTTGCAAGGGTTTTCCGGCTGAAAAAAATCGCCAGGTTTTCCAGATTCTTAAGCAACTCGATTGATTGATCTGGTGGGGTTGGGGCATTAACCTGCGCTTCTTCCACGCTTCCCGCATCGGCAAGCCATTTTTGCAGCACGTCTGGCCATTCTTCAAGGCCAAAATTTTTACCAATTGCCGGATTGGCATCGAGTATGGCATGAATCTGCGCCAATGGTTCGGTTTCTTTTTCGAGCCGGTGCCGGTCACCGCAAATTACCAGCAGATCTTCAGCGCGTGTGAAGGCGACATACAATTTTCGCCTGTCTTCGCCTTCGGCAGCAGCTTTATCAGTATCGACAAACGTATTAAGCAAATCGGAAAACCCTTTTCTCGCAGGCTGGTCAGGGTCTGCCACCATCAGACCATGTTTTCGGTCAAAATAAATTTTGCCTTCGGCCCGATAGGTGCGGCCTTTGATGAATGGGCAGAACACCACCGGAAACTCAAGCCCTTTGGCTTTATGGATCGTCATTATTTTCAGGGCTTCGCCCTCTTCAAGGCCAAGGCCAGCCTCTTCTTCATCGATGCCTGAAAGCATGATGCGCTCAATAAATTTCAGGAAATCACGCAGCGAAGTAAAAATGCCGCGCTGCTCAAAATTTCTGACGATGGCGAGAAATTTATTGAGATTATTTTCCATTCGCCTTCTTTTCAGATCTGATTCCTGGGTGGCGGCAAATTCCCTGAAACCAGCCTGTTCGATAATGCTGTGACAAAGCTCGATTAAGCCCGGGCGGTTGCTGCGGTTTTTCAGAAATACATATAACTGCCTGAATTCACGCACTTTTTGCGGCAGCCTTTCCTCAGGCTGAGCCAGCAGGTGTGGCAGCAGAGCACTCTTCTCGCTGCGCCCGGCCATGGCAATTGCGGCGATTTCCGAATCTTTCAGGCCATACAGGGGGCCGGTAAGAATTTTTACCGTTGCATAATCATTTTCCGGCTGAATCAAAAGCTTCAGAAAGGCGAGAATTTCCTCGATTTCGCTGCGGGCATAAAAACTGAAGCCACCCGACATCAGATAGGGTATCTGTCTGGCGGCAAGGCAGTCTTCAAATTCAGAAGGCAGCGCTTTCACGCTGTTAACAATTATTGCAATGTCGCCATAGCGGCAACGTCTCTTGTTGCCGGTTTTTTTGTCAGAAATGGCCAGTCCGCTGCCGACAAGAGCCTGAATGAAATCGGCGAGCTGCTCGCAAGTCTTCGCCGGGCCTGAATTCGAATCGGCAGAAAGACAGATAACTGCTGGTTGAACCGGTGACGAACCTCGTTGTGCCGTTTGCGGCCGGGAAAGGGGGCCGTCGTCACCGCCCATTTGCAGAAATCGGTCAGCCAGTTCGATTATTTCGCGATACGAGCGGAAGTTTTCGCGCAGAATAATGTCGGTATTGCTGTTGAACTGCCTGAAAGTTTCAATATCGGCGCCCTGAAAGCGATAAATGCTCTGTTTTTCGTCGCCGACCACGGTAATGTGACCTTCGTTGTTGCGGCAGAATAGATTGATGATTTCGAGTTGATCTGGATTGTTGTCCTGAAATTCATCGATCAGAAAAACCCGGCGCCGGCTCTTCTCTCCTGCCTGGGACTGTTCCTTGACCAGGTCGCGACCCCGCAGAAGAATTTCGTCAAAATCCAGTAGATTGCGGTTTTGCAACTCTTCGATGTAATAAGTGTAAAAACGAAACAGCCATTCGAGGCAGTTTTTTTCAAGCGGACTGGTTTCACGTTTTTTAGCGATAGAGCGCGAAAGATTGTAAAAATCGGCAGGCTTGAGAAGAAAGCGGCGAATGCTGCTCAATGCTGCAGGAAATTCACCGATAAGTTTTGCGGCAATTGTTGTACCAAGTTTTTCGGGGCCGGAGATTATTTCTTCGCCGTGCAGTTCGGCAAATTTTTCTTTGAGCTCGGCCAGAATGAGCTGTCGGTCATTTTCAGACACAACGGTATCTGATCGGTCAATTCCAGCGCCAAACGGATCCTGCTTCAAAAAGTCACCGATAAATGCGTGAAAAGTCGAGACTTTCATGTCGCGCAGCATCCATACCGGCAGTTTTCGCCGCTCGATGAGGCGGGCTTTCATCTCCGCCGCGGCCTTCTGGGTGTAGGTGATGGCAACCAGCTCATCGGGCCCGATTTCACCAGCCAGCATTGCCGCAATCCTTCTGGTGAGAACTTCAGTTTTGCCAGAACCGGCTCCGGCGGCAATTCTTATGCGGCCATGCGGCGGCATTTCGACCGCCTGTTTCTGATCGAGGGTCAGCCCTTCAATTAACTGTTTTAAATTATTCATTGAACGGCCTTTCGATTCTTAACTGCTCGAGTCTTTCCTGGCAGAAAGAAATGAATTCGCATTTAGGCCGGCGCTGCTGGTCAAAATTCAGGCAGGATCTGGCTTCAGGATTTTTAGACGGTCGGCAGTCAAATTTTCGATTGACCATTATCTCGTCAAGAATCCGCTGAAGATTGTCGGTAAATCGGTTGAAAATGCTTTCATCAACCTCCATGCCAAATCCAGGTCCACCACCGAGATTCAATGCTCCCGCCCGCAGAAATCCCGCCTGCAGGTTGCCGGTGCGGCGCTGGTAAAGCCCTTGTCTTATATAAAGCATGGTAGCCGAAGCTTTTTTATATCCCTCGGCCCGGCAGGCCAACAGATAAAGGGGCATTTGAATTTCATCGGGCCAGCCCTGTTCTGGAAAAGCCTGGGAAAATATTTTCTCTGATTTTTTTGCCCCGAGAGTTGTGGTCTTATAGTCGATGATGAAGATTTCATCTTCATGGCAGACGGCCCGGTCAAACCGCCCGCGAAATCTGCATTTATGAAAGGTGAAATTGAAATCTTTTTCGACTCCGAGCGTCGATCGAGGTGGTATCTGAAAGTTCTGATAAACGGCAGCGAGATAGTCTGGCAGAGTCTGCCTGATGCTCTCAATTTCCTGGTGTCGTTGAAAAAAGTCGAGTTCTTCAAGAACCGGCAGAGCTTTTTCTTCGATCAGTCGTTCGATATCTTCAGGACTCGGCAATTTTCCCTGTTCCCAGATGCTGCCGGGTCGGTGCAGTTCTTCAAGAACCGCATGATAGGCGTTACCGGTCTGAAACCATGATTGTTTCTCAAGCAGCGGATCTTTTATTTTTATGATGTTGAGAAAGAAAAACCGCCGGGGGCAGTCGAGATAATTTTTCAACGAGCTGGCAGAAAAAACAAAACCGGAGGGCAGGCTCACTTCGTCGAGTTCGCCTGCATTGAAACTGCGTGGCCTGATGCCATAGACCGAATTTTCATCTTTGATTCTCTTTTCAAATTCTTCGATCCTGGGCTTAAGCTCAAGCAGTTTTTTGCTGCCAAGTGCCGCCAGTCTGGTACGAAATTCACTTAAGTTCAGGGGGCGGCTTTCGCTCTCCTCGTTTGCTGCAGATATTCCGATTTCTTTCAGATATGGCGCGGGAATTGCCGGATCAGTGCCGACCCACAGAGGATAAGACAATAGCAGGCCCTCTTTAGCTCTGGTCAGGGCCACGAAAAAAAGTCGCCTTTCCTCTTCCAGGTGGTCTTCATGCGAAGTGGGATATGGGTTGAAAAAGCTGATCGGACGCTGTTGCCGGTTGAATCGGGTTTTGATTGTTTCTATGGTATTGGTGCTGATCAGCAGGTTTTCCCGTAATTTTACTGGAAATTGGCCTTCGGCAAGACCCGGAACCACAACCACCGGAAATTCAAGGCCTTTTGACTGATGAACCGTCATGATTCTTACCCCGGTATTTCCACAGGTCTGGTCCTGTTCAAGGGTAGAAGCATAATAAGTCAGCCACTCATCAAAATCGCAGATAAGGTCTGATACCAGAGCCGCCCGTTGATGCTGGCGCTCAAACAGTTCGCAGAAATCGGCTATCATATTGCGAAAATGCAGGGTATTTCTTGCAGACAGCGATTCGGGTTCATTCATCAGACTCGGCAATGAAAGAAGGAGTCTGGCGAAGACCGCATTCAGCGCCTGATCGTGACACTGTTCAAGCAGCAGAATCGTTTCGGCAAAGAAGCCTGCCGCAGTCAGAGTCGCTTCATCGGCTTCAGGAAACTGATCGTTCTGCTGGTCACGAATTGCCGACAGAAAAGTGGATAGAGGTTTCCCCGGTGCGATTGCTGCAATAACCGCCTGAACCCACAGCGGATTTATGCCAAAAAGCGGCGAAACGAATGCTCTTTGCAGCGCAATTTCACGTTCATTGCCTTCAAGGGCCGCTATTTTCAGCAGCGCGGCAAGAACGATGACCTCTTCTGATCTGAAAAATTTCATATCGCCGGCAATTTCAAAGGGTATGTGAAGGGCCTGTAAATTCTCGGCCAGCAGGTCGATCTGATAATTGTTGCGAACCAGAATGGCGACTTCTGAGGGGTGATAGGTGCGCTTTTCCCCATAAATAAGAAGAGAAGCAATTTTTCGTGTGATAAACCTTGCTTCTTCAAGCTCGTCTCTTGCACTGAAAAGTTTAACAAAGCCAATTTCATCGCTTTTCGGTTCCAGATCAAGATCGTCTTTGCACTTTTCTTTCCATGCAAGTCTGGAAGCGACCGCCACAATTTCGCGGGCGCATCGGTAGTTTATCTGCAATGGGAAAATGCGGGCGTTAAATTCTTTTTTGAATGGCCCGTTTCGTGTCATCATGCCCGGGTCAGCGCCGCGAAAGCGATAAATGCTCTGATGCGGGTCGCCGATTACCGCAATTCTTGAATCATTCTGATCACCGCACATCAGCTTCAACAATAGATATTGAGCCGGGTCAGTGTCTTGAAACTCGTCTACCAGAATAACTTTGAACTTTTCACGGTATTGCGCCGCTACTTCTGGAATCTGCAGAACCCGGATACTTAAAAAAATCAGGTCGCGAAAATCAAGATATCCGGTTTTTTTTCTTTCAGTCTCATAAAATCGGTAAAGACAGGCAATTTCTTTGAGCCGGTTCAGCGTTCGAGCCGATACCTCAGGCATGTTTTCAATCAGCGATGAAAAATCCTCATGACTGACCAGATTTGATTTAAGCAGCGATATGAAGGTTAAAATTTCCTGTTGAAATCCACGTTTGAAAATTACTTTGCCAAATTCGGGAAAAGCATCTGGAGACTGGCGTCGGCAGATGCCTGACATCAGCAGTGCTTCTTTAAATCCAGTTAACAGTTTGAAATCCGGCTGAATGAAAAGCCGATAATACTGCTCGCGCAGCATGCGGGCACAGAATGAATGAAAAGTTGATATCCAGCACTGGTCAAAGCTTTGTGGATAATATTCAAGAACCCTTTCACGCAGTTCGCCGGCAGCCTTGTCAGAGAAAGTAAGGGCCAGAATTTCCTTAAGTCTTACCCCCTGTCGCAGCAGATTACCGATCAGAACCGCGACGGTTCTGGTTTTTCCCGTGCCGGGGCCGGCAACGATAAGGGATGGGCGGCTGAATTTTTTGACGATTTCAGCCTGTTGCTGGTTCAGCCGTTGAATGTCTTCCTGTAAAGTCATTTGATATCCTGATATACCAGATCCAGGTCAGCTGATCCGGTTACAAAATGCGGTGCACATCTTTATTGCACTGGAGCTGATATGGATTACGGTTATGCTTTCGCCCATGATATTTTTTCTTTTACTGCATACCATGCAGCTCCAGGTGCAACTGCGTCATCGCCGAGCTGCGAAGTAATAATTTTACGCCTTCTTCTCAAACGGCCACCGAATGTTTTTTGATCATCTCTTCGATCGTTTTGATCATCAGGTCACCAAATTCTTCAATTAAATCGCCACCATAAATTAGTGCTTCCACTCCAATAAGGTTGATGATATTGGCCCCGGTAATTCCAGGGGCGGCAGCTGCACGGCTTATGGCCTTAACTACCAGTTCATCATTTTTGAGACAGCATTCCTTCAAAGCCGACGAACCGACAATGGTGCGCCCATCGGGTGAAATCTCATCCAGGAGCGTTTTCATGCCATTTTTCTCCTTTTGTTTCTGAATGTATTTTATTATTCCCGCTTTGCCGGCAATTGCTTCCGGACAGCCTTGTCTTTCTTGCTCTTCTTGCAACTACCATCGCATTTGTCAGATTTGCTTTTGCCGCATTTGCATTTTCCCTTTTTTTGCTCCTTGCATTAATTTTTTCTTCTAACTCGTTATTTATTTACCATAATAAATCAAATTATCAGGGACAGGTCTAATTTTTTTTAAGACGAATGAAAAACTAAAAAATAAATTTGACCGGTCAGGGTTCTTGCTTCAGCCAACCATAGATGCCGATTGACATCAGAATCAGAGTCCCGCCAAAGCAAGCCAGTGTTGATGGCATTTCGCCATTGAACAGAGCTACCCACAGAGGGTTTAAAACCGCTTCGGTCATGGCAAGAATCATTGCCTCAACGGCTCCAAGCTTTGCTATGCCGAGAGTAAAAAGAATGTAAGGCAGACCAAGTTGAATAAATCCAAGAAAGACCAGTATTCCCCAGTGGCTCCTGGTTAAATGAGTGGAATCGAGCATCCAGGGCAGGCAAATAAGCACCGTAAGAAGGTTGCCTGTTATTACTGCTGGAAAAGCCAGCGAGACTTTCTGCGGCGTATCGGGTGCAAAAGCGCCTTTGCCGGTTACTTTCGAGAGCGAGCGCATGAATATTGTATTAAGTGCGCAGGCAACTCCGGAAAGAACAGCAAGAACATTTCCCCACATGCCCTGTGCCGAAAGCTTTTCACCGAAAAACATCAGAACGCCGGCCAGGCAGCCGCCAAGGGTCAGCCATTCCCTGGGTTGTACCCGCTCGCCAAGCATTGAAAACGAAAGCAGTGCAACATAAAGCGGCGCAGAATACTGCAGCAGAATTGCATTGGCTGCCGTGGTATAACTGGTTGCCGAAATGAACATAACCAGCATCAAAGCGTAGCAGAAAGCCGAACCCCATGCCCGCTTGAAACTCATTGCCTGAAGGCCGGTGGTAACGGCGGGTTTAACTCCTCCGCAGGCTAAAATGAAGTAGCCAGGCATCAGAATAAAGGTGAAGACGCTGCGGTAGCCGGTTATCATGAGAGGGCTTATGCCCGGCATCGATTTTACTGAAATTCCTGAAAAACTCCAGAAAACCGCCGCAGAAAGAACCAGTAAAACGCCTGTTCCCCTTTCGGTAAAGCTGCTACTGTTCATGATCGTGTGACTCCGGGATCCAATTAGATAAAAACCGATTCGACTTTTTCCGTCTGATTTATAAGAGTGCGTTGAATTCTTTCGATTGTTCCTGGCCGCTTTGATGGTTCGACGTGGCTCACAACCGCCCGCCAAGCAGGCTTGGCAACCGATAAAAGACGGTCATTGAGCTTGTCGAAATGCCCGTCTTTGATATAAAAACCAATGCGTCTCCATATAACTGCTGTAGAGTAGCAGTTTCGCGTGCGACTGGCAACCTTTTCCATTATTGATAATGACGATATAACGGTTGATTTTTGCGTTTACTCTATCAATGTAAACTGTGGTAGAATCTTAGCCAGCCAGAGTTAAGGGGAGAGGCCTGATGCGGGAAATCAAGCCGAGAGGCTGGACAATTATTGGCTTTACCGGGCTTTCATGCCTGGCTGCAATTATGCTTGGCTTTTTTTTACCGGAAAAGATGCAGATGGAGCAATGGTACCGCAGCACCACTTTCTATTTCATTTGGTTCAACTGCATTGCCTGGTTAATATGCCTGGCCGAGGGCTTGGCTGAAAATTCCGGCCGGTTTATTGCCTGGGTTAAACTGCATTATCCGGCACTGGCTGGGTGTGCCCTGCTGATTTTCGTTGCCTCAATCGCTGTTCCCGGTGAATTTCGTATTCTTGCCGATGAAACCAATTTACTGGGAACTTCAATGTCGATGTACGATTCGCATGAATGCTGTAACCCAACTGCTGTTCTAAATTATTTCCACGGCATGAAACGAACGCTGGAGAGCGTAGTAGACATGCGTCCAGCTTTCTTCCCTTTTCATCTTTACGTATTTCACAGCCTGTTTGGTTATGACCCGGCGAATGGTTTCAGAGTTAATCTGCTTGCCGCTTTTTTGATTTTTGCAGTTTTTTATGCCCTGATTGAGCCTGAATTAGGTAAAATTTCGGCTTTTCTTGGAATTCTTGTTTTATCTTCCTTCCCTCTGCTGATTCTTTACTTCAGATCCTGTGGATTTGAGACTGTCAATCTGCTGTGGCTGATGATTCTTGTGTTTTTCTGTCGCATGTTTCTTCAGAACCCGCAGGCATCCGGTATTGAAATGATTTTTCTGACGCTTCCACTTCTTGCGCAAACCAGGTATGAGTCTGCACTGGCCGTTTTCTGCGTGGTGCCGGTGCTTCTTTATAAAATGCCGGTTGCGCAATATAATTTTCTTTCATGGAAAACGGTAGTCGCCCCGCTTTTGTTTCTGCCTGCCGCCTGGTTGAGAATCGTGACCTTCAGTACTCAGGCATTTCAGGTTAATTCAATTGAAGAAGCATTCAGTCTGAATCTGGTTGAGAAAAACCTTGGACAATTTGTAAGGTTTATTTTTGGTGATCAGCGTAAATACGGCATGGTAAGCATTCTCGGGTTTCTGGCACTAGCAGGATTAATTAAGTATTTGATTGACCTATTCGTAAATTTCAAAGGACGCGAAAGAAAAAGTCGAGCTTTTCTGCTGATAGTCTGCGGCCTTGCAATTGTTCATCTTCTGGCACGCATGACGTATTTCTGGGGTGACCTGACTCTGCAGTATACATCAAGACTTGGGCTGGTTTTTCTGCCACTGCTGTCTTTTCTGGTGGTGTACTTGTTACACAGTCTTTCTTTATGGCAGAACCATTTGCGTTATTTATGGTTTGCCGGAGTTCTTGCTCTGATGATCCATGGATGGCCGGTTGCCGGGCAGAATCTCGGGGTGCGTGAAATTTTCTTTTACCGTGAATTCAGAACGGTTAAGCAGTATCTGGATCGCAATTTCCCCGCCAGGGATGAATACTTTCTAATTTCAGACCTGGCCAATCTTTATGTGCCATTTGGGTTCAGCGCAATTTACACGGGTTACGCACGCAGTAATCCTGAAGATATAATGGCGCAGTTGCAGCGCCGAACTTACAGGCATGCGCTGGTAATTCAAAAAATTAATTTAAATGATGGCAAACCTGAAGAGAACTCTTATCTGGGTGAAAACTTCAAACTCGAAACCTTATATGAAAATCAGTTGCATGCCGGGGCTTTTATAAGAATTTCCCGTTTAAGTGCCGCTTTTGAGGAGAAATGACATGAAAAAATCTCTGATAATTCTTGTGATTAGTTCTGTTGTGGCTCTTGGCCTCGTCTTTCTTCCCGAAGAAAGCTTCAGGGAGAGCGCTTACCAGAATTCAGCGTGGTATTTCATGTTCATCGCCTTTCTCATGCTGGTTTTCTCAATTTACAATTCTGAACATTCTCTATGCCTGGTCGAATCTTGTCGCGCAAATGCAAGGGCGGCAGGTTTTGCCGCAATTATAGTGGTTGCGGGGTTCTTTCTTTCTCCCCCTGATTTCAGAATTCTTGCTGATGAAACAAATCTGCTGGGCGTTTCAATGGAAATGAATGATACCACCAGATGTGTGTTGCCGGTTGAAAGCCTTTATTACTATCATGGCATGCGTACCGTTATTACTGAAAAAACAGAAATGCGCCCGCCCGCTTACCCCTTTGTTCTCTCTCTGCTGCATGGAATAAGCGGTTATCGCCCTGCCAATGCGTTCATTCTCAACGCCATATCTGCCTGGTTGGCACTTTTTTTGTTGTTTCTAATGGTTACCCGCCGCGAAGGTGGCTTGTGGGGATACGTTGCAATGGTCGCCATGGCTTCGTATCCGGTCTTTGTGCAGTATTTCACTTCAGCCGGATTCGAGACTTTCAATCTTGCTCTTCTTATACTCTGTTTCTTTCTGCTCGACCGATTCCTCGAAACCCGCAATTTATGGATCTCAGTGGGGGTTGTCGCTTCATTGGTCCTGCTTGCCCACTCCCGCTACGAATCAATTACAACCGTGCTTTGCATTTTGCCTCTTCTGCTGAACTTTCTTCCGGAAAATGCCCGCGATGACTGGCGGGAAAAGCTGATTTTCGCTTCTCCGATTTTTCTGCTGCCGGCTTTGTGGCTGCGAACTACCACCTGGAATGCATTGCGGTTTCAGGTCGAGACGGTCGACAGGGCTTTCGGTCTGGAATATCTCTGGCCTAATTTCAAGGGGATGGTAATGTTTTTTCTTTCAGGCCGCAGTCAGCGCTTTGCCGGGCCGATTTTAACGGTATTGGCCTGCGTGGGTCTGATTCTGCTGCTGGAAAAATGGTTCAATCACAAACTGGTTAAAGAACAACGCTGGTTCAATGCTGCGCTGGCGGCAAATACTGTTTTTCATCTTATTGCAAGGTTACTCTATGTTAATGGAGATCTGGCTCAGCCGCACACTGCCAGACTTGCGATTGTCTTTCTTCCACTTATTGCTGCTCTTGCGGTTAGCGGGCTGCGTCGCATCGAAACATTCAAAAGCCCGGTAAACATTGCCCCGGGAATTCTTCTGCTGATGTTCGCACTTTTGATTTCATGCTGGCCGGTTGCCGCCGCCAATGACGGAGCAGGCAGACTTCTTGAATATCGCGAATTCAAATGGGCAAGGGAAGTATTTGAACGTCATCAGGTCGGAGAAGAAAGTATCCTGATTGTTAACCGGCCAAATTTATATGTTCCTTTCAAGAAGAGTGCCATTACTTTTTCAACTGCATATCTGATGCAGGAAAGACTGGAAAAAATGTTGTATAACCATTCATACTCGCGTCTGATTATTTTACAGCATATTAATTATCGCAATGGTGAGGCCGAAGAAGACCTGCCTATAAACATTCAGCGCTTTAAATCGCGCATTTTATTTGAATCGCAGCTTAGCACGTTACATTATCTGCGCATCAGTGAAATTTCCTTGTGAGGTTTCTGTAATCTCACGTGTGGCGATTAAGTTGTTGCATCATTTAACAATGTGATAAAATGATAAAAGTTGTGGGGGCACACATGAATAGAACCTGCCGTTTATTGCTGGTAATGTTTTTGATGCTGCATACCTGGTGTGGCGCCTGTGATACCAATCTTCTTTCACTGATTTCCGGCTCTGGTGCCGGCGATGCCTTCGTTGAAAAATCCTCGCAGCTTGTTGCGCTCTCGGTTAAGTTGGGCAGAAACATCCAATCTGTAGCTTCCGCAAAGCCGGTAATTCAGGAAATCATGAACGCCTGGATCTCTTTCGACAACAATTACAGTCAGTTTCCTCCGGAATGGGCAAAAAAAGATGATAACTGGAAAAGCAAACTCAAAAAGCTTGCCGACCTTATTGGCCAGATCAATTTATCCATGAATAAAGGTGATCTGACCTCAGCTCATAATCTTGTTCTGGAATTTTCGAAAAAGCTTACAATTCTTTATGAATGTATGCCTAAGACCAGGCTTGGTGAGCAACTGTATAAAATTTCAAGCAATATTTTAAAACTTAATGAACTGTTTGTTGCAAAAGATGTTGCGGGTTTTTCTTCGCTGATCGACGACACGATGGTCTCGGTAATTGCTGTCGGTGGGGAGCTCGATGAAAATGCCCGCAAGAACACTGTCCCAATGCAGAAATATCTGGAAGAGCTGAAAAGCCGGGCCCCCAAAGATGAACAGGCTTTTAATTTTCAGGTAAAAATGATCATGATGACAATTGAAGACGCCTATGTCAAAATGAATGAACATTTGAACAGGCCATCATCCAGAGAAAATAAGTAATTCAAGGAACCCATATGACCCCGGAAGAAAAAAAGTCGTTGCTTGAAAAACTCTTTGCTTTTCATACCAAACGGGCACCCGGTCTGGCAATCGGAATTGATATGGTCGAACTGGCACTCGAAAAGCTTGGGCCGGTTAAAGACAGGATCAATGCTGTCTGTGAGGGGCAATCTTGTCTTGTTGACGTTCTTCAGAATATGACCGGGTGCACCTATGGAAACCGCTACCTCAGAGTGATTAATAATCTCGGGCGGTTTGCGTTTACCCTATATGACCGAGTCGATGGCCGTGGAATACGGGTTTTTATCGATGTTGACAAGATTGATCCTGTTGAAACCCCTGAAATTGCCAGGTTTTTCAGCCGCACCCGCAGTCCTGAAGTTAAAAAGGGTGGTCAGGCACGTGCCGATTCGGCAGAAAAAATCATGAGTGAATTTTCCAAAATCAGCCGGCGAATCATTGCCTGGTATCCAGTCAGGGTTTTGAAATTTGAAAAACCCGATGTTTACCCGGCTGCTTTTTGCCAGAAATGCCACGAATCTTTCCTGGTGACCGAATCTGAACAGAAAATCTGTGGAGCATGTACCGGTTCTGATCTATATTTCGAAAGAATATGAGATTCAATAAATAAAGCAAATATTTGTTGGATATTTATGCCGAACAAAAGCTCGTTGTCTGCCTTTTGTTGGTTGCTGAGCCCGCCGAACCATCGAAGCGGCAGTGGAGAATCGAAAACATTCAATGGGCTTTTATATAGGACAACGAACCGTTGTTATACAAAGGCTCGTTGAAAAAATCAAATTTTTTACACCGCTTCGACCAGCTAAGCTGGCTCAGCAACCGGAAAAAGGCGGTCATTGAGCTTTTCGGACGCGCAGGACGCGCTAATGCAGAGTCGCCGCGGTATAGCGAGCGACGCGTAAAATGCCCGCCTTTGAAAAATAGTCAGTGAACTTTTGTATAAAATGGATTTCAACTGATTATGAAACGCAATAATTGCACTTGCCGCTTACTAAAGTTAGAATGTCGGCATACAGAAATAAGAGGTGCGGCAAATGAATAAAAAGACCCTTTTCCGTTTGCTTTTTGCAAGTCTGTTGTTTGCGCTGATAATGCTCGCCCAGGCTTCGGCAAACGACCTTGCCCTGAAGTATCATCTTTCCGCAGAAGGTTCGTTGCAGCCGGCAAATTGGCAGCTGCGGCTTGAGTTCGATCAGCCGGTTTCGATACTCGAAGTTTCCAAAAGAGTGTCACTAAAATTCAAGAGCAAGAATGCCGAATTCAAGATTTGGAATGCAACCGAGTTGGGTGCGGCTGAAAACAGAAAGGCATTGCCACCTGAGCGCCAGATTTTTATTCTTCGCCCCTCACCCGTTCCCAGCGCCACCGGATCCTGCCGCATCGTTATCGACGGCAAACTGGCTTCGGCTAACAATAAAGCAAGACTTAACCGTCAGCGCGAGATAATTTTTGATACCGCACTTGGCACAACTGTTCTTGGGGCCGAGCCATATTTTAATTCGCCGACCAACAAAGGGGTAAGAATCTATCTATCAGAGCTGGTTAAAGATTACCAGCTGAAAAAGAAGATCAGAATCTTTCCGCCGGTAGGCATGTTTTCTGTTGATCGCCAATATACTTATAACCGAAATGAATACCTGGTTTCTGGCAAATTCGTCACCGGGCGGAAATATCAGATTGAGATTCTCGGAGGTTCTACCGGTGAGAAAGAGCCGGTGCTTAATCCATACAAATTTGAATTTACTTCCTGTGGTCCCAAACCTGAAATCAGGTTTGCCACCGACCGCAACGTTCTTGAGCTCAAGAGCCGGCAGATGATTCCTTTGAGCTTTGCCAATGTGGGTAATTTCCGTTGTCAGTTCATGAAGATTCCCGCTTTCTTCGGCCCATGGTTCGACTCTCTCGCCGTTTTTCCCGATGTCGAAGAAAAACGCCCGACTGAAGTGACATCTTTTCGGCTCGGCGACAGTGAAAAGAAAATTCTCGAAGCCACTGCGGCCGACCTTGACAATATGATGCTGACCGGGGTTAATCGCCTGAACGCCCTTAAAGCCCTCGAAGGCGGCGACAAAATACCCGGCCTGGCCGATTTTCTTGCTCCAGAATTCGTTTCCAACAGTGAAGGATACATGGGATCAGATAACCCTGACCAGGAATACTTCTTCTCTCTGCCTCTCGACTCAAGAGCCGAGCCGGAAAAGGGCGGCAGTGTGGTAATACGGGTCAACGAAGCTGATGTGGAAAACGGACAGCAGGCGACCCGCCTGTTTCAGCTTACCGACCTTTCAATTACTTATAAATTCAGCCGCAGCGAATTGCTGCTATGGGTAACTTCAATTCAGACGGGCAAACCACTCGGAAATATTTCGGTAATGCTGGTTTTGAAAGATGATGTTTGCGTTTTCCCTGGAAAAACCGACCGCGACGGCTTGATAAGAATCAGTCAGGATAAAGAATGTTCAGCAATCAAGTGGAACGGCAATCAGCCGGAAATTCACCTGGTAAAGCCGACTGTCGATTCGATGTTGATCGCTGCGGTAGCCAATGAAGCTGACAGCAGTTTCGTCAGATTGAGCAGCAATCGGTTTCTGCCTTCATCGGTCAATTCTTCTTATATTGACCAGAAGGAAGAGCTTGGCGCAAAAGGTCATGTCTTTACTGAACGTGGTGTATACAAGCAGGGTGAAACCGTTTTCTGGAAAGCAACTCTGCGTGAATATATTGAAAAATCCATCAGACCCGTAACCGGCGAAGAGGTTTCGGTCAGGATTTCCAACCCCCGGGGTGAAGAAATTTTCGATGAAACACTTGCTCTCAGCGAATTCGGCACTGTGTCTGGAGAGTTGAAACTGGCTTCTTATGCTCCTCTTGGCCAGTATAATCTCAGGATCTACCGCCTGGTTGAAAATCAGGAAAAAACCCGAATGGGCCTCGAGCCTGCCTGGGATTTTCTGATGAACCGTTCGCCGACTAAACCGGAAAATGTTAACACAGCCGGACAGAGCAGCGAAAAAATTGAAATTCTTTTAACTTCAACCGGCTTTCAGGTTCAGGAATTCGAACCGCCCCGCCATTATGTGGAAATCTCGACCCGCCTCGATTCTCGAAAAGTTAAAGTAGTTGTCGGTCAGGAAACTGAACAGCCCTATCTTGAATGCCGCATTAAAAGCCTTTATTACACCGGCGGACCCCTCAGACACGCGAAAGTGCAATGGACCGCCCATCTTGCCGAAAACGACTGCAGCGTAGGCGAATACCCTCTCTACCAATTTGGTCACAATGATCCATTCAAAGATTTGATTGAATCTGGTAACTCGGTGCTTGATAAAAACGGTGAACTGGTTGTTGCCCTCCCCGTGTCTCAGGAGGTGTTGAGCGGTTTGAACCGTATCGAAATTAGTGCAACCGTGCTTGATGTCGATGCAAGACCATCGACCGGCGTTGAAAATTTTTCGCACAAGCCCGAATACCGGGTCGGTATCGCAAAGCTACCTGGCGGACTCGCCCAGGAACAGGAATTTCCGGTTCAGATTCTGGTTCTTGATCAGAATGGCAAGCCGGTGACCAATGGACAGGTTCAACTTGAAATCATGCGAAAGCGCTGGTTCTACACGCAGAAGCGTGATGCCTCGGGTGGAATTTATTATAACTGGGCAAGCGGTTGGACCCGGAACCAGCGGTCAGTTTCGCAAATCAAAGGTGACTTTGCCGAATTTGACCTGATTCTGGCAGAAGGTGGCGATTACATGCTGCAGGCAACCTATCGTGTCGGTTCTGCAGAATATAAGGCGGCCTACAGTTTCCATGTTGATTATTCATATGCCAGCTTCGATGATTTGAACAGTATTTCAAGGGTTCGAAGCGAAAATGAAATAATTCTTTTGTCAGATAAGGCGGTTGCAGCAGTAAATGATAAGGTTAAAATCCGCTATTCTTTGCCTGCGGTTTGTGAATATGCACTTATAACAACAGAGACCGATGCAATCCTGAGTGCACGGGTTGTCAGGCTTGAACGGTCGCAGGGTGAATTCATCGAAACCATTGGCGAAAATTGTCGGCCTAACGTGTTTGTCAGTCTTACCGCTCCGAATCATCGCAGCATTTTCCCGGTTTACACCAGTCAGATGGACAGTGATTATCCTCGCACTTACTTTGGTTTTGCCAACATCAAGGTGCAGAATACCGTCGATAAGTTGAACATTGAAATTGCCCCGGAAAAGGCTGCTGAACTTGTTGGTCGCCCCGGTGAAGATTTTGAGCTGAATTTGAAGGTTACCGATAAGAATGGGCGGCCGGTTGTTGCTGAAGTAGCTCTGTGTGTCGTCGATGAAGCGATTCTTTCGTTGACCGGCTATGTAACTCCTGCGCTTGAAACACTTGCAGATTTTATGCTGCCGCTTAAGGTATTTACCGGTGATCTGCGAACCTCTTTGATCAGTCAGGAGCTGTTCAGGCTTATATCAACCAGGGCTCTGACCGGCGGTGACGGTGGAGTCGGCGCAATTGCTGCCGACCTTGATGTGAGAAAGGATTTTCGTCCGGTTGCTTACTGGAACCCGGCATTGATACCAGATGATAAAGGTTTTATTAAAGTCAACTTCAAGTTGCCTGACAGCATGACTGCTTATCGTGTTTATGCAGTAGCAGTTGATAAGGGTGCGGCCTTTGTTTCGAAACAAAGAAACCTGAAAGTTACCAGGGAATTCTACATCGAACCCGGTCTGCCGCGCTTCCTGACTGCCGGCGATCAGGCGATTTTCCCGCTGAATTTCAATAATAAAACAGATCAGCAGGGAAATGCCGAATATCAGGTTCTTCAGGCCGAAAACCTTACAATGTCGCCGATGAAAAGTGAAATTGCAATGACCGGTTTTTCCAATTCGGTTGCCAGACTTGAATTGAAGGCTGAAAATGGTGCCGGAAACGGAAAAATTCTGCTTTCAGCAAAATTCAACGGGCTGAATGACGCAATCGAGAAAAGCCTGCCGATTAAACCTTCACAAACCATTATCAATCGATTGCTTTCAGGGCATTTCAAAGAATCAATTAAAATAAATGCCGAAATTCCCGCATATGTTGCCGGCCTTGCACCATCGCAGAAGATTAATACTTTTTCAGCAAAACTGAATGTTTCTACCAGTCGCTGGTCGAGAATAATTCCAACCCTGCATTACCTGCTTAAATATCCTTATGGATGTCTCGAACAGACAAGCTCTGCAATTATACCGCTGACCGCGATGCGAGATTTGATAAAAGATGGACGATTGCCTGGCATTAGTATCGATGAGATCGACGCATACATTAAGAGGGGAATCGACCGACTGCTCATTATGCAGCGTCCTTCCGGCGGTTTTTCTTACTGGCCCGGTGAATACCATGAAACATGGTGGGGAAGTCAGTATGCGGTTTTGGCTCTGACAATGGCTAAAAAATCTGGCATTGAAATCGACCAAAACTGTCTGGACAAAGCGCTTTCAAGCGTAAAAACCGGCCTGTTTTCCCGAAATAATGACAGTTATTTTGAGCATGGTTTTTATGCCATGGCAGTGGTAAACCTGGCGATGAATGATCAGCTGAAACCCGCTGATCTCGAAACTTTAAAAAATAAATTTAAAACAGTTGCTGGAGAAGCTTCACCGCTGATGCTTCTTGCCGAAGCTTTCTGCTCAGGATCAGATAAAAAAGCACTTGCCGCTAAACTGAAGCTGCTCAAGCCGGAAAAGAAATCAGTCGATCACAGCTGGTATTATTCTTCGGTTCGCCTGAACGCTTTTTCATTGATGGCCTTGATTGCCGGCAATGGTGATATGAAACAGGCTGATCAATTTGCCGGTGAATTGCTTGATCGCCTGAATAATCGCAGTTACTGGAATTCAACTGCCGATACCGGCATTGCTCTTCTCGCTCTTTCCCAGTATTTCAGGCAGGAAGCTCTGGTGGAAAAAGAAAAAGTTGATATTACCTTAAAATCAGCAACCGGCGAAAAAACAATCAATGTTGACAAATATGGGGCAACTATTGAATTGACCGAGTCTGAACTCATTGGTGCTGAAGGAATTGAATTGAAATGTGCGGATAAGGTTCTTCTGAACTGGACCCTGGATTATACTTATCCTGATCTTGAAGACCGAACCGAAGATCTGCAGAATGGTTTCATCATCGAAAAGACGGTAAAAAATCTCAATGGCTCAGATGAAATAAGAGTCGGCGATCTTGTCAGGGTTGTTGTCGAGTTTGAAGACAAATTCCATCAGGATGACAAACATCCGATTCTTAATTACATGGCCCTTGAAGACCCGATTCCAGCCGGTTTCATTGCCGTCAATTCCTCGCTGAAAAATGACAGTCTTCCCGCCTCAGAGCGTGAAAACGAGGAAGCATACTGCGGCTGGGAAAATGGAGCCTGGAATTTCTATGCTGACCACCAGGAAATTCAGAATGACCGCTTTCTGGCTTTTAAAAATCGCTTCTGGTCAGGAAAGTTCAGGGTGGTTTACTATTTGCGTGCAGTTTGCGAAGGTGACTTCAAAATGAAACCAACCCGCATTTCTCTGATGTATGATCCGGAATTCTATGGCATGACAACCGCTTGCAGAGTGAAGATTCTACCGGTTAATTGATCGTTTGAAAAAACTTTGAACCGATTGTCCGGCTTTAGGTATTAACTTACGGATCAACCTGAAGGATTTAAAAAACAGGAGTAGTTTATGACTAGAAAAAGTGCGTTTATCGCAATGGTTCTTTTCGCCCTTTCATTCGTTCCCGGTTTTGCTGTGGAACTCGAACCGATACCTTTGGGCGCAAACTTGGTGCAGCTGGTAAATAACTGAAGGTGTTGAACCTGCGGGTTTCATTGCTCAACTGCAAAGCAGTCGCATCAATGTAAAATTGAGCTATCGTCGCGGACAGCAGAACAATCAGGTGCTGGCCAGTCGAAATTGCTGACCTCAAACTGACCATCGAAAAACTCTGCGGTGAATTGGTTAATGCTTTGGCAGAAGCTCCAAAATCTGTAATACGAATCACAGAAGAAATATTTGCAGGGGCCGGCCACCGTGTCGGCCAGCTTTAAATCGTAGTGTCACGAATGAATTAAGTATAAATGGTATAATTTTACAGCATGAGAAGAAAAGTTCCGGCCGCGCTGTTGATTCTTTTAATACTGGCGGGAAGTGCCTGGTTTTTGCGTGTTGTCTGGTTGCCATGGGTAAGTATCAGTCCTGAAAAATTACTGCAGACAAGATTTGTTTCCGGGGGAGCATGGCTTGACTCTGATTGTCGGCCGCTAAGACTCTTTCCTGATGACCAGGGAGATTTTCTCTGCTATACCCCGCTGGCCAGTCATTCAAAAAACATTTTAAATGCTGTTTTAACTGCTGAAGATCGATCTTTTTTCAGTCACCCCGGTTTGGATGCGGCGGCGATTATGCGGGCCGCCTGGCAGAATCTGGCCAGTCGTCGCATTGTTTCAGGTGCTTCGACCATTTCTCAACAGCTTATCAGAATTCTCAAGCCGCGAAAGCGAACCTGGTCCGCCAAAATCTCAGAAGCTCTAACTGCATTGTATCTTGAATGCCGTTATGACAAGAAGCGGATTCTTGAATTTTATCTTAACGCGGTGCCCATGTTCGGCAATGTCAGAGGCTTTTTTCTTGCCTCTCTGCTGCTGTTTAAAAAAACTCCCGACCTGCTTAATCTTGCCGAATCAGCCACACTGGCTGCTGTCGTGCAGTCGCCCGGTCGTCTTAACCCTTTTTCAGGCGCTGGCAACAAGCGGTTGCGCAAAAGACGTGACTGGTTAATCAGGGAAATGCTCAACGCAGGCCATTGCACTGCAAGAGAAGCGGAGTTGGCGTTTTCGGAAAACATTCCCGATTATCGCTCCCAGCTTCCTTTCAAGGCGCCGCATTTTTGTGATTATATTACTGCGGCACGTGGCGCTCCAAAGGGAAATCAGCGAACCACGATCTCTCAGGTGATGCAGGATATGTTGCAGAGTGCCATCAAATCACATCTGCCAAGACTGGCCAGATCAGGTGCCAGGCAGGTGTGCGGAATGATTGTTGAAGCCGGGAACATGAAGATCAGGGCAATGGTTGGTTCTGCCGAATTTGGCCCAATTGCCGCCGGGTTTAACAATGGCTGCATTGCCGGCCGCTCGGGTGGTTCGATTCTGAAGCCTTTTCTTTACGCTCTTGCTCTTGAAAAAGGCTTTTATCCTTCTTATGTAATTGCAGATACGATGCAGCCCTTCAAAACCCCTCAGGGCGAGTATCTTCCCTATAATGCCGACCGCAGGTCTTACGGCCCGGTAACTATCAGAAATGCCCTGGGAAACAGTCTCAACATATCAGCGGTAAAAATGCTCAACAAAATTGGTATTCGCGATTTTTTCGATTTTCTCGTCGAGTGTCAGCTTTTACAGGCTTTTACCGATGCAGCAAAATTTTATGGACTGGGACTTGCTATTGGCAATCCTGAACTGCGTATGCTTGATGTTGTAAGGGCTTACGGAATTTTTGCCAATGAGGGGCGGTTGAAAAGCCTCAGTTATCAGCCTGAAGATGAAGTCACAGAAAAACAGGTGCTCAGTGCCGCAAATGCCTATCTGATTTTTGACATTCTTTCTGATCCGGCGGCAAGATTGCTGACTTTTGGCACTCCATCGTTTTTCAAATTTCGCAACCGCTGGGCATTAAAAACCGGAACCAGCACCAATTACCGTGATTGCTGGCTGGTCGCTTTCAACAAAAAATTCATTCTGGCACTGTGGGTGGGAAATTTTGACGGTTCTCCGACCAGAAGCCTTTCTGGGGCCACGGCCTGCGGCCCTTTAGCCCGGAACGTCATCGATGAGCTCGATCGTTTGCCAGACCAGGAATTTTTTCAAATGCCTGCTGGAATAAAAAAAGTGTCGGTTTGTTCTGTATCCGGCCAAAGGCCCGGCCAAAACTGCAAATTGACTGGTAATGACCTTATTTTCGGCAATGAGAATGATCTTCCCGAATGCCAGTTTCATCGAGCCACCGGCGAGGTTCATGAATTGCCTGCCGATTATGCCCGCTGGATTCAAGGACGATCAATGGTTAATGACGCTGACCCGTTCAGATTGTTTGGCAATCTAAGGATTTTTGACGCTTTTGAACTGATGGGAATCGGGGAAACGGCAGGCGAACAGATAGCGGCAAGCGGCCCGCTGGTTGTGAGAGATAAAGCTTATGATGCCGATTGGAACAATATCAAAATCGTTTCACCCCACGAGGGTGACCGTTATATTCTTTCCAACGTTACCGAAAATTTTGTGCAATTTCGCGCTATACCTGAGAAGCCGGTTACTGAGATTGTCTGGCTGGTTAATGGTCGTGAATTCATCAGAACTCCACCTCCATACGAAGCTTACTGGCCAATGCGTGAAGGCGAATTCACCATTACGGCAATAACTGGCGGTGAAGCGGCGGCAGAAATTTCAATTACGGTAGAGCGCTAGTTTTCGAGGCCGTAGAGCTTTTTATATGATTTACGGTATTTGCTTTCCCTGCCCGCCATAATTTTCAGGCCGATTTCTTCAAGAGTCTCTGAAATGAGATTTTGAAATGTCTCCAGATCCTTGAAAAATGCTTCTATTATATGCTGCAGATGTTTCTTTTTTTCTACTTCAAAAGATTCCCGGAGTGATTTATTCAGAGTGGACTCAATATTTCTTTCAAACTCAAATTCCATTTCATAAAAGCAGCCGGCAGGCTTAATAGAATTTTTTAATCGCCGTTTTAATCTTTTACTATACGAATTATGGGCAAGAGCAAATCTGGAGTCGAAATACAAGTCAATAAAATCCGGTGAATACACTTCTGAGCGATCCAGACTAAGCAAAAAAACCTGGTCGGCGTTGACGACCGAACCCATGCCAAGATCTGCGGATTTTCTGCCGAAATCATTTGGCAGGCCAAGGTGAATTCGCCGTCTCGTGGTTATTACAACAAGTGCCGGTTTCATTCTGAGCTTGGTTATTTCTGGTGTGATTTTTCTTGTCCTTTCTGCCAATTCACTGGTAGTAATTACGTTAAAGCCAATATATCTTCCAGTTACAGCCGGGGGTATGAAGCTTGCAAACGGCCATGGTGGCGGCGGGGCTGAATTTTGCGCCTTGAAAGGAAAGGAATCGTTGCGAAACTCGAATCTTGTTTCACTGCATTTGTTGAAAGCATTTTCCCATTGCCGGTCATAAATTTTCAGCTGATATTCGCAGCGGTGAGGGAAATCGGTCGGGTTGTCACTTCCAAGCATATAACGAAGGAGGGCGCCGCGGGAATGCCAGCGATAGCGGATTCTGTATGAAATTTACTTGAAAAAACCGACCAGGCGATAAAATATCTGGAGCGCACACTGTTTTTTGCTTCAGAAGATGTGGAAGCCTTGTTAAAACTGGCTTCTCTTTATCGCAAAATCGGTCGTCTTGCAGATGCCAGACAGCTTCTGGTCAGGGCGTCGAATCTTCAGAAAGAAAACGCCGATGTCTGGTATGAGCTGGGCGTTGTTTATTCTGATCTGGCAGATTATCAGAACGGAATTCTGGCATTTCAAAATGCCCTGCATTTCAGTCGAAACGAAGAACAGAAGTTTTTGATCATTTATTATACCGGTCTGTTGTATTTAAGTGATCGTGATTACGAGAATTTTAACGATTGTCTGCGCCGATTGCGCAACAGCCCAAAATACTATGTTGAACTTGAGAACCTGGGCAGGCTCTGGCGCAGCGACTAAAGGTCGCCAAGCCCGTCGAACCATCGAAGGGTGTTGTAAAAAAAATCTGACCCTACCGGTCATTTCGACAGGCTCAATTACCGTCCTTCGATCGCTGAGCCCGTTAAACGGGTCGAAGCGGCTGGTGTACAGTCATAATCTGTTAACCAGTCGCAACTTTTGAATCCCGTTTGCATACTTTGAAAAGCTGCATAATTCAGCCTCAATTTTGGTCAGCTCGTGCAGCAAAAACTCTGGAACGGCGGTATAACTTTTTATTTCAAGTATCATCGGCCAGTTCTGTCGTTTTGCAAGGTCTTCAAACTTTAACTTTTCGGCTGCCTGAAACATTGGGGCACTGATCGCGGCGATGTTTGAATCAAAAGTAATGCGCATGCCGGTAATCTGAGGAAAAAGCCAGGCGTGGCGCTGATAATAAATTGCTGAGACTGGTTTGAATGCGGTTGCCTGAAAATCAAAAACAGATTTGAAATCTGGATTTGCGGTAAAAGCTTCCTGATTGAGCCTGTCTGCCGATTCTCTTCTTTTGCTGATTAAATCGCCGTTTTTCATTTTTAATTCAAAATAAGGGGCATGCCAGTTCTGTTTCTCTAAATTACGGTATTGACGCAGACGAAGCTTGAATCGTGAATACTCTCCATTCAGCTTATCGTAAAAACATTTATAGTCTGCGCGGTCGAAATAGAGGCTCAAAACTTCATATTTTCCATCGCAGCCATTATTGTCAGATATTGCAAATGCACTGATAAAATTTTTCAGTTCATTTACCCGGGCAGGTGGAACAAGAAATTTTTTCTCAAAATATGGTTTAAATCTGGCCATTCTTAAACTGTTGCCAGTAAAACCATGGTGCGGCCCAGATTACTGTCGATCGATGGCTTGCTGGCTGCAATCTGAACTACGCGGCTTAAAATCGCTGATAGAAAGAAGGCAGCATTCCAAGAAAGACATCAATGGCGTTCAGGTCAATCAGTTTAAGCAAAGGTTGGTTAAGCTGGTTTTCAGGCATTTTATCGTTCACCTTTATGAAATCTTGTGGTTGACAGTATAAGACTTGTTAATGTTTAACTCTATCGTAACAACAATAATTTTATTTAGCTGGTTTAATTGAATGTGGTATTTTAGTAATCATGAATAATTTCATGGTGAAACAAATTTTGGCTTTTGCTTTGATCCTGCTCTTTAATGGCAGGGTCGTTGGTTGCAGCCTTGCTATTCATGACTGGAAGCTGATTGGTTTCTGGAAAATTCCAATTGCAGCGCCGGTTTTCCCGTTTGCGGAAATGAATTTTTTAAATGCAAATTTCAAGCAGAAGCCCGCTCAGGATGTCTTATGGGTTTCCGACCATGGTCTGGTTGGCATTTTCCTGGCAGGTTTTATCAAGGCAATTCCAGGTCTGGCCTCTGAACTCGAATGGAACTACATCGATAATTCCAGGTCGGTGCTCTCTCTCGCCAGAAAAATGGCGGCAGACGGTCATGCTCCCGTCGTATTGGGTAGCGACAGAAATTTTTTAAAGATCGCCTTTTTTACCGATCAAAACTCGAATTTGAACTGCCATCAGGTGGTTTTTATGTTAAACAGCCGGATCAGGGGAGTTCTGATCGATGATAAACAGCCCTGGGCACAGGAAACAAATGGCATGGCATGGGTTTCGCTGATTTTTTATCAGATTCCTTTGCCGGGCAGAATTCTTTCGTTGTCGTTTTTTCCCCATAATTTTACTCGAATTAGTTTGTTTGAGGATCATTCTTATGTTGAAGAATTGCTGGGTCAGAAGCTTCTTAAACGTCGTTCTGATCTGGAAGTTGATCCCTTCGTTTTTGATTTTCCGGAGTTACCTGAATGAAGTGTAAAAAAAATTTGCAGCTGTTAAGTTTTTTTGTCCTGATTTCTTTGTCAGTTTCCGGTCAGACTTTCAGTTCGTGCGATTTTGAGCGCTTGATCATGCAGCACCCCCTGATGAACCAGTATGATCCGGAAAGCGGCCGATTTCGTGGAACTCCCGGTGAAATCATTTCCCCTGCCGAGGTTGATTCCCGCATTGCATCGACCATTGCTCAAATAAACCTGCTTCAGGAAAAACACAGAAGTGTGCTGGCAGATTTACTCAAATCCAGAGATGAATCGGGAGAAAACGAACTTTGGGAAAACCTTGCTAAAATCAATCAGCGAGTCATGGAATTGAAACAGAGTCGGATGGAGCTTGATGAATTAAAGTCTAGCGGCGGAGTTCCGCCGGTCTCGCGGAATTTACCGATTGCCCGCAGGATAATTCTCGATACCCGGCAAAAATTTCCCAAAACAGAACTGTTGATCAATCGTTTGCCAGGATTTTTCATGTATCCGCCTGATTTTCCAGAAAACGCAATGCGCCGGTTTTTCCAGGCACCGCAGCGGATTGAATTGCTGAAAGACTATTTAGAGCAGGTTCCAGCCATAAGCCTGCTTTTCCCGGCGACTTCAGAGCCTGTTTTGATCAGGAGAAGGAAGGAATAAATGAATAAACAATCAGCGTTTTTGTTGCTGTTGATCGCTTTTCTTTTGTGTCAGTCTGTTGGCTTTGCCGCAAAAATTGGAAAGGTTGATCTTGGGCTGGTTGTCAGTATTCATCCTGAAATGGCCCTTTTTGATTTTTCCAGAATGGGCTTTTTTAAGGTTCCATTGGGTCTTTCTGCTGATGACTTTGCGATTGCAGTGCAACAGCTGAAAGATCGCCCCGTTTCATCAGACCTTCAAGATCAGCGGCAAAAACTTGAAGCGGAAATTCGCACTATTGACCGTGAGAAATCTGTTTTAATGAATAAGCTTGCCGGCTTGTCGGTTGAAGATGGCAATAGAGTGGCTGATGATCTGAAAAACCTTGCAAAAAAGCAGGAAGAACTGTTTGGCAGGATTTCAGATATCGAATATCAGCAGAATTGCCCCGATTTGACATCCCCGGACGAAACCAGGGTCAGGCTTGCAGCGATCGAAAAACAGGTGATCGACGAACTTGAAAAGATGGCTGCAGAAAAAGGTTTCGAGATTGTTTTCAATTCATCAATAACGGTTCCCTTCAATTATCCCAAGAGATATCGGTCGGGTTCGCAGTATGGTATCGGAGTTCCGGGACTTGACTACAGTCTTTTCTATTCATTTCTGGCAAACCGGGATCATGTTTTGCCGTCAGACGATACACCCGAATCCCGTCGGCTTATCAACTGGCTTGAACTGATCAATTACCCTGAAGCGCTAAACCTTTTGCCATTGAAGCCTTACCCGCTGATTTTACGGGGTGGCGAAGACATTTCTGCCGGTTTGATAGAAAGAATCTACCGAATTCACGGGATCGAAGAGAAAGTAATTACCACAGTAATGTCTATTGCAGGTATAATTAAGAATCATGAAGAAAATTTCGACACCGACATAGAGAGTTTTGTCGCCCCCAGATAGTGGCATTAAATTTGCTTCGTACACATAGCATACAGGGAGAAACTATGCTAAAAGCAATCGAGAAGAAGACGGGCTTCACATTGGTCGAAATACTGGTTGCGGCCGGTGTTTTGTCTGTTTTTATCACCGGTGTGTTCTCCTTTTATCGCATGGGAAGCCGAATGTTCGTTGCCGGTTCCTGGCGTTTGCAGAAGCAGAAAGAAGCTGAGCGCTTTCTCAACATTCTCAAAGAGAGAATAGAACAGGCTGCCAACGCATCTGGAATAAACCCTGCAGCTGACCCGCAACTGGTGGTGGCTGAGTCTCCTTTTGTAACGTTAAAAAATAATACCGATGTTACTGCCCCTGCCGAAGACACGCGCCTGATGCTTTTTACCGTTTGCAAGCCAGATATGTCGGCTTTTGGTGCCGGAGTAGGACCAGGAACCGGTCCCGGTCTTCTTCTTTATCATTGTCTGCTGGCTAAAAAAGGCGAAAAAAATCTTTACAGTCTTTACCTGCATGCCAATACGGCAAGAAATGCCCATAATGGGATCGATTATTTCAATTCATCAGCAGTTTTTTACCCTGACACTACAAAATTCACTGCACCTTTAGGCAATTTCACTGCCAGTCCCCTGAATTTTTCATTGATGAATGCACCCTTTACAACCAGGCTCGACGATGTGGCTTCATCGAGCTTTACAATTGAAATCGCCTCCGGTACCGATGCGCTGATGGAAACCGAAAAAGTTGTCGGGATCGTAATCGGCATGCAGCATCCTAAATACCCTGAAACCACTGTAGCACATGGAGTCAAGGCCAGGATTGATTTCTCCGTTCCTGTGGATATCCAGGACTTGGGGGATTTCTGATATGAAACAGATAAATTCCAGACTTCGCAGCAGAAAAGCCATGAGTTTGACCGAGATTATTATGGCGATGGCTCTTCTGGCCACAGCCTTTATTCCCATCGTCGGTGTAATGGGAACTTCCATGAAGGCCACAGATAAAGATGACCGAACGATCAAGGCGGTAAATCTCTGCCAGGAAAAACTGAATCAGGCCCTGCAGTTCCCTTTTGGAATTCTTGAGCCCGGGCCCAATGGCACAAAAACTTATGGCGACGGTGGCTCTATCCAGGAGCTTAATTCCAGCGGAGCCTCCAGTAAAATAGTGTTGCGGCTTGGCCCCGATGATATTGATGGTTTTGCTTACAAAGCTGTTTTAACCGTGACTGACCGCCCAGGCACCTTTAACGTGCCGATGTATGACCCGTTTCAAAAGGCTCAGAATCCCGCTGATCCGACCAAATGGGGCTGGTCTTCTGAGGTCCGGCCTTACGCCGGCATGTTTTTTCAATACACCATGACCGTTACCTGGCGAGATAAAGGTGATACAAAAGACAAGCAATATACCCTTTCATCATTCAAATCGAGAGTGAGGGACACCAAATGAAAAAGTTAAACCGTCGCAGCGGCATGGCTTTAATTCTTGCTCTCGTTTTCGCTGTGGTTCTACTGCAAATGGCTGTTGCATACAGCAGTATGACCAAAACAACCAAGGTTCAGACAGTGCAGATTGATGAAAGAATCAAGCTTGATTATCTTGCTCAGGGTATTACCGAGCTGGCTCTGTTGAAGTTCCAGCTTTATCCCGGTGATTATTACGCATGCTGGGAAGCCTTCAAGCTGGGCAATGCCAATTATCTCAAAGAATTTACCACCGGGGCAGACGAATTTACCATTGCGAATTTTGGCGATTCCGAATCTTCGTTTAACAATCAGAAGATCGGCATTCAACTTGCCAGTATGGCCATTTATACTGACAACCGTTGGAAAACCGAAGCTTTGTTCATTCAGGCGGGTGCTGAATATACCGACCAGTTTGGCCGGTCTATTTCAAAAGATGCAGTTAGAATCGTTTCAGTAGAGCGGGTCTTGCAAAAATAACCGATGGGGAAGGTAATGAAGACGCAATTGCAAAAGATTGGGTGTTTTCTGGTTGCAGCTTTGATGCTGCTTTCTTATGCTGGTCTTGAACTTCAAGCCGCGCCAAGAGCCGCTATCGGCAAGGTTGATCTGAAAGCTCTGGTATTGCTGCATCCTGTAATGCGGTCGTTCGACCCCTATGTGCAGGCTTTTAAAGTGGATCCGGCCCGGGTGGCTGGCGGTGCAAAACAACGTTCAGAAGAACAACAGAGCGAGATTAACCGGCTTGATTCTGAAATCAGGCTGCTTCAGGGGCGTATCCATGAAATGCGCCGGGGTTTCGACCGCGAAATGGAGCGCATTGCCAAAAATTACCTCGACGGTATTGAAGACCTGGCAACCGGCCCAAGAGCATTGAAGAAAAAGGAATATGACATCGCTCAGAACAAGACCGAGGTTTCTTTCAATGCTAAAATACAGGCTTTGGGCGCTCAATTGAATCAGGCCGAAGACCGCAGATCAAGACTTGAAAAGGTGGCCTATCATTCGGGCTATACTGACCCGGAAACCACCCAGAAGCAATTCGCCGCCATTATTTCTGAAATCAGGCAATATACTCAGCAGATTGCCGCGCAGAAAGGCATCGAAATTGTTTTGAATTCCAAAAGTCGTGAGTTGAAAGCTGTTGCTCGGTCTGAGGCTGTCATGGCACCCGATTTAAACTACGAAAAGATTTTTCGCATGCCGTTTCCTAATGAAATCAGAAACGATTCGGCGGCGGTTAACGGCTACTACCAGAACCTTACAAGTCTGGCAGCAAACTGGCTGGCACACGGCTCAGACATTCTCGAGCCCTTTTCCAGCCAGGTTCTTGATAATGATGTGTTTATCGGTGGGGCTGATCTTACTGTAGAAGTGCTGGCCGCAATGTTCAAAGCATATAAAATTGACCCGAATGTGGGTAATGCAATCATTCAATCCGTAACAGGAAACTAGGTCTTCATTGCGAAGGAGGGAATATATGAGAAAATCTGAATTTAGGTGGCTGATTCTGATGCTGGTGTTCAGCCTGTCTGGCCTTTCAGCATTCGCGGCGCTGAAGCCCGAATATCGCCGAAACGGTGAGTGTTACCTCCTTATTGGTGAAGGTGATGCTTCATTGCGTGGTATTTTCAGGTTGAATAACCCTGAACAGAACAAATATTACAGTCCTCCCAAATATTTGTTTAAACCCGACAGTTCAATCGGTTTTGCGGTCGACCTTGAACGCAAGATCTACACCTTTTCTGAAAAGGTTGTTCCAGGCTTTGTTCTGCTATCTGAACCTTTGCAGCGCCAGGTTCTCGATTCTGGCAGCACCGACCTTGCCGACTATGGATATCACGCTTACATTCACTATGATCACCGTCCGTGGGGCAAAGGAACTGCAGTTTATCGAACCGGTCCGGCCGATCGTGGAATCAGAGGTAATTCGGGAACCTGGTCGGGTTTTAAATCCGCTGGCCCTGGTACGCCGATTTCTGCGCCCGGTGGCAATCCTCTGCCCAATGTACCATCGATTCCTCTAGGGGTCTATCCAGGCAAATCCTGGTATTCGATTCCCAATGGTTCATGGTATTCAAGCTGGCGCACCAAGCACTGCCAGTCGAGCAGACCAGGCCCGAAAGGTTATTTCTACGTTGTTTATGGTGACAACGTTAAAGGCCGGCCCCATAACTGGACTCTCTATACCCACACTCCTGACAACGCTGAAGCTGATGCTCCCAAATACTCTTCGGCGGCTGGTCGGGTAGTTGCTGTTTCTTACGATAAGCGGGTAAGCCGTCAGATTTTTGCCGGTTGTCTCGACGGCTGCGGCGGTGCCAGTGGCTCAGGCAGTAGTGTTGCCGACCCGATGATTACCGACCTTGCTTTCATGCCTCCAATCAAGGCTCAGCCTTCGAGAACTTACTTCTACTCAAGACCTGAAGGTGGTACGGACTATAAAGTTACCAGGGACAAAGATGTCTATGCCCCTCCATACCCGGCAGGGAACCCGATCATCGGTACGCCAGACAGTGTGGATACCTTCTGGATCGGCGTTTCAATGCGCGACGTAAGCTCTGACTACGTTTATTGTATCGGCACCAATGATATTCGCAACTGGTATAATCAGGCTACCAACTCTTCGGGAGCCGGCATCAATATCTCTGCGGTTGCCGTGTCAAACCAGTGGAACCAGAAAGGCGGTATCGTATTCGCTTACGATAAGCCCGGTAAAATGGTTTACAAGTTCATTCGTTTTGAAAATGACCCTAACGAACCGCCGATTTCAAGAACCAGATACGAAGGTATCGACGTTTCTGACCTGGCCGGCCTGATCGAAGCCGATCCCAACAGCGAAATCGATGACATCAAGGCCGATGGTTTCGGAAGTCTTTTCTTCGCAATGACCTTCCCTTCCAAGAACGTTGCAACCTATGATCCCAGAGTTCACTTCAAACTGAACCAGACGATCAGGGTTTATCCCGACCCCTCTCAAGACCCAGATGAACCCGAATACACTGCATGGCTGATTTATCGCCAGCAGTATGGTAAGGCTGTTTTTGAAAGAAGCATCTACAGTTCGACCCCAAAGGAAATTGGCCGCAAAGTTTTTGCTGAACGCTATTATAATCTCAGCGTCAGAATTAAACCGGCAGGTTTGACCGAGCTGGTTAATGCAGGCCCATTCCCGAGCAACAATGTAGAGCCAATTCTTTCGAGCTGGTCTGCAAAAATCGGGAATAATGATGGCGTTCTTGACAAGAATGATTTTTCATACGGCAGTAAGGGTCTTTATTATGAATACAATTATGGAGATCCGGGCCATGCCAAGCTCGCTGTTATCAATGTTCCAACTCCTCCTGAAGTAATAAGCCTTGCAGACAAAAAATCATTCCTTGATATATGCGGACCCTACTCAGACATCCCGGTTTCAACAGATGTCAACAGTACCCAGCAGAACCAGTATCTGATTTCTCCGAACCCGACCACTCTTTCCAACGATGTGCTCTATTACTTCATGGTTGAAAATTATCCGCTGACCAGCGGGGCCTGGAATCCTAACGATCAACCCGACTGGGATGGCGACGGCCGCAAGGGTGGTTTTATCTCCTCCATCAGTGATACCAACTCATCTACCAGCGGTGGTAGTGTGGCTTATCGCTGGCGCACCTGGATGGTCGAAGATCTTTTCGGCAATCCGGTTTATCCTCCAGAACCTTATCCAATTGCTCCTTCTCCGCGCAATGGCAGCAATACCGGCCAGGAAAACTTTACATTCTTCTATTCTCCGGTTGCGGGAAAATTCATTCTTACCTGTCAGGTTATTTATGACTGGTATGACTATGATTTGATAAACTTCGGCGGTACGATCGACGATCTGCCTGCATGTTTCCGTGAAAATACAAAAGCTGTTCCGACAGCGGTGGGCGGACCGACCATTCAAACTGCCGAAAGCCAGCTCATGGATATTATGAATAAGGCCGAATTCAAATTCATGCTGGCTTCAGCATCAAAATATATCGATTACATTACCGAAAAACAGGAGAGTGGCAGTGCCGATTCTTACTATGCCTGTTATCCGATTGTAACCACTGGTGATAACGCTACCCAGCCGGTTGAAGCAGAATTGATCGCAAACATCCAAAGATGTGATGGCTGGGCACCAAACAACAAAACCAATAATTCTCACTGGTTTACCCATTCAGAACATGGACTGGAAGCTGGTAAGGGCTATTTCTGGCGTATCAACAACGCTTCTCAAACGATTTTCTTTGACGACATCAGTAAAGCAGGAACTTCGAAATCCTTTATCGTAGCAAAAATGCAGACTCCGGAGTATGACAGTTCTGGAAATCAGGTCAACGCCCTCTATGTTAACCATCGCGACAAGGTTAAATTCGACAACAAGGGTGATGACCTGCGCTGGCTTGATGATGAAATCAGACTTGAAGCATATCTTGAATACATGGTTCCTGATGACATGGGGAACCCAAAGAAGGTTAAACTACCATTGCTGGCATCATCTACCAAAGCGCTGGCAGCTAATAATCCAGTCATCGCTTCAACCCCCACCGATCTGCCGCCTACCGACCCGTTTTATGCTGACATGGTTATTAAAATGAGTCGAACTATTTCTTACGACATGTGGGTTAAGAACAAGAACGGGGTAGATCTGTTCCCGGTTCGCAACCTGCCGCTGCAATTCAGGGTTTTTGGTAAAACCAAAGTTCTGGTAATTGACCGTCAGGCTCCCAAAATTCTCTATGCATTCACCAGCCCGGTTAACCTGTATGGTGATGCCGGGTTCCCGTTGATTGTCGGCCAGGGCCCCAACGGTGGCAACCCCGCATCAATTTCATTCAGAATCTCAGACAACAACCCGTGGGAAGCGGTCGACAGCGTTTGTGGTATTACCGACCAGACAACCTGGAACACCAACTACAATCATAACAAAACCGCGCCATCTGAAGCCCCTACCGCCAAGTTCAATTACAAACCAGTATTTGCAAAAGTTCTTAATCGTAGAGTTTCACTGGCTTACGACCGCGCCTGCCGCCTTGATTCGGGTATTGTGAAACTTTATCCACCCGACCAGGCTGCTCCGGTCAATGTAAGCCAGAGCAAGAACTTCGTTGATTCTTTCGGCGATATGTATGTTCATAAATACAACATGGTTGCCGGCAAGCCTGTTCCGGTAGAAGACAAGCTACAGCGCGATTTCCAGCGGCATAAAGATACTATCGGTACAACGGATCTTTACTTTGCCACCATTGGTTTCAGAATGCCGTTGAATTTCATCACGGTTAACTCGAAAGACGCTACCAAAACCAATCTGCCAAAAGGCTATGCCAACAATACCCCGGGCTATGATGAAGGCGGGGTAATCAGACCTTACAAGTTCTATCTCAGCTGCACCGACTCTTCAGGTAACCTTCTCAGCAACCGTCAGATGAACATTGCCCTGCATCCGCGTGACGTTCATAAGCCAGAACCCTACGGATTCTTTACCGATTACAAGGATGGAGTAACCAGTTACTTCCCGATTCGGTCAGATGTCTGTGGTAATGCGGCGAAAAACGCCATAGAAGCAACCAAATCCGAAAACTCTCCGCAGGACACGGCTGAGACTATGCTCAAAGAGGATTATTATGACAGCAATGACTGGCTGCCAGATGATAATGGCCTGATCAGAATGAAAGACAGTAACAACATTGAAACTGATTTCTACAAATCTTTACCCAGCCTTGGAGACAATATTTTCTTCGATTATAGCAGTGATGCTTCGAAGGCTTTTTATGTAGCCCGAGTTGCCGAAAAAATTCCTCCGGGATCAATCGAAGATAACGTTGAATTCTCGATTGGCTGCGGTGTAAGCGATAACGCAGGTGTGGCAACTGCAACCCTTACCTTCAAGTATCTCGATAAGGATTCAAATCCTCAGTCCAGATCAGTATATTCAAGGTGGGCAAGTGCTTTGAAAGTGGCCGGCACCGCTGGGGTTGACCCGGCAGTTGCATCTGGAACTGATCAGGCAAGAGGATTGTTCCGCGGTCTGGCAGAAAATTTCCCGATGGCCATTCCGGTAACTATCGTAGCTGAAGACAATGCGCTTGAATGGGATACCTATCCTGGCGCCGGTGGCCAGCTTGCTGACCCTGGCAACCCCTGGAGTGACTGGAAATGGGGCGCTCATACCCGTGGTGCCTCAAAGAAAAACTTCAGAACCTTCAAGACCAGTATTCCGGTTCTTGGCACCAGACTTATCATCAGAACTATTGATAAGGGAACGAGAAACAAGTAAAAAAGGAAGAATCACCTGAAAAAAACCGATGCCGTCAGGCATCGGTTTTTTTCTTTACTCAGAAAGAAAATCGAATAATTAAACAATCATTTTAAATAATTTAAAAGCAGATGGGTTGTTGCGTTTAGCCCTTTCAGATGAGTTCTTTCGTTGCCGTGAGAAGCTGAAATACCAGGCCCGATAAGCCCGACCCTGGCATCGAGACCGGCTCTTAATGCGGCAGAGCCATCTGAGCCATAGAAAGGAAAGACGTCGAGTTTATATGGAATTTTATTTTTCCGGGCGATTTCAGTAAGTTGGCCACGAAGAATCAGATCGTAAGGGCCTGACGAATCTTTTACGCAGATGGAGACAGAGTATTCGTCTCCGGTAACTCCTTCGCCTACCACGCCCATATCCACGACCAGCATCTCCCTGATTGTTTCAGGAAGTCCGGCACAGGCACCATGACCAACTTCTTCATAATTAGAAAAGAAAAACATTACCGGATTTTTTTTGAGCGCGGCTGATCCCATTTTGAGAAAAGCGCTGATCATACATGCACAGCCTGCCTTGTCGTCGAGAAAGTGGCTTTTGACGAAGCCGGTATCGGTATATTCAAAGCCAGAATCAAAGGCAATGAAATCACCAACTTCGATACCAAGCTTTTTAAGCTGTTGACTGTCAGACACTTCTGCGTCAAGCCTTATGTGCATGGTTGTGTCGCTTCGGGCAATCTCTGAAGCTTTGCTGTTAACATGGGCGGCGGGGTTGTTCAAAATCAGGCTGCCCGAATAAATTCTGCCGGTCTGGGTAAAAATTCTTACGGTTTTGCCCTCGAAAGCCTGCAGAATTGGCCCGCCGATTTTGGTGAAACCAAGCGTTCCATCGCCCTTCAATTCTTTAACCATCAGGCCAAGAGTATCTACGTGCCCTGCTATTGCAATCTGTGGTTTGGGGTGATTGCCAACGATCAGGGCGCCTTTGTTGGTGTAATGGCAGCCGATGCCTGCTTTGCGGGCGATCTTTTCGATGTGGGCCAGTACATCTGCCGTCATACCTGAGGGTGAATGAATATCTGAAAGTTCACGCAAAATTCTTACTATTTCAGGAGCAATTTTTTCTTTTTTTGATCTGGGCATATGGCAAATCCTTTCTTTCTGCAGAAAATATCACGCAGCCGGACTTAAATCAATGTGCCGTTGGATGTTGCAGCATATTTCTTTATGGGATAACATGGCAATAAGCATTCGCGCCGGAGGAAAAGCATGCATTTTTGTCATAAGTTGCTGATTGCCTTGCTCATTCTGGTCTGCAGCGCTGGTTTTGCGCAGCAGAACGTTACCGTTCCGACTCCCGGGCAGACAGACCTGATTACACAGGTGAACATCAAACCCCTTAGTTTGGAGGAATTTGCCAGAAGACGTGGTCTGACAGATGAAAATCCGGCAAAAAACATCGTTATTCTCTTTGGCTTTGGTCTTGCAGACGATGCCGCCAACCTTTTTAGGGGAACACGCCCCAAAAGATTACAGATCGCTGAAATGGAAAATTTTGAGATGGTTTTGCCTCGTTTTATCGCTTCTGAAGCGCTGCAGCAGGTCAACCTGGTTGATTTTCTTACCGGCGATGGTAGAAGCGTTGGAATTGTATCTGACCAGGATTTTTGTTGTTCATCGGCCTGTGAATTTTTAAAAATCGAGACCGGTGATCTTTTTGCCAGGGTGCGCATGGCTTTGACTCTCGGGGATTTTTCAGGTTCAGAAGAGCGTGATGCGCTGGTGCGAAAATTTTCCGGCCGCAATCTGGAATATGCTGCAAATAGGAAAGACCTTGACCGCATGTTTTCCGCCAAGGCTGAAAAAATAGTCGGGGCGTTCAGAAGAAATGTTAAGCATCTCCCGGAAGATGGCACTCAGCCATATGTTGACGAGCTGGTAACCGCAGGTTTAAGCCGGCTGTCTGTAGAAGAAAATGGTTTTGTTCTTCTGATCGGTTGCAAAGCTGCTGAAAAGGCAGCGGTTGAGGGTCGATTCGTTGACATGCTTGATCATTTGAGAACCCAGGAAAAAATCCTTCACCAGATCAATTACTTTGTTTCAGGCCGTAAAGATACCCTGGTTCTTCTAATTCAGGACAACAACCGAATTCGTTTGAATTTTGGCGAAAAATTTGATTTAAACAAATTTTTGTTTGATGTAAGAAATGCCGTGTCTTTAAATCAGGCTCTGGTTCAAGAACAGGCTGAGCCTTCGGCTTTGCTGGCGAGTTTTTCGTTCTCAGCCACTGTTGATGCTGCTGCTTTAAAGCAATCAGCAGAAAAAAAAGATGCGGCGGTGGTTTATGAAATTCTGCAGAATGCGATAAGAGAATCTTATCAGATTGAAGCCATGGTCGAAAAAAATCAACATATGCTCCCGGGCTTTTTAGTTTTTTCACGGGGACATGGCTCAGACATTTTTGGCGGTATGGTAGATTTTACAGAATTTATCGAGAGACTGGCTCTGGTAACCGGCCTTAAACTCAAACAATAAAGCGGGGGGGGCGAAATGGCAAGATTCACCCAGATTTTCAATTCTTCATTTGAAAATGGCGCAAAGATTGTTGAAATTGCGAAAACTCCGGAGGAATTGAAGAAAACTCCCGAAGGGCTTTTCAGATCGTGTTATCTGCTCGAAACTGATTCCCCGGAGAGTTTTCAGGCATTGAACCGAGGTCACAAAGAGAAGGTTTACGGGTCACTCTGCCTGGTTTTTTCGGTTCGCCGTGCCCGCGATCTTTTGTCTGAAGGTTGCGATTATCATGGGGTAACCATAGAAATCGAGAATAATGGCCGTAAGCTGCCGCAACTGCCAGGAGCAGCAGAACTCGCAAAAATTCTTGGAAGTGAGAGCTGTCTTATTCTGGTAAATGGATCGCCCTTCAAGCCTGCAACCGAAGTTTTTGGTTTTCAACAGGTTTATGATGATTCGGTCAAATGTATCGATGCGCTTAAAAAAATGGGAATTCCTCAGGAAACTATAGCTATTTATGCTACTCCTGAGGAAATATGCATTGAAGTTCACCCTGGTGTTTTCGGGCTGGAAGGGCATGAAAACCTGCCAGAGCTTTATTACCGGGTTTTGTGTCATCTTGCCGAAATTCGCGAGGTTGACGGCAGACCGGTTAAAACCCTTGTAAGAACAATAGTTCTACAGAGTTGTAGCAGCGGTTACCAGGTCCTGCTCCCGGGCAGCACTCACCCCGTTTTGCACCGTAACAAGGTTGGGGTGGGGGCTTCGCATTTTGCCTATGGGGTGGCCGCATTCTCAGATTTTTGTGCAAAAAAAAGAACAATGCAGGAATGTCTGCAAGAAACTCTTAACTGGCTTAAATTTATGCAGACACCATTGCCGCCAGTTTCCGGATTGCGTGATAAGGTGATGGCTCTGCCTGATTTACCTTTTCCGGGAGGAGCACGCGGAACTGTAAAAGCAGCCGGTCAGCCACAGGCAAGAGCTTTCAGCGGTCGTTTTCAGCCGTTGAATCTTGAGCTGGAAGGGGCAGGCGAGTGTTTAAAAGAAATAGTTCCCACAATTCCCGGAATCTCTTCAGGCCTTGACCGTAGTCTGGGTGGTGGCTGGAGCAGATTTGGCGTTCATCTGCTGATTGGCCCGGTTGGAAGCGGAAAAGCTGGTTTTCTAATGCAGCAGGCTCTTAAATCTTCAAAAGAAACCGCTGTTCTTTTTGTTTCGTTTGAACAAAATCTGCGCGAGTTTTCAATAAAAACCGCCTTCAGCGGCGGCAGCAACAGTCTGGGCGACCTGCTCAGCCAGACTTCAGGGCATGATGAGAATGGCCTGAATGCAAGAAAACAGATGGCAGCAGAAGTCGAGAAGTTGCGGGCAGCTTTGCCGGAATCTTTTTTCTTCAGCGGTGTGGAAACCTGCAGAGAGACATTCGATGTCGATGAGATTGGAGAATTGGCTCGAATGCTGCCGCAGGCTGACCATCGACTGGTCATTGTTGAATCATTGAATTCGCAGTTGCTTGGGCCTGACGTCGGTTTGAAATTGCAGTCCCTTCGACGCCTGGCTCAGGCAGAACGCCTGACTTTTATCGTTTCATTGCATCAGCAGTTTGATTGCCCGAAGAGGCCCCATTTCATCGAGGGCATCGACCAGGAGATACTGGAAAAGTTTCAACGCCACTGTGATTCGACCTCGGTTTTTCTGACTGAAAAATTGAATCTGCGCCGTTTTGTGGCGATGATAAAGGGGCAAATCGATCCGCAATTGATCGGTAAGCTTGAGCAGAAGGCTCTGCAATTGTCAGGTGGGCGGCGCAGCAAAAACGACTCTTACACCCTGCTGCGTCTTATTCATTCAAGACTGGGTCGCAAAGATCTGTTGCTGTATCTTTTCCAACCTGATTTCATAAGATTTTTTGAAATTGCCACTTTGCCCCTTTCAAGGCCTTGATTATGGGAAATTTTATTTCTATTTCATGTAGAGTGAATGGCAGGGTTCAGGGTGTCGGTTTTCGGCGATTCGTTCAGAAACTGGGTCAGCAGCACCAGATTGGCGGCTGGGTAAAAAACAACTTCGACGGCTCGGTTTCGTTTGAAGCCAGAGGATCGGAGGAACAGGTCAGGTGCTTTGTTGACGCGGTTAAAAAAGGGTCTTTTCTTGCACGGGTCGATGAAATTGATGAAATTAAAACTGAGCTTCTTGAAGAGGCTCCGAGTGCTGCTTTTGAGATAAGATACTGAAATTTCAGTTCAGGAAAGTTCGCTTGTTTATTTTCTTGAGCGATTTCTGAACTGCTTCTTTAACCCGATAATCCGGGTCGTCCTGATGCAGCATCAACAGACGCAGAGCTTCAGAAGTTGCAACATCACCGAGTTTTCTCGCTCCCTCGATTCTGTCTTTAACGTTTTCTGATTTGAGCTTTTTTTCGCACTCGGCTTCAGCTGCGTTACCGAGACACCCGGTCAGAAACAGGGCCGAAATTAGAAAGAGAATAAAAAATCTGTTCATAGGATACTCCTAGTAGTCGAGAATGGCAGTTTCGACCTGTCGGGCTTCTGCTTCGGTTTCAAGCAGTTGTTTGAACTGAGAAAGCAGAGAGTTCATGGTTTCTATTGGGGTGATGTTTATCGAAGAATAAACAAAAACAATAACTCTTTGCGTTTCAGCAAAAACTTTGGTCGCCTGCGAATCTTTGATCGGGCTTCCGACCGGTGATCGGTCTTCGCCATGGCGTGCTACCAGCAGCAGTTTTTTCAATGAAAGAATCTGCCCTTCGCGGTTAAAAACATACTCTTCATTTTCCAGCCCAATTCTTACGCAGAGGCTCGAGCCAGTCTTGTCGAGATCGAGAACGCTGATTGGCAGGTGGTATTTTAAAGAAAGGTGATTGTTGATATCGACGACATTGTTGATGGCATTGAATTCGCGGCGGTTGAGAAGATCTTTGAACAAAAATTCAGAAGCTGGTCGATTTCTGCCTGATGGGTGAAAACCGTAGGCTTTCAACAAGCCCCTGATGCCCTTTTGCATCTGGTCTGGATAGATGAAATCATCTTTAAGCTGTGGGGCGATATCTTTGCTGATTTGATTCAGATACTTCTCTGAACCGGGTTTAACTTTTATGCCGCTGGCTTCCACAATTCCAAGGCGCAGATTGCCCGGTGGAAGAGACAAATTGATCTGGGTCTGCATGAAATTTCACCTGAACTGAAAGATATTATCAGAATACCATAAGTTTCAGGCTGATTGCTGATTTTTCCCGGCAGGAATTTTTTCCAGCAGCTGATGGCAGATCTGATTGATGTCGCGGGCTCCCATGACCAGTACCATGTCGCCGCTGCGCGCTTCTTTTGAAATCCGTTCGACCAGTTGCCCGCGATCGGCAATGAACCATGCATTGTCGAAGTTGCGTTTAACCTCTTCAACGATCTCAGCCGAAGAAATATTGCGGTTAACCGTGCCGCCGCCGTAAAAAATCTCATCGAGAAAAAGAAATTCATCGTTTTGCAGGCCAGAAAACACTTCTATCAGCTCATTTCTGGTAAAGCTGGTCGGGCCATACCCATGCGGCTGGTAAACAATAAAGCGGCGCTGAGAAGATTTACGGGCAGTTCTGACCGCGGCTTCTATTTCCACGGGATTATGGGCAAAGTCGTCGATTATCTTGACTCCGCAGACATTGCCAACCAGTTCAAAACGTCTTTTCATACCGGGAAAAGCCTTGATCGCAGCGGCAATTTCTTCGAGGCCGATACCGGCCCGGTGAGTGAGAATTATGGCTGCAAGGGCGTTTAGAACATTGTGCTCACCCGGCATTTTAATTTCAAATCTGGTATCTGCAAAGGTGAAAGATGAGCTACTGTTGCTGATTTTCACATCTTCAGCCTGGTAATCACAGGTGCGATTAAAGCCATAGGTTTTAACCGAACCCTGGCAACGCCCGGCAATCTTGCGGCAATTGTCATCTTCACCGCATACCAGTCGAAATTCCGTGGTATTTTCAAGGAAATTTTTAAAAAGAGATAACAATTCTTCAAGATCTTTGTGGTCACGTGAAATGTTGGTAACCACTGATGCCCAGGGTTGATACTTCACGATCGACCCGTCCGACTCATCTGCTTCAATAATGAAATGCGGGCCTTTTCCCTGAAAGGCATTGGTGTCGAGGCCCGAAATAATGCCGCCGACCGCACAGGATGGTTCAAGGCCGCAATATTTTCCGATCCAGGCAACCAGACCGGTTGTCGTGGTTTTGCCTGCCGTTCCGCCGACAGCTATTCCCTTTTTCGCATTGAACATCATTGCCAGCAGATCGGAACGCATAATCTGCTCAAGACCAAGCTCAACCGCTGACAAAATATCGGGAACCTGGTCTTCAACTGCTGTTGATTTAACTATCCTGAATTCATTGGGTTTCAGGCCGGAGTCTTTCATGAACGCAGTCGGGCCGGAACCGTCCTGTGGATAAATTTTTACGCCCATGGCGAGCAGACGCTTGCAGTAATCTCCTTCGAGATTGCGATCAGACCCTGCAACTTTGAATCCAGCATTATGAAGAATCTTTGCCAGTCCGCTCATTCCCATTCCGCCAATGCCGACGAAATATGCGTTCATTTTATTCCTCCAGAAAACATCGATAGCGTGAATTTCTTCCCGCTATACCTATCGTCAGAATGACGGTTTGAGCTTAATGTACGTTGCTAACCCTTAAGGTTCGGTGGTAAAAGAATAATCGCGGCTAAGGGTTTTGGTTGAATCAAGGCTGTAACGACTGGCAGCTATGCGGAAATGGTAGGTTGTGGCCGGCTGCAGCTCATATAGCTGAATGCGATGCCGGGTTTTCAGTTCTGTATCGGCATAGCTTGAGATCCCATAGAGCTCATTGGTGCCGTAATCCACGTTGCCATCTGATTCAATATCGGTTTCCCATTCAATGATTGCTGAGTTGCGATAAATCATTGGCACTGAAACCGAGGTGACCCTGGGCATGGGAATCATGTCTACATCGGTAACTGTAAGGGTAATATTGTTTTCTATAACCAGGCTGCGCTTAATTACCACAAGTTCACCGCTGCCGGTTTGCCACAGAAGCTGATAACGACCCGGTTCAACCAGTGCCGAAAATCTGCCCTGCTCATCGGTAACAATGGCTCTTTTGCTCGATTCGTTTGAGAGCAACAGATTGGCCATCGGGTACTGGGGCAATTCTCCGAAAATTGTTCCGAAATCGTCATTCGTTTCGGTTCGGGGGGTTGAAAGGCAGCCAGTCAATGCTGACAGAGTTAAGAGAAACAGAAAGACCGGTATATATTTGATTGAAATCTTCATTTGAACTGCTCACCTGCTGCCTTGACCGTTACTTTCGTTGCAGTAATTTCGCCAAAGCCATTTTTCTGAAATTTCAGGTCGTATTCGCCTGGTGTGACGTTATAAAATCGGTATTCGCCCATGGAATCGGTGGTGCCCGAAAACCTGGTGCCCTGAACCGTTACCCTGACCCCGGATATCGGGGTGCGCGTCCGTTCATCGACCACCCGTCCGGCAAGAACTCCCTGGCGAAGGTCAACCGCAACTTTCAGCCGGGCAAAAAAGAGCCCGGAGGTTTTGCTGTAAAGCCGCCAGTAGCCGTCTTCGAAGATAAAGGTAAAGATGTCGCTGCCCCGGTCTTCATAGCGGTAGTTCCAATCGGCGGTCAGAGCCGACAGTCGGTAGTTCAGATGAACTTTGATCAGCCGGTCGGAAAATTCATAGCGGAAGGGATGCAGCCACAGCCTGACATCGCGATACGTTCGCAAGGTATCTTCAAAAACTTTGAGAAAATCAAAATGGGTATTGCCCTGCCAGTCACGGTAGTCACGGGATATATGGCCGCGCAGCCACAGATGGTCGTGACGGCTCATTGCCAGGCTCATTTCTTCGCAAAAACGCCGGGCCAGTAATTTTTTACTGCGCTGATTCTGCACTTCGAATCCGGCTTTGAAGATTCTTATCTTTCTACCCAGCGAATCATGAGAATGAATGGCGCATAAGAATTCGGGAATTGCCGGCACCGGAAAAACCACTTCATGGTATCCCTCAGACCCCTCTCTGACCGCGTAGGCCAGTTCTTTGCCGAGATAAAGCTCGAAATTTTGGTGGGGGCCGGGGTAGGGGGTGATCTTGAACTGCAGGTGAACGGTTCTGATTATTTTCCCCGTGCCTGAATCGAGCTGGTAGTAGCCCTTTTCGTTGACCGGCAGATTGCTGATAAAATTGCCGTTAATCTTTACCTGATCGATGGTGAATGGTATGTCGATCTGGGTTTGCTGGTGCAGTTCGCTGAACCGGTTCTGCCAGCTGGAAAATCGGCGAAACGATTCATATTCGCTTTGCGGGTCGAACATTTTCAGGCCCTGCTCGGTGCCATCGGGTTTTATTTCGAGAAGATAGCTTTCAGGAATAATCATCGGCTGGGCCATGCCGCTGAGTCGGCAGGCAGCCTGTCCTTTTACAGCCTTGATCAATTCGTGGTTATCATTGCTTTGAATGCTGGTGTCGCCGTGATTTACCACCAGGCTGGCGTGGCGGCCTTCAATTTCGATCAAACCCGAATCTCTGGCTGAAAGCATCAAAGTAGCTTTGAACAGCTGAATTCCAACTTGTGGAAGCTGCTGTGGCTGTACGGTAAAACGCATGCCCGATTTGGGCTTGACCATTATCAGGTTGTCAGCAGACCAGGCAAGAACCGCGTAACCGTGGTTGCCGGTGCGCAGTGAGTCGCCATGCATCAGTGTCTGGTGCAGCTCCACCCGGTGCCAGGTTTCTTCATTGAAGTTTCGGTAATAAACCGGGCCATCACAGAAAATTACGGTCAGCTGCTGTTCGACATAGCCATGATTTGAGATTCTGGCCAGGCGGTTGCTATCTTCTTTGGCCAGACCGGGAAATGTGAGCAGGCAGGCCAGAAGAACCATCAGCAGAATGTTTTTGCGTTTCATTAAAAAGCCCTCAGATAGCGCAATCTTGCTGTGTAATCGTCGTATTCTCTCAGTTTGTTGCCAAACTGGCTGCGATTACCTTCGAGATCGAGAATCAGTCGCGCAGAGTGACTGTATTCGCGGGTTATCGACATGTTCACCCGATCGTGTTGTGAATCGAGGCCGGCATTGGTTGGGTCAACCGACTCGCGCAGGTAATCTAAACCAATGAAAATGTCATTATGAAATTTAGACTTGCCACCAAAGCCAACCATTTCGGTCTGGTCCATGCCGCCGGCCCTCTTGTGGCTTAACTTTTCAAGGCTGTAAGAACTGTAAACCTTTCTGAACCGGTCGTATTCCCAGGTAAGGGTGAAATCAAATTTCTGAATGTCGCGGTCGTTGAGAACATTTACGTCATCTTTGTCTATGGTCTGGCTGAGGCCGGCGTAATAATGCATTTCTCCGGCCTTGTGATTAATTTCGAGCCACATCAGATCGACAAAACGATCCATGAAGCTTGAATTTTCACTGTATTCGTGCAGAGGCTGGTAAAAAAGATCGATGCGCAGGTCTTTGTAATATTCACTGGGTTTTAAGGTCACCTGCAGTTCAGGTTGGTCTCGAACGATGGTAGAGCGCTGGTAATTGGCCAGATTATCGCGGGCCTGGCGCTGGCTGAATCGGGTACTGATAAACTGGTTCAGTTCATAATAGAATCTGGCGAAATATGCCCGTTCATCGCGGGGCGACTGGCCAAGCGGCGAGAGAAATGCGGTTTCGGCACTTTCCATGCCTGCTTCCAACCTGGCATTTTCTCTTTCATAAGAGGCCTTAACCCGGTAAGCGTCGCCTTTCTGTTCGCCCTGATCATCGAATTTGTCGAAGTCAGTGTCACTCTGCGCGATTTCGGCATCGAGAAAAATATTTTCGGTTGGCCTGATTCGCAGATCCATTGAATAGAGGCGGTTTGCCATTGCCGGCAGATCGTAAACTGCGGCGGCGTTATCGCGCTCATCTTCAGTACCGACCAGGTTCAGCCCGACCCGCACCGATTCATCGCGGGAATGCTCGAGGCGAATTCCCCCTACGTAGCGGGGGCTTTTCAGGTCATCTTTCTCGGCAGCATAATAACCGGCAAAACCGCTGAGTTTCGTATATTCATATTCTTGAACCCCATAAAGTCCGAGCATGCTCTGGGTCATGGAAAATTCAGACATTTCCGGAAAAGCGTGGCCGGCTACCAGCCTTGATCGGGCGGTTTGCGAATCGACGGTAACCTGATTGAGCGTGAAGCCGTTTTTATAGGGTCGGAGATCGTTGGTATAGGTGGTGTCAACGTTGACTGCAATCGTATCGCCGTCATTTCTTGAAGAGAACATTTCGTAGCGCAGATTCTGCTCGTAAAATTCGCCTTCATTGTGACTTGAAAGGGTTTTGTCGCCATCAACTCTGGTGGTGTAAAAACTGGTGTCGGTATAGAGGTTTGAGCTGAAAAGCCGGTCTTCTTCCCATTCATTGAGGTCGAAATGATGATCGGGTCGGTTGTCGATAATTGGAATGCTTTCGCTGACCGGAGGAGGCCTCTGCTCCGATGCGGGCACAAAAATGACCCGGTGCGGGTTTTCGTTCGCCGAAAACCTGGGATCCTGGGCGGTTGCGATCTCGGCTTTAACCATTGCCGCCGGCGCAACAACCCGAATGGGTGGTGCAAGCTCAGGGATTGCGAGAGGATTGAAAAAGCTGTGATCGGCGCTAAAATGCTGACCAACCGAACGATCTTTTTCGGTCTCGATTCGTTCGGCTGCTTTTTTCGCTTTACCGGCGGTGAATCCGTTTCCGATGAAAACGAGAAACGCCGCCAGAATAAGCATGGTTATTCTGGCGGAGCGGTTCATTCTGTCTGCAGCTTGATCAATGGCTTTTCCTGTTACAAACTAGTTCAGATATAAAAGGGGATTCTGTGTCTTCCCATTCTTCCTCACTTCAAAGTGCAGGTGGTTGCCGGTTGCAACACCGGTAGCGCCTACTCTGGCAACCAGCTGTCCAGCCTTAACGGTCTGGCCTTTTTTAACCAGAATAGAGCTGCAGTGAGCGTATCTGGTTGAGTAGCCATTGGCGTGGCTGATAATAACCAGTTTGCCGTAGCCTGAACGGCGGCCGGCGTAAATTACCTTGCCGCTCATTGCTGCAGTGATCGGGGCACCTTTGGGTGCTGCAATGTCAATGCCGGCATGAAAAAGGCGTTTGCGGTAAACCGGATGATTGCGCCAGCCGTAGCGGTCAGAGAGACGGCCGCGGGTGGGCATGCGCATCATTTTTCTGGTGATTGAGTTGGTCTGGGTAACTACATATTTTTTCTTGTCAGCTTTGATTTTGAGTATCTGACCAGCGGTGACCAGAGAGTTGTTCAGGTTGTTATCGGCAATGATTGCGCTGATTGTGGTGTTGTATTTTCTTGCCAGCAGAGATAGAGATTCGCCTTTTTTAACTTGGTGGCTGATCAAAGTGGTATCTTTTTTCAAATCTTTGGCGGTTTCTTCTTTTACAACCCGATACAGCTTTTTGTCGGGGCTGATTTTTAGCTCTTCGCCGATTTTGAGGAAATTGCTCTGCAGTTTGTTTTCGCTTTTGATCTGAGCAACAGTGGTGTTGAAGCGCAGGGCGATCTTGAGAAGATTGTCGCCTTTCTGAACTTTGTAGCTCATCTGCTTCTCGGTTCGCAGCTTTTCTACAGCAGGAGTCGCGGTCGGGGCAGGTTTTTGAATATCAACTTTGGTAGTGATGACCGGTTCGGGAATTACTGCAGATGCCCTGAGAATCGGCGTGGTTTCTTTCTTTACGTTTGCCACTACCGGTGGTTTGGCGAGCAGTTCTTTTTCGATGAATTTGATATCAGGTTTGATGGCTGGAGCTTGAGCCTGGGCAATCTGAATCTTATCAGTGCGCACCGGTTTAAATTTCGGTGCAGACTTAATCAGCGCAGGTTTTCCTGTATTGTCGAGGCTGAGCTGCTGCTCAAACTTCCTGGGGGCTTCGCGAGTCTGGATCATTTTCAGTTCCCGATCAGAGGCCCTGACCGGAATGCGAATCTGCTGGTCTTCCTGCAGCATGTGGCTTTTCAAAGAATTGTGAGTAATCAGACTTTCAAGGGGCACTCTGAACTTGCCGGCGATTTTTGATAAAGAATCGCCAGGTCTGACTTTGTAAGTCATTTCACTGTTCGGAAGCGGGATTTTTATGGTTTCGCCGGCTTTGATGACATGTTTGTCTTCAAGTTCATTGGCTTTTTTGATCAGGTCAGTTTCTGAGCCAAACATTCTGGCGATATGAGAAAGTGAATCGCCGGGCTGAACTGCATACTCGATGTAAACCTTGTCGGTTGCCGGTTTGCTTGCTGCAGCAATAAATGGAGCTTTTACGACCTTTTCAACTTTGCCAACTTCTGGAGCGGGAATTGCAGCAGCAACCATCTTTGCCGGTGTGGAATTGACGGCCTTTGACAGTGCGACTGGAACCTGTTTGCAGCTTGCTTCAGCGACCTTGAAATTCTGAATGAAAAGGTTGTTCTGATACGGGCTTTCAATGGCAAACGCGGTGTCGCTTTCGCGGTTAATGAACCGGTCTATGGCAATTGCTGAAGTTTCCAGGGCAACAATCGCCAGCAGGATGAGGACTGAGTAGTGCCTTGCTCTAAGATTATTCCACACATTGCGCTCCTTGCATTCTTGTCGGTCGTTTTTATGCATTGAAGGAAAAATCATCCATGATCTTTCGCATTCATTCCGTAGTAAGTAAATCGACAACTTTGGTTGCGCTATTTAGCGTAAAATTTACAAAAAGAAAAAAAATAGATGTTTGAAGGAATGCCGACAATGTGATATTGTTTGAACTTGAGCTGCACTACAGCTGCATAAAGACCCATATTTCTCTGGAGAAAGAGCCGTGAGTAAGAAACCTCCCGAATTGACCTGGCAGGATAAGGCCATTCTTATAGCCATTCCCATCGTGGTGTTTACCATTTTCATTCTGGCAAACTATTTTAGCCAGGATTTGACGGTAAATGGAGCTTTTGATCAGCAGTTGCCCAAGGTTCAGGTGCGTGATGGCGGAAACATTGTTAAGGTTTATCCTCAGGTTGCCACCGATACGCTCAGCTGCCGGGTTAAAAGCCGTGATAGCAATTTAGAATATGATTTTGATTACAAAATCACCGGTTCAGAAACCATTCGTTTCGAACTTGGCCGATTGGTGCAGTTTTTTGGCGAATACACCTATTCTCCCCAGGGTGGCAAAGTGGTTGCGCCCTTCAAGGGAAAATCAGGCCGCATGACCGGCTGGGCGATCTACGAAAGCCATCGCTATACACCAAAAGAAGAGGCCGACGGCCCCGGTCTGTAAAAGTCAGGGAACAATTTTCAGGCTGACCTGCGCCAACCCGGCAATCTTCATTCCCAGCTCGTCTGCAGCCCTTTCGGAAAGATCAATGATTCTTCCCTCGACGAAGGGGCCGCGGTCGTTAATTTTTACCGTTACCTGCCTGCCATTTTCCAGATTGGTTACTTCGACTTTCGTCTGAAAAGCCAGTTCACGATGGGCAGCCGTCATGGCATTACGATCAAAAATCTCGCCCGAAGCGGTTTGTCGCCCATGATACTCAGCTCCGTACCAGGATGCCAGACCGGTTTGAAAGGTTCCTGCCGGCGCATTAACGCCATTGTCACCAGAGTCTGAAGAGCTGCCGCAGCCGGTCAGAAAGAACGACAAAAAGAATAAGAAAATTAGTAAAATTGGTTTTTTCATAACTCCGGCTCTATCGGCAAAAAAACTGGTTTGCTTAATCAACCCCGGTATTCGCATAAGAATCAATTTGCAAAAAGACGTTAAAGGTATTACAATTTGTAATACAAGAGGTGTGAGAATGTTAACTCTAAGATTAAGTTCAGAAATGGAAGAAAAGCTGAATAACCTTGCTGAAATGCTTGGTATCCCGAAATCCGAAATTGTCAGAAAAAGCCTGAAGGCTTATCTCAAACAATTGGAACAAAGCAATGCCTGGGCTGCTGGCAAATCTCTTTTTGGTAAATATTCCAGTGGTAAGTCCAACTTGTCTGAAGATCGCAAAGCCATTTTGAAGCAAAAACTCCAGGATAAAAGAAATGCAAAAAATTCTTATTGATTCGGGTCCGTTGATTGCCTTATTTGATGCTGATGACAAACATCATAAAAAAGCAGTGGGCTTTATCAAAGGAAACAGGTTGCCCCTGGTTACAACATTGGCTTCACTCACCGAAACCCTTCATTTGCTTGATTTCAATCGCAATGCACAAATAGATTTTCTTGACTGGATCAGCAAAGGCGCCATAGAGGTTCATAATATAGATATTACCGCTTTTAACCGTCTTAGAGACCTCACGATCAAATACAAAGATCTTCCCATGGATTTTGCAGATGCTTGTCTCGTTTACCTGGCTGAAGAATTGAATATCACTAAGATCGCAACGGTAGACCGTGATTTCTCGATCTATCGAATAAAAAACAAGAAAAAGTTTGAGCTGGCCTTGTCCTGATTCAGGAAGATTTTGCATGTTCCAAGGCAGATAAATACATCAATCTGATGCAAAATTTGCCGGGTTAATTTTATCCGGGATGATGGCTGTAATTCCGTTGACAAAAAAATGGGCATTAAGTAAGATACTAGATAAAACGATTTCTGCCTGCAGGAGGCTTTGCTTTGAGTCAGCGAAAGAACTATTTCATCTCGAAAGGTATGCAGAGTAAGTTCGCCGGAACTATTCTGCTGTTGGCTTTTCTCGTGGCAGTCATAACTGCCTGTAACATCTATGTGCTTGGCTCATTTTTTGTTTCAACCAAGACCACGCTGGTTGAAGCAAGAGGCGTTACCAATATCATGCAGCATTTTTTCACGGAATTCTGGCCGCGTCTGCTGATGCTGATTTTTGTGAACGTGATCATTATTTTTATCGTCAGTATAATGTATTCACACCAGACTGCTGGTCCGGCTTACAAGCTTGAAATGAGTATCAAGCGTATAACCGAGGGTGATCTTACCTTTGAAGTCAGTCTCAGACGCAATGATAATCTCAAAGAACTGGCTGCGGCACTGAACGAACTTCTGAAAAAATTCAGAAACACCCTGGCAAAAGCCAAAACTCTGAGTGTTGACCTTTCTGCCAAGCTTTCAGGCCTGGAATCGGACGCACAGTTCAAGAAACTGGCTGAAAGCTCAGCCGAACTCACCAGTTTGATCAATCAGTTTAAAATTGAAGGCTCAACCGACAGCAAACCGGTTGACGGCATCGATATCGAGCTCGATGAAGAAGATTCTGAAAAAGTCTGATTTGTTTCAGACGGGCATTTCTGCAGGCTAAATGACCGTCTTTTGTCGGTGGATGAGCCTGGCGAACCAACAAAAGCGAAAAAACAATCAAAAATTTTTAACGCTTTGAACAAAAAATCCGTTTAAAATGAAAACCCCCGCAGAATTTGCGGGGGGTTTTGGCTTTATTCGAAGCTGGTTTTATTCTGCCATCAGTGCTTCTTTTATGCGACTGAGGCGCCCGCGTAGTCTGAGAATGGCCTTGGTGTGCAGTTGCGAAACACGTGAGTCCGATACTCCCAGGATCTTGCCAATTTCTTTTGAAGTCAGCTCTTCATAGTAGTAAAGGGTAATTACCATGCGCTCGCGGTCTGAGAGCTTGGAGATGGCATCGGCAAGAATTTTCCTGGCTTCGGTTTCTTCAATTTTGAGCTGCGGATTGTCACTTTTCTGGTCTTCGACGAAATCGAAGCGGGAAGAGCCTTCTTCATCGTCGTAAAAAATTTCGTCGAGCGAAAGCAGCAGAGACTTTTTGGTTTCGTCGAACAGCTTGTGCAGTTCAGAAATATCGATATTCAGATATTCGGCGATTTCTTCGTCTTTGGCATCGCGGCCCAGTTTGCCTTCAAGCTTGGCGTAGGCTTTTTCCAGCTTGCGGGCTTTCTGGCGAACCGATCTGGGAGTCCAGTCGAGACCGCGCAATTCATCGAAGATGGCGCCCCTGATTCGGGTTTTTGCGTAGGTTTTAAATTTTATATTTCTCTCGGTGTCATATTTGTCGATTGCATCGATCAGGCCAAGAATGCCGTAGCTTACCAGGTCGTCAAATTCAACGTTGCTGGGAAGATTTACCGCTATGCGTCCGGCAACATATTTGACGAACGAGGCATATTTCATGATCAATGCGTCTTTGATGCGCTGATCATGACTGGTTCTATATAGTTCCCAGAGTTTCTGATCCTCTTCGTCCTGAAGACGATTTTTCAGCTTGGGATCGGTAATTTCCTGATCTTTGCCTACCAGAAGTTCTTTGTTCACTTCATCCCTCCGTGTTTGGCTGCCTTGTGAGACTCCTGATCCATTCCCAGGATATCTGAGACTGGAGTCGGCTCATCGGTAGGGGTGCCAAATGTTTCGTATCTGCCACTTGAATTATCATCATCGTCAAGAAGGTCGCCCAGTTCGGCTTTGAGCTGTTCGTCTTCAAGAAGAAGTTCCTCTTTGAGTTTTTCCGTTTCTTTTTCGGTGGTAACCGGCATCAGCACCACTTCAAGAAAGCTGCCGAGAATTGTGCCGAGCATTCCGAAAATAAAGAAAATGACCAGTCCGCGAAAAATGATGGTGGTTGCCCCCACTTCAGCCATTACCGCCAGGAGCATCACTACCGAGGTAATGCTGACTGCGAGAAAGAGGCCCATTAAAAGTGAGAGTCTTGACATTGTTTACAGTTCCTTGGTTTCCTGCCCGAGAATGGAGAGCTTTACCAGACCTGAGTCAAGATCGAATTCTACTGATCTTCCTCTGTTGCCGCCGGTGTCTTCGGCCTCGATCGGAATCTGGAGTATTGAAAGGGCTTTTTTTACGGCTTCGACGTTATCTCTGCCGATGTTACTGGAAAAATCTTCGGTTGGTGGGAACATTTCAGCGCCGCCGACGAGTTTGGCGACGAGCTTGCTTTTCAATGCGCCTTCTTCGCCCATTTTATTAAAGAGCAACGGAACGGCAGTGTCGGCAAATTTTGCCGGGTTGAGCTTTTCTTTGTCGATACCCGACGAGTCAGGCAGCATAACGTGTGAAAAGCCGCCAATCTTGTTCTTTTTGTCATACATGGCAATGATTACGCAGGAACCAATGCCATAAACAACCAGGCTGGCGGGGTGTCTGGCAATCTTCAATTCGCCCATTCCTACCGGGATATAGTCTGACATCAGCTAAGCAACTCCGATGGATTTAAGTAGTTTTTTCAATGAATCCGGGTCGGGCAGAAGAAAAATATGAATTCGCAGGTCTTCTTCGGCTTCGATGAACGAAGTTTCGATCATCAGCACCTTGTCGCTCACCGCTACCATATCGGCAACCACATAATTGATCAGCGAACCCGACAGATCATAGGCCATCGAGGGCAGAGAGTTCAACATCGGGGTCTGAGTAAGAGTCGAAATGGCGTTGAGAAAAGCGCCGGCAAGAATGTTGCCGACTTCCCGCATGCATGAGCTTTCCATTTCGCCCATGTCCAATGGAGAATCAATTTCACAGCCGGGAATAAGGGTGTGCAACAGCCTCAATGACGTGTGTTCAGGGATCAGAAGCAGAAACCTGCCTGAAATCTCACCCATAACCTTGAGAAAAATTCCCATGACTGATTGTGCCGGGCCACCGACCAGATCAGGAATTTCTTTGAAATCCAGGATCTTGGCTGAAGGTACGGCCATGTCAATTTTACGGTTCAAAAACTGAGCCAGAGCACTGGCGGCATTTCCTGAACCGATGTTACCGATTTCGCGCAGTGCATCAAGCTGTGTTCTGGTTAAAGTCGTGACGTCTTCCATTCATAACCTCTGGCAGATACAATTCAAGGCCATTATAAAGTAGGTGCCTGTAGATTGCAAGAGTTGTCAGTTTTTTTCGGGGTTTTCGTCAGAATTGCCAAAATCAATACCATTAAAACTTGTCATGGCCTTGTTTCCCATGCCCATCATCCATAGAGCGGCAAGCTCATGAATTGCCAGGTTGATCCTGGAAAAGATTTCTTTTTCCTCAATACTTATGGTTCCCAGAACATGATCCACCAGCTGAGCATGGGGGGGCTGGCCTGGATCGACCGGCAGACCGACACCGATGCGCAACCGCCAGAATCCTTTGCCAATGTGGTTAATGATCGATTTCAGCCCGTTATGCCCGCCATCGCTGCCAGAAGCTCGCAGCCGAATTCTGCCGACCGGAAGATTGATATCGTCGGTAATCACCAGCAGTTCCTCAGGCTGTATTCCGCTGTCGATAAAAAAATCCGAAATAGCTTCGCCGGAAAGATTCATGTAGGTTTGCGGTTTAAGCAGAAGATGCTGCTGACCATGAAACTGCAATCGGCCAAATATGGAATTGTGCGCCTTTTCATTTAACTGGCAGTGAAACTTGGCGGCAATCGCTTCAACTGCCCAAAAACCCGCATTATGGCGGGTTTCGGCATATTCCGGGCCTGGGTTTCCTAGTCCTGCTATTATCATAATGGATGATTTTTACCAGACATGTTGCGATAAGTCAACGAAATCATTGCACCGATGCCGCTTGGCGAAAGATTTGACATCGGCAGTGGTTGCCGGGTATAATCCGCAAAACCCGGAGGTCGCTATCCTCAAATTTTCAAGGTTTTAACAAAATATGGAACTAAAAACTAAAGTTCTTCTGATTATTCTTGACGGTTTCGGTATTTCAGACAAGGTTGATGGTAATGCCATCGCTTCTGCCAATCCTGAATTTATCAACAAACTTTTTCAGGAGCGGCCATGCACCAGACTGGCAGCTTCAGGGCTGAGCGTTGGTCTGCCCGAAGGCCAGATGGGAAACTCGGAAGTCGGCCATCTTAACATTGGTGCCGGCCGTGTCGTTTACCAGGACATCACTAGAATCAACTGCTCGATCGAAGATGGTTCCTTTTTTGAAAATGGAACGATGAATGGCCTGATTGATCGGGTCAAAGCCGACAATAAGGCTCTGCATCTCTATGGTCTGGTATCTGACGGCGGTGTTCACAGCCATATAAACCACATTTCAGCCATATTGAAGCTTGCCGCCAAAAAGGGGCTGAAAAAAGTATTCATTCATGCCTTTACCGATGGCCGCGACACATCGCCAACCAGTGGCGTTCATTTCATTCGTGAGCTGGTTGCAGAAACCGAAAAAATCGGAGTCGGGAAGATCGCAACAATTTCTGGTCGTTACTACGCAATGGATCGCGATAACCGCTGGGATCGCGTGGAAAAAGCTTATCTGGCTCTGGTTCATGGTGTCGGCAATCGTGCGGTTGACCCGGTCGTAGCCATGGAAGCCTCTTACAAGGTCAATGTAACTGACGAATTTGTCGTGCCTGTGGTGATCGAAGAAAACGCACAGCCGGTAGCAACCATCGATGATGGCGATGCGATTCTGGCCTTCAACTTCAGAGCCGACCGCATGCGCCAGATCTCAAAAGTTTTCACTGATCCGGGTTTTGATCTGTTCAAGCGCAAGGACATGAAAGTTCACTACGCCAGTTTTACCAGATATTCGGCTGAATTTGATTTTCCTGTTGCCTTTCCGCCGCAGACACTTGAAGACGTGCTCGGTGAGGTTCTTTCACGTAATCAGATCGCCCAGCTGCGTTTGGCTGAAACGGAAAAATACGCCCACGTTACCTACTTTACCAATGGTGGCAATGAAGCGCCATTCCCATTGGAAGACCGACACATGATACCTTCGCCGAAGGTTAAAACCTATGATTTAAAGCCGGAAATGGCAGCTTTCGAAGTTTGCGAATTTCTTGTCGAAAAAATCAGGGCGCAGAAATACCCATTTATTATGGTTAACTTTGCCAATTGTGATATGGTCGGTCATACCGGTATCATGGAAGCAGCGGTTAAAGCGGTTAATACCGTTGACTGTGTTCTTTCAAAAGCGATTCCGGTAGCCTACGAACATGGTTATGACTGTATCATCACTGCTGATCACGGCAATGCCGAGCAGATGGTAGATTTTGAAACCGGTGAAGCTTTCACTGAACATACGATTAACCCGGTTCCCTTCTGCCTGCTGTCAAGAAATACCTGCGAACTGAAATCGGAGGGTAAGCTTTGCGATATCGCGCCAACTGTTCTTGATCTGATGAACATTTCCCAGCCCGCGGCCATGACCGGTCAATCATTGATCTGCCGAAAAAAATAAACATCTATATCAAATGAGCAAGACTGCCAGGGGATTTCTATTCGTTGTTTCCGGCCCATCAGGAGTGGGAAAGACAGTGTTGTGCAACGAAATCGTTAAACGCTATGCCCCGCATGTGGTTTATTCAATTTCAGCTACGTCAAGAGCTCCCCGTGGCGGTGAAACCAATGGCCAGGAATATTATTTTTACAGCGCTGCCGAATTTAAAAAGGCGATTGAGCGTGATGAATTTGCCGAATGGGCTTTCGTGCACGGCAATTACTACGGCACCCCCCGGCGCTTTCTCGAAGAAAATCTTGAAGCGGGAAGGCACGTAATTCTCAATATTGATGTGCAGGGTGCGTTAAAAATTCGCGAAAATTATCCTGATGCGGTAATGGTTTTCATTGCTCCACCAACTTTTGCTGAACTTGAAAGCCGAATTCGCAAACGCAATATGGACAGCGAAGATTCCATCAAGCATCGGCTCGAAAATGCCTGCCAGGAAATGGGCTACAAAGATCAGTACCGCTATTCGATCGTCAACGATAATCTGCCAGAAGCGATTACTGAATTGAATGAAATTTTCGTCGATTACATCGGCTGATACAGGGCTTTTGCCGGATTTTACGGCGATTTCCGGTTCTTGACACATTTAGAACTGATTCTTATAATCTAAAGGAAATTCTCTAGATTACCGTCTTCAGGAGGCTATTTATAATGAAACGCACCACTCTGTGCTTCCTAACTGTTTGTTTTATCCTGTTGTCATCGTTTGCCTGGGCGGCTGAAGAAGCTCAGACCCGCATGGTCAAACTCGATGCCAGTCTTGAAATAATCAGCGGACAGGTCAAGCTGACCCGGGTTGGCAGCACCAAAACCGACATCATCAGCAATGGCGTTGAACTTTATGCGGGCGATCTGCTTGAAACCCTGCGCGAATCAAAAGCGGTGCTCAATTACACCGATGGCACCGTAATGCGCATAAAACCCCGCACTCTGGTTGAAGTTCAGCCTCTGAGCATCAAGGTTTTCAAAGGGCAGACCTGGTACAAATTCACTAAGCGTGGTACTGAATTTCGCATCGAAACCCCGACGCTGGTCGCGGGTATTCGCGGTACCGAATTTGAAGTGGCAGTAACTTCAAGAAAAAAAGCATCGGTTTCTGTTCTTGAAGGCGCAGTTGCCGTAAAAGGCCGGGCTGGAAAGAAATCTCTGGTGCTCAAACCTGGTTTTGCAACTCATTGTGAGCCGGGAAATGAACTGGTAGAAGCTTACAAATTCAACCTTGATAAGAAAAATGCTGAATGGAAAGCCGATGAATGGGATTGCGCCGGCTCAATAAGCGATATCAACAAGCTTTTCATCAACTACCTGAATCTAAAATACGAATATGGCGACGAAGATTCGAGAACTGCTGAAGCTCTCAAAACTCTTGAAGCAGCCAGGAAGAAAAGCAAATAAATATTTGAAATAAAAAAGCCTCGGTTGTTGTTTCAGCTGCCGAGGCTTTTTTATTTAATCTTTTTACTCATCATCATCGTAATCGGTCGGGCGGCGGCGATTGGCTTTTTTGCCGCTGTTCTGTCTTTTGGTAGCCACTCTTTTTGCTTTGGAAGCTTTGGTCGGTTTGGTCGGGCGGCGAATTGCCGGAGGGTTGAGAGCTTTTTCGATCATTGATTTAAGTTTGTCGCAGGCATCGAGCAAGTTGCGATATTGTTCACGATATTTCTGGCTGGTTACGATAATGCAGCCTTCGGCATCGAGTCGGTTTCTTGCGGCTTCAAGCAGACGAGAGACCACATGAACGGGAAGTTGTGGACAGATAGCAGGGTTAAAACGCAATTCAATGCAGGTTGCAACCTTGTTAACGTTCTGGCCACCGGGCCCAGACGACCTTACTGCGCTGACCTGAATCAATTCAGCGGGAATAACTATTTCATCATTGATCTGTATCGGCAGATTCATTCTTTTAAAACCTCGACCAGCCAGGCCAGTGCCCGTGATAAATCAATTGCGCCCATGCATGGCATCAGTTTACATTGGTTACAGCGGGTGGTGCAACTTTCAACCGAAGGCATCAGCACCAGATTTTTTTGGGCAACCGGCCCCCATCTTTTAGGGGTCATGGCTGGAACCGGCGGGAAAAATGCCAGAACCGGCAGACCAACTGCGGCGGCCAGATGCATCGGGCCCGTTGAACCGCCGATGAAAGCACGGCACCATTGCATGACCGCCGCGAGAACCGCAAAATCCGGCACATTTTTTAGAAAATCAAGCTGCTCTTTCCGGCAATCGGCAAAAGCCCCGCTCATTTTTTCTTCACCGGGCCCAAGACTGACCAAAATTTCAAACCCTGCTGAAATTAGTTGCTGAGCTATTTCTGCGTAGCTTTCTGGTGAAAGGTTGTGTGCTGAACCACCATGACCGGGGTGAATCAAAACCGGTTTTTTTACTTTGAGCTTTGAAAAGATTTCTCTTGCCGCCGACTGATCAGCCGGCCCCGGCACAAAAGAAGGGCCGGAAAGGTTGATATTGCTGACCAGGCCTTCAAGAAGCTGCAGATTATACTGAAACTCATGTTTTTCATTGCGTGAACGTTTCTGAACCCGGCGATCACTGAGAAAAAACTGCCAGACATTCGAGGCGCGACCGACTCTGCGAACTATTCCCGCCAAAAATGCTGCTAGAATGACTCGGGCAGCGGGGTGAACGATTATAATCATATCTGCGGCACAATCGCGAAACGCTTTGCTTAAAGCAAGGATTGAGGGGTAATCGTCATCGACGAGCACTTCATTTACCTCAGGGCAAAGCCTGATCAACGATGCGGTATAGTGCTTCACATGCGCAATTATTCTCGCATCGGGAAATTGTCGGCGCAGCTCTCTGAACATCGGACTGGTCAAAATCAGGTCGCCGGCTTTGTCGGTGCGCGAAACAATGATATTCACAGGCTTTGGCCCACCATTTGCGAAAAGACTTCAGCAATTCTTTCTGCCGAGATGCTGTTCATGCAGATATGATCGGCTCTGGGGCAGGTTTTTAATCGGCAAGGCGCCTGTGGGCATTTTTCTGACCCGTAAACATAGACCGTTTTTTCAGAAAGGGCACCAGTTCTGGCCATATCGGTAGGGCCGACCGGAATGATGGCGGGCAGTCGAAACAGAGCGGCCAGGTGCATAGTACCTGAATCATTGGCGATGAGCGCTTTGGCGTGGCTCAGCAGAACTGCCAGCTCGGTCAGGCTGGTTTTGCCGGCCAGCGATTTAACCGAGTTGCATCGGGTGGCAGTCTTTTGTGCGATCTCATGCTCGGCTTCGCTGCCTGATACCAGAATTTTCAGCCCTGGATAACGATTTGCGATGATTTCAGCAACCTCAGCAAATTTTTCTGGATGCCAGCGCTTTGCCGCACCGAAGGCGGCGCCGGGGGCGAGAATAATAAAAGGTTCGTATGGTTCAAGAGCAAACCGGCGAACCGTTTCGACAACCCGCGACCGGTCAAAACAAATTTCGGGCAATGGCGGCTGCTGATCGGCAAGCCCCGCTTCTTTTACCAGATTGAAATGCAGGGTCGATTCGTGGATTTCTTTAAAATTTCCGGGTTTGGCAATGGCCTGACTGAGAAAGAGCTTTCTTCCCTGGGTGTTATAGCCGATCGAAGGGGCGTCGCAGGCCCAAGAAACCAGTGCTGCTCTTAAAGAATCGGGCAAGACCACGATCTGATCAAAGCCCTCTTTTTTTAATTTTCGCATTTTCTGCAACCCGGCAAAAATCGGGCCGTTGGTAGCAACCGCATGTACTGATGCAAAACGGTTGATGATCTGGTAAGCCTCTACCAGATGCGGGCGGGTTAGAATGTGCACTTCATGCCTTTCTGCGGCAGCAAGCAACGCCGGCAGCGACATGATTACATCGCCAAGCCAGTTGAGGCCGATAAAAAGAATTTTCATGGTTGCTTCTCGAAGAAATTGAAGATGGCGGTGGCAGTGCTTTCAGGCTCAAGATCACGGCAGGCAGAATGCTGTAGCGGGCAGACCGCCCTTTGCCCATGCAGGCTGCATGGTTTGCAGTCGAGATCTTTTGAAATAACAAGCGCCTTAGGCCCCGGGACCGGGCTGAAGCCAAGAACCGGCGAAGTTTGCAGAAAAATGCCGGCGACTTTGGCATCAACGGCGCGGGCAAGGTGCATCGGCCCGGAATCGGATGAAATTACTCCGGCTGACCAGTAGAGCAGCCCGGCGAGCTGTTCAAGCGAAATGGCGTTGCGCAGATCGGTCAGACCCGCAAGACCATCGATCGGCATTTTCCCGGTGCCGATCAGGGCTATGGGAAGCGGGGACTGCAGGCAGATCTGCCGTAACAGACTTTCAGGCAGAACTTTGCCTGGGTGCGAAGCATCGGCATGCAGGGCAAAAAAGCCATGGGGAGCCAGGTTCAGCCCGGCCAGATCAACTTTACTTCGCTCGATAAAGTTGGGTGCTAAAACGATTTTGGGGTCGGGCTTTTCAATGTTTCTGCCGCAGGTCTCGGCGTATTTTTGCCAGACCGGCCGCTGGTCGGCAAAGCGCAACGGAAAATTGCCGCGCAGAACCTGAAGTTGCTCTGACATTGAACGTTTCTGGTAACTGGTCTGTTTTGGTGTTTTAACCAGGAGCCTCAGAGCGATGGTTGCCAATTTTCCCTGAAGGTCGTGAAGTGCGCCGGCGTCGAGTCGGTTCAGCGTCAAGGCCAGGCGCAGCAGATCGGTGGTGCCGTCGAAGAAATGCACTCTCGCCGGCAGAAATCGTGCAAGTTCATGCCAGCGCCGGTTAATAACCAGATGGGCCTCGATGCCCGAGTTTTCAAGATCACGCAGACAGGGAACGGTGAGAAGAATATCGCCCATGGCGTTGAGCCGAAGCAGGATTTCTCTTGGTTTCATGAAAAATCAGGGGAGCAGATGCAACTGCTGAAGTTTTTCAATGGTACGCCCAGAGGCCCCGGCCATGCAGTCGAGAACTTTTCTGGCCCTACGACCCATATCAGCAAAATCATCGGGCTGGTCAAGCCAGTTTCTTAGGGTTTTCTGCAGGCTGTCGGCATCGGTTACGGTTATGACAGCCCTTTCGCGGTTCAGGGCCATCATTTCATAACGGAAATTAAAGGTCTCGGGCCCGGTCAAAATGGGAACGGCGCAGGCAGCCGGTTCCATGAGGTTGTGCCCGCCTCGTTTGATCAGGCTGCCGCCCACAAATGCCAGGTCGGAAACAGCGTAAAAGCTGCGCAGTTCGCCGAGGGTATCAGCAAGAATTACCCGACCGGCAGTTACATGCGGGGTCGATGCCAGTGAAAAATCAAGTTTTCGGTTTTTCAGCAGGTCGATGACCTCGTTGGTTCGCTTTACATGACGAGGTGCGATGACGACGGCAGCATTAAGATCAGGCCAGAGAGGTTCGAGTGCGTCGAGAATGATTTCTTCTTCACCGGGATGAGTGCTGCCAAAGCAGATTACCTGTCGGCGGGCAGGTATTCCAAAGCGCTGTTTGAAATTATTCTGGTCCACATCGGGTCTGGTGAAGTCGTATTTGAAGCAGCCAAGCGTATTTATTCTGGCCGAATCGACCCCGAGAATCTTGAAGCGCCGCTGATAATGCTTTTCCTGGGGGAAAACAAAGGCAAAATTTTCAACCGCGCTTGAAAAAACCGGCCACATTATTCGCATCAGACGCACCGATTTTTCGTTGATGCGCCCGTTGATTATGCCATAGGGAACGTTTTTGCGGGCAAGGGTATCGAGCAGCAGCGGCCAGATTTCGGTTTCGCTGATCAGCATCACTCTGGGCCTGATTTTTTCGATGAAAGGCACGGTAAAAGCCGGCAGTTCGATGGGAAGCAGGGTTGCAAGCCCGCACAGCTCTTCTTTGCGCAGATGGCGAAGACCATCCATGGTGGTTGAAGTGCAGATCAGCCTTTCTTTGCCGTAGATGGCGGCAAGCTGTTGCAAAAAAGGCTTCAGGGTTATGAATTCACCGAGGGAAGCCCCGTGAATCCAGATTGTTCCGGTTTCGGGTGGGGTGTAGTCTTCAGGCAGAATGCCTTTGCGCATGGCAAATTCGTCTTTTTCAATCCGGCGCGGTGGAAAAAGATCGAGCAGCTCAACTACCGCCCGCAGTACCCATTGATAGCTTTTGAGGTAAATACGGCTCATAATCAACCAGACGACGCGTTTATACTGTCAGAAAAAATCGCAAGGGGCGACTTTCAGGTCAGCTTTCCTTATAACATAATACAGAAGAATTTTATGTAATTGTTATAAAATCTGATTTGCATTATACAATTTTGTCAAAGAAGATTCAAAATTTTGACTGAATCGTTTTCGGGGGCATCTTCGGGTCTGGTTTTCCAGCGTCGATGCAGCCAGAACCATTGTTTCGGCTGTTGTCTGACCATTTGTTCAACAATTTGCGTATAATCACGGGTCATCTTCTGATGCCCTTCAACATCATCAGAATAATTTTCAGGAAAAATTGCCGGCCAGATTTTCAGCCGATGTCTGCCATTAAAGTCAGGAAAAAGAGCCAGCGGTACAATTGGTGCACCCGTTTTGATGGAAATGGCGGCCGGCCCGGTTGGTGCTGAAGCCCAGGCTTTGAAAAAAGGCACGAAAATGCCCTGTTTTCCGTTATCCTGATCGACCATCAAGGCAAGAATATGACCTTTTCTCAATGATTTAAGAATTTCTCTTATGCCAAAACCCGAGTCGGTGGTGCGGGCCCCGTGTTTTTGCCGCATTTCTTCCATCCAGCGATCTACTTCAGGGTTGTTCTGGCGCCTCACCACAACGGTAACCGGTAGCCCGTTCAGTGAAAGCCAGGGTGGCACCAGTTCCCACAAGCCAAAGTGCCCGGAAATAATAATCGCGCCTTTTTTGCGACTCAGGGCCTGCTTCAGAATCGCCATATCAGCGCAGTATAGCCGGGTGTTCAAATCTTCATTTGACATGAATTTCAGGCCGGACATTTCAAATGCGTTAAGGAGAAAGTTGAAATAAACCTGTCGTGCCATTTTTACAGCCTCATCGGGGCTCAGCTCAAGGTGCAGGCTTATGGCCGAAATGACGTATTTGCGACGCAACTGCAGGATGTCGAAGGCCAGCCAGGTCAGCAGTGCTGCAAGTTTGCGGCGTTGGGTAATTTTCATGCTACCGGTGATTTTCGCCAGCAGGTCGAGCAGCATGCATTGAACCTTGTATCCGAAATTTTTTATATACAAAGGCTCGTTGAAAAATTCATATTTTTTACACCGATTCGACCAGCCAAGCGGACTCAGTAACCGAAAAAAGGCGGTCATTGAGCCTGTCGAAATGCCCGCCCTTGAGAAATAGTCAATGAGTTTTTGTGTGAAAAAGCTCATCGAACGTTCACGCTTTTCCTGAAACAAAAGAACGAGCTTATGTATAATGAACCAGGCGTTGTTTTCATTTTTTTCTTTTAAACGCTTTTTTAAAATTTCGCAGCTTGAATGCAAGATTCAACAGCGGGCTTTTATGGGCTTCGATTGCATCAACCGGGCAGACTTCCATACAGCAGAAGCATGAAATACAGGTTTTTCGGTCGAATTGAGCCGCTTTGTCAACGATATCTATGGCATTTACCGGGCAGATTCCTTTGCATCTGCCGCAGCCGATACAGGTTCTGGCTTTTAACGCCGGCCCGGCCCAAACAAGCTTTTTCAGTGAGTTCAACAGCAGATCGGGCAGGTAATCCTGAACCGGTCTGCCGGGAACCTTATAGTTGGTGATTTTAACATCATTGGGTGAATCACCCTGAAATTCAAGCTGATCAGCATTTGCCGGACCCCAGTTCAGTTTGCGGGCGCGATTTAACATGCTGATTGTGTTTTCGTCGATGCCGCCGATTCTGCAGATGGCGCGATCGATGGCAACCGGGCAGGTTGATGCCATGACGAAACCGGGAAAAATTCGATTGCCCCCCGCCGGGCCCTGGCCTTCCATGCCTTCAATAGCATCGAGAATCGTTATGCAGGCTGGCAGATGCCGGGCAAAATCGACAATAAAGTTGCTGAATTCGAGCGACTTGGGAAATACCTTGTGCCATACCGCTTTCTGAAGCCCGGGCACCAGGCCAAACAGGTTTTTTACCGCACCGGTTATGCGGGTCAGATTATGGGTCTTCAGCTTGGGCAGATTGACGATAAGATCAGCATCAAAAGCAAGTTTAACTACGTGGACCTGATGGTTTTGACGATTGGTTGAAATTTCAATTGTTTGTTTGGTAATGGTTTCGAAACAGACCAGCTCAGCCCCTGAATTTTTTGCCGCCTCGGCAAAACCGGTGCGCGACCAGTATTCTTCGGCACGACCAAAAACTGCCGGCGGACTGTCGCCGATGAGCACTTTTGCCCCGGCTTTGACAAAATACTCAGCAACCGCTTCGACGATGGCCGGGTGGGTTGTGGCCGCATGATCGGGGGTTTTGCACGATAGCATGTTGGGTTTGACCAGAACCGTCTGCCCCTTTTTGATCAGCGGCCTTTCGACGGCGACCTGGTCGAGAAGTTCGGTGACGGCTTCAGCGACTTTCGGGTAATGGTAATCAGGGCATTTTTTCAAATAAATTCTGGTCATTTTATGGCGTCTGTCTGATGATTGGATGATTCAACAGGTGGTCTTGAATCAACGGTGGCGGGTTAGGTCCATGTCCTGCCTGAGGCTCATGGGGATCGGCTTTGAGCAACGGCAGATCGGGCCAGGGGCCCCTGCTCAGCACTTTGCGTGGCCAGGGTGAGATTTCCAGGCCATATTCGCGTTCGATGATAATGCACTGGTTGAGGTAAACGATTTTGCTGAGAATCTGGCCGAACGGAATGTTTCTGAAAGAGCAATAAACGGGAAAATGCAGGTCACGGGGAAACTGAATCGGAGTTTTACCGCCAAGAGCCAGTTTCTTGAGCACATGTTGAATATCGTCGCCGCGGGAAAATAGAATTCCCGGCTGGTTAAGTCCGGGGTAACGCAGTGAAAGAAGCTCCGGGTGGCTTTGATTCATGCGTTCCAGCACTTCCGTCCATTCTTCGCCTGCCGGTTTTACGGGCAGAACCAGCATTACCGGCCCGGCGAGGGCAAAACGGTGATGGGGGGGCAGAAGCTTTTTCATCAATTTGCTGATACTGCCGCCGTGATTGCCGGGCACCACCGCTCCGCCCGCCTGAAAATGCATCACAGCCTGATATCCAAAGCCATGTGCCAGCAGTTCAACGGTTTCCCACAATGAAATGGGGTGTCCGTAAAATGACCAACCCTGGTGATATCTTGGGCGCTTTTTCGGGTAAAGGTAGATTTCAACGAAGCTGCCGGTTGATGCCCTTTTGAAAAGAATGCTTTCGCGTCTGATCTGTTCAACTGTCCATTCATCGTCGAGTCGCATCTTGTCGACTACGTGGTGTTTCTGCCGGTCATAAATCAGCAGCGCCCTGGGGTTATCCTGGTGATACAAAATTGCTTTAATAACCGGTTCATCGCCGGTGCGTTGCTGGTATTCGGCAAAAGCGTCGGCGGGCAGAAAAAAAGAGAAAATAAAAGCTAATACCACCGTTAGGTGCTTGAAGGATTCAGTCTTCATTTTGATTATCCAGTTCTTCTTCTTCTTCTTCTGCTTTTTTCTTGCTTTCAGTATAGAACGATTTGAATTTGCTGGTCGGGCGGTAGAATTGGCGTGAAGGGTCATTTTTTGCCGATCTGGCTTCGCCCGTTTTTTTCTGGTCTGAAGGTCGGCCAAAAATGAGTTTCTGCAGCTCAAGAGCTTTGGCAAAGTCTTCTTCGCTCAGCTGTGAAATGGCCGAGGCAACGTCACTCTTATGGTTGCCGATTAGCTGAAGAAGCTGCGATGCAGCCTCGATGCGACGGTCGAGAGCGACTTTTTCGCTGGTGAGCCGCTCTTTTTCGCCGGGGTCGGTGATGGTTTTGAGAAGTTCTTCAAGGTCGGTGCGGCTTTTTTCAAGCTTCTGCCGGTTTTCTTCAGAAAAGCCGATGGTGTTGCTCAGGTTTGCGGTGTCTGAAGCTTTCTTTTCGCTGGTAGCCTTGATTGCTTTTTCCCTGAGCTTCGAAAAATCGGGCAATTTTGGTCTAAAGCGGCCCCTGCCGGATTCTAAGCCGGCGGCCTGGCCGGTTTCAGGGTCGAGAGGTGCCTGGGGTTGAGCCAGTTCTTTCTGTACCGGTTTGAATTCCACTTCATCCATCCAGGCGGGAAAATCGCCAGCGCGGGCGGGCCAAGGCAGCAGCATGGCTGCGAGTATGAGTTTTGGCAAATTTTTGCGGAAAAAATTCAACATGCCGCTTTATGTACCATAGATTATTCATTAATGGCAATATGGTGCTGCGGGTAAGCAGAATTTTCAGTATAATTTTAAAATAACCTTAAAACAGGAAATCGACCATGAATAAGCTGAGACTGACCTTTGTTCTGGCATTAGTGCTGGTCTTTACGGTTTTTGCCGATAGGGTTCAGGCTAAAGATACTGAATTCGAATTTTATTATCAGACCATTGAAAATGTGGTGCAGATCAATAATCCCAAGCCCGAAGGCTGGTGGGAAACGGCTAAAAGCTGGGTTAAGCGTGGCTATACCGAAGTGATGAAGACCTGGGATATGGCCTTTGGCCGCAAATATTTTACCGGTGAAGGCACCAAACGCTGGTATTCACGTGAAGACCACTGCACTGCCTACGATGTGAAACGGGTCAAAGTTAAGAGTGAAGCTCACCTGCTCGGCCTGATGGGTGCCGAATCAGAAGCCGAGCTTACGAACGGGCAGAAAGCCATGCTTGCCGTTTATCGCCATTCTCTTTCGCAGGCTGTTCAAGAAAGGCATCAATACGGTTATTTTTCGAAGGTTAAGGTTATTCTTTCAGACACCAGCGGCTATGAAGATTCGAACAAATATCCGCATGTTGAGCGTGATTTCTGGCCATATTCCCAGGGCTCGCTGATTCAGGTTTCTTCGGGCCATTACAACTATGGCGGTTCTGAAGCCGATGCCAAATCTACTTTTGTGCATGAATATGCCCATTCTCTTGATCGCACGATTAAAGAATTCATTTACCCCTACGGAAAAGATGGTTCGCATTTCAGTAACGAAATGACAAAGCCGCGCTCCGCCTTTGTCGAAGGCTGGGCCGAGTTCAATGAAATGCTCGATTCAGAATATGAAGTGAAATCAATGAAGAATTCGATTACCAAAGTTCGGCTTGAAAGCGGCACCGAAGCTGGAAAATATACTATTTTGCCTTCCGATTCCCCGAATTTGAGCGGCCAAAATCTGCTGGCAGTAGAAGGCATCAATGCCATGATTCTTTATCGGCTGGCCAATGAGATTCCTGATGGTCGGCGCAAGATTTTTGAAACATTTCAAAGCACCAACTGGAAAGTTTTTCGCTCGCTGAGCACCTTTGCCAGGGATTTTGCCCGCCGGTATCCCGAAGATGCCGGTGCTTTGGCAGGAATCATCGATGCAGAAAGCAAATACCGGCTTTCTTCCGCTGAATTGACCAAATTTGCTGGTGACAGCAGCGGAATGCGGGATTACCTGGAAAATCGGCCGACTGATGCTGCCGCAGGCGCTGGAGTAGCCGCATCGGCACAGTCACCGGTTGCGCCGCCTCCCCAGACTTCTTCATTGGCGGAAGCGGCAGTCATGTCAGCCCAGGATTTTGCTGAAGCTTTGAAAAATGCCCACAATTCAATGATTCAGGCTCAGCAGGAATATGTTGAAGCGGTAAAAAGCGAGGCCGATGCGGCGACAATTCTTGAGATGCAGAAGAAACTTTCGGAAAAGAAGCAGGTTTTTGAAAGCCTGCGCCGCTTGCGAAGGGCGGCAAGGCACAGTCGTTAATCGAGGGTTTTTAATTCTTTCAGCAGGTTCTGGTAAAGCTCTTCAGCCCATTTGGGCAGTCCGGCGATGGTCATTGCCTTTTCGATACCGCTTTTTCTCAGGTCGTAGGGGGCAATGATCACCTTGATTTTGTCGATGCCGGTTTTCGCGGCAAGCACAAAGAGATCTTCGATGGGCCCATCGCCGATAGCCAGACAGCCGCTCGAAACCTGGTTGCCGTGAATCATGATATTGCTGCCCGGGCTGAAGCGCCCGTCTGACCTGGCTTTTCGGTGGTCGAACTCATTGGGGTAATTGAGCTTGAGCGCCAGATGATACAGGCTGTTGGGGTTGAGAAAATCGATGAGGTAAACCCCCTCGGGCACTTGCCGGTCACCTTCGCGCAGTTTTGGCCCAGGATGACCACTTGCGGCCAGAAGTTGGTAGGTTTTGAGTGTGGCGAATTTGTCGGTACGTTTGTCTTTAACGTAAACTTCAAGAATTTTTTCTTCTTTGAACGCGGCTAAAATCATGGCTTCAGGCGGGTACTGAAGATTTTCGAGCGAAAAATACTCTTTGAGCCTGGGTTCAACTACAGGTTTAAGCTCGGCCAGCCGTTCTTCAAGCGTTTTTCTTGCGTTCATAACATGATTCCTGTCAAAATATCCATTTGATCTAATACGCTGGATTACTCTATATTGCCAAAAGATATACGTCAAGCAACTTAAATCTGTTTTGATGATAATTTGTCAAGTTTGGGATACAGTTTGGCTGAACAATCTGATTCATATTCAATGACCGCCTTTTGTTGGTTGCTGATCCCGTTTGGCGGGCAGCCTGTCGAACCATCGAAGCGGCAGGGGAGAACCGAAAACGTTCAATGAGCTTAATATAGCAATTGAAACTGAGAGTGTCTGACAAATATGGGAGCTTGGCGGTTTTTTTTCAGTTTTTTACGAGGGGTTGCTTTTAATTGTAGTGTGAGTATATTTTAAGTATAGGATGCGGATGAAAAAGTTTCCCGAGCAGATGGTTCTTAAATTCAATGACCCCCGGTATTTTTCGATTGTTAAGAAAAATACGGAGCTTCTTGCGCGGCGCATGGGGTTTAATGAAAACCGTATTTTTGATCTGGCGATGGCGGTCGAAGAAGCTTACGTCAATGCCATTGAACATGGCGGAAAAGGCAGCGAGCTGAATCTGAAGGTTGAATTTCTTGTATATCCTGATCGGCTCGAAATTTCCGTTTCAGATACCGGCTGCGGGTTTGATCTTACACGAATCGAGATTCCTAAAACCCTCAAAAATCTTGAGGGGGTAAGGGGACGCGGCCTTGGCTTGATCAAAAGGCTTTCTGATCGCTTTGTTTTAAGCTCTGTTCCTGGCAGCGGCACACTGATAAAAATTATTAAATTCGTTTCGTCGCGTCGCGCCAGAAAATCCATGAGTCTGGAAAATATTTGATGTTAAAAAGATATTTAAAATTTCCGGTGCTGGTTTTTGTTCTTTTTATGGCTTTTAACTCTGTTGCTTCGGGGCAATGGTTGCGTAACAAGATCAAGGAAAAAATGCGGGAACGCATGGATCAAAAAGCTCTGACCCAGGAAGTTAAATCGCAGTTCTGCGAAATGACCCACGATTCAATCAAACGTTCGTATTATTTGTATATGCCGTCAAACTGGGATAAAAAAACGCCTTTACCGCTGGTATTTCTTTTTCATGGCGGTGGTGGCGGTGCCAGGAGTGCTCTTTATTATTACGAACTTGAGAAAAAGGCAGAAGAAGCTGGTTTTATGCTGATTGCGCCCAATGGCACCGGTGAAAGCAGGCATGTTCTGCTGACCTGGAACGTTGGTTTTGGTTTTGGCTATGCCCACAAAAACAAGATTGACGACGTTTCTTTTGTAAAGGCCGTTCTGGCAAAGGTTGAAGGCGAATACCCCATCGATCAGAAAAGAATTTATGCCACCGGTTTATCGAACGGTGCAATTTTTTGCCATTTCCTCGCCGCCGATCCTGACAGCGGAATCGCGGCAATCGCTCCGGTTGTCGGCACGGCAGGCGGGCGTGAGCAGCACGAAAAAAACTGGCATAAGCCTGCGAAACCAGAAGTTCCGGTTTCGGTCTGCATCATTCAGGGGTTGATTGACGAGCATATGCCGATTAACGGAGGTCTTCAGGCAAAATCAATATCCGAACCACGTTATATGCTCTCGGCGTCTGCCACCATTGATTTCTGGGTGCAGGCAAACCAATGCGCCTCTCAAGATCCGCCAACGTTTTTGCCGGACTACAATGCCACTTTACATCATTTCCCCGGCGGAAAAAACAATACTGAAGTAAGTGCTTATGTGATTCATGATATGGGGCATGCCTGGCCTGGGTCGAGCCGGGTTCCACGCGCTGGCTCTGACAAGCCTTCAGCGAAATTCCCCGGCAACGACATCATCTGGGAGTTCTTCAAGAATCACCCCAGACCATGAGCTTTGGCTTTTAATCGCCGATTTCCATTTTGAGCCGATCCATGCGCTCTTTGACTTTGCCGGTATCGAGATTTTGAAATTTTTCGGGCAGAAAGCGCTGGTCGGTGCATTCAATAACTGCTGCCAGATCCATGAATTCAAGGCGGGATGAGTGACTCATCGGGCGATAGGTTTTCATGGCTTCGGCAATGAAGTGGCCGATCGGTTTAGCGTCGGGCTCATCGCACTGCAGCTCAAACTGGCGCGAAGCCATGATCAAAATTCCTTCCATTTCGTTGCCGCCGATGTCAAGATTATCGGGAAAAACCGGAATTTCTTCTGTATTGAGCTTAACCTTGTTTTTCTTTGCCAGAGCAATGAAAAGGTCTTTCTTGTCTTCGGCAGTCTGTGGGGCAAACAGGGGAATATGCACATCAAGACGTCCGACACGTTTGAGATCAACTTCGAGCAGATCAGGCCTTGATGTGGCAAAGATCCAGAAAATGCGGCCACGGTTGCGGGTATCTGCCATTTCACGGGCAAGCATCGCATAAATGCGGCCCGAAACCCCTGAATCGCCTGAGCCGGCACCGCGTTTGCCGGCCACCTGGTCGGCTTCATCGATAAACACGATAACTTGACCCATGGCATGCAGAATCTTGAAAATTGCTTCAAGGTTGCCTTCGGTGGCCCCGACCCATTTGTCGCGGAAATTTTTGAGTTCAACACAGGGAACTCCGGCCTCGCCGGCAAAACATTCAACCAGATAGGTTTTTCCGGTGCCAATGCGACCGGTAATCAGATACCCCATTGGCAGAGCTTTGAGTTTGCCTTTCTTCATCAGCTGGGCATCCTGGCGCAGCCATTGTTTGGCTTCGTGGTGGGCGGCCACATCGTCGAGAGTTCTGGTCGATTCAACGAAAACAATGCGACCCGATGCTGATTTCTCGATCATCTCTTTTTTTACATCGCGCAGATAATCCATGGTAATGCGCTTTTTGTTCTTAACTGCCCGTTCAATAAGGTTTTGTACATCGATGCATGAAAGCCCTTCGAGCTTCTGAGCCAGCGATTCTCGCTCGACATCGCAGATTTCGCCAAAGTTCCGAATTGAAGCGGTAATTGCCTGAACAAAATTCAACACCTGATCTGAAGTGGGCAGCTCGATTTGAATCTTGGCAGAGCGCGGGTTTTCGACGAGCTGGCGATTCATGTCGTTGAGATTTTCAGCGATCAGACAGGTAGAAATGTAGGCATTGGTGATCGAAGGGTCAGAGGCCCAGTCGAGAATGCGAATCAGGGTGTCTACGGTTTCCGGGCTGGTGTAGGCAATTTCAGATCTGGGCAGCAGATATTCTGCATACTCGACAATGATTGCAATTCTGATCGGGTTGGCAACCATTTTCCCGTCTTTGTCGCTGCGGGTGCGGTTTAGACCGTATCTGATGAAACGGTCAATAAGTGCAAGTGCTTTTTTGGGCTCTTTGGGCAGCGAATTGGCTTCAATCAGCGTCTGTTCACCAGAATTTGCCGCTGAAAAGCCGGTTCGGTGAAAGCTGTCGAAAGCCTTGAGAAAATTGAAGAAAATTTCACTGCCTTTGCAGGTTCTGATTCCGTGACCGCGGTCGTAGCTGATAACGACTTCGAAAGGGGCAAACATGATATTGGTCAGAAAATCTTTCAATGAAAGGCATTGCAACTGATTGCCGGTTTCTGATTTGAAACTGACCCAGTCGTTGATGTTGCCGTAGAGAACGAACTGACTGATTGAACCGCTTTTGAAAATTTCGGCCATTTCGCCGGCCCAGCCAGGATAATTGGTCATGATCTGCTTCCTTTATTCCATTTCGCGAGGGGGTGGAGGGGGTATAAATGTTTCTTCAACAGCAGGCTCAAGGTCATCGATGGGGGGGCCACTGAGTTTGCGTAGAAAATCAGAATGAGAATTGAGCCAGTCCTGGGTTTCGCCCAGGGTGATATTGATGCGGTCGATATTGGAAGACAAGCCTTCCGGGCTGCTGTCGAGAGCAATTTCTTCGCGAACCAGAAGCATCTGGCTTTCGATGCGCTGCAGCTCCATTTCGACCAGCATTTCGTTTTCTCTGGCATTGGCAAGATTTTCGAGACGTTTGCGCTGAATCTCGATATTGCTTTTCAGCGACTTTTCAAGAGCTGCGCCAATGTTGGGGGTTTTCAGCTGGTTTTCAAGCTTTCGCAGTTCTTTGTTTATTTCTTCTGGTTTGGTTCGGGCCAGGCTTTCTTGAATCAACTGCTTGGTTTTGAGCAGTTTGAGGAAAATGGTTGGCAGGTGATTGAGAGTTTCCTGTTTGCTCTGATTGAGAAAGCCTGCCGATTCATCAAGGTTCCAGTTCATCAGCCTGTTGATTTCAGAAAGATTGCTGTTGAGCTTGTTAAGGCGGTTCTGAAGCTCCTGGTCAAGGGATGAAACCATTTCATGCATTTTGCTGCTGCGGTCTTTCTGGATGTTTTCGTATTGCTTCGATTCTACGTAATTCTGAAATCCTGGATTGGTGGAAAGGTAATAAAGATAGATGATTTCAAGGGCGAGACCCATGAACCAGAAGCCGGGGTTGCCGAAGCCGAGAATGAATGTGCCAAGAATGAAAAGCTTATTAACCGGAATTTCACCCATGCCTTTTATGTTTAGCCCGGCGTTGAAAGCCTCGGTCAAATAATCAGAAAATCCGGGTTTATATTTTTTGTTGATCATTTTCAATTTATGTCACCAATTTTAATAAATTCGTCGGTAATTTCTTTCAATGCCGCTTTGAAAGGCTGGCTTTCCTGGACTTCGAGGGGGGAATGGCCGGGAATTTTGCCGATTGCTTCAGGAGGAATGAAAATCTGTTTGTTCAACCGACCAGGTGAAGGAGTGAACATGAAAATACGGTCGCTGAGATAAAGTGCTTCAGCCAGGGAGTGGGTAATGATGAAAACTGTTGCTTCTACTTCATGCCACAGATCGGTGATCAATTGCTGCATTTCGATGCGGGTCGGCTCGTCGAGGGCAGAAAACGGTTCATCCATGAAGATGATGCGGGGCTTGAGAACCAGGGTTCTGGCGATGGCCACCCGCTGCTGCTGACCGCCCGATAACTGATAGGGGTATTTGTCTTCGTGCCCGTTAAGCCCGACTTTTTTGATCATTTCCATTGCCAGATGGTTCATGGTTTTGTCTGAAAAACCAAGTTCTTCACGGTTGAGCTCGAGACCGAATTTAACGTTATCGAGCACGGTCAGGTGCGGAAAAGAACTGTATTTCTGGAAAATCATGCCGCGATCCCGCCCAGGGCCTTTGACTGGCTTATTTCTAACCAGTATTTCGCCATGGGTGGGCGGACCCACTTCCTGAAAAGCCTGAATCAGATTGAGCACGGTTGATTTGCCGCAGCCGGATGGGCCAACCAGGGCAATGAACTCGCCAACATCGGGTAGATCTTCGATTTCAAAAGAAACATTTTCGATGGCCACGAATTCGTTTTCGGTGCCTTTATTGAAGATTTTTGTGACGTTCTTGAAAGAAACGATTGGCTGGTATCTGCGTTTCTCGGCAATTGGCGGTGCATGAATCAGGCCGCAGGGGCTGGTGAAAGACTGTTCAAGCTTTCTTGACTCAGCTTTAAGTTCGTTTTTGGCGGTTATCGAAATTGAGGGTTTGGCTTCTGAGGAAAGCCGACTTTGGTTTTTCTCACCCGTTTCAGGGAATGGAAACGCAGCCTGTTTTGCCGCTGGCTTTGCAATAGCAATCGCTGCCGGCTTTTTTCCAGGCTCTTCATTCCTGGTTTCAAATTTTATAAAAAGACCGATAAAGCTTTTCAGCCAGCCGGGAATTTTATCGAACATGCTCATCGTTTCTGGCTCCGGTATGGGAACAGGCGGTCGCCGATCTTTTCCCAGATTTTGTCGGTGATGAATGCCATGATGACGATGGCCATGAGAACCAGGTAAATGTCTTCGCGCGGGCCTCTTCTCTGACTGGTTAGAATGAGGGTGCCGACTCCCTTGCTGCCCATGTCAACCATTTCTGCGAGAATTATATAGCCCCAGCCGATGCCGAAGCCAAGCCGCATGGCATCAAAAATTTTGGGCAATGCAATGGGCAAAAGAATGTTGTTGAGAATTTGAAACTTTCTTGCCCCAAGAGTAAGGCCGGTCTGCAGATACACGTTGTCTACTTCTTCCAGTGCTTTGACGAAAAGGGGCAGCAGATAAATGGCAAAACCAAGAGCAAGAAACATTATTTTCTGTTGTTCAGTGGTTCCGAACAGAACCATGGTGAGGGGCACCAGCGCAGGAATTGGCAGGTATCCGCCAAACATCATCAGTGGTGCAAAAAGAGCATGAAATTTTGAATAGGTGCCCATCAGCAGTGAAACTGGAAAAACTATGATGAAAGCAACGAAAAAGCCCGCACCTACTCTGAGAAAACTAAACAGAATATTGGTAAGCAGACTTCTTTCGACCCACAATGAGGGAAGAGAGCGAAAAACTTCAGATGGACCAGGAAGAATAACCTGGGAAATCAGGCGCGACTCGACAACTTCAAATTTGTAGGTGATGGTTCCGCCAAAGCTTGCCGAGGGTTTGGGCTGGTCAACGTTGGTAATGTCAACAGCGCCGCTGGAGTTTTCTACGGTTGCTGAGCCGCTTGCTGTTTCATCTTTTGCAGATTCGGGAAGGTTGCGGCCGACGATTTTGCCAGGTGGTAGAGTGATTCTTACCGAATTGCCCGATACCCTGGCGGGTAACATGCCCAGATTCAGTCGGTTTTTGCCCTTGATCAAAACGGTGCTGGAATCATCTGAATAATCAAGGGTGGCCTGATCTATCGTGTAGCGAATCTTTTCACTAAAAAAGTGCCCAACCGGTGGTGGATTGCTTTCGAAACCCTCGAACCGGCCTTCGGGAAACTCGATGGTGGTCGAATGTCCTGAGGTGACGAAAGACCAGATGGATAGCAGCATAAAAATAGGCAAAACTCCGAGAATTATTTTTTCCCGGGCGTTAACCTCTATGCGAATTCCAAATAAATTTTTAAACAGGCTATTGATCATTTTTAAACCATGCCCCGGATCAACCGGGGCATGGGGTGATAGTTCAGTTGCTTTCTGGTGGATAAACCGAGATTTCAACACGGCGGTTAAGTGCCTGGTTCATCGGGTTATCCGGGTCAGCGGGTTTATCCCAGCCTGCTCCTTCAACTACAAATTTTTTCGAATCAAACTTGTAGTTGTCGATCAGGGCGCGTTTAACTGCTTCGGCGCGGGCATTACTCAGATCTTTCACGATCTTTTCAGGGATTTTGCCTTTCATTGAGCTGTCAGTGTGGCCGGTAATTGCAACTACTGCCCGGTCATAAGCTCCGACCAGTCTGGCGACTTTTTCAAGCGTGGCAGCCACGTTGGGGTCATAAAGAGTATTAGCCATCGGCACGCCGGCAAGGTCATGGGCCGGTTCGTAGATGTTTGCAGAATTGGGGTAGAAATTGATACGAACCGTCTGGGTAATGATCGGTGCCTCAGCAACAACCTTCTTGTAGGTAGTTGGTACGAACTTGCTTACGTAATTGTCTTTGTGATGTTTGAAAGTTCCGGCTTTTTCAAGAGCCTGAATCATGCTGAAATCCATGATCTGGTTGAAATTTACCGGTTCTTTGATCAGGCCGGCCTGCTGGTAAATGAAGTTGATGTTCTTCCAGGTTCTTTCAAAGTTGGTAGGGTTGTTGGCATTGGTGAAGAATTCTTTGTTTTCAGCGAAGTTGGTTGAATGGGCGTCAGCCTCCATGGCGGTAACGTCTTCGACCTTCATGCCATAGCCATCAGCCATCCATTGAAAGGCTTTGGCCTTGAACGTTTTGTCTTCAAGAAGATCCATGCCTTCTAAAATTCCGGCAATCAGCCCTTTAACGATTTCCGGTTTGTCGCGGGCGAAGTCGGCGCGAACGGCCCAGACGTCGGCAATCAGCTTGTTGGCCTCGGCGGTCGTGGTAAGAATTCTGGTTCCGGCAACTTTTTCGGGAATCGTGTAAATATCGGGAGCCCAGCTTACGCAGGCGTCAATGGCGGGATCTGAAACAAATGCGGCGGCGGCTTCAAAAGCGGTTGAAGTATATTTGTGGGTAACTTCATTGAGGCCGATGCCGGCGTTGATCAGCAGATTGCTGATGAAATACTGGGAAGGGCTGTTCTGAGCATAAACGATGGTTTTACCCTTGAGGTCTGATACCGATCTGATCCTGGTGCGGCAAACAATACCATCACCGCCGCTTGACCAGTCTATCTGCTGAAAAACGCGGGGTGCGGTGCGACTGTCAGCCATCAGACCGGGAGCGAACAGGGCGATCATATCGAGAGTGCCCCAGAGAACATGGCTGTTGCCGGATGCGTATGCATCGCGGGCGGCGACCGGGTCATCGATCAGCTGAAGATTAACTTTGAAACCATACTTTTTGAAAAACACACTTTCTTCACTGGGTGCAAAGCCGTGGTTGGCAGCAATGATCGGCAGCCAGCCTGCCCAGACGTTGATTGGGAAAACCACGATTTTTTCTTTGTCATCCCATTTGTAGTTTGAGGTGCCGGTTACCGGTGGCAGCGTTTCGCGAGGTACGAACTTATACTCGCTGACAGTGGTTACCGAATTGGTGTCTGGTGCTTCAACCGAAGTTTTTTCCTGGGCTGAAACGGAAATTGTGCTGGATATTAAAAATGAGATTAAAACAAAAATTTTAAACAAAATTTTCATGATCAATTATCTCCGGTTAATTTTTTTCCATGGGGCCCATGCCGCGCTGTGGGGGGGCAATCGGCTCGATATCTTCCGGGGTTACGGTAGTATCCATGCCGCTCATTGACATGAATTCAGCCAGAGCTGCGTCGCCCAGGGCTTCCTGCTCCCCTTCTTTCATTTCGATTTCAGTGGTGTCGTAAGTTCCTTTGACAACCCTGACTTTTCCTGCCGCTTTGTCGCGTCTTTCATGAAGAATCTCGGTAACCCGGTTCATAGTGTCGCCACTGGCACCGATACCACTAATCATGCCCTTTGCCATTTCCTGAAGTTCGGCCTGGGCTTCGAGCATTTCAGCTTCACTGACAAGTGACTGCAGCTTTTCGATTTTGGCCTGCGCTTCTCTGATTGAAACATCGCGGGATCTTTCAAGATCTTTGAAGGTTTTGTCGGCGAGTTCAAGCTGCTGCTGATTTTCTTCAAGCTGGGCTTTTACGGTCTGCAACTGCAACGCCAGCTGGCCCGCGACCTTTTTGTTGCCGGCCTTGATGTTGGCGGTAATTTTGGCAGTAAGTTCTTTTTCTTTTGCCGAAAGGGTTTTGACCTGCCGCATCAAGCGTTCGGTGAACGCGGCATGGTTGGCCAGATTCTCGTTGAATCGTGAAATCTGGTTGCGCAGGTTTTCTTTTTCCGCTTCAATAAGTGCTTCGGGGTTGCTTGATTCAAGGCCTTTGATAAAAAGACCGAAGAATCCACGAATAAGATTCATTAACCGCTTGAACATCATCTATCTCCTTAAGTTTACTTTTCCGGGGTAAATACCTGAATCTCAACCCTGCGGTTGAGTGAGTGATTTAACGGATCTGACGGATCTGCCGGTTCATCCCAGCCTTTGCCGGTAACCACGAATTTGTTGCGGGGAAACTGGTATTTGCGCACCAGGGCGGAACGAACTGAGTTGGCGCGGTCGGCAGAGAGGTCTTTTACCGCTTTCTCGGGCACCTTTCCCTTCATCGAGCTGTCGGTGTGACCGACAATGGCAACGGTTGCCCTTTCATACTGGCCGACCATGCGGGCAATTTTTTCAAGAGTGGCGTCGACCGTTGGGTCGTAAAGGCTGTTCTGAATAGCCTGACCGAATTCGTCATGTTCAGGTTCGTAAATATTGTCGGAATTGGGGTAAAAATTGATGCGAACCGTTTGAGTAAGAACCGGGGCTTCAGCCGAAACTTTTTTGTAGCTGGTAGAAACAAAGCGGTTGACCTGCACTTCCTGCTGATCGGCAAACATGTTCCTGGCGGCAAAATTCTTGATTACTGAGAAATCGACCACTTCGTCGAAGCGCACCGGGGTTCCGATAATTCCAAGTTCGCGATAAACGTGAATGATGTTTTTCCAGGTGCGTTCAAAGTTGGTCGGGCTGTTCTTATTCAGGAAAAAATTCTTGTTTTCGGCGAAATTGGTAATGTACGCATCAGCCTCCATTGACTTGATGTCTTCAAGCTTCATGCCGTAGCCTTCGGCCATATGTTCAAATGCTTTGGTTTTTCTGGTCTGATCTTTGAGCATGCCCATGCCTTCGAAAATGCCGGCGACCAGCCCTTCGATTATTTCCGGGTGGTCTTTGGCAAAATCGGCGCGGGCAGCCCAGACATCGGCAATCAGTCGGTTTGCATCGGCGGTGGTAGTCAGAATTCTGGTTCCGGCAATTTTTTCAGGAATTGTATAAATGTCTGGAGCCCAGCTGACGCAGGCGTTAATACTGTTGTCTGACACAAAAGCTGCTGCTGCTTCAAATGCAGTTGAGGTATATTTGTGGTTTACCTTGTTCAAAGGTATGCCGGCATTCATGAGCAGGTTGGTAATCAGATACTGAGATGGGCTGTTCTGGGCATAAACAATGGTTTTGCCTTCAAGATCTTTAATCGATCTGATATTGCCGCGAACTACGATGCCGTCACCACCACTCGACCAGTCAATCTGTTGAAAAACGCGGGGAGCCGTGCGGCTGTCTTTCATCAGACTCGGAGAGAAAAGGGCTATCATGTCGAGGGTGCCCCAGAGAATGTGCGATTCTCCAGATACAAAAGTGTCACGGGCGGTGACCGGGTCATCAATAAGTTTTAAATTTACCTTGAATCCGTATTTTTTGAAGAAAACGCTTTCTTCACTCGGAGAAAAGCCATTGTTGGCGGCAATAATCGGCAGCCAGCCAAACCAGACGTTAATCGGAAAAACCACGATTTTTTCTTTTTCATCCCACTTGTAACCCGACACGCCGGAAACAGGCGGCAGTGCTTCTTTTGGCACATAGGAATATTCCTGGACAGTGGTAACGCCTTTTGTGTCAGGGGCTTCAACGGTAGTTTTCTGGGTAACTGTGGCGTTTGCCGGAAGGGGATCGACAGACTTGGTTTGAATCTGGGTGGCAGGGTCGGTGGGGAAAAATTTGCTTTTCAGCTCCGGCGAAAAAGAAATGGCAGCTGCTGCAATACAGCCTGCTACAAAAAGGAACATGATAAATTTGCCTAGAGGTGTTGGGCCTAACTCGTTGCTCACTTCGTCCTCCTGAATGGTGTTCACTGGTGCGACAATAGCTTTAACCGCATATTCTCTGAATTATATATAATACTGAGTTTAGTGGAGGCAAAGCAACCAATTTTTGTACGGTAAAACTGCTATTTTGTCGATAAACACACTATGAAAAGATTCCTGCTTCTCATCTTTATGCTTGGTCAGGCTTTATCGCCTGGTTTTGCCAAAACCGGCCCAACTCTTCTGATTGATAAAAGGGCTGATCAGAACATGTTTATTTACGGAATCGGACCTTCGGTGAAATATAAACGGGTTTCTGCTCCCCATGATTTTGGGGGCGATATGGCGATCTGGGGTGCGAGAATGTTTGCGGGAAAAATGAGAGATCCTGCTTTGGGGCTGGTTTATCAGGCAGGAACACTTAATGGTAACAGCATGAAATTCAATCTTGAGATGGGCGGATTCACCCTTGAAGATTCGTTTCGAGAAGATTCACGGGTCAAATGGCGGGCTAGCTTTGGCGCGGGGACTTACAAACTGAGAACTCTCTCTTCTGGCCTGGTTTTGAACAAGGGTTCATTCACCTTTTTCGAACCGATGGTGGTAGGGGTATTGCCGCTTTCACGGCACATCGTACTTGAATTTTCGACCGGATACACTTTTGCAGCCGGAAATGGGGTGCGAATCGAAGGTCTTGCTCTACAGTGGGAACTGCTTTTCGGAAAACTCTAATTCTTTTTCCTGCTGTAGATTTTATCTGAACGGTCGAAGGCGTCGCGGAAGTTGATGTCAACATTACATATCATGTCATACATTCGCAAAGCTTCGTCAAACTTTTTCAAACCTTCAAGGGCGATACCGGTTCGATAAATCACATCTTTTATCGGCTCATTCATCAGCTCAGGATCAATGTCGAGGGTGTCAACGATTTCCATTGCCATTACCGGTTCTTTAGTCTCAAGCAGGGCGTTTGCCAGCATCAGGCCAGTTTCGGTACTGCGTTCAGAGGCATAGATCGGGCTGAGAACGTCTACGACTTCTTTCCATTTTTTGCGGTTGAAAAGATCACGGGCTTTTGAAAGATCGGCAAAATTGCCGCTTTCGGCTTTTTGTGGCATTGCTTCTTTTGCGGGAAAACTTTCTTCAAAACCGGAGGCACCAAGCGCAGCAATTTTATCATTGGCAGGTCCGCCCAATTCTTCGGGGAGATCAGTGGCAAATTCATCGAGCAGAGAGTCTGATTCGTTGAATGGATCCAGTTCAGGCAATTCACCTGGATCCAGGGCCAAGTCGGCAACTTGAGTCGATTGTGTCTTTTTGCCCTTTTCTTTTCCCGTAGTTGGTTTTAGAAAATCAGGCAGTGGCACGTTGGCTTCGTCAAGCTCAAATCCCTCTGGTGGGGGTTCGATAAACCCTTCAATATTTATTTCTTCGGGGTTCATTCCTGGCATAGGCAGATCAGGTGCCTGCAGTTCGTCGATCATAAGGTCGTCATCGAGGTCTGCCAGGGTATTTTCGGTAGCCGGCAGCGGTGACATGGTTGCCGCATCTTTTTTAAGGCCGGAAAGAATTTCTGCCAGCTGAGCGTTTCCGGGTGCCCTTTGCATGAAAGTTTCATACTGCCTGATCGCTTCTGGCAACATATCAAGCTTTTTCATTGAAGAGCTGTAAACTACATGAATTCCCATGTTGTTGAGGTTTTCTTCGAGAACCCTTAGACATTCTCGCGCGGCATCTGAATAGCGACCTGATTTTGCATAGTTGCGGGCAAGAAGTTCGCGAAATTCTGTTCGGTCTTCGTATTTCAGCGCATCTTCAAGAATTGTTATAACATCGTTGCCCATGCTGCGATTCTGGATGTAGCCTTCGGCAAGGGCAATTGCTATCTGTGGCTCGTCGGGGCCGGTCTGGAAATAGGTAAACAGTATGCCCATCGCTTCTACTGTATAATTTTTGGTTTTAGCATAATGTCGCGCAAGAATTGGAAGATATTCTGATTTTTCGGGGTTTTCACGATAAATGGTCTCATACATCGAAATGGCTTCGGTTGAACTGTCATTGCAGGCGATTGAAGCTTTAGCCAGGTAGTCCCAGGCAATATTATTGCCGGGAAATTTTTCAAGAATTTCTCTGGCGAAATCCTGGCATTTTACGAAATTTCGCATTTCAAAATGTGATTTAACAAGAATTTCCAGCATTTCACGTTCGACTTGAACCGGCTGTTTTTTGGCCAAAGCCTTTTCTGCCATGGCTGTAGCTTTTTGATAATTGGCTTTTTCAAACGATCGTTTGGCAACATTTTCTGCTTTCATGAAAGCCAGAGTAATGGCGGGCAGCAGTCGCAGCAGAAAGACTGTAAAAAACAGAACTGCAGCTATTCCAAGACCGATGTGAACCCACAATTTGTTGAGATTATACCAGATCCCGTATTTCAACTGGTCGAAATCGGACTGATTTCTGGCAAAATCAAGCTCGTTTGCTTCAAATTGTTTAAAAATTTCATTTGCCTCGTCATAGCGCTCGAGTTCGAAAAGGATTTCAAGCTTTGTCCATTCTATGTCGCGGCGGAACAGCGGGTCGAGGTTTTTGTCCCGCAGCACAATTTCGAGGTGTTTGAGTGCCGTTTCTCTCTCTGGTTCAGGTTTTAGCAGGTAAATTTTGCCTATATAGAAAGGTGCTTCTTTAAATCGTTCCGGTTCCTGTTCATAGGCTTCCTGGAGCGTCGGCAGTGCTTCTTCGTATTTTTCCCGCTCAAAAAGATTGCGTGCTTCTTTATATCTCTTGAAAAGGTCGAATTTTGCATCAAGTTTTTGTTTCAATTCATCTTTGCCGGTTACCCCAGGATAAAGCTCGATAGCCTTTTCCAGGTTCAGTTTGGCATCTTCGTAACTTTTCCCTTCAAATTTGCTGTTGGCCTGTTTGATCCAGAATTCTGCCTTCCTGATCGATTCTGCTTCCAGATCAGCCTGGGGTTTAACCGGTTCTTCCGGTTTGTCTGGTTCGTCTATCGGCACCGGCCGGTCAATTGAGCCATCGCCATCAGGATTATCGGGCAGATCAGGTAAATCGGGTATTTCATCAGGATTCGGCATTTCGTCGGGTAGTGGATCGTCACTGGTTGGCTGATTTTCATTGGGGTTTACCCTGGCATTGGTTATGTCATCAGGCAGGTCAGCAACTTCAACCGTATCGGACGGAAGATTAACTGTCTCGGGAGGCTTGGTGGGATCATTTTCAAAAGGACTTTCGGGAACTTCAACAATGTTTGCGTCGCCGGCAATCGGGTTTGCTCTTTTGATAAAGTTGGTGTTTTTGACAATTTTTTTTGCGGTTGCCAGCCCATAATTATTGCAGGAATAGAGGAACTGAAAATCGGCAAAAACCACGGGAGAGTCTGGCATTGCTTCAAGAACATTGCCCATCTGTTCAAAGGCTTGATTGTAATTTGCTTTCTTGAAAAGAATTTTGGCAAAAACATAATTTGCAATAGGTCCTGAACGGTTCTCTATCGCGGTTGAAGCAAACCTGGATGCTTCGTCGAGTTTCCCTTTGTGAAAGTTGATGTCGGCAAGAATAGTAAAAATAGCCGGATCATCAGGATTGATTCGCGCCTGTTTCTTCAATCTTTCTTCAGTTCGGTCAAGCAGATCAGCTTTGAGCTTGTCGAGTTTCGGGTCAAATTCATCGCGGGACAGTTCGGCGCGAAGAATTTCCATATAGGCTTCGCCATACATTCTGGCTGACAGAAATTTGCGAAGAGTCAAATAATCCTGATTAGTGGCTGCGTTAACGACAGCTGAAGCCAGGATAAGAAAAATGATTGCAGCATTTAAAATGTGTTTTTTAAAACTTGACAGAGATTCATTCCCTTTCAGCTCATACTCTGACCGCAATGCTGGCAATAATATTCTTCGGGATTGTTCGGTTTCTGGCAACGGGGACATAAAACCTGAGACGATGGTTCAGCTGGATTTTGTTGGGCCTTTTGAGCCCTGCCCGGTTGGGATGCAAACTTCTGTGCCTCTTTAAAGCCATTTTGAAATGCGACATTATAGGGGCTATTCTGAAGAAAGTTTCGATAGATTTCAAGCAGGTCATCAAGCCGATTCTGCTTATTATAGGCTTCGAGCAGAACCGAATGAACCAGTTCGTTGTTGACCTCCTGGTTGATAACCTGTTCACAAAGCCGCAGAGCATCGTCGAACTGACGGAGTTTGAGATGAATTTTGGCAACCCCCAGCATGAATTCAGGTTCTGGCGAACCAAATTCCATCATTTTCTGGAAAACTTTGACCGCTTTTTCATCGCTGCGGGCTTTCTTCAGATAGAATTTGCCCAGTGGTTTAAGCACTTCAGGGTTATTGGGGTCAAGGTTGAGCCATTGTTCGAGAACTTTCACACCTTCATCGGTCAGCACTTTCTGCTGAGTGTAGTGAGAACCGAGAAGAGAAACCAGTGCAATGTTGCGTGAATCTTTGTTATACAGTCGCAAAAGTTCGGGAAGGCTTTCGGGTGAGACCATGCGCCTGCCGAGATAGGCATAACCAAGCCAGGTGTGGGCATCTTCATCCTGCTGACTGATCGACAGCAGATGTTTGCATTCACCGATCGCCTTGTCGTAAATGCCTTTTTTAAGGTAGGCCTGAGCCAGAATTCGCGAAATCATCGCACCATCGAAAGGCGTCAGAATCGGCAATCTTCTGATTTTCATCAGTTCTTCGATACATTCCTCAGTCATATCCTTTTTCAGGAAGCTCTGTGCCTTGCGAATCGAAGAGTTTTTGTTGTATTCGGGCAGATACTTGTAAAGGGCCCATGCAATCCAGGCCAGCAGCAATAGAATGAGGACAGGAAGATAGCGCAGCCATTTTGATGTGCTTGATGCGAGCAGTTTATCTTTAATTTCAGGATAATCAGGGTCTGAATCATAGATTTCAGTGAAGTAATTGAATGCCTGCTGCTTTTCACCCTGTTCGAGCAGAATCGACCCGATAATGAATTTGGCACGATTGTTTTCTTTCTGCAGAGTAAGCTGATATCTGGCATTCGATATTGCTTCTTCATTGTTGCCCGTTTTCCAGTATGCTTCGGCGAGATAGCTGGGCAGCTGAATATTGTAGCTTTTCGGCAGCTGAGTTAGAAATTTCAGGCATTCTTCATATTCGTAGGCATTGCGAGCTTCGAGACCCTTTTCCCAGAGCTCTTTTTCGTTATGGATTTTCTTGATTTTACCCAGTTCTTCAGCAAAAGCGGCCTTATATCTTTTCAGGCCATTGTCGAGTTCGATCATCATCATGCCACGGCTGAAACTGACTTCCGCATCCTGGTTATTGCCAGCAGCGGCGAAATCTTTGCCTTTTCTCAGGAATCCCTCGACCATAGAAGCCCGCTCTGAAGTAGTGCGTGGCAATTTGGTTGCCCGACCCAGTTTCTTCATCAGCTCTTCTTCTTTGGCTGTCGCCTGTTGCAGCAGTTCTTTTGCTTTCTGGTTTTCGGGGTCGGCCGAAACCACATATTCGAGCATATCGCGTGCCTCAAGCCAACTTTCATTCTTAACCATTTCCTGGGCTTCAATGAACGCTGTTTTCGCTTCGCGGGTATCGACGATGTGCGTCAGTTCCTCTTCGACAACCTCACTGTAAGGGTCGATTTCTTTGGCACGATTAAGCGTGGCAATCGCCTCTTCTGTTTTTCCTGCCGCTTTCAGGTCTTTGGCCTGCTGCATCAGCAGCCCAATTGCAGCGCTTTGCTTCTCTCTGATTTTGCTGATCAGATCGCGGGTGACTTCCTTGGTGGCAAATGTATATTTGGAAGCATTGTCGGCGTGACTTTTTGCATTAACCAGGTTGTTGCGCTCAAGCTCGATTTCTGCCATGCGGTAATAAAGCTGCCCCATGGCTTCAGAATCGTATTTCACCCTGAGTTTCGGGTTCTTTTCAATGATGTTTTCTGCCAGGTCGATGGCCTGGTCAACTTTGTTTTCAGCGGCCAGTGAGTTGAAAATTTCAAGCCCTATTTCTACTTCAGCCGGGTTTACCCTGATAATATCGTTTCTTAAATTTGCCGCTTCCTGTTTTTTGCCGGCTTTAACCAGCACGGCAAGATCTTCTTTGAGAACTCGCGCATATTCTTCGGCATAGGTGGTGTTGCCTGGCTCAAGTTCGTGGGCTTTTTTCAGCTGGCGAACCATGTCGTCACGCTTATTGCGCAGACGAAGCAGCCTGGCTGCATTGAAATGCGGTTCGGCCCAGCCCGGTTCGAGCTGCATGGCTTCTTTGAGAAACTGAATGGCTTCCTGATAGCGCCCGCTGTTGATGGCATTCAGACCATCGATGTTAAGTTTGCGGGCAGCCTGTGATTGTGCTTGAAGACCGGCACCGCAGGCCATTACAGCTAAAAAAACGAAAACGCAGCAGATAACTTTTTTAAAGCGGTTCATCAGGTCCTTCTCTCCTATGGGTATGACCGCTTAACAGTCTAAGTTATTTTTGAAAGTTTTGCCAGTGCTTTTAGTGCACACTTTCTAACATCCGGGTCAGAATCGTTAGTCAGGTATTGCAACGAGTCACCGAACTGCAATGCGCCGATTTCACCCAGAGCCCACGCAGCCGATGCCCGCATCTGCTTGTGAGATGACCGCAACATCTGCTTCAAAGTAAGAACTGCGCCCATGCCGCCAAGTTTCCAAAGGGCGGCGGCCGCATTACTTCTGACGCGATTGTGGGAATCATGCAGCAATGGGAAAAGCAGATCAGAAAATTGTGGGTCGTTGAGCTGCCCGATTGCTTCAACGGCATTGGCCCTTACCCTGCTGTCAGGGTCTTTCAGGGCTTTGGTAAGCAAAATAACTGATTTGGAATTTCCGGCCATACCAAGGCTTTTAATTAAATTGGCTCTCATTCTACTGTTTTCCTCCCTGACGAATTTTTCGGTCAGTCGGGCAAGAGCCAGGTCAGGGTTTATTTCTAGAGCTTTAGAAACTATTACATCACGAATCGAGGTTTCATCTTCTTTGGTGTATGCATCGATAAGCTGAGACATGATGCGCGAAGAGCCGATCTTGCCAATGCTTAGAACCGCACGGTTCCTTACGGTTGGAGAAATGTCGCTCAAGAGCCCGACCAGCAGATCAAGCGAGCGTTCTTCTTCTATTTCACCAAGAATGTAGGCTACAGAAGCTCTTTTTCTGGAATTGGGCGACCGTAACTCTTCGGGCAGAGTGTTCAGACCAAATCGAATGCCCCGTTGCCAGAGAGCCTTTATCGAATTGGCTCTCACCCGGTTGTTGCGGTCTGATACCAGAACTTTCAAAACTTCGACGACTTCGGGGTGATTGATGTCGCCAATTGCCTCAACGGCGTTGGCTCTGACCCGTTCGTCGGCAAAATTCAAAAATGCTTTTAAAAGCGGCATGAACTCATCACTCTTGAAAGAGCCGATAACCCTTATTCCAGTGGCAACCAGGGCCGGATCTTCTTCCTTTTTAAGAAAATCACACACAGCTTTTTTTATATGGCGGCCGGGTCGGCCGATCAGGCTGCAGAGTGCTTCGCTTTTAAGGGTTGCATTGGCAGAATCAAGATAAGTGAGAATCATGGAAAGAATTTCTTCGCTGTTGCTTTTTCTTGAAGCTTTAAGCGCAGCGACGACAACCTCAGGGCGGCCATCCTTTAAGCCTTCGAGAATAAATTCTTCGACATCGTCGATCTTATCTCGGTTAATGCATTTCAGGCAGAAAAGCCTGACGCTTTTATCTCGATCCTGGAACAATCTTTTCAGGGTGGGGTAATCGATCATGGTTTATTACCACCTTCTGAAGGCTTTTCTGAAAGTGCCACCTCAAATTCACGGCTGGTTTCGCTGGTATCGATTATTACCACGCGGTCGGGAAATACTGAACCAAGCCTGAACGGACTGCTTTTGAGCATATTGCCGATGCGCGTCAGCATCAGCTCGTCAGACGATTTAAGAATGGCAATGCGGTCACTGCCAATGCTGAAAAATCCATGATAGCTGATATCGGGTCTCTCGTAGTTATCAATCGTTTGTTCTTCATCATCCATAATTTGTGGAATGATTTCGATTTTCTTTTCACCCCGGGTAAAAATGTTGCGTTCGTTGGGGGAATAGGGAAATACTTTGGTGAGCTGAAAGCGGGTTTCGACCTTTTCACTGAGTGCCGGATAGGAAGGTGGTCGCAAAGGTTCAGGCATCTGTATCGGCGACTTGGGCGCACCAGAAGATGATGCAGAAACCGGTGCTGCAGAGGTGGCGGCGGCTGGCTGGGCGGCAACTCCGCGATTGGCGGCGTTTCTTTCTTCCTGTTTTTTCAACCTGGCCGGCTTAAGCACGAGCAGGTCGAGCAGCAGGATGAAAACAATTATGGGAACCCCAATCACTACTGTTTTGTTGTTTTTGTAATATTCGAGAAATTCCTGCTTGGTCATCCGTTATTCCTTGCCTTGATCAGGACTTGAAGAATGTGGCGAGCGTCAGTTTCAACGACATGTTGCCCGCTTCATCGCTGAGTGGGGGAATTACTTCTATCTGGGCTATTTTTACCAGTCTTCCCAGTGAATTTTCCATTTCCCACAGGAATTGTTTAACTTTGTTGTAAGTACCGCGGATACGCAAATCGAATTTGAATTCAAGATAGGCAGAGCCAGCACCGGCTGCCGGAGCAGGTGGTTGATACTGTGAGTCCTGGATATGAATATCGAGAGAGCGTGCTTTTCGCTGAACTTGTTCGATGAAGACAGTGTAATTGGCTGAACTTTCAAGCAGTTTTTCAAATTTTTCTTTGACTTCCCGTTGCTTGTCACGCAATTCAGCGGAGATTTTTTCAATCTGCTGCTGGCGCTTGGCAAATTCCGTTTGGGCGTTGGCAACTTTCAGCTTGATATCGGCAAGCTCAGTATTTTTTAACGCGATTTCCTGTTCCTGCCTGGTATTTACCGAGCTGAGGAAGTAAATCAGAGCCCCGATTGCAGCCGCAATCAGGCCATAAGTGACAACTCGTTCAATTATGGAGCGAAGTCTTGTCTTCACGTCAGCTCCTTCTTCTAATTAGGTTTATAAGTGAAATCAAGGGTAAACTTCTGCACTGAACCATCGTTTTGTGAAACGTTGGTATTGTTCTTGAGAAAGGCTTTGAATTTGCCGCTCTGGTTAAGGCGCTTGGCGAATTCAAGCGCGTCAAAGATCGTTGAAGCTTCGCCGACAATGGTAAAATTGCCGCTGAGGTTAGCAAACGATTTTGGCGAGATGTCGTTGATAACTACCCTTTCAGGAACAGAGGATTCAAGAGTTGCCAGAAAGTCAACCCAGCTGGTGCCCGGGGTGTCGAGATTCTGGTTAATGAAATTTATACTGTTTTTTAAAGAGTTTATTTCATTCATCGGGGGCTGTAGTCTACTGGTCTTGTCAATCAGACCGCGCAACTGGTTATCCTGTTGATCAACCTGAGCCTTTACCGCCTTAAGGGAAGAGTTGTTTTTAATATACATTGTTCCAACCGCTGAAATGCTTGCAATAATTGTTAATACAGCCAGAGCAATCCCCAGGTTATCCCGTGGCAGGCTCTTGTATTCACCTGGAAGCAGATCGAATTTAAATTTCATCTTTATTCCCTCAGAAAGCATCCGCAGGCAGCGGCAAGAGAGTTTTTCTCAGATGCTGCTACCGCACTGCCGTTCACGTAGAGCTCGTAAATCTCTGAAATACATTTCACTCTGGTATTCAAGTTTGCCGAAAGAGCAACGGCAATGTTTTCAAAGTTGGCTCCGCCACCGGAAATAAGAATTTCATGGATACTGAACTCACGAAATTTGGTGAGGTAACTTTCGAGTGTTCCAAATATCTCCCGGCTCAGGGAGGCAAAGGTGTTTTTAATTACAGTGAAGTTGTAAAGCCCATCCTGTTCAGGAGATGCTTCGGGCAGGAAAAATATTTCATTGCGTTTGAACTGGTCAGCTTCATTTTCGGGAACATGAAAATGCTTGCTGATCTGTTTGGTAAAGTCGTAGGCTCCAATCGGGCGGTTCTGCAGTGCTCTGAGCTGACCATCATGAAATACCCCGATCGATGTCGATTCATGGCCAAGGTGTATCATGCAGATATTCTTACCTTTACTGTCTGAACTGTTGAGGTATTCTTCTGCGAGATTGGCGGCATTGAGAAAATTAATATCCATCAGATTGGGGTTTAATCCGGCCTTTTGCACCAGGCCGCCTGCTTCGAGCAGATTGTTTTTGACCGTGGCCAGTGCCAGAACGATTTCATCGTCTTCCCATGCACCGATTGTCTGATGAGTGATATGCCAGCTGTCGATCGGCATTGGCATGATCGGTTCAAATTCTTCTTTGATTACATCATCCATTTCCTTTTTGGAATATCTGGGAGGTGTAACCATAAGGTCGATCAGGGTCGAATGGTCGGGCATCATCACCATGCAGTTTTCATAGGGCATTTTTGCCTCTTTGATCAATGAGGCTATGGCTTTTGTTACAGGTTCCTGTTCAATGATGGGAAACTCGATATAGGTTGAAGCGACAAAGTCTTTCGGGGTTTGAGTAGAAAGGCATTTCTTCAGCCGGATCTCGCCGCTGCCGGCACTTTCCAGCATCAGCAACCGCATTTCATAGGTTCCCAGTTCAAGAACCGTATTTAACCTGTTACGAGTTTTAGCCATCAATTACTTCCCATGTTGATCATGATGTATTCTTCAACCGGAACCTCACCGCTCAGAACTTTCGCCCGGCAGCAATCAGAAAGGGTTTTTACCTTTTTCTGACGCAGGTAGGAAATAAGTTCGGTAACCGGTCGGCGTTGACCAATGAGTTCTTTCAGCTCATGGCCGACTTCGATTACTTCATACAAGCCGGTTCTGTCTCTGAACCCGCTGTTATTGCAATGTTTGCAGCCCATACCACGATAAAGCTTATGTTCGCTCAAATCCTCGATTTCGAGGCCAAGCGAAGCGGCTACATAAGGTGTGGCTTCGATCTCAGTTTTGCAGTGCGGGCAGATTTTTCTTACCAGGCGCTGACCGACCAGCATACAGAGTGCTGATGCGTAAAGATATGGGTCGATGCCCAGGTTTTCAAGGCGGCTGATCGTCTCGATTGCCGAATTGGCGTGAATGGTCGAGAAAACCATGTGACCGGTAAGAGCCGCTTTTACCGTGATTTCAGCGGTTTCGTAATCGCGGATTTCGCCGACTAGAATGATGTCAGGGTCGAGACGCAGAATTGAGCGCAGACCGCGGGCAAAAGTCAGCGACCTGGCCGGGTCATTTTTGTTTTCATGAACCTGCATCTGGTGAACGCCGGGAATTTTGAATTCGACCGGGTCTTCTACGGTGATAACTTTTTTCTGACGGCTGTTAACCAGCGAAAGGGCCGAATACAGTGTCGTGGTTTTGCCTGAACCGGTAGGGCCGGCGAGCAGACACAGACCCCATGGGCGGCCGATATTGTATTCGAACAGCCGCATATCGTCTTCTTCAAAACCCAGCAGGCTCAAATCAAGGTTGACGCGGCCAGAATCAAGTACGCGAATTGTGCAGTTCTGCCCATAAATAGATGGAAGAATGGCAATGCGGAACTCGATCTGCTGGTTTTTGATGCGCAGTTTGAAACTGCCGTCCTGCGGCATGAAGCGTTCAGTAATGTCGAGGTTTGCCATGATTTTGATACGCGAAATAATCGCCTGGTGGGCGGCGCGCTCGATCGGCATGATGTCGTAGAGAATACCGTCAATTCTGTATCTGACCTGAATGATTTTTTCAAATGCTTCGATATGAATATCTGAAGCCCGCATTTTGACCGCATCGAGAATTACCTTGTGAACCAGGGTAACAATCGAAGTCTGGTCAGATTCGCGCTTGAGTTCTTCAAGGTTGAAATCTGTCTGGTGGACTCCCTGGAAGGAATCCTGGAACATGTTGTCGTCTTTGGTAAATTCAAGTTTTACATCGTTAAGCAGGTCATCGATGGCAACGTTTTCGAGAACATTCTGCGGGCGGTATAGAACGTCGTTGATGACGTGCATGATCTGGGTTTTGGTGGCCAGAACCCACTTGATGAACATGAAACCGGTTGCCATCTTTATGCTGTCGAACATCTTGGTGTTGGTTGGGTCAAAAACGGCAATGGTTAGAGATTTCGGCTCTTTGCGCAGAGGAATGAACTTGTAGGTTTTGATCAGACTTTCGGGAATCTGGCGAATCAGATCACGATTGAGTTCGGTACTTTCCAGATTGACATATTCAATGCCGTGCTGAATTGACAGACCGCGAAAGAGGGTTTCTTCATTCAGCGCCCCATCTTCGATAAGAATTTCGCCAATCATCTTGCGCGCCGATGGTTGGCGTTTCAGCGCGAGCTCAAGCTGTGCGGTGCTGATTGCCCGCATTTCTACCAGAATCTCGCCTATTCTTTTTCTTTTTAGAAAGTCTGCAGCCATGTTTAGATAAGTCCTTCCTGAACGCTATCGGCAAAACTCATCGGGAATTTAAGCAGAAAAACATAACTAATATTCAGTGCCGTCTTTGGTAATTGTAAACCCGATATAGTCTAAGGGCTTTGCGCCTGCTGTTCCGTCAGGCTTTGCCAGTCCCGGAAAAAGAGCCGGTTCACTGGCGAGGGTGTATTTTGCGTCGTTATTTGCATCAAAGAAAGCAAACTCACTATTAATGTCAAATTCGTCGTTGGACGGACTGTCGTCGAAGAATGCCACTGTCCAGCTGGCGGAATATGCAAACGTTCCGGTTTGTAAAATATTTTCACCAGTCTGTGGATCTATTAAATATGGCAAAGACTGTAAATATCGGACATTGGATTGTCTGACCCTGTCGGGTAAATAAGCGCCTGCAACTAATTCAGAACCTGAAGTGAGGTCTGCACTCAATGGTTGATGTCCTGAACCTCCATCGTTTACCTTAACTCTAAACGGCCCTCGACCCCGATCACCACGAAACTGATTGATGGTATTTCTCCAGGTGGTGAGATTTTGTTTTAAAACTGTTAGCCGAGAGTCGTAGATATAATCGTTGTAATAAGGCACTGCAACCCCGACCAGGATGCCTATAATTGCAATTACAATCAGCAGTTCGATAATCGTAAAACCTCTTCGCATTTTAACACCTACCAGTCTATGTAATTTGTGCCACCAAGGGATTTATAAAAGCCCTTTCTATCATAATTGGGCGAAACAGCCACCGAGATGTCATAAACTCCGGTTCCATTAAGGGACTCAATCGTTTGCTCGGGAAATGTGGCAACCTTGCCATTGCTGGCACAGTGCATTGCCCACACAGGAGCACCGACAAAAGGGTCATTTGGTATGGACTTGAGATAGCTTGCATCTGGAGTATAGGTAGTAACATAATTGCCTTCAAGATCCGTTATTACCACTGGAGTAGGGGTTAACAAATCCTTAAGATTTCTAGGGAAAAGATTGTGCTGGGGTATATTGCGAATTGAAAATCTGTTCCTTGCCAGTTGTGTTATACAATCGACTTTATATTGGCTTATTGCATCTCGCAGCAATTCAATTGAGTTTTCTAAATCGTTTTCAAGAGATTTGACGTAAGAAATTTCAGCGACAGGAACAGCTGCCAGTGCTATAACCCCCATGATTGCAACTACTATCAGCATCTCCATCAATGAAAACCCATGGCGAAACGAATTAGTCCCAATCATTCGTAAAACTCCCATCTAGAGCATGGCCTGCGCCGGATGAATTTACCTGAATCACTCCAGTCGCATTGGTCGCATCTATATATCGATATGTCCAGGTTGCTGCTGGATACCAATCCTGAAACGGGTGAACCGGAATGCCACGTAAAAAAGGGCATGTGACGTTGATGGTAACGTATTTCCCAGGATCCGTGGCATAATCTCCGGCAGAGGAGTCTGTTGCAATATGAACCTCATGAGGCAACTGAACGGGGGTAAGATGCCAAATCGTCCTGGGGTAAAACAGACCATTTTTCATTGCTTCTTTAATGAAGGTTTTTTTAGCCAGTTTTTGAGTCTCTGCATTTGAATTTGCATCCTCTATCTGGCGAAGACCATTGATTCGAACATAATTTGAATAGCCTTCCTGAAAATGTTTAATCCGCTGGGTATTTTTATTTCCCGCCTGGTAGCCACCAATAGCTGCCCGAAAGTTATGCAGAATTTTCTTGAGGCGGCGCTCTTTTTCTCTCTGCTGAACGATTTTGAAAACGGGAAAGGAAAGGGCTGCCATGATTGCAATGATAGTGGAGACAATAAGAATTTCAACCAGGGTTACCCCGCGAGACCGGGGTTTGTATTGCATTAATCCGCCCATTCCTGTTTTCTCCGGTTTTTTCAGTTTTCGTTCATCATTGGCAGAAATACATCTGCCGATTTAAGTATATCAACCGCTCGCTGCAACTGTGAATCGTAGGGGTTGATCACGAATTCCTGCAGTTTGCCGCGGGTAAAGCTGTCGGGTGGTTCGACGAAACCGCTGAGTTTATAGGTTTCAGAGGCATTGTTTTCTTTGTGAATGATTATGGTGCCTGAGCTGATTTCAACGGTATCGCTGCTGTTACTGAGCTTCATCAGATATTCCTGATCTTTTTCGACAGCTTTTTTCAATTCTTCCTGCTGTTCCTTTTCGAACCTGGGAAGTTCTACTTCAATGTCAGGCATGATGCCGGTTTTGTGAATGTTGACTCCCGAAGGGGTGTAATAAAGAGCAGTTGTGAGAGCCATTGCCGAACCATCGTTCAGCGAAATTACGGTCTGAACCGAGCCTTTGCCGAAGGATTTCTTGCCCAGCAGCAGGCCGCGTTTGTTGTCTTTGATGGCACCGGCAACGATTTCAGAGGCTGATGCCGAGCCTTCATTGATCAGCACGATCAACGGCAGCAGCGGATGGTATTTGAAGAAGGAGCTGTAAGTGTTTTTTTCGCCATCGCGGCCTTTGATCGAAACGATATCGCCCTTGGGAATGAATTTGCGACCGACTTCGACGGCAGAAGTAAGCAGACCGCCAGGATTATTGCGCAGATCGAGAATGATTGATTTTGCGCCGTTTTTTTCCAGGTCGATCATGGCTTTTTCAAGGTCTTCAGAAGAAGTCTGGATGAACTGGGTCAGTCTGATGTAGCCGATGTTAGGTGAAATAACCCAGTATTTAACGCTGGGAAGCTTGATGATTTCACGCTCTAATTCAAAATCACGGCTCTCTTTTTCCCCTTCACGCATTACGGTAATGCTGACTTTTGAGCCGACCGGGCCGCGCAGAAGCTTTACTGCATCATGCAAAGCAATGTCAATAACGTCTTTGCCGTCGATTTTGATGATCATGTCACCGGCCATAACTCCTGCCCGGGCGGCGGGTGTTTCGTCGATTGGCGAAACAACGGTAAGCATTCGGTCTTTAATGCTGATAACAATGCCCAGACCGCCGAATTCACCATGAGTTTCAACCTGCATTTCCTGGTAAACCCTGGGTTCCATGAAGCGGGTGTAGGGGTCGTCCAGTTTTTTCAACATGCCTTCGATGGCACCGTAAATAAGCTTTTGTTCATCGAGGTTTTCTTCGACGTAATCGGATTTGACCAGTTCGAGTACTTTTCTGATCAGGTCGAGAGATTTAAAATAGGTCAGATTGGTGGAAGTGGCTGAAGCCGATGAAGAGAATATTAACAGCAGGAGCCCGCTTAATACGGTCAGCGGTAATGCATAACGCCAAAACTTACTTTTCATTGAAAGCTCCTTCTACTACCATAAATAAGATAAATTTTTTTTCATTCTAACACACCAATTGGTTGAGTTCTACTTCAGTTTGTTTCAATCTGGCTGATTTTGGGAAGATATGTTTGGGGAGCCTGTTTTCTGCCACCAAACCTGATTTCAAAATGCAGAACGCCGTCTCCGCCTGCGAAGAGGCGGCCGATTGTTTCGCCCTGGTCGACGACCTGCCCCAGGCCAACCCACATATCATCCATATTGGCATAAACCGTTGAAAATCCTCGCTCATGGCCGAGAATAATGACATTGCCGAGCCCGCTTATCTGGCCTTTGTAAAGAACTTTGCCCCGACCTGCTGCAAGTATTTCGGTGTCGACGCTGAATTTTATTGCAAGGGCGGGATTCTTGTCAGTTCCGCTGGGGGTGGCTTTGTGAATCGATGATACCGCTGCGGGCCATGAAAAATTCATGACTTTTGCGCCATCTGGCGCTGAATCGGAAAGAGGGGTGGTTTTTACGGTTGGCTTTACGGGTTTTGAGATCGCCAGTTCTTTTTCAAATGATATTTCGTCGTTCTTTCTGCTTGTTTCTATGCGAGCCATCTCATTTTCGAGTTCGTCGCGGGTGCTTGAAAGCTTTTTCTCTTTCTGAATCAGCAGCTTTTTTTCAAGAACCAGAGTTTTGAGCATTGCTTGAATCGAGGCTTTCTCAGAATCTATCCGGGCTTTCTTGCCCTCAAGTTCTTCGTTGAGCCCCTGCATTTGTTGGTGTTTCTTATTCAGCTCTTGCGAAACCTGAATAAGCTGACGGTTTTTTTCTTTAAGCGAAGCCAGCAGCTCTTTATCGTTTTCAAGCAGATATTTTACCATTTGAAAACGGTTTAAAAACGTATTCAGGCTCTTGGCAGAGAAAATTGAGCCGAGCAATGTTCCCTGTTTGATTTTGTGAAGTTGAACCAGTCTGGCACGAAATCTGGCCAGCAACTGCAGCATCTGTTCCTGCCCGACTTTAAGATCGGTCTGCATTTTATCAATCTGTTCGGTATGGCGGATCTGTTTTTCGTTAAGGCTGATTATCTGCTGTTCCAGCTCAGAAATTTCTTTTTTTTTACCGCTGATTTTTTTTTCGAGACTGCCAATTTGCCCACTGTTCTGCTTTACCTTGAGTTTGAGAAACTCGATCTGCAGATTGATCGAGTCGAGCTCGCCCTGGAGATCATCAGTTGCCGTAGGTAATGTTCTTGCGCCGATAAGAATTCCCGGGGTCAGAAACAGAATCAGAAAAAAAGTGGGCAGCAATGCGGCGGCTTTCAAAGAACCATGCATTATCAAACCCCTTCAGGAACGGACTTGCTGTATCGGCTGATATCACGAAGAGAAAGCAGGCTGCCTGAAATGCCGAGGATGGTTCCCATCATGAACAGTTTGACCGCCAGTTTGAAAAACTGGTCAAGACCTATATCGGTGACAAAAAATGGCGTAAAAAGTGCAAGTTTGGCAAGAATGAAACGGTACGATGCAAAAAGAAACAGAATCGAGATAAGTGCTCCGGTTATGCCCTGAATAAGCCCTTCGACAATGAAAGGGCCGCGAACGAACCAGTTGGTTGCCCCAACCAGTTTCATGATAACGATCTCTTCGCGGCGCATGAAAAAAGTAAGTCGAACGGTATTGTAAACAATGAACAGTGAGGCAAGTCCCAGAAAAATCACGATCACCAGACTGGCTGTCCACAACAGGTCTGAAATGCCCTGAAATTGTCGAAAAAGGTCTTCGCCGTAGCTGATGTTGTCTATTTCATCTTCGGTCTTCAGCCTTTCAAGAAGTGGCGTAAGACGCATTCCTGGTTTAACTTTGATTCTAAGCGTTGCAGGAAGCGGGTTTGAGTCTGGTGTGATGCCGATCTGAAGCAGTTGCTGATCGTCTGAACTGCTGAAAAGCTCGGCCGCTGCCTGCTCAGGGGTAATCAACTCAATGTTTTCAATTTCTTCAAGACTGGTTAGCCTTAGTCGAAGCGCTTTTGCATCAGAAAGACCGACCTGTGGCTTCAGGTATGCGGTAACTAAAGCTTCAGCCTGCATCTGCTGAAGGAAAGACTCGAGATTCATTGTGGCAAGAAGAAAAGCACCCATGAGAACCAGAGAAATCGCTATGGTGAAAAGGGTCACCATAGCGGTGATTCCTGAACGGCGAAGGTTAACTGCGGCTTCGCTGAAAAAGAAAGACAGGTTAGCCATTGACATGCTTGAATTCTCCGATGCTGACCTTATTCATAAGCATAGGTGCCGCCTGCTTCATCCTTGATTATGCGGCCGTCAACCAGGGCAACGACTCTCTTGCGCAGCTTGTTGACCAGGTTATGGTTGTGTGTAGCCATTATAACGGTTGTGCCTCGTGAATTAATCTCAAGAAACAACTGCATGATTTCCTGCGATATTATCGGGTCGAGGTTTCCGGTTGGTTCATCGGTTATAAGAATAAGCGGGTTGTTGACAATTGCCCTGGCAATACAGACACGCTGCTGTTCCCCCCCTGAAAGTTCAGTCGGAAACATTCTTCGCTTGTGTGAAAGTCCGACCTGTTCAAGGGCTTCCTGTACCCGGCTGCTGATTATTGAGCTTGAAGCACCGATCACTCTGAGACCGAAAGCCACATTTTCTGCTACGGTTCTGGTTTTGAGCAGTTGAAAGTCCTGAAGAACTATGCCAAGATTGCGGCGCAGATAGGGCACCCGGCTTTCGGGCATTGAAGAAATTTCTTTTCCATCCACAAAAACTTTTCCTTCGGTTGGCAAATCCTCGCGAAAAAGCATGCGCAGGAAAGTACTTTTTCCAGCTCCTGAAGGGCCGACGAGAAAAACAAAATCGCCTGGGTCAATGGTCAGGCTAACGTTGTCTAGAGCACGAACCCCGTTGGGAAAAATTCTCGTGACGTTTTGCAATTGTATCATGCGGGCTTATATCTGATTCCTGATGATTAGTTTTTCAAGATTATAGCAGGCAAGTCAAGTTAAGGCAAAAATGATTTTTAGCGCAAAATTTAAAAAATTCTGGTATGTTTAGATTCTTGCTGAGGATGTGCAAATTTTAAAGGAAATACCCCTGAGATGTTGGAAAGAATAGCCAAACCGTATTATCACTGGGTTATCGACACCCAAATTTTTGAAAAAAACTCGAAGGACTCAGATTCAAATTGCCGAGGAGATTATCTGCCAATTTCAAGCTCTCGTGGGTTGGGAGACATTTGTGCTTTTTGACAGTTTTTGGGGTGCCACCAAAGTCCTTAATGCCTGCGAAGAAAGGGATTTCATCTTCGTTACCAACCTGAAAGCCAATCGGAAGGTGAAAACCCACCGACCTCTTCGCCAGGTTGGGGCATACGCCGCCAAAGTCATCAGTCATAGCCACGAAGCGGTGAGGATTGAAGGGAAAACCTTCCCTGCGGTGAAGCGAGATTCCTTTATCTCTGGGTTCGGGCGAATTCGAGTCGTTTTCTCCCACAAACCTGGTCACCAGAGGATTTATCACCTGGCAAACAACGCTCTCACTCTGTCTATGAAAGAAATTATTGGCCTGTATTTGAAACGCTGGTCAATCGAGTGTCTGTTTAAGGACGTCAAGCACTACCCTGGAATGGGCGATTATCCGGCTCGAACGCTGGAGGGCGCAACCAACCACATGTGTGTTGTATTCATGGTCCGCCTCCTCACTTTTCTTCGCACGATGCGGATGAAAAAAGGAAAGATTGACATGAAAAAGGCTTTGTCTCCCGCAGAAATTCGCTCTGATCTTCGTACACGTTTTCAGGCAAGTCATATCAAGCGTACCCTGAGGAGGAAAAAAATGCCCGCAAATATTGATCAAATAATGTGTCTCCTGAATTCATCAGCATGAAAACTGCACATCCTCATTCCGGGGGCAAAGAATAAGGCTATTATGCCGGAAGTTTATTTAAAATTGTATTTGAAATTGGAAGAAGGTTAACATGGATGCAAAAGTTAAACGTCTTTTGAAAGATCTGAGCAACCCCGATGACGATCTGCGGGCTCTTTCAACGATGACGCTGATTAAGCTCGACTTTGCCGACCGTGAGACCCGCGAAGAGGTTCTTGAGGAACTGGTGAAGGTTACCGGCGACAAAAACGTATCAGTAAGATTCTTTGCCCGCAAAGCCATCGATAAAATCAGAAAAGCTGAAAAGCTTTTGAAAATCAGCATGGGAAACGAAGGTCACCCGCCTATTGATGAAATGCTGCAGGCAGAAGACTTTGAAGACCGTCTGCAGGCAGTTATGCAGATTAAAAATGAAAAAAAAGCCGAGTATACCGAGAAAATGATCGAAATGCTGAAAGTTGAGCAACACGCTTTCGTTCGCGCCGGTCTGATAAGCGCCCTGCAACTCTTCTTAAAAAAAGAACAGGCGGAAATTCTCAGTTCATTTCTTGATGATCCTGATAACCGGGTTAGAGCCAATACAATTGAAGCTCTTGAATACCTCAAGGTTGAGGCTGCAATCCCCAGCCTCTTTTCAGCCTTGAATGACCCTGATAACCGTATAAGAGCCGGTGCCGCCAAAGCTTTACAATCTTTCGGTGAAGAAAAGGTTTTCGCAGAATTGAAAAAAATGCTTGAATCGGCGGAAGAATGGATGAAAGGCAGCGCCATTTATGCTCTTTCCCATATTCAGGCCGGCGAAGCCATTCGTTTGTTGATTGAAACCGCCAGGGTTGCAGAGCATGGTGAAACAAGAATTAAAGCTATTATAGCTCTGGCAAATTACCATGATCTCTCTTCATACAGCTTTTTGAAGGGCCTCGCCGCTAACGGAGAAGGAGCATTCAAGGAAGCGGCAAATCGGGCAATTAAGTTGCACGAAGAAAAATTTGGCATTAATCCCCCTGAAATATCTCTTCTTGACCAGCCGGGCGAAGGTGAAAAAGTGGCCGAAAATGTTTCTGCAGCCCAGGGTTCCAGCCCTGAAAGCAACGACATCGCTACTGCAGTTACCAAATTTTTCCGAAAAGGAAAAGATGAAGCCGTTGGCCTTTCAAATAAAGCGGCAATCAGCTTCAACGTAACCGATCTTAAAAAAGAGCTTGAAGAACTTTACAAGGAAATTGGCAAAGTGGCATTCGACTATTATCAGGCCGCGCAGCTTGAAATTCCTGAACTGCTTACCATCGGCCATGAAGTGCTGCGCATGAACTTTTACATACAGAAATATACCGAACAGAAAGAACAGGAAGCCGCCAAAAAACCGGTTGGTTTTTTTGAACAGCTCAAAGGTCTGTTTGCCAGATCAACCGAGCAGGTTAAAGCTGAATCGCAGACCGAAAAATTCAGCAAAAAGCGCGATGAACTTTTTACAAAAATGGGTAAAATGACGATCAAGCACTATGAATCCGGTGAATTCCAGCCCAAGGCTCTTGAAGGTTACTACCTGACCTATCAGAAGTTGCAGCATAGACTTGGCGGCGAACAGAAAAAAGTGAATTAGGAGAAACTATGGATCTGCAGAAATTTATCAGAGACGTTCCTGATTTTCCCAAGCCGGGAATAATTTTTAAAGACATTACTCCATTACTTGGAAACCCCGAAGCATTTAAAGTGATGATTCAATCATTTGCCGATCGTTATCGCAGTGCCGGTATCAAACATGTATGCGGCATCGAATCGCGCGGGTTTATTATCGGGGCGGCGCTTGCTCTTGAACTTGGAGTGGGATTTGTACCGATTCGCAAGGCAGGCAAATTGCCGTATAAAAAGATCAGGCGTGAGTATAGTCTGGAATATGGAAAAGATGCGGTCGAAATTCATGAAGATGCAGTGGCGAAAGGCGAAAAAGTTATTCTCGTAGATGATCTTATCGCTACCGGAGGTACCGCTCAGGCTGCAGTAGAGCTTCTCGAAGAAATCGGAGCTCGGGTGCATGAAATTGCTTTTGCGATTGAGCTCGAATTTCTTCAGGGAGTTAAAAAATTTGCTGGCCGTAAGGTTTTCTGTCTGTTGAAATACTGATGAAACTCGCGGTAATTACGGCGCGGGGCGGTTCAAAAAGGCTGCCCGGCAAGAATATAATGCCATTGCTTGGGCAATCTCTGATTTTTCGTTGCGTTAAGTGTTTGCTTGATGCAGGTTGTTTTGACCGGGTCATTGTTTCTACTGATGACAATGAGATTGCGGCAGAAGCTGAAAAAGCCGGCGCCGAGATTCCGTTTATCAGGCCGGCAATACTTGCATCAGACTCTGCTTCTTCGGTTGATGTGCTGATTCATGCCGTTGAGAGCCTTGTGTCGGCTGATGAAGAAATCAAACAAATGATTGTTGGACTTTTCCAGCCGACTTCACCATTGCTCAGACCAGAGCATATTAAAGCCGCACTCGAAACATTTGAAGAAAGAAACTTTAACAGTCTTTCGTCGATGCGTCAGGTTAAGCAGTACCCTGAATGGACCTTTCGAAAAACGGATGAAGATGACCGGGTTACGCCGATTTTTCCGGATAAATTTATGCTGCCTGGCCAGCAGCTGCCGGCCAGCTATATCGAAAACGGGGCAATTTATCTGGTAAAAGGAGATTGGTTGATTTCAAACAAAAATTTGTATGATCTGAAAAACCACGGAATGTTTCTAATGTCTGAACATGATTCAATCGATATCGATACCCGAGAAGACTGGCAGATGGCCGAATTTTTTTTAAGTCGTCTCAGCGGTTCATAATCGGGTTATACAGTGTGGACCGGTTTCTTCCGTTGGCCTTGGAAAAATACAGGGCGTAATCAGCCCGTTGAATGAGTTCGGTTTTTGATCTTGCCTGGTCAGGGTAGCAGGCTAACCCCATTGAAACAGTAATTTGCACCGGTTTTTCACCGATTCTGAAATCGTAACTTTCGATTGCCTGCCGGATGCGTTCTGCCGGAACCAGTGACCCTTCGCCATTTTTCTCGGGACAAATTACAACAAATTCTTCACCACCGTAACGGGCCGAAATGTCAATTTCACGCACACTTTTTTCGATAAGACGGGCCACGGTTTTGAGAACTCGGTCACCTTCAGGGTGTCCGTAGGTGTCATTGAATTTTTTGAAATGGTCAACATCGAGAATCAACAGAGAAATGTGATTGTTGTAGCGATCGGCCCTGAGTAGTTCTTCGTCGAGGCGCTGCTGAAAATAGCGATGATTGTATAGTCCGGTCATTTCGTCGGTAACTGCATAACGATACAATCTCGCATTTTCGATGGCAATGGCGGCCTGGTTGGCAAGGCTGATGAACAGTTCGAAATCTTTATCAGAGAAAGAATCTGGCTCAGGGCGTGAAACATTCAGGACTCCCAGAAGTTTATCCTTTGCCAGCAGTGGCACACACATCAGAGTGCCGCTGCGCAGATTCTTTTTCTTGATTGCCAGAATGGCCTGGTCTGTTTCAACATTTTTTACGAAAAGAGGTTTTCTTGTATCTACTACCCACCCGGCAACCGATTTTCCGATTTCAAGCCGGGTATCGCGAGTTACATCTTCTGAAAGTCCAACTGCTACACCTATGGTCAAAATCTTTTCGCTGTCGTCAACCAGCATTAATGACCCTTTATCTGCCTTGATAACCTTAACGGCGGTCTCAAGAATTATGTGTTGCAATTTCTTAAAATCAAGCACTGAACTGATGGCTTTTCCAACTTCGTAGAGAGTTGAAAGCTGCAATATCCGGTAATCGAGATCGGCTTTGGTGCTTTTCAAATTAATTCGCATTTCATCGAAGGTTGCGGTAAGGTTGCCGATTTCATCGTCTGAACCAGGAATAATCCGGTGGGAAAAATCGCCGGCGCTGATCTTTTTTGCCCCTTCGACAAGGTTTGAAAGTGGTGCGGTAAAGCTGCGCGCAAGAAGAATCGCCAGAATTATTGAAAACAGGGCAGTCAGATAAAGAATTCTGATAATGCGGTTCTTGAAGACAAACGCGGCCTGAAATGCGACTTTTTCTGGAATCTGCAAGACGATTGTCCAATTGGGGGCCTGGTAAAAGTCAAACTTTTTAAGGGAAACTGCCGTGATCAGATAAGGCTCACCATCGATGGTTTTCAGCCTGGTAATGTCGCTTTCGATGGTTTCTTCGCTGGAAATGCTGAAAGTTCTGGTTTCTTCAGAAGAGCGGGCGATAATGCTGCCGGTTTCGTCCAGAACCAGTCCTTCTGAACGACAGTTTCGCAGGGCTTTTTTAAGAATTTCCCTGATGTTGGTAAGATTGACTTCGCTGATCAGAACTCCTGTTATTCCATATTTTTCTGGTGATTTGATGATTGCTTCAAAAGTCATGAATGGGCTGCCGTCAGGGGCGGTGAAAACTTCGGAAAGGGAGCCGTGGTAGCTGCGTTTGATGGCATTTGAATATAGCTGGTCGGTTTGCACTTTGATGTCTGGTTCGGTTGCGGCAACGACTTTCTTATTGCTGTCGACCAGGTAAATGGTTTTGAAAATCGAAAAATTTCCGAGCAAGGCATTGAAAAGGTCTTCCGCTCTATTGGCTTCAAGGTTTTTTATGGCTGACAGTGCGGTTATTGCAGCAAGCAGCGAACGGGTAAATTTCAGATTTTCATAAATTCCATTGGCCAGCATATTTGAAAGTTCAATGTGGCTTGCGGTAACTTCTTTGGTAATAATGCGGCGTTGCTCATTATAAGCCTGATATCCTATAAAGGACGTGGGAAGCAGGGAAAGCAGCAGAATAAAAACGGTAAGTTTGGCCTTGATTCCAGTTTTTAAAAAGCCTCGTCTATTCATCGTCTTTCAGAGTCAGCTTTTTTCTGATACTGCTTATATTTTCATTGATGAACGGGTAATCAGGAGCAAGTCTGGAAACCCTGGTAAAATGATCGAGTGCCTTTTCAAGCTCGCCAAGGCCGAGAAAAAGATTGCCAAGATGAAAGTTTGCATCAGCATTTTCTGGATGTTCAGCCACAATGCGCATGAAAGTCGCAATGGCGTCAGAGGTTTTTGAAAGCCCTGCCTGGGCTTGTCCTAGAACAATTTGCGCTTGACTGTCATCAGGAGTCTGTTGTAAACAACGCTGAACAATTTCAAATGCTTTTTCGAAATCCTCTTCAATAATTGCCATCAGAGCCATGCTGAGGTCTCCATGGTCTTCAAGCTGTGATTCTTTGAAACTTTGTTTCTTTTTCTCAAGTTCGGCAAGAAATTCCTGCTCTTCGCATTTTAATATTTCTGTTTCGACAACTTCAGTATATGTGCTGTCAAGTTCTCTCAGCTTGTTCAAATGAAATTTTGCTTTGGCGAAGTCATTCTGATCGCGATAGATTACCCCCAGGTTCTGATGCGCCTGGACGTGGGTCGGCTGGATCTGAATGACCTTTTCATAAAATGGCACCGCTTGCTTGCTTTTTCCGAGGTGTGAAAGAGATACGGCAATATTGAAAATTGCATCGACATCGCGGGGTTTGACTTTGATGACTGCTTCCCATTCGCTGATTGCCTGTAAAATTTTGTTCTGGCGCATGTAGATCAGGCCGAGGTTGTAATGCGAAAAACAATGGTCCGGAGCGACTCTTATGGCATCCTGATAAGCCTCTGTTGCCCTGATTGGGTCATTCATCCGATGTAAAAAAACTCCTCGGGTTGAGTAGTAATCAGGGTTCTGCGGATTTTTTTGAATTGCTTTGTCAATTTGTGCCAGGGCTTTGTCATACTGTCCCTGTTCAAAAAGGTCCAGCGCAGTTTCATAATGCCGCTGAGCGTAAACATTGTTTAGGTTGGCCATTTTTGTGCTTTCGCAAATGAATATTGTTGAATTATAGACTAATTACGACCCTTTTTCAAATTTGCCGGTGATTTGAGCTAATCAAAGAATTATTCTTGCAGTTAACACTCATTGCTTTTATAATTCAGGTTCATGAATGAAATGATAGAAGAAAATCAGCAACAGCAAACACCACATCAGCCAGCATCGGCACCAGTCGGTAGTTATCGATGGGTGGTCGAATGGTCATGCCTTCTCAGTACCGTTTTTCTGGCCGGTTCAACTTTAAGTTGTCTTTTTCAATGGTTTTCTTATCGCCACCCCTGGGACATGGCAGCCACCATTTTCAGCCTGGTTCTCACCGGTTTGGTATATTTCACTTCTTTTTACCGCAACAAAATCGCTTCTCTACAACTGCGGCTTTTTATTGCAACCGCTTCATTGGCAGCCTGGGCGATTTTTCTACCGGTCATTCTCAAGATGGCAGGCTACAGGTAAAAAAAAATTCAGTTTTGCTGATGATTTCCCTGGTTAACAATGGTAAAGCGTGAAACCAGAGAATGAAGTTCGTCTGCGAGAGTCGCCAGATCTTCGGTTGAACTCGATACCTGAGAAACAGTTGTAGTCTGCTGCTCAACCGAGGTTGCCACGATACCGAGTCTTTCGGTAGTAACTTTGGTAATACTGGTGATATCTTCGATCGTTCTTGCCATCAGCATTGAGTTTTGCGACTGTTCGTTTGAAATTGAGCTGATTTCAGAAATTTTGTGGTTAACATCGTTTACGCTTGAAATAATATTGTCAAGGTTGATGCTGACGTCACGAATGATCTTGATTCCTTCATCGACTCGCCCGCGGCCCAGAGTCATTGAGTCAACCGCGTTCTGGGTTTTGGTAAGAATATTTTCGATGCGGGTGCCGATTGCTTCGGCAGCTTCAGCAGATTCTTCCGCGAGTTTTCTTACTTCACCGGCTACAACAGTGAAACCTTTGCCCTGCTCGCCGGCTCTGGCCGCTTCAATCGCGGCGTTCAGCGCCAGAAGGTTGGTCTGGCTGGCAATTGCGGTGATGGTGTTAACAATTTCATTAATCTGCAAAGAGGCCGAGTTCAGATCTAGAATAACCTGGGTGGCTATATCAACCGACTCTTTGATCTTGCCGACCATTTCAACTGACTTCTTAACGGTTTTACCACCGGTGGCGGCAGTTTCAGCTGTGGTGCTGGCAGCCTTAACTGCGGTTTCTGCGAGTTGGGCAACTTTTTGTGCTGATAGAGAAAAGTTTTCTACTGATTTTGTCGTCTTTTCAAGGTTATCGGTGATCTCAACCGAAGAAATATTAATTTCATTCACGTTTTTGGAAATATCGAGCAGAGTGGCTGCCGATTCAACTGAGGCAGAGCTGAGTTGCTGAGAGCTGGTTGCCAAGTCATCACTGGTCGCCAGAACTTTGGAAATCATCTGACAGATACCCTCGAGCATGCGGTTGAAGCTTTCCGCCAGTCGCTGAAATTCATCGTGGGTGTCGAAGTTCAGGCGGGTATGAAGATGTCCCTTTTCGGCTTCAGACATTGAGCCGATAATTTTTTCGAGAGGCTGGGAAATGCCGTTTGAAATAAACCATGAAAAGCCGATTGCAAAGGCGATTAGGATAACGGGAAAGAGCTTGACAATATAGCCCATGATGTCGAACATGGTGTCGATGCTGCGTTTGGTTACCAGCTTTGAATGGCTGGACAGAGCTTCAGAAAGACTGCGGCATTTTGCGTTTATTTCCATTTCCTTTTCTCTGACCACGGAAATCATCGAGGTAAGACTGGCAGTTGTGTAAACTACATCTTCGGGCTTGTCAAGATAACGGTCAGCAACGTCGTAAAGCTCGAACATGTTTGATTCGGTGTTCTGCTGAAATGCTTTTAAACTTGTCGCAGTTTTCAGATAGGGGTCGCCGGTAAGGTCGCCGATGTTTTTAAGTCTGGAAAACGCACTTTCTTTGGCTGAATCGTAAAGAGCTTTTAATTCATCAATGTTTGGAGCTCCACGGGCAATCTCGGTGACGGAGTTGGCTGAAATCTGAATGTTTCCCATCAGTTCCTGGGCATGAAGAAGAATGTCGGTATGACTGCCTTTGAGAAAGTCGATGATCTCACGCAGTTTGAGCATGTTGAAACCTGCGAATCCGGCCACGCCGACGCAGATGATCAGAATGAACAAAAAGCCCGACATGATTTTTTTACTGATCGTGAACATTGTTAGTCAGCCTTCTCCGTAGCTTTGTAGTTGGGAAACGTGTAATAATGAGGCACAAAAATTTCTTTGAATCTTCTGATGGCATAATCATCGGTCATACTGGCAAGATAGTCAACCAGAGTTCGATTAAATGTCTGGTTTTCAGGAACGAGGCTTCTGGTGTGCCGCAGCAGTTCATCAGGATTTTTGATCATCCATTCTGCCATCTGGCGCAAAAGATTTTTCGATTTTTGCACCGCATAATCGATTTCTGGTCGGAGGTAAACATCATTGTACAAAAACTTTTTCAGTTCATCGGTTGCTTTCTTAATGGTCGGGCTCATGGCAATAATGTCTTTATTTACGCTGTTATCGATAACATCACGAATCATCGTATGAATTCTGACTGAATGCCTGATTCCCAGCAGTTCAACCGTTGATTTTGGCAGTTCCTCGGTAGTTATTACCCCGGCTCTGATTGCGTCGTCGACATCATGGTTGACATAGGCGACCAGATCAGCGATTCTGACAACCTGTGCTTCAACGGTCAGTGGCAGGGATTCACGATCGAGGGTTGGCGAACCGTGCTTTCCTTTGCTGTGTTTCAATATACCGTCAAGAACTTCCTGAGTCAGATTCAAGCCTTTGCCGTTTTTTTCCAGCCTGGTGCATACTCTGACGCTGTGTGCGGCATGGTGAAAGCCGGTTTCACTTATTTCATTCAATACTTCTTCGCCGCCATGGCCGAAGGGTGTATGCCCCAGGTCATGCCCAAGCGCGATTGCTTCAGTCAAATCTTCATTTAAATTTAGGCAGCGCGAAATGCAACGGGCAGTACAAACCACTTCAAGGGTGTGGGTCAACCTGGTTCTGAAGTGGTCATTGGTTGGTGAAAGAAAAACCTGGGTTTTGTGCTTGAGTCTGCGAAAAGCTTCGCTGTGAATGATCCGGTCAGTGTCGCGTTGAAAGCAGGTTCTGATGAAACAGGAATTTTCAGGTTTTTCCCGTCCCCGGCTGTTTCTGGCACGACAGGCGAACGGCGAAAGGCTTTTTTCTTCGAGTTCCTCGAAGGAGTTTCGCAGCGTTGCATCACTGGTCAGGCCATGGCTTGAATAGGTCATGAGATGATATCCAGAATGAGCGGACTGGCGTTTGCTTTTTTGCTGCTGATACAGATTGCATCGCGCAGTCTTTTGATCGCTTTTGAGTTGTCACCACGATCAGGGTTAACGTAAACTTCGGCGATTACATCACCTTTCCGAATCTGATCACCCACGTGCCTGATCAGTTTGAGTCCAACTGCCATATCGATAACCGAATCTTTTGTTTCGCGGCCGGCACCCAGCATCATGGCAGCAAGTCCGATTTCTTCGCATTGCATGCTGCTGACAAAGCCATCCTGGTCGGCTTTGAGTTCGATGGTCTGACGAGCCTTCGGAAGCTGATTGATTTTGGCTGGATTGCCACCCTGAATTTCAACCATTTCAAGGAATTTTTTATAGGCTGCGCCATTCTGTAGAACCAGATCGACCCTGGCTTCGGCGTCAGCAGTTGATATTTTGCCATTTTCGGCTAAAACCAGTGCCTGCGCCGCAAGAGTTCTGATCAATTGCGTAAATGATTCAGGGCCTTTGTTTTGCAGGGTTTCAACTGCTTCCTGAACTTCAACGGCGTTGCCGATCATTTCTCCCAGAGGCTCATCCATATTTGACAGAACTGCCGAAACCTTTCTTCCTCCCTGGGTTCCAATTTTTACCATGAGTCTGGCGAGGGTTCTTGCATCTTCAAGACTTTTCATAAAAGCACCGCTGCCGACTTTTACGTCGAGAACCAGTATTTTGTTGGCAACCGCAAGCTTTTTCGACATTATTGACGCGGCAATTAGCGGGATCGAATCAACAGTGGCGGTAACGTCGCGAAGAGCGTAGATTTTTTTGTCGGCAGGAACCAGATTGCCGGTCTGACCAACTATTACCACGCCGGTTTTGTTGACTGCATCGATGAACTGCTGCCTGGTAAGCTCACAGGAGAAGCCCTCGATTGCTTCCAGCTTGTCGATTGTACCACCGGTGTGTCCGAGGCCGCGACCGGACATTTTTGCCACTTTCAGACCGAGAGCGGCAAGAACCGGACCGAGAACCAGACTGGTTTTGTCGCCGACTCCACCAGTCGAATGTTTGTCAACCGTGATTCCGGAAATTCCGTCGAGCTCGATCAGATCACCGCTGGTTCGCATGCAATCGGTAAGCCAGTAAGTTTCTTCTTCGTCCATTCCCTGAAAATATACGGCCATGAGAAATGCGGCCATCTGATAGTCAGGTATACTGCCATCAACGAAACCTTTGATCAGGTATTTAATTTCATTCTGTGCAAGCTTTTTACTGTCGCGTTTGTTTTTAATAACGTCGTAGGCTCTCATTCTGCTTTCCCTTTTCTGACTTATATTACTTTTTGATGCGCATCAGGCGAATTTCGTTGAGCATAAAGCATTTTTCAAAAAATGGGCAGTTTGCGCATTTAATCTGATAGTCGGGGCGATCGATTTTCATCGATTCGAAAGTCATGCCGGTCTGGTTCCATTTGCCAAAATAATCGGTTCCCAGGCATTTTGGGGGGGTAACTTCGGTTTTATTAATTGCCGGTGTGGTTGCTTTATTCTGTGGATTGCCAAGGGTTCCAGGGGGAGGGGTTAAAGTCATTCTTACTTACTCCAGTTTTTAAGTTTTAAATTTTCATCAGATATAATAACATAACGAGGCTTGAGGGTATAGTATTGGATTGGGGGAGTCTCGATTTGCAGCTGTTGTTTGATTTGAATGCTGAGCTCATATATGCTGATGAAGAGGCAGAAGTTCTATTCGATCTTTCTGCACCGTTTGTTCTGAATCAGAAACTTGTCAGCAGAATTGTAGAATCAGGAACAATTGAGTTTTCTGCGGAAGAATCAGGCCTGCCCTTCAAATTCCCAGCCGGGTCGTCAGCTTTTATTGGCTCAATCAGGCGAGTTGGGAATAAAAAACTGATCCGTCTGGGCTTTGTAAAGCGAACAATAGGTTCGGCTGCGTCAGATGAGCTATTAGATCGGGTTTACAATTCAACTATCACTGATCATGACTCAGGTCATTCAGAAAAGCGCCTGCGCGTAAGCGAAAAAACCATGGCAACAATTTTCGATGCTGCTGTCGATGCTATGGTTATTATCGATGACAGTGGCATCATTCTTGGTTTTAATCGATCGGCAGAAAGAATTTTCAAGATTTCTGCTGATATGGCAATTGGCCAGAATGCAACCATTTTAATGCCGGAACCACATAAAAGCAGGCATAACAGCTATTTGAAGCGCTATCTGGAAACCGGGATTCCGCATATTGTCGGAATCGGGCGCCGGGTTGAGGCGATAAGGTCAGATGGTGAGGTTTTTCCCGTTGATCTCGCGGTAGCCGAAGTCAGGCTTGAGTCTGGAAGCATTTTCACCGGTTTTGTTCGCGATTTGAGTGAAAGTATCAGGCTGGAAGATGAGCGAAACAGCTTTTTTCAAATGTCGATGGATATGTTTTGCATTCTTGATAATGATTGCTGTATCAAGAATGCAAATCCACGCTGGCTCGATATTCTGGGCTGGTCACCACAGGCTCTTGAAGGTAGAAGTCTGACAGAGTTGCTTCATCCTGAAGATCTGGGTCATGAAGGGGATTTGATGACGCAAATCACCAATTCTCGCCAGATTGTTGGTCGTATAACCCGATTTTCCCACGTTGACGGTGATTACCGCTGGATTCTCTGGAGCAGTGCCCGTAATCCGGCTGGCAACGTGATTTACGGAGTTGCTCGCGACGTAACTGAACAGAGAAAGATGTTGGCCGATCTTGAAACGGCGAGAGCCGAAGCTGAGCGCAGCAGCGATGCCCGTGGCATGTTCATTGCCAGAATGAGTCATGAGTTGCGCACGCCGCTGAATTCAATAATTGGCTTTTCAGGAATCCTGCAGCGCAATTCCAATGGCCATTTTTCTGAGAAAGATCTTCTGTTTATCGATCGCATAAAGCAAAACGGCAATACCCTTCTGAAACTGATCAACAGTATTCTTGAATTTTCGAGAACGCAGTCAGGATTTCAGGAAATCAATGCAGAAGAAGTCAATGTTTCTCTGCTGCTTCATGAAATTCTCGATTTAATGCAGGTTTCCATTGAAGAAAAAAAAATCTCGATTGTCCTTGATCTGGATCCGAAGCCTGGATTGATCAGAACTGACGCTGTCAAGCTGCGGCAAATACTGCAGAATCTTATTGATAATGCGGTTAAGTTCTCTTCTGGTGGCCAGGTAAAGATTTCGTTGAAGACTCGCGATAACCTTCCTGAGTTGGTCGAGGTAAAAGATTCGGGGCCGGGAATTGCTTCGCATCATCTTGAAACGATTTTCGAGGCTTTCATGCAATGCGATAATTCGATTACCCGTCGCTACGGTGGGGCGGGGCTGGGGCTTGCCATTGCCAGCTCTTTTGCAGATCTGCTGGGTTTCAAAATTGAGGTTGACAGCACTTTGGGTCAAGGCTCATGCTTTCGCCTTGTTTTTTCTCCAACGAAAGGAACAGAATCTTGAGTAAGCATGTAGAAAGAAAAATGAATCTGCTGATTGTGGATGACGCCCCGGACAATCTTCTGCTGCTTGAAACGATTCTCGAAACCCATGATTTTATCAACAGTCTTTTTCTTGCAGGCTCAGCGGCAGAAGCTTATGATAAACTCGCTCAGGCTCAGCAGGATGCCCCCATCGACCTTATCCTCATGGATCTGATGATGCCGGAAATCAGTGGCATTGAGGCGATAAAGGCGATCAGGTCGCGGGAGGTTTACCGGGATGTGCCAATTCTCGTGGTCAGTGCCCGTTCTGAAACCAATGCTCTGGTTGAAGCTTTCGAGGCCGGTGCCGTAGATTACCTGATCAAACCGATCAACGAAGAAGAGCTGATTGTTCGGGTTAAATCGATGCTGCGGTTGAAATCAGAGACTGACCATCGCAAATTCCACGAAAAAGAGCTTGAAGAAATTGCCCATGAGCTTGACCTGAAAAACCAGGCTTTACAGAATATGCTCGATGAACTGCATGACGATCTTGAAGCCGCAGCCAGGATGCAGCGCAGTCTTTTGCCCGACCCGCTTTTTTCAATCTCAGGTTTTGATTTTGCCTGGTATTTTGAACCCTGTGAAACCATTGGCGGAGATTTGTTGAATATTTTTCCGGCGGGTGAAAACGAGGTGGGCTTTTTCATTATCGATGTCTCAGGTCACGGAATTCAGTCGGCGATGCTTGCAGTAAGCGCTCATCGCATGCTTTCTGCCTGGGAAGGCAAAAACGGTATCATTCGTAACCCTGATGGAACAATGCGATCACCTGATCAGGTAGTTAATGAGCTTAATCGTGAATTTCTTCTGCAGAAGAACAATTACCAGTATTTCACCATGATTTACGGGGTGCTCGACCGCGAAAAACGCACCTTGAGTTATTGCCGTGCCGGGCACACCCCTTTGGTTGTTCAGGGAGCCGATGGCAGTATAAAAGTATTTGAAGAGGGTAATATCCCGGTTGGGTTGAGTGAAGACTCAAGCTATGATCGATTTCAAATCGAGCTTGAGCCGCAAAGTCGCCTGATTCTTTTTTCAGACGGCATTACCGAGGCGCGCCAGGATTCATGCTTTTTCGGTGAGGAAAGGTTCTTTGATCTGATTCGCCAGAGTCGGGGTCTTGAGATCAATGATGCGGTTAAAGCGATTATTGCCGGTCTGAAAGCCTGGACCAGCGAAACCCCCCTGGCAGACGATATAACTCTTCTGATAATCGAAGCCTTGTGAAATCAGTATCCGTATTGGTTAAACCAGAGCTCAGCTTCTTTTAAAAGCTCCGGGGTATTGATGTTTTTCAAGACCCATTCATCTTCTGTCAGAACGTGGTTGATGCTATCGGGATTAAGTTGCAGTATTTTCCTTGCGCCTTCGTTTTCGGGCGCAGTAAAAAATTGTTCTCTGAAGCGGGCAGGGAAAATAGACGGGTGACCCCGATGCTGATGTATGGATGGAACCGTGATCAGTTCAGGGGCATTCAAAAAAGCCCGGCAAAGCGTTCTCACTGTTGATTCTGCAATAAGTGGATGGTCAACAGGCCACAGCATTATCGCCGCTTCGGGTGGAATTTTTTCCAGCGCCAGCCTGATTGAACTCAAAGGCCCGCGCTCGGGGCAGGGGTTTTCGAGCCAGAGGAGGTTGCATGCGTCGGCAATTTCCCTGCTCAGATCGTCGCTTTTCTGGCCAACCAGTACAACCTGGTCGATCAGATCGGCATTGCGTTGCAGATTATCAATGATGCGGGTCAGAAAAGTTTTTCTGCCCAGCATTAAATGCTGCTTTTGCTGCCCCATTCTTGAAGAAAGCCCGGCCAGTAAACATATCGTGCTGATCAAAACTTTTGCCCGCCCAAAGAATGAATTTTCCGAAACTGGTCAGCCCAGAATATCTGCTTTTGCCGCTGATTGCAATAGTTGTTGAACGGCGGCGGGCAAATCTGTTATACCTATAAAAAACCTGAAAGCCAAAGGAGATTAAAATGGCAGTTGATCTTAAGAGTTTGATACCCAAGCAGGCAAAGACTCTCTATGAGCTGAAAATAGATGAAGAAATCGTTACCAATCTTATCGTCAAAGAGCTTTATGTTCACGGCAAGGAAATTCCCCGTCGCCTCGGAAAAACTCTGAGAATCGATACCGAAATCATTCAGCAGGTTATCGCAGATCTGAAGAAGGGCGAAATCGTTGGCATGGTCGGTGGTTCAGGCATGGGATCAGATTATCAATACGGTCTCTACCCCAAGGGAACTGAGCGTGCAAAAAACATTCTTGACCGTGACCAGTATATTGGCCCCGCTCCGGTCAGCTTTGATGAATATCTGCGCGTGACTCGGGCGGTTCTCGATGAAAACAAGAAAAACTTTGCGATCAACCAGCGACTGATGGCCGAAAAATTTACGCATCATCTGGGTTACAAAGACGTTCTTTTTCAGATCGGTCAGGCGATTTGCGCCCGTAAGCCGGCCTTTGTCTACGGGTTTCCGGGTAATGGTAAAACCTTTCTGTGCAGTTCGGTAGTTAAGCTTCTGCCCCCAATGGTCGTGCCATACGCCGTAGAAGTCAGTAATCAACTGGTTCGCATCTATGACCCGAGTTGTCATCACCCGATCGAAGATTTCGATATGGAAGGTCTCGACGAAAGATGGATTCCCATTTATCCGCCATTGATTACTGCCGGTGGTGAATTAACCCTGGAAGATCTTGAAGTCAAATTCAACAAGAAATTCGGCTGTTTCGATGCACCACCTCAGGTTAAAGCAACCGGCGGCGTTCTGCTCATCGATGACCTTGGGCGCCAGCGCTGTGAAGTCGAAGAAATTTTCAACCGTTTCATCATTCCCCTTGAAAATAAGGTCGATTACCTGGTTCTTGGTGGGCAGCGCATGGAAGTTCCCACCGATGAAATCGTTCTGTTTTCAACCAACCTTGACCCGATGAAAATCGTCGATGACGCATTTCTTCGCCGTTTGCCCTATAAAATCAATGTTCGCAATCCGAATGTCGATGAATACACCGAAATCTGGGCATCAACCTGTAAAAAACTTGGCCTGACTTTTGATAAAGCCAATATCGATCAGATTCTTGAGCTTTACAAGCGCGACAAGAGAGGTTTGCGAGCGGTGCACCCACGCGATGTTCTGACCATTATCAAAGATCGCAAGCGCTATCTTGAAAATGAAAAAGTCGATATCTCGATCGATGAAGTAAAAGAAGCCTACGGCATTTACTTTGTAAGCAACCTTACTCTGGTCGAAACCATCGAATAATTGACCGTTTAAATTGCGGCGGGTCTGGTTTATACTTGTCCCTGCCGCAGTTTTATTTTACCAGGAGCTATTTTGAACTGGCTATTCTTTGTAGAAGTCGTAATTGCCGGTCTTTCGGCTGGTCTGTTTACCTGGATTGCGACTCCTGCCGGCAATCCATGGGATCTGCTTGAGAATTTCCAGACCAGCCTTTTGGCAACCGGTATCTTCTCGGGAATGTTCATCGGCCTTATTTCTGCTTTGCCGGTTCTGGTTATGGAAAAACGCCTGGTGAAAGCCGGCAGTTACTGGATATCTGCAACCTCGGTCGGTCTGGCAATCAACATGCTGGCTGCGGTAATTTTTGCGATTATTGCGGAAGTGCTTCTCGAAAAATTTTCAATATCTCGCGGCCTGTTGCGCCTTTCATGGTGGATATTCATGTCTTTCAGCATTTCAGCATGCTTTGCCATTCTTCACCATAGCGTAAAAATAGGTTGTCGTGCTCTGATGGGCTTAACACCAGGTTTTATTGTTGCCGGCACCATGCTTGACCGGTTTCTTCTTATCGAAGAAAAATGGCTGATGGCCTATCTTTTCATGGGCGGTATCATCGGTTCCTGTCTTGCCCTTGCCTGGGAGATTCTCAAAGAAAGCTGGCTTGACGAAGATGCCGGCGGTTATCTCGTCTTTCGTTATTATATCGATGGGCCTGAATTCGTCGGTGGCGGTGCCGATGAATGCGACTTAAGCATTGATGGCATGCCCGATAATGTTTTTATGATTTCAGAAAGAGAAGGGCTTCATATTTTAGAGGTAGTTGACGATAAACAGGCTGTTCGCATTAATAATTGCCGGTTTAGATACCGAATATTATCTGACGGTGATCTGATTGCAGTCGGTGAAAGGTCGTTTGTCTACCATTCAAAGCTGGCCCGTTCGCGGGACATTCTGCCAGAAGCCGCTGCTTAAGGGGTGTGTCTGATGAAGGTTGATCTGGTATGTAATGGAAATGCTGCCGTTCTTCGGGTGATTGGCACGCTTAATCGGCATTCTCTAAAGGCGTAGGTAACATTAGCAACAGGGTCAATAGATTGTTTGACCAGATGCGACTTTTTGAAATTATTCCGAAAGTTTAAAGTGAACTTTTGAAATTTTCGACCACTTCAGGTCTCTTTTCTTCCCTGATGAGATCGATTACCCATTCGAGACAGGCCGTATTTAGTATTAATCCCCTGGTTACGCCCAGTCGCAGGCTGCCTTTTTTGCCGACAGTGACCGTCATTGAGCCCAGTGGTGTGGTCACCACCCCTGAAACTGAATCTATGCCGTGATTGCGCGGGTCTATTATATTGTAATCGGTATAGCTTTCAATATGCCCGGCCAGTCGTGCTCTTCTTATTTCCTTTTCCTTAGGGTTGGTCACCACAATGGTTTTTATTTTTGCCATTCTTTCCTGAAGCTGGCTCAGCTGATTAAAATCAAACTCGAGCAGGGCAACCTCTCCACCTGTGATGCTTGAAAGAGCCATAGAAAGACCTTTGGCTGGTCCTGGGCGCCCCATCGTGAACATGGTGCGACCGGTTGCGATGAATTCGCAGCTTTCAATGCGCTTGAAAAGAGTTCTGGTAGTATTGCCTTCAACAAGGTGCTCGACCTCAAAGGGCACAATTCCGGAAAAATAACCTCTGAGAATCTCACCATCGCAATCGCAGTCGTGAAAACCGGGTATTTCACTTTCGAGATCGAATTGTTCGCCTTCCTGCATAATTCGGTCAAAAATTTTATTAACCTCTTCCATTTCAGCCTTCCAGCATTTCAGTGACAATGAAGAGCCGGCAATTTCGATTTCGTTGATGGGCATGGCTATCCTCCGGAATTTGACTGAGTCACAGTATTTTAATGCAATCGGGGGTACATTACAACTTTATGCTCAGGCATTTTACATTTGCCTGCGCCTATGGTACTCTTGCGGCAACAATGGATTTTGGAGAATGGCATGTTCAATAATCGCCGGTTGATTGTTTTTGCTGTAATGCTGACCATCTCGGGTGTGCTTCTGGCGCAGACGCCGGGTACATCAGGCGACCCTCTGGTCAGTAAGAGTTATCTCGATCATTTTTTTCGTTTCCGTTCAGTGGTCGTTCCGAAAAACACATCACTTAAACCCGAACCGGGAGCTCTGATCATCGTGCGCTCAGGGCAGATTGTTCTCGAAGGTTCGAAAGGCAAGACAATTGTTGATCTGACCGCAGGTAAAGAGATTGCAGTCGGTTCCGAACTACCCCTGAATCATCTGTTGATCATTTCTGATTCAGCTGAATATAAGCTCAATGCCAGAAAGCTGACTTTGATTCTGGCTTCATGCCTGCAACATGAAAATCCCTGATCGATGCACTCTAAATCGGTAAAATTCAGCTTTCTTTTCATTGTTTTGCCCTTGATTCTTCCTGGGCTGCTGGTTGCGACCTGGCGTCTTGTTTTTCGTACGGTTGCTGAACAGAAAAACATCTATGTCGAAACGGTTGTGGATTTTGAAGAAATGCGCCAGCTTTCACGTGAAGAGGGCTGGAAACTGAAAGACCTGTGTTTTTCCATGAAAAAATCGGGGGTCAGTTCAGTCGCAATTTCTGAAGACACCCTGGCCTCCCTGGAATCAGAAGGCCGAATAACCGTCTTGAGTGCCAAAGAAATTAGAAAGCTTTCTCTTGACGAAGGTTTTCAACATGAATTGCCAGTGGAGCTGGCCTCGCCAGGCGGGTTATGGATCCATGCCGAAGACTCTGCTTTGCTTGATAGAATCGAACAGCATTTGAGCTGGCGTCTGGACCCGGGTAAAATTGTTCGGTTGCATCGAAATTTTCTGTTGGTAAATAAATCTGCCCGCGGATTTCGCGAGCGGGTTGGCCTTGGTTTTTCAAACGAATATTTTGATTTGGCCAATGAGGCCGGTCTGGGCGTGGTGGTCAGAGTTTTCAATTACCCTGGCTTGAATGCCACCGATTCGGCCGGAATAATCAATGCAATCCCCAGCCCTGCGAGCATTTCCGCTCTTCTGTTCGCAGAAGAAGAGATGCTTGGCAACCGTGGTGATTTAAAAGGAATTATCGAGCTTTTCAAAAACCGTTCATACCGCATCGGATGGATTGAATTCAATACCCAGGAAGGTATTGATGCATATCTGCATGGCCTTTCCGATTCGCGGCCATTTGTCAGGGTTCACAGCATCAGTCGAAAGGAAATCGAGCAGAATTATAATGTTGATCGTGCAGTTGCCCGCTGGATTAGAGCGGTTAAAGACCGGTCGATGAAAATGCTTTATATCAGATGTTTTTTTCAGGACGATCAACGTTATGTTTCAGATCTTGTGCAATTCAATCTGAACTACATTAAGCGAATTGAAAATGGCCTTCAGGCATCAGGATTCAGGGTTGCCGTTGATTTGGCACAGCGTCTTAATGAACCGCGACATATTGTTGGTTCCATGAGTGTCGCTGAGAAAATCGCCATAGCCCTGTCATTAATGCTGGGCTTGCCGCTTCTGTTAAAATTCAGCTTTGCCCCCGATCTTGATGATCGCTGGTTCTTCGCCGTTGCCATCCTGGTAATTCCGGGATTTTTTGTAACTGGAAATGAAACCTTCACGGGAATCTGTGGCCTGGCTGGTGCTTTTTCTTTTGCGTCGCTGGGTGTCATTCTTGCTTTTTCGAGCCTGGAAAAGACGGATCAGAATATTTCTGCGCTGGCCATGCTTAAATTTTTCGGGTTGCTGGTTACCCCTTCCATCATTGGAGGAATACTGGTGGCCGGGTTGTATTCTGAAATTGAATATCTGCTGAAATTCGAGCAATTCAGAGGCATCAAGCTGGCATTCATATTGCCGGTTATCTGGGTATTTGTCTGGTCGCTGCGCCAATATGGCCATGGCATTCTCAACGTAATGAATCAGCCATTAACTCCGCTGATGGGTTTTCTTGGAATTGCGGTTGCATCAGCATTTGCCCTTTATCTGCTAAGGTCGGGAAACCTGACAATTGTTAAGCCTTCGGCTTTTGAAGATTCATTTCGCACCTTTCTCGAGAATACTCTGGTTGCAAGGCCGAGGAACAAAGAATTCCTGATTGGTTATCCGGCAGCGGCCCTGTTTATTTTCTTTTACTTTCGTCGCTGCATGGCCATTTTGCCGTTAATTGCGGTTTTTGTTCAAATGGGGCAGGTATCGGTGGTTAACACCCTGTGTCATTTTCATTCGCCTCTGACTTTGAGTTTGCTGCGCATCTTCAACGGATTATGGCTTGGGCTGGCGGTTGCATTGCCGGTTTTAGTTCTTGCGGCAATCTTCTGGCTGATAATGCTTGCCGGATCCCCTGATCGACGAAAAGTCATTCTTGCCGGTTATATTGGTTTTGGCAATTATGGTGATGAGCTTCTCTGGCAGACTTTTGTCGGGCGATTAAAACAGGCCGGCAAAAAGCTCGAACCGGTAATTCTTTCAGCCAGGAAATTTGATAAGTTCAGCGAATGCCAGGTTATTCTTCGCTGTAACCTTTATGATCAGCTTGAAACAATGGCTGTCGCCAGAGCTCTGGTTTTTCCCGGAGGTGGAATCCTTCAGTCTGCAACCAGCATTGGCAGCTTGATCTACTATATGTGGCTGATTCTGCTGGCCAAAATTTTTGGCCTGAAAGTTATTCTGCCTGGGCAGGGAATCGGGCCATGGGGAGAAAATGAGAAGAGATTCCCATGGCTTTTCAGAGTTTTTGCCAGATTGATTCAATCAATTGATTATTTGACCGTCAGAGATGTTGAATCGCAGAAAATCATTAAAGAGCTGGCCGATATCGATGTTCCGGTTTCAGCTGATCTTGCATTTCTCGACAATCATGAGACGGTTCGCCGAATCGGACCGGCTACCGCAAATTTGAAAATTGCAGTGGTTTTGCGAAGCTCAGTCCCGGAATCTGCTGCTATCTGCCGAACTATTGTTGAAATTGCTGAAGAAATGGAAAATCTCAAAGTCATTCCTGTTGCCATGCAGGCTGAAGATGCATTGATCTGGCAGAATTGCGGCTGGAAAGAGGCCGTTAGTCACGTTTCTGCCAGCGACCGTCTGTTTGCCGATGTTGATCTGGTTGTTTCCATGCGTCTGCATGGTTGTATTGTGGCTACTCTCAGAGCTATCCCCTGGATTGGTATTGCGTATGATCCCAAAGTCACTGGTTTCGCCCAGGCCTGCGCATGGAAAAGCTGTTTCAGGCCTGACCAGATAAATAAAAAACTGCTTGAAGAGCAACTCAACCTTCTGGCGACCAAAAAAGTTGAATTTTCCGAAAAACTCGCCCGGCGTGCCAACGAAATGTCCCGTAGAGCTGAAGCAGATTTTAACGCAGTAATCGCCCGCCTAGAAGACTAAGATTCCAAAAACAAAAACCCCGGTCCGGAATAAACCAGGCCGGGGTTTGTTTCTCATGGGAACGGCATGATTCAGAAAATCTGCCCGATCAGGCGAGATCAAAATCAATAGCGATAATGATCGGGTTTATAGGGGCCTTCTTTATCTACGCCGAGATAAGCAGCCTGCTCGTCGGAAAGCCTGGTGAGTTTCGCGCCAATTTTTTCCAGGTGTAATCTGGCAACTTCTTCATCGAGTTTCTTTGAAAGGGTGTAGACACCGATTTCTTTGGGGTTAGTCCACAGGTCAAGCTGTGCCAGGGTCTGATTCGAGAATGAGTTGCTCATTACAAAACTGGGGTGACCTGTAGCGCAGCCAAGATTAACCAGGCGGCCTTCGGCAAGAATGTAGATGCTGTGCCCATCTTTATAGGTATAGCGGTCAACTTGAGGCTTGATGTTGGTCTTTTTGATTTCAGGCCATTTTTCAATCTTAGCCATCTGAATTTCATTGTCGAAATGGCCAATATTGCAGACAATTGCCTGGTCTTTCATTTTTGCGCAATGGTCAGCGGTAATTACATCTCTGTTGCCGGTGGTGGTGATATAAATATCAGCGGCGCCAAGAGTATCTTCGACGGTCTTTACTTCGAAACCTTCCATCGCGGCCTGAAGAGCACAGATCGGGTCGATTTCGGTAACGATTACGCGGGCACCGAAATTGCGCATGCTCTGGGCACAGCCTTTGCCAACGTCACCGTAACCGCAGACAACCGCAACTTTGCCGGCTACCATTACATCGGTGGCACGCTTGATGCCGTCCGCCAGACTCTCGCGGCAGCCATAAAGATTGTCGAATTTTGATTTGGTTACTGAATCGTTAACATTGATGGCGGGGAAAAGCAGGGTTTTGTTTTCCATCATCTTGTAAAGGCGATGAACACCAGTAGTGGTTTCTTCACTTACGCCTTTGATTTTTTTTGCCATTTTGGTCCATTTCTGGGGTTCGCTCTTGATGGTTTCTTTAAGAATTTTGAGAAGTTCTGCCTCGTCTTCGCCTTCAGCATGCCGATCGAGCACCGAATGATCTTTTTCTGCCTGGGCGCCGCGATGAACCATCAATGTGGCATCGCCACCGTCGTCGACAATAAGATCCGGGCCCTGTCCATCAGGCCATACAATTGCTTCACGGGTGCACCACCAGTATTCCTTGAGGGTTTCGCCTTTCCAGGCAAAAACCGGAATGCCGCGCTTGGCAATTGCTGCAGCAGCGGTGTCCTGGGTTGAAAAAATGTTACAACTGCACCAGCGCACATCAGCGCCAAGTTCAGCCAGAGTTTCGATCAAAACAGCAGTCTGCACGGTCATGTGCAGTGAGCCCATTACTCTTGCCCCGCGCAGGGGTTTCTGAGAAGAATATTTATTGCGAATTGCCATCAGGCCAGGCATTTCGTGTTCAGCAATTTCGATTTCCTTGCGGCCAAGCTGCCACAATTCGATGTCTTTTACTTTGTAGGGAAGTCGGTTAGTCACGGTTTCTTTCTCCATGGAAGTCTGGGTCATTGAAAAACTCCTTGTGTACCCTTTAAGGGTGGCTAAAAACAGGTCTCAATTATCGCATCCGCGGGCGCAAAAGTCAAATGTCGCCGGGGGCAAAGTTGAAGCTATCTGCGGGTGAACGGAACTTCGTTCTGCAGACCCCAGGCTTCGACCTTAAGGCGAAGCTGTTGGTAATATTTGGCAAAAAGCCAGTCACCCTCGTTTATTACCAGAAAAAGAAGCTTTTCCTGAAGGCCTCGCAGAAGCGGAATAAAAGCGGGGCGTTCTTCCTTTGCATGCTTATCGATGCGATTGATCACCAGATGAAAAAGTTTGAAGCTGTCGGAATTGAATTCGCGAAAGATTTTGCGCAAAATCAACTTTAGAGAATGATTGTAACGCTCAGCAGCCACCTGATCATTGGGATTCCTGGCAAGAATCTGGTGAAAGCGCAGCATTTTGTTTAAATCTCTGATGACCGGAAATTTAATTGTAAGCTGGTAAACTGCGGTAGAAGCAATATAAGAGAAAATCCGGCTGCCGACATAACCACCGATCATGGTGCCAATGCCGGGTGCAACAACCGACCCTACTGCCGAACCCAAAGAGGCGCCGGCTACGTTTACCAGGCTTTTGGCGGCGCTTTTAATTATGGACAGGCCGAGAAAGCTCAGAATCGAGTTATCGTTCATCGCTTCCTTTATCACCACTGAAAGTTTTTTATTATTCCCGGCTGCACTCAGAAGATCGGCGCCGGCCCTGGATATGGCTACTGAGCTGAAACTCTTGAGTGTGTCAGAAATGGCTTCTGAAAGAATGCCGATATTCAGTTTTTTCAACAACTCGGTCAAAAGATCAGCTGCCGGATCAAGGGCTCCCGATGCCGCCAGATGAGGAACAGTTTTCATTAATTCATAGGCAATCTGGTCGAGCGAGAAGACAATCGCCCCCGAAAATTTGAAGTTGAACCCGCTTTTCTGATACTTGATGTCTGAAATGTAAAAATCATAAGAAACTTCTTTTTCACAGCAAATCAAATATTCAGTTGCCTTCAAACGCTCTGGCAGACGCCCTTTGAATTGACCATCACCGCTGACTGAAATGAAATACCTTCTAATTTTTGCGTCATAGAAGTGTGAGTGAACTTTTATGTTGAGAACTTCTGATTTGTCGAGGCGGTCGATAAGCTTGAGAAAGCCCAGGTCAAGTGCATCCGCGGTAAATTTGAGCGATGCATCAACTTTTGCCGAAAACCATGACTGATTCGGCTTTGAATCAGGGGTTTCGTTGGCTAAAGCCGGAGCTATAGTCTGAATGACGAAAAGAAGACCGATCAGAAACAGGCTAAACGGCAGATAGCTTTTCATTTTCCACATGTTTGCACCCACTTGAAAGCAGATAATTTAGATAATTCTACACATTTTTCCCTGAATTTGTAAGCTTAATTCGACCGATTAGATTTTGGTTTTGTACAGACTATAGGTTATAATTGCAGCAGCAGGATGGTTTACTGAAAAATGAAACGGGAAAACGAATACGGCGGCAGATTGCCAGAAAAACTGGATCTTAACGACTGGATTCAGCATGCTCTTGATTCGGCTGAGGAAAACGACCGGCAGATTGCTCTTGAAGAGCTTTCATCCACCGGGGTTCCGCCTTATCTGCAAGCCCGTATTCGCGAGATTTCTGCGAGAGATCTTTCTTCGGTCTGCCGGCAGCTGGCTAACTGGATAGACAGCGTTGATCGTGCCAGAGCTGAACTGAAGCCACAGCTGAAGAAACTCGAACTAAGCCCGGCAAATATCATAATGCTTCTTGAAAACGCCGAACCGGCCATCGCCTCAGTTTTAACTCAAACCTTGCGCAAAGCGCCGGCAGAAGAGATCCTTGAACAATGGCGTATGGGGCTTAAAACCGAAACCAACCCAAGAATGCTACAGATAGGCCTTACCCTTCTGGGTAAATTTGGTAAGCCCGAAGATGCTTTTTCTGCTCTGCCATTTCTTGATAACTCAGATACCGAAGTAGTTTGCTCAGCCTTTGCGCTGTTGCAGAACCAGAATCAGGAAATTTTCAAACAGCATATTCGTAAAGGTTTGACTTCCCGTTCCTTCAAGATTCAAATGCATTCTGTGCATCTGTTGCGCTCTATCGATATCGATGAGGCGATTCAGTATATTCAGGCTTTTCTGTTCAGCAAAAACCCATTGATCAGGCAAAAAGCCCTGCGTGAACTGATGCTTCTGCCCTTCGAAAGAGTATCAGGTATTTTTCTGCAATACCTAAGTCGCGAGGTTCAGCCGCTTTTGCTGGTAAAGGCCGGCTTTGTAATTGCTTTCAATCCGCTGCCTGATTTTCCGGTCAAACTTTTCGACATTTTCCAGTTTGCCCGTGACACCAAAAAACACATCCTGCAAATGGTTTTGAAACAGCTGGTTGAATCGATTCAATCTGCCGGAATACTTAAACAGACATTTGAAGAATACTCGGTCGAGTTGAAGCAGAAAATTAGTTTCAAGCGCTCTGAACTCGTTATCAGATGTGCGCTCAAAGATCTTTCCAGTGAAGACAAAAACATGCGTCTTTCGGCGATCGATCGCCTTGCGCCTTATTCCGAATATCCATCCATTCTTCAGGCTCTGACCAGGCATTTGCAGACTGAAAAAAACGATGAAGTAAAAACTGCAATTGAGACAATAACCGGTCAGCAGAAACTTGCTCCGGTGCAGTTGAATAAAGGGTTCCCCGACGTGCGTGCTTTTGTTGCTCTTGATGTGAAAGAGCAGCGAAACTTTTTAAAACAGATTCGAAATGATGAAGACTGGTCTGCCCGCCGTAATTCTTTTGCTCAACTGCTTCAGGAAAATTTAAAAAAGAACATTCTTCTCGAAATCATTCGTCTTTACGGTAGATTTGGTTCACGAATCGATTCACAGCCTTTGCTCAAATTTTTAGAGGATTCAGACCCTTCGGTGGTTGCAGGGGCAATAAAGACCCTTGGTAGTATAGATCTCGATGTGATGCTGCCTCATCTTAACCGGTTTCTTGCCCATGAAGACCCGCGAATCAAATCTGCCGCCCTTGAAATCTATGTCCTGGCCGACAAAGAAGGCGCGATTCAGTATTTGTCATCGATGCTCAGCTCAAGCGCCCTGAATACCAGAAAAGTCGGTCTGTCTCTGTTGCCGCAGATCGATTACTCTTCAGCCGAACCTTTAATCTGGCGACTGCTCAAATATGAAGGTAACCAGGAACTGAAAATTCAGGCGGCCTACATGGTTGCTGCCAATCCCACACAGGAAGGCCTTTACAAACTTTTTGCCATTTCCCATAAAAAAGAAGGGCAGATGAAAGAAGGCTTTGAGGAATTGTGGAACCTTGCGCTGGTTTCGGCTGAAACAACGTTTGCCATGCCCCGCGACCAGATCGAGGCTCAATGCTGGGAGGCCTGCAAAGCCGAGGCTGAAAGACCACCAGAAGACAAATCTTCATACTCTTACAACAGCGTTGTGGGCGATTCTGATATTCTTGGTCTAACAAATCAGGAAGCCAGCTGCACTTTGATCGAAAATGTTTTTCTGCACCTGGCTGAGTTTAAAGTCTTTTATGCCATCGGCGTCGTGATTCTGGCGCCGTTGATGTATTTTCTGCTCTCATCAGATAATTCGGTTAAAAAAATTGTAAGAAAGAATACTGCCGTGCCTTCTTCTGAAGGGAATTTTTCACCCAACGAAACCAATATTACGACCCAGGTCGGAAGTCCTGACTGGAAGGGAGCAATTAAATCAAAGGCCCGTGAAATGCTTTCCGGTGGTGCTTATAAGGCCGCTCTTGAAACTGCCGCCCGCGAAGTTGAAGACCTGCGCGATGATTATGACAAAAATTTTCAGCAGTATTATCTTGATGTTGTCAACAACCCGGAAGAGCCCGAAGAGGTCAGAAGCATGTGCGAAGCCCATCTGAATCCATCTTTTGCCAGCGCATTCAAAGCCTGGGAAGCGGGTGATATTTCGGCCGCCGAGCTTTATTTTGAACGTGCTGTCGAAGATCCGTCACTCAATGCGGTAGGAAAATGTTTCGCGCTGCAGAAGCTTGCCGAACTTGCCGAGTCGAAGCAGGATAAAGCAAACTGGCTCAAATGGCAGGATCGGTTACTCAAAGAGTTGAAAAAAATGCCCGGCTACCAGGACGTTAGCGGACTGGAAAACTTTGGCCAGACTTTTATAAAAATGGTCGAAATCAGTCAGCATCTTAACAATGGCGGTGATGCGGCACCGATAAAGAACCATCTGATGCAGACCGGCGAAAGTGCTGCTCAGGCACAGGAAAGTATCGATGCTCTGAAAAACATTGATTCATTTTTCCAAAAAAATCACTGATTTTCACAACATTTTCATCCCGTTCATCGTATGTTCAACAGAACAGGGTACAAAACTCTGTTGGTCTGGCGAAATACAATGAGGTATTATGATAATAGTTTGAGGGCGTACAGGGGTAAAAATGTGAATAGAAGAAACATGCGAAAAAGCGGTTCGGCTTATCTGATGGCGCTCGGGGTTCTGGCTGTACTGGTGCTGATTGGCATCGCACTTTCGCGCATGACCCTGACCGGCCGATGGACAACCATTTTCAGCAGTAATGAAAAAAAGGCCGAAGAATGTGCCGAGTCGGCAGCTAACTTGACTTTCAAGGTTGTCAAAGACAACATGAACGATTACAGCGCATTCTGGCGTCTGTTTAACGACCCCGATGAGCTGTTGAAAAGCTGGTTCATGTATTTTCGTCTGCCTGCACCGGTTGCCGGCGCTTATGTTGACCCGGTAAGCTTTGAAAATGCCAGGGCAAACGGTGTGGATGTTCAGCTCGACCTTTTCAACAGCACGATTTTCAAGCCTTTATATGAAAAGGGTATCGTTTACATGTTCGATACCATTTCACCTGATCCCAAGGCCCCCCTGGCACCTCTTAAGGGAATGTTCGACGCTCTTGGTGGCAGGGTCAGGGTTACCTGCACCGCGCGCATAAAAAATGCTTTCGCCATTCTTGCCGATAATCCCGATTATGTCGTCGGTGGCGTGGAAGTGCCTTTGCGCAAGGTTACCGGCTTTCTTGGCAATATTTACGACAAGATCAAAATCGGTGCTGCTGATGTAATTTCCGGTGATAAAGATTCAACCGACCCAACGGGTGAAGAAGACGCCGGTTTTCCCAACATCGATGTAATCAATTTTCTTCCCGATGATCCACTCTTGAAGGCTCCCGATATCAGTAATTTCACGATTATCGTGCAGGGAGTTCCGGTTCCGGTTGGCATAATTCTGCAAAAACCCCTCGATGCTATTTTTAACAAAATCGCCACATCTCTGGGTCTGACACCACGAAAGATTGCTAAAAAACTCTTTGGTGGTGCCCTTCAGTTCAAGATCGACTTTAGCGCAATCAACAAGCGCATTGAAGAAGCGATTCAGAATTGTCTGCCCAAGTTTCTCCAGGCTTTTGCCGGCAATGCTTCATTCGACATTACCGTTGAAAAGCAGGGTATCTTTGAAGTGGTTACCGAGGTTGAATACACCCCTAAGTATCCTGATGGTGCGACCATCAAAAAACGACTGGTCATGCAGCGCGAATTCCGCGTTGCCGATGTTCAGCCTATTGCTTCTGATTACACCTTTTTTGTCGCCAATTCAAAGCTGCTTTATGAAAAGGCTCTGGAAAATTTTGATAACTGGGGCGGCGATGACGAGATAAAATGGAATGAAGGCATGGGAACCATCGTAATTCACAATATGCCTTCACTTGAAAAAATATGGGATTCCCTGAAAAACATATTTTCATTTGAAATCAGAAAACTGGCCCAGAATCTTCAATTGCCAGGACTTGTGCGAATAAACGGCACCAAAGAGATGCTTCTTAAACTTACCATGTTCGAAAAATTTCCGGTAGGAGAAGGGGCTCTTGATGTTTTCAAGAAAATGGAAATAGCCGCTTTGCTGCTATCTCATCCCGATGGGCAGAAAACCGCCTGTGCCGACGACCACCCTTCTGGTGGTAGCAGTCATAACATTATCCCCGGTTTGAAAAGTGTTACTTACAACTTCTGGGACAAAGGAAAGCCTTTTGACTGGGGCTATTTCGGGGGCGGTGACCCCGGCGGATTGGGAACTTACTGGTTGCCTATTCCACCAATGTTCGCCAGAACCCTGCTTTTCGGCAACTTTCATCTCGAGTTCCCAATGTCTATGCGGGTAGAAGGCTATCTGAAGAAAGTTTATACGCATATCAAGCTTTTGCTGGTAAAAATTTACATTCCGCCAATTCCCATTATCGGCTTTCTTGGTATGGATATTCCTATTCCGTGGTTCTGGGCAGCGGCAAAGAAAGAGCCTTACGGGTTCTGCAAATGGCCGCCCTACAAAACAGAAGACGAAGGCAAAACCGCCTGGGACCCCAATAAAAAGGGAAACCTGCCGGCAAATGTCTATTCGCCGACCCAATATCTCAAAAAAGCCAGCTATTTCTATGCCTCTTCCCAGGAATTCAATAAAGACATTGAAAACCGCACGATCATTTACAATGGCAAAGAAACCTTCATTTGTGATGGCATTACTTTCGTAAACGACAATCTCTGGATAACCAATCCACTGCATGTCATGGGGCGTGGAATAATAGTCGCCGCCGCCAATGTTCATCTCAACGCTGAAATTACCCGCGAAGACAAAGATGACAATGGCAACAACACGCTTTTTTCGATTGTGGCGCGAAATGGTGCAATCATTAACCATTATGGCAAACGCAGTGTTTCTGCCTGTCTCTATGGCGACAAGGGGCTAATGAACCCAATCGGAGCCAGTCTGGATGTACACGGCAATCTCGTGGTCAATCGCTTTAACCGTAAAGACTGCCAGGGCGACCTGCATGTCTATTACGAATCGAATCATTGCCGCAGTTCTCTGCTTTCAATGATCAGACCTGTGGCGAAATGGGATCCGACCAGATACTATGTTACCCTGAGTGCCCAGACCGCATTATTTCAGTTTGAGAAACTATAGGAGCAGTCATGTCGAGAAGAGCAGTCACCCTGGTAGAGATAACTCTTGCTCTTGCCATTTTGATAATAGCGATTATTCCCTTGTTGAGAATGTCCTCTGATGATGCTGCCACCGCCATCGAAACCGAGAAAATTCAAATTGCTGAACGTATTCTTGAAAGCGTTAAAAGCGAATTATTCGCCCTGCCGTTCAAACGTTTTTATGAAAGAAGTGAAGCCGATGAAGCCGATGGAGAAGATAAGAATTTTGCCGGCCCATTTGAGCTTTCCGATGGGTTCTACCCGATCAGCCTTGGCAAAGTTCTTGAAATTCAACAGAAATTCAAGGACTTCAAGGTTGTTGGCAGCTGGAGCTACCTTATGAAAGATGGAAAAATTGATAAAACCATGGTTCAGGCAGATGTTTCATGCTCTTTCAGCCGTGCCAGGGGCTCTGAAGTTCTGCGCAAAAAGTCCTTTTTGCTGGTTAAACCATGAATAATGGAGGAATAGATATGAAAAAATCTGGTGTTACTCTGGTTGAAATGATGGTAGCAACCTTCATTCTTTCTCTGATATCTGTTCCTCTTTACTACGTGTTGAAGCAGGCTCAGCATCGTGCTGCTCTGGCAGCCTGTAAAGACTATGTAAAACAGGAATCAAATAAAGTTTTGAAAATTGTTGAGCATGATCTGAGCCAGGCCCGCCGTGAAAGCTTCAGGCAGCCAAGCGATGATGTATTTGAAATCAAGGTTAAAAAACAGGGTGACGATAAAGATGTGTCTCTGCGTTATCTTTATATTAAACCAGATTTAAAAAGAATTTTTGATGGCAAGCAATGGCTGGTCAGCAATAATGTCGATGAATTCAATATTTCCACGACCCCGGATGCCCCGGGCAGGCTGGTTGTCAGCCTTAAAACCAAAGCAAATTTTGATGGAATCAGGGAAGAAGATGCCCCGGTTCTGTCACAGGAAAAACTGGTGGTTATGCGTGAAGATGCCGCTTTTGAAAAAGATGAACATTGGCGCGATGTTGGCGATGTGAATAAATTTTTTGCATCACAGGGCAGTCTGATGGGTGGAATCAAGGAAGATGCGGGCAAACTGGTTCAGGATTTCGCCAGCGAATGGAGCGCAGCGGCCGGTGATATTCAGAACATGACAATTGGCCAGCTTAAAAAGGTTAAAGATGACCTTTTCAATGGCCTCAAAGACGTTGAAGACAGTATCAACAACCTTGATAAAGATATTCTCGATCTTGACCCGAAAGCGATGTTTGATGTCGGCTGCGATGGTAAACTTTCAGATTCTCAGAAAGAACGAGCCAAAGCGGTTAAAAATGCTCTGGCAAATATGAAAAACAAAGGCGATTTGAGTTGGCAGAAAGTGGTTGACTCTGGTGGCGGTGGCTTTTTTTCCTCAAAAATGAAAACCGGAGCAATTAAGGAATTTTACAATGCCAAGGCACAGCTTTTTAACTCTGGGCAGGAAGTCGTAAAACAAATCGACAGTTTCAAAAAGATGTCGAGTGAAAAGGGCTTTGATTTCGATATCAGTCAGATCAATCGCGGCAAGTGGGGCCTTTAAGTCGCAGGCTCAGCCAGACCACCCAGAAAGCCGTCAGAAAAATGGTAAGCTTCTGAAACCATGGCAAAATTTCCTTGTGCCAGTTCAGATAGTAAATCAGGTTGCTGCCCTGAATCATGATAAAAACGGTAATTCCTGCCGAAAAACCAGGATATTGGCGTGCCTCGGCCAGAATTATCAGTGCAGTCAAAATGGTTAGAAAAGTGAAAATGCTGAAGCCAAGCAGCATTACGTGGTGGTAACCAGTAAAAAGAAGGCATGCGAATGTGCTGGCAATTAGCGAGCAGAACCTTACAATCATCTGCTGACCTTTGGTGGTGGGGCAATAGACCGGCAGAGAATAAAAAAATGCCGACATAGAAATCCCTAGAAAGCACATGCCGATTGCAGCAAAAGGCATACCTGGGTTAGGCTGGCCGTTCGCGGCTTGAGAGTTGAGAAGCTCGCACCAGTAATTATGCTGCCAGCTGAAGCCTGCAGTGTTCGGGTCGATCTGGGTTCCGCCCGGATAAAGCAGAATCGCAACAAATGAAAGTACAAAAAACCAGAAAGCCGCAAATGTCGGTAAATACTTGAAAAAGCGGTTGCCTGGCTTTTTTTCCGGTTCAGGATTTTGCAGATTCAATTTTTTTGCTTTCGATCAGTTTTACCCCGGCTTTCTGTATTTCTGCCAGGGCTTTTTCAACATCTCCGAGCTGAAGATTCACGCCCCGGCAACCATCAGTGACCAGCCAGGTGACAAAACCTTCTGAAACTGCGTCGAGGGCAGTGAATTTTACGCAATAATCAGTTGCCAGACCCATTACATAGACTTCTTTGACCTGCTTTTCGCGCAGCCAGTCGCCGAGACCGGTGGCCTGACGTTGCTGATTATCGTAAAAGCCGCTGTAAGAATCAACTTTGGGATTGGTTCCTTTGCAAAATACTCGGGTGATGAGATTTTGTTTGAGTTTCGGGTGAAACTCTGCCCCGGTAGTGTTTTGGACACAGTGGTTGGGCCAGAGAATCTGGTCGAGTCCGTCAAGTTTAGTCATCTCACCTGGTTTGCGGTTCGAATGATTCGAGGCGAAACTGCCGTGGTCTGCCGGGTGCCAGTCCTGGGTGGCAATTACCAGCTCAAATTTTTCGGCCAGGCGATTGGCCGGTTCGATGACCAGATTGCCTTCATTTACGGCCAAAGCGCCGCCCGGCATGAAATCGTTCTGCAGGTCAACCAAAATCAGTGCTTTCATTTTAATTCTCCAATTTAAAGCCTTTCCTGGCCGCCATCAGCATAAAGAAAACTCAATGGGAAAAGCATGATAAACACAAATACCAGAAACTTTTTCATCGTAAAATCCCCTTGGAACTATTCAGGCAATATACCGGACAAACTGAATTTGTTCAATTCAAAATTTTATTGGAATTGCCCGGCAGGGAAAATTTGAAAGGCGGGTTCATTAATGCTACAATGTGCAATCCATAGAGAAGCTTATGTCATTACAAGTTCAAAATCTCAGTAAATCATTCAGCGTCAGAAAATTGTTTTCTAACGTGACTTTTGCCGTCAACCCCGGTGATCGGGTCGCCCTGGTGGGTAGCAACGGGTCTGGCAAGACCACGATGATGAAGATAATTCTTGGCTGGGAACACTCAGATACAGGCTCGGTCACCAGCCCGAAAGAGAGTCGTATTGGTTACCTGCCCCAGGAGATTTTCCTCGGTGAAAACACTGCCTGGGATAAAGAAAAAGAAACACTTTCACTCTGGGAACTAGTTACCCAGGCTTTTCCCCGGCTTGACGAAATCAGGGCGAAACTTGATAAAATCGAAGCAGAAATGGCATCGGGTAACGCTTCTGCCACAATTCAGGATGAATACGAACGCCTGATGCATGCCTTCGAACGAGCCGGCGGCTATTCGTGGCAGGCCAAAACGATCAGACTGCTCAAGGGCTTTGGGTTTCCCGAAAGTCGCTTTTATGACGCACTCAAGACTTTCTCGGGCGGCTGGCAGATGCGCGCTTTCTTTGTCAGGCTGCTGCTGACCGAACCAGACTACCTGCTGCTCGACGAACCGACCAACTATCTCGATATTTCATCAATAGCCTTTCTCGAAGACTATCTTGCCAACTATGAAGGTGGCATTCTCGTGGTTTCCCATGACCGCTATTTCCTCGATTCGCTGGCCAATTCGGTTGTGGCAATCGTTCCAGAGGGTGCCAGGGTCTTCAGAGGCAATTACTCTCAGTTTCTCGAAGCCAGAGAAGTCTGGGCCCAGGAAGCCGAAGCGGCCCAGGAACGTCAGGACCGCGAGCGAAAGCGGGTAGAGCGCTTTATCGATCGGTTTCGTTACAAAGCCAGCAAGGCTTCGCAGGTGCAAAGCCGCATTAAACAGCTTGAAAAGATGGAAACGGTCGAGCAGATTCGCTCGATTCCCAAGCTCAATTTCAGTTTCCCAAAATGCGAAAGCAGCGGGGAAGTGGTGCTGCGTGGCCAGGAAATCAGCAAAAGCTACGGCGACCACCAGGTTCTGCGCGGTCTCGATTTTTCAATAAACCGTGGTGACCGCCTGGCAATAATCGGCGAAAACGGCGCGGGAAAAACCACTCTGATGCGTATCATCGCCGGCGAAGACAACGCCTGGGGCGGCCAGCTCGAATTTGGTTACCGGGTTCATTTCGGCTATTTTGCCCAGGATGAAGAAATCAGCTTTGAAGGCGAAGAATCGGTATGGGATCGCATGATGCGTGATACTCCCTTTGATATGGTGCCAAACCTGCGCAGCCTGCTGGGAGCTTTTCTTTTTTCGGGCGATGACATAGAAAGGAAGGTAAAAGTGCTTTCGGGTGGCGAAAAAAGCCGACTGGGGATTGCCCGCATGATGCTTAGACCCTGTAACCTGCTTCTGCTTGATGAACCAACCAACCATCTCGACCTTAACAGTCGCGAAGCTTTGCTCAACGCTCTCGACGATTTCCCCGGTACCATTATTATCGTTTCGCATGACCGTTTTTTTCTCGACAGCCTCGCAACTAGAGTGCTGGCCATTGAAAACGGTCGAGCCGGCATGTATGAGGGCAACTACAGTCAGTATCTCTGGTCGCGCAAATTTTATCAGGGCGAAACTGCCGAAGCTGAAAATTCTTCGACGACGCAAAACGTTTCTGATAAAAAGCAGCAGGCCCGCGAAACGGTAAAACTGCAGAAACAGATCAGTAACAAAATCCAGCGACTAAAACGTGATATTGTTGAAAACGAAAGTGAAATTTCGGTTTTCGAAAGCGAAATTGCGCAGATTGAAGAGATTCTTGCCTGTCCGCCCACCGATTTCGATGCGGCAAGAATCGCAGAAATTTCATTGAGGCATTCAGATTTAAATGAAAATTTAAATCATGCATTGGAAAACTGGGAAACTCTTCATAATGAGTTGAGCCAGAACGAGGCGGAACTCGAACGACTCAGGGAGGTTAGCTGCTGAATGGCCGATCAGGAAAATAACCCGCAACGCGGGATCATGGAAAAAACCAGGCATAAAACCACTAAACCGCCGATGTATAAGGTTTATCTGCTCAATGATGATTATACCACCATGGAATTTGTGGTTGAGGTGCTCGAACGGGTGTTCGGCAAGGGAAAAGTTGAGGCGACCCGGATAATGCTGCACGTTCACCGCAACGGCAAAGGTCTGGCCGGTGTTTACGCCCGAGACATCGCTGAAACGAAAATTTCCCAGGTTCACAATCTTGCCCGCGACAACGGGTTTCCGCTCAAATGCGATATGGAGAAAGAATGATCAGCAAAGATTTGGATATAATACTTCAGGCCGTCATTGAAGAAGCTTCGAAACGGCGCCACGAATACCTTACCGTTGAGCATCTGCTCTATGGCATCGCTTTTGACCAGATTGGCATCAAAATTCTCAAAGCCTGTGACTGCAACATTGAAGAGCTGCGCCACGACCTCGAAGACTATTTCGAGAAAGGCATACCGAGAATTGCGGCAAATCTTAACGTTGAGCCGGTGCCAACCCTTGGCTTTCAGCGGGTTTTTCAGCGCATGATCGTTCAGGCACAGGCTTCTGAAAAAAAAGAAGCTACCGCCGGCGACCTGCTCGCCGCCATTTTCACCGAAAAAGACGCCCACGCCGTGTTTTTTCTGCAGAAGCAGAAAGTCAGTCAGCTCGATGTGCTTAATTTCATTTCCCACGGCATTGTCAAAGCCAGGGAAGAGGGTGATGAAGGCTATTCTGAAGCTGATGCCCCTGAAGCTGGTGATGCCGCCGAAACTGAAGGCGTAAAAGATCCGTTGCGCCACTTCGCCGAATGCCTTAACGATAAGGCGGCCCGTGGGTCTATCGACCCACTGATCGGCAGGCGCAGCGAAGTTTCGCGTGCGGTTGTAATTCTTAACCGGCGCAAAAAAAACAACATTATTTTTGTCGGTGAGCCTGGTGTCGGCAAAACCGCATTGGTAGAGGGTATTGCTTTGCGCATTCACAACGGAGAAGTGCCTGCAACTCTTAAAGATACCAAAATCTATTCGCTGGATATGGGTGCACTGCTTGCCGGAACCCGCTATCGCGGCGATTTCGAAGCCAGGCTGAAAGCGACAATCAAGAGCCTTGAAAAGATTCCCAATGTGGTTTTGTTTATCGATGAAATTCATACAATCATTGGAGCAGGTGCGGTAAGTGGCGGAGCGCTGGACGCAGCCAACATTCTCAAGCCAGCCCTGGGGTCGGGCAAGTTTCGCTGTATTGGCACCACCACTTTTGAAGAATACAAAAGCTTCGATAAAGACCGGGCATTTTCAAGGCGCTTTCAGAAAATCGACCTGTACGAACCGACGGTTGCCGAAACCCGGAAAATTCTTCTTGGTCTGCGCCCGGTTTACGAAAAATTTCATGGAGTTAAATACAGCAAAGGGGCGATTAAAGCCGCTGCCGAGCTCTCGGCAAAATACATTCAGGAGCATTTTCTGCCCGATAAAGCCATTGATGTGCTTGATGAGTCGGCCACCATTCTGAAACTTTCACCGCGTTTCAAAAAGCGCCAGTGCGTGGTTACCGCCGACATTGAAAAAGCCGTGGCGCGCATTGCCCAAATTCCGCCCAAGCGCATTTCCACTTCTGATCTGGAAAAACTGCAGAACCTTCAGTCTGAGCTGCAGAAGGTGATTTTCGGCCAGGATCAGGCAATTGAAGCCATGGTCAGAGCGATCAAGATTTCACGGGCAGGCATGACCAGCCATACCCGGCCCATCGGCTCGTTTCTCTTCACTGGCCCGACCGGGGTTGGAAAAACTGAAGTGGCAAAACAGCTGGCCCTGCAACTGGGGGTTAACTTCCTGCGCTTCGACATGAGTGAATACATGGAAAAGCATTCAGTGGCCCGGTTCATTGGCGCGCCTCCGGGTTATATTGGTTATGAGCGGGGTGGAGCATTGACCGATTCGATTCGCAAGCATCCATACTCGGTGCTGCTGCTCGATGAAATTGAAAAAGCCCACGAAGACGTTTTCAACATTCTTCTGCAGATCATGGATTATGCGACGCTTACCGACAATACGGGCAAAAAGGCCGATTTCCGCAATGTCATTGTCATTATGACCTCGAATGCCGGGGCTCGCGAAATGGCAAAAGGCTCGATCGGCTTTTCCCACAATGACAAAGACGTTGAGTGGAGGGGCAAAGCAGCAATTGAGAAGCTTTTCTCTCCAGAATTCCGCAACCGCCTCGACGGCATTATTTCCTTTCAGGCTCTAACTGAATCGATCATGGAAATGGTGGTCGATAAGTTTATCGGTGAGCTCAATCAGCAGCTGCTTGAGCGCGAAGTCGAGCTCAGACTTGATGCAGGCGGGCGACACTGGCTGGCTGAAAAAGGCTACGACGCCGCGCATGGTGCCAGGCCCCTTGCCCGGGTTATTCAGAAGGAAATCAAAGATGCGCTGGCCGAAGAAATTCTTTTTGGCAAGCTTAAGCATGGCGGCCATGTCGAAATTGGCGCTGATGCCAAAGGTCTGACTTTCAACGTCGTTGCAAAAATTTTAAATTAATTGTTATCAATTCTTTAATACCTGCCGATGAGACACGCGGCGTATCATACAAATCACAGAAAATATACTCGCAGGGGCCGACCTCCGTGTCGGCCAGCTTCAGACAGTAGTAATAAGTGCGAATTTAATGCGATTGGTATCATACGCTGTAAAATGTTCGTCGGATAAAGGTAGCGGTGCTGCCGGCTTCTGACGGGCTAAAAAGGAGCTGGGTATGAAAAGAAATACCGCAATAGTCGCATTGGCAGCCTGGCTGTTAACGGCCCCGGTCTGGGCTCAGCAGGGCTATGCCGCTCGGCAGTTGAAGCAGAATGGTTTCAGCGCCGGAATGCAGCAGGCTCTGACGCGAAGCGCCGACCCATACCGCGAAACCGTTGACGCCCCCGAATACTACGGGCAAAGTCAGGTTCTGCCGCCAATTACCGTTCCAGCAAACGGCAGTGGGCCATCACCGCAGATGAGCCTGCCGCCGATAACCGGAAGCATTGATACTACATGTGATTCTGGCTTGACCTCTCAGGTTGCTGCGCCGATTCAAAGGCCTTCTCCGGCTCCGGTAGTCAAAAGCGGTGCCCGTCGGGCAACCGGCGGCAGCGAAATATATTCGCAGGAACCGCTGAATCTGCCACCGGTGACCACTTTGCCGGTTCCGTCAAGAACTGCTCTGCCGCCGATTTCTGATGACACCATGATGATGGTGCCGCTCGAAGAAGCGGTTAGCCGGGTACTTGCCTGTAACTTCAGAGGTTTCACCGGTCTGATTCATACTACTTCGGCTGATGTGAGCAAAGCCGGTTCATTCAAGATGGGCTTTCATTCAAGCTGGTTTCCGCTTGACCGCGTCTATGACAGGGTTCTGGCCAGCGGCGAAAGTGGCGACATGCTCGAACTGCCGATTTTCTTCAACTATTCGGTGACCGATGATCTTGAAATTATTTACACCATTCCGGTAATCGATTACTCGATCAAGTCAAGAATTCTTTGGACTCGTGACATCTCTGAATCGGGTGCCGGCGATTCGCATCTCGGTTTCAAATACCGAATTTTTGATAATCCCAAATATCAGATGCGCGGAGCGTTTGGACTTGATTTCAAATTCCCCACCGGAAACGACGACAAAGGTCTGGGCACAGGCAAAACCGACTTCGAAATTTTTACTGCCTTCAGCAAGAATTTCGAAAAGATTGTGGCACATCTGAACCTCGGATATGTTATGACCGGCGATCCCAACACCCAGTTTTACCCCGATGGACTTGCCGATAAGTTTTATTACAACATCGGCATCGAATACCCGCATACTCACAACGTGACGGTTATGGCCGAAGTTAACGGTGAAGACTGGGGTGCCGAAGGCATGAAGGTCGATGTTACCCCGGGTCTGCGCTACACTCCCACCGAAAACTTTGCTCTCGAAGTAGGCGTGCCGATCGCCGTGACCAACGATCAGCGCTACGGCTACAATTACCGTCTGGTAATCGGCCTGACCACTTTCTTTCAGTAAACCAACCCGCGACTGTTGCTTTACCGAAGCAGTTTCGCCGCATTCAAGGCTGCGAAGCTGCTTTTTTATTCTCTCTGAATTCTGGTTTGATTAAGAGAGCTTCTGGGCGGTTTGCCCGAAGTAACCGGCTGGAATGAACCGGTTTTGCCGGCAACGGTGCCAGCCGGCTTCAGAAAGCTGTGATGCGTGGTATTAAATGTTATTGGTATTATAGATATTTTACGACTCGGAAAAGAATGGAAGTTGGTCAGGAGATTCTATCCCTGTTGTCAGCGACCATCTGTGCCTGGGTCATTTTTCTTATTTCGCCGCGATATTCATTGATTTGAGCTTTATCGAACCCTCTGCTTTCTAGAAAAGCGATTTCCCAGAGGTTGTAGTCCTGGTGAACTGGCATCGTGGCAGATCTCAGATAAATCTGGTTCATTTGTGCTGAGGCTTCTTTCCAGTCCATGGTTGAATGAGACCACAGAAGTCCGTTGCCCTTTAGAGAATATTTTTCAGCGTCTCTGGCAATGGGCGTATGGTGCAGATAATAAAACAGCTGCATGAAATAATAATCAAGGCCTGCATTTTCGATGAATTCTTCAGTTAAAGCCAGGGTTTCCTGAGTTTCTCCCGGAAATCCAATCACGAAAGAACCGACCGTAGTGATTCCGGCGTTTTTAAGCCATTTTATCCCACGGCGATAATGCTCTACCGAAGCTCCTTTACCAATATTTTCCAGAATCTGGTCTGCGCCGCTCTCAATTCCAAGAAAAACCCCGCAGCAACCACTAAGACGCATCTTTTCAACGATTACCTCATCGATGAATTGGCAACGCAAAAAAGAATACCAGGGAATCTTAATTTCAAGCTGAATCATTCGGTCGAGAAGGCTGGCAAAACGGTTCTGTGGAACATTAAAAGTATCATCGGAAAAAATAACCGACTTTACCCCGATGCTTTGTGCCTGTTTGAGCATGATTATGACATTTTCAATATCCATAAGTTCGCGTTTTCCCCAGATAACCGGATAAGAGCAGAAAGCGCATTTGAAGCTGCATCCTCTTCCTGAGTGCAGATGAATAACCGAACCTTCAGGAATTCCGCGCAGATCGACGGGGGCATCGATATCGTTATTCTCTGGAACCCGGCTGGTTTCAAGTATTTCGCCACTATCGTTTTTATACAGTAGGTTTGGAACTGATTCTATCTTATCCGGGAATTGCTTTATAAGCTGCAGAAGGCTTTCCTGCCCCTGAGCATCGTTAATAAAAGCATTAAGTGAAGTTGCTTTGAGGTAAGAACGCTTCTGTTTTTCATTCATGTGCAGTAGCGTAGTAAAAATATGTTGTCCGCCTGCAACGATAAAGATATCGGGGAATTCATGCCGAAGAAGTCTGGCCGCCTGATTGAGCTGCGCCGGCGATAGAATGAAGGTGGTGCCCAGACAAATCATTTCTGGGGCAAAGTCTTTGATTTGTTCAAATCTTTTTTTGATGTTGCACTCATCGATGTGGTTGATCAGCAAAACCTCAATTCCCGATTTTTCAAGATGGCTTTTAACGACCAGAGGTCCATTCAAAAACATTTCCCAGACGCTGAAACAATCATCAGAAGGAAGCTGCATGCGCATTTTCAACCATTCAAGATGGCCGATCATCGATCCGTCCTGTTGAAGAACACGGTTGAAGTTGTAGCCCCAACGCTCAGATTGGGTAGGGAAAATTTTGCCCGGAACCGTTATGATATGCCCGATCAGAGCAACTCTGGGCTGGCGTTTGCTGATCACGCGTTGCATTCGCTTTCCACCAGGCTGGAAATGCTTTCTACTGAATCAAAGTTTTCCTGGTTGAAAAGATCTTCGGAGACATCGTAATTGAACTCGCGCTCAAGAAAGCCAACGATTTCAAGAACGTTTAAAGAGTCGATTCTGCCAACCAGTAGTAGCGAATCATCATCGCTGAATGGCTCTGAATCGCCCTTTCTTTGAAGTATTGAAGCAATGAATTTTCTTATTTTTTCATGTTTTTCCATGGATTACCTCGAATAAGGAACGAACAAATGTAACATAAAGGTCGCATAATCAGCAATGGTTCGAGAGCGAATCGGGTCATCGAGAACCATTATCAGGCAATAGAACAATAATACCAGCAAAGTGGACATGACGCTTCGTTTTCTGTATGGGGAATTCATTGAGCGTATCTGCGAAATCCCAATCGATATGCCAAGAATCAAGGAATAGAGAAGGTAAACCCGAAAGCCCACCAATGCCTTCCAGAAACCCAATTCAATAATCAGATCGATGTCGCGAAGGAAATGAAAAAGTGCATTGCCAAAGCCTGCTGCGGCAACGGTTGCAAAAAATACACGAAATCTGGGGTAATTTTTGAAAAACCTGAAATAGGCCGGGTAAAAGAAGAAATCGACGAGCAATTCTTTGAAGTAGTAGTACAGACGGTTATAAAACTCAGCGATAGTTTTTGCATACAATGGCTTGTAAGTGTTTCTCAGGGCATTAAACCCCGCCATGCGGCAGGTTGCAATAATTATGCCGCCGTTGCTGGAAATCGCAAAAATCTTGTCAATGAAATTGAAAATGAGCACAAGCCAACAGACATGCTGAGGAAAAGGCCTTCCTGCAATAGAGGCCTGAATTGCCATTTCCAGGCTTGGAATCGCGGGGAAATGAGCCAGAAATGGTTCGAGAAAACCCACGTCTCCGAATGCCACCTGCCGGAATATCATGTGTGCGAAAAGTAAAAACATTGACCAGAAAATCAATTTTAGCCCTTTAATCTGGGCGATTGCCAATTCGTAAGAAGTCTTCGCTTCAATTTTTCTGAGGTAAGCTTCACCTTTCGGGTAAGGAACATTTGAACTACCCCAGAAAGGCTGAAAATGAAAGATTTCGGTCAGCGAGAATGGCTTTGTCGCCCGGGATTTGTCGGTTAGTGAATATGCGATGAACCACAGATATTTTCCGGAAATGATCAGGAAAAGCCAGATAAACCATGACAAATGGGTTGGTAAAGAAGCATGAGAGGCAAGCAGAAGGGAGCCAATGTAAAAAATCAGCAGGTTGCGTACTGGCCTGCGGAAAAACCAGTGTTCAGGAAATCGGCGCGCCAGATAAATCAAAAGGCTTGTCAGAAAAAAAAATGCCGCGAGACATGCCAATTTATAATATGAGTCGCCAGACATCGGAAGATGCCTGGAAAACCAGGTAAAATCCCTTTCGAAACAGGGGAATCTGATTGCCCAGAAGAGAGATGTCAGGGCGATGAGAGGCCTGCGGTAATCAGGCAGAAGCGTAATCATTGATAAAGCAACGAAAAGCTCGACAAACCTTTCTGTGTACAGACACGACATGGTGGAAAAAATTATTACAAATATTATTTTCCCAAAGGTGGTCTGGCCAAATTTAAGAAGCGTGGGAATCGTTTCAAGGCGCGGAAGGTTCAGACTTGTCACTGTTTGGGCTCCTTTCTGAAAGAAGCTTGACAAGAGCTTTTCTGTCGATTTTTCCATTTGCGGTGAGTGGAATCTCTTCTAGAGATAGAATTTCTCTCGGCAAAACCCAGGGTGGAAGATTTTCCCTGAGAATGGATTGAATTTTATTCAAACAAACTTTTGATTGAGACACAAAAGCGACGATGCCTTCCGCCAGGCCCTCTTTAATCGGCCAGGCAACTGTTGCCACGGTATCTACACCGCAAATCCTTCGCAATTGAGCATCCAATTCTTCAAGTTCAACTCGGTGACCAAGTATCTTAACCTGGTTATCAATTCTTCCCAGATGGTGAAATTCGCCGTTTTTATCTTCAAAAGCCAGATCACCAGTGAGATACCAGGTCATTGGGCCGTATAAGGGATGGTTGAGAACCTTTAAGCGTTTTGAAGTCAATGTCTCGTCTTCCAGATACCCCGAGGTTAGCTGTGGACCGGCAATGACAAGTTCTCCCTTTGCCGGGGCAGAAAGGAATCGTTTTTCATCATCGACAATCGCCATTCTCATTTCCGGGTATGGTTTCCCAATTGAGATGATGTCGCGGCCATTGGCAAGAAAAGAGTTATCTGAGAGCCGATGCATTGAACATGCCACCGTTGCTTCGGTTGGGCCATAATGATTGTCAATTACACTGTTGGGAGCAGCTTTTTTCCAGGCCTTCGCAGAAGAAAATGGCAATGGTTCTCCACAAAAATAAGACACACGCAAAGATGGAAAGCAGCCTTCTTTCAATAGCCCAAGCCGGGTTAGAAAGGTTATTGCAGAAGGAACCGATGCCCAGAAAGTAAGCTTCTGCTGCTGAATGAACCTGGAGGGTGCCATGATCTGCGATGATGGAACCACATGCAAAGATGCCCCTGAGAACCATGTCAGCCATAAATCCAGAACCGAAAAATCAAATGAAACCTCAGAAAAATTTGAAATTCTGTCTTCTGAACCAATCTGATAAAGGGTCTGCATATAACCGATAAATTTATACAGGCTGCCGGTACGTATCATCACTCCTTTGGGAACGCCGGTGGTTCCTGAGGTGAAGATTATGTAAGCGATTTCATCGGCGCTCAAACTTTGGGGCTCACTAATTTCCCGGGCATAGTTTCCCTGGCGGACATCGTTTGGCAGCAATGCCTTGAATTCATCTGGATAAAGAACCTTACAATTTGCTGGAATTTCAATTTCAGAAAGCTTTTTTACCCCGTTTTCATCAACAATTAAGGCTGTGGGGCTGGTTTGTTCGAGAACGCTTTTTAAGGATGCTGCAGAAGCTTTGATGCTGATTGGTATGTAAGTCGCGCCCGCCCAGCAGGTTCCCAGAATTCCCGCATAGGTTTCAAGGGAGCGCGAAGCCAGAATTGCAACTTTAAATCCATTGCCGGGATCCTGAAAGACATTCCTTAGCCAGGCAGAAACTGATGAGGCATAAGCGCCAAGTTCGAAATAGCTGTATTCCTTTTCGTTGACAAAAAGTGCAACGTTGTCAGGGGTTGTTCGAGAATAGCGGAAAAATGGCATTGTGGGATTAAAATTCATTTTTTAAAATGCCTTTCGAACTTTAGATAAAAGCTTTGTATATTTACTTAAAGACGAATTGGAACCAGGCCGTCAAGGCGATAAAGAAGAGGTAAAAACATTCAATGGGCTTTCGTATAACATATCATGGTTAAACATTGGCAGCAATATTGTCAACTCAAGTTTGTCGGTGTCAGTAATTCCAGGCCAGGCATTATTTTCACTATAAACGGCCACATCAATTTGCATAATATATAAAAGCTCATTGACTATTTCTCAAATGCGGGCATTTCGACAAGCTCAATGACCGCATTTTTTCGGTCGCTGAGGCAGCGTAGCTGGTCGAAGCGGTGTAAAAAATTTGATTTTTTCAACGTCAGGTTTCGATCAGTTAACCCTGGAAATCAGGCAAATAAAAAAGCTGCCGCGATTTCGCAGCAGCTGAACCAACTTAACTTAAAACTTTTTCGTCAATAAGCCGTTTAACGGCTACCTTGAACCGGAATTACATTGGAGGAGGCGGCGGAGGTGGGGTGTGCGCAAAGAGTCCGCTGAGATTCGGGACTTCTGCTGCTTTTTTCCAGCCATCCTGCCCGGCGGTCCAAACCATGGTTGCGGGGGTAAGCTGGCCATTGGCGGCCAAATTCTGTAGATCAGCCTGGCTGAACGGGCCCTGGGTCTGCCCGTTGACTGCGACATGCCACTGAGCTCCACCAGGAAGCGGAGGGGGGGCCATCGGAGCAGCCATTCCCGGATTCATCATGCCGGCCATTCCCATTCCCATTCCCATGCCCATGCCTACACCGGCTCCAGCCATGCCGTTGGGATTGGCGGCTGCGGTGTTGAGGGCATTGAGTCTTTCAATGGTGGCATAGGCGTTAAGGCCCTGAGTATTGATCGAACCCATGGCATTGATTGCGTGTGCATCAGCCATCTTGTCAGAGATTTTATCGATGCGTTCCTGGGTCTTTTCATCGAAATCGGTGTTTTCGATACGGAAATCGCTCATTTCAAAGCCAAGCGGTGCAAATTCAGCGGCTACCAGCTCGGTTAGCTTCTTAGACAGCTCAAGGCGGTGTTTGTCGATTTCGGCATAGCTAAAACCGGCTTCGGCGAAAACATCGGCCAGCGGGGTCATGATGCGGTCAACGATAACGTTGCGAACCGAGCTTATCGGCACTGCTTCCTGGTTGCTGGCAATTTCGGTGAAGAATTTGCGAACATCGGTGATGTGGAACGAGAAATTACCGAAAGCCCGCATGCCAACCGGAAATTTATAAACCGGGTCATTATATTTGATTGGGGACTTGGTACCCCATTTCTGATTCAGGAATTCAGTAATGCGAACGAAATAAATTCTGGCTTTGTGTTCAGACTGAAAGCCCTGCATGATTTTGCTGATGGTGGTCCAGAAGGGAAGGTTGGCGGTTCGCAGTTCGAACATGCCGGGGTAATCATGAATTGCCTTTACCTGACCTTCATAGATAAACACTGCTGCCTGACCGGGGTTGATGATCAGCTTGGAGGCGTTTTTCAATTCATCGGTGCTGCCCTGCCATTGCCAGATCAGCAGATCAGGGTCGGCGTCGACCCACTCAATAACCGATTTGACCTGGCCCTTAACGAAATCCATAATTCCCATGTTTAATTTTCCTCCCGCGAAATCAGATAAAACCCGTACTTGAGAAGCAGGTTTTTAACAGTATAATGTTTTTTGTATAAAATTTACAATAGGTTGACGCAATAATTTGAAAAGGAAGAAAAATATGGCAGTTCCCCAAATCAGCCTGCTTGAAGCAGTGAATCAGAAAAATTCAGAACTGGCGCTTGCTTTGATCGAAGCCGGTGCCGATGTCTGCCAGACCGACGAAATTGGGGTAACCCCTCTGCATCAGGCAGGAAAATTCGGCATGATGGAAGTAGTGCATGCGCTGCTTGCTGCCGGCGCCAATGTTAATGCAGTGAACCGTGACGGGGTAACCCCCCTGATCTGGGCTTCCGCCAGATCAAAACCGGAAAGTTTCAAAATTCTGCTTGAGCATGGCGCAATAATTACCTGCATAGATTGCGATGGCTGGTCGGCTTTTCACTGGGCCGCCTTTCGTGGTTGCCTGCCGATCGTCGAAATTTGCATCGCCAAAGGTTTGAAACCGAATCAGCCCGATAAAGATGGCTGGACAACTCTGCACCTGGCCGCCCAGCAGGGCTACCCGGATGTGGTCAAAGCATTACTGCATGCTGGTGCCGACAAGTCGCTGAAAAACGACAGTGGCCAGACCGCTGCCGATCTGGCCACTATGCAAAAACATGAAAACGTGACTGCTATTCTGCTCTGACCGCCGTTGTGCCATCCTGGGCGTCAAGATGCGAGATTCCCGTGACTCTTGAGAATTCGCCGTCGCGAACCCAATTATCAAGATGCTTGGCACGCAGAATCAGAAATGGATGGGTCATTTTGGCTGAAATAAGCGCGGTATAGGTTTTGTTGATGAAAGAATAGTCGGTCGCTTCTTCAAAAGAGCGAATTTGCTTTAAGAATTCACCTTCATCCATTTCATCATAAAGCCTGGGTGAGCCGGCGCCCAGTTTCATGAACGAGCGGTTGGCCGATGTCTGGCTTTGAATGCAGATCAGCCCACAGCGGTCGCATGAAAGCTCAGATTTCCTTTCCCAGTCGAATAGTGCAAGTTGCAGCCCGGTGCTGAGAAGGCTGGACAGGCCGAGGGTCGCCGATGCGGCAATTTCAAGTACCAGTTTGAAATTTCGGGCCATGGTTTTGTAGAGAACGTGGCCGCATTTGATGTGTCCAAGCTCGTGGCCGAGAACGAAAAACAGCTCTTCGTCACCCATGGTTTCGACCAGGCCTGAGGTCAGAACGATGAAAGGCTTGGTGTGCCCGTAGGTGTAAGCATTTGGCATCGGATCAGTGGTGATGTAGAGATCCGGTTCATCCATGTCGAGAATGCGTGTGGCCAGACGCAGCATTTCACGCAGACGCGGAAACATTTTCCCCTTAACCTGCACGTTGCTGGCAAGGTTGGTAATTCTGAAAAACTGCTCGAAACCGTGTTCCATCAGTTTGGAAATCAGGAATTCGAAGCCGGGAATTGCCTGCAACGTGCTTACGGCCTGGCGATCCCATGGGTGCTGAAAATCTTCTGCCTTCAGATTCGGGAAGGTGCGGAGTCGTCGTTGAAATATCTGTTCCTGTTCCATGTTGCCTCTCTTAACCAAAGATGAATTACTGTCACTCTGACAGCATATAGTAGAATCATCAGTTTTTCAAATTTAGCCGGATTGAAAGAATCGGCATAGCGTGTTAAATATTTATTCATCAGACAACCGTGGGAGATTTTTGATGTCATCGAACCACTCGGCTGTAGAAGAATCAAGAAAATTCGGCACTTTCGGCGGGGTCTTTACTCCGAGCATTCTGACCATTTTCGGTGTCATCATGTTCATGCGTGCCAATTATGTCACCGGCCAGGCCGGGGTGCTTAATGCCATTCTGATACTTGTGTTGGCGCAGTCAATCACACTGCTTACCACCCTTTCAGTTGGAGCCATTTCGAGCAATATTCCGGTTAAAGGCGGCGGCGCATATTTTCTGGTTTCCCGGGTGCTGGGACCGGAATTTGGTGGCGCAATCGGCATAACCCTGTTTCTGGCACAGGTTGTTTCAATCTCGTTTTACATGCTGGGTTTTTCTGAAGCGGTGATTAAGGCATTCCCAGCGCTTGCGCCTTATTTCCTTCATATCGGCCTGTCAGTATCTACAATTCTATTCGTGATAGCTATGATTGGGGCAGATCTTGCAATTAAGACCCAATATTTTATCATGGCGATTTTGTTTGCTTCGATTTTTGTATTTCTGGGTGGTGCTACTCAGAATTTTTCTATGGAGCGTCTTTATGAGAACTGGAAACCCGCCCCGGCTTATATCACGAAACACGGATTTTGGTGGCTTTACGCCATCTATTTTCCATCGGTCACCGGTTTTATAGCTGGTATTAACATGTCTGGTGACCTGCGTGATCCGGGTGAAAGCATGGTGAAGGGAACCCTATATTCTTTGTTGGTCTGCTTCATCGTCTATTTTCTTGAAATAATCCTTTATGGCGGTGGATTTGCCCGCTCGTCACTGATCGATATGCCCTTTCGAACAATGGTAAATAATGCTTTGTGGAATGCTGATTTTATGGTCATTGCCGGGGTTTATGCCGCTGCGCTTTCGAGTGCCCTGGGGCGTTTTGTTGGGGCTCCCAGAGTTTTGCAGGCCATTTCCAGCGATGAGATCATACCGCTTCTGCGCCCTTTTGCCAAAGGTTACGGGCCAAACAATGAGCCGAGACCTGCTTTGATCTTTTGTGGCGTTTCAACCATGAATAAGCTATGAAAGCAATTCGAAAAGGTCGGTTATCAGACTGTAGATGCCGCCTCCGATAATCAATATCCAGAACGGCAGGCGATAGTTAAAGGTGTCAAAACGGTCGGTGGCCGGTTCTTCTTCGTCTGGCTCGTTTATTAGATGGCTCCAGTGTTTAAGCCCGTAAATGAAAAAACTTGCGAGCAGCACCAGAAAAAAGAAATTTAAAATTACGATCCACATTATGCAATCAGCATAAGCTCAAAACGGGTCAAATTTCAACTGGTTCCCGCAGCGATTTCGATCAGCTCGGGAATGGTTATAAAACGATAGCCGTTGCTTTTGCAGGCATTGATCAAAGTCTGCAGCATGCCCGCCGCACCGGGGTGAATGTCGTGAAACAGAACAATGCTGCCCGGGGCAATGGTTTTCATTACCCGATAAAGAATGCGGTCGGGGTTCTTGTTTTCCCAGTCGCGACTGTCGCTGTCCCACATTACTTCGTGCCAGCCCTGCTCGTGAATAAGTTTTTTAACTCTTTGAGAAGTGTGTCCAAAGGGGGGGCGCACGATCATGCATGGCTTGCCGGTCAGGCCGCTGATCAGTTCACTGGTTCTTTTCAATGAATCAATGGCTTCCGCCGTCGATGATTTGGCAAGCGATTTATGGTTCCATGTGTGGTTTCCCACCGCATGGCCCTGCCTGGCCATCTGGGCAATGAGGTCAGGGTAGGCTTCAGCCCTGGTTCCGATGACGAAAAACGTCGCCCGGGCCTGATTTTTTCTCAATATTTCCAGAATCTCCGGGGTGTAAGTGCTGTGTGGGCCATCGTCGAAGGTCAGGGCGATATAACGATCTTTGGCAGGGGCTTTAAGATCTGCGATAATCTGGGTGCATGAAGCCTGCGAAAGGGGGTTAAATGTCCTGGCAAAATTATTACGACCCGATTTTCCATAAACCGATTTATAACTAGTGTTTTTTTCAGGCCAGTCACCACCCGGATACATTGGCTTCAGATCTATCTCATCGATAGAAACCGGGGGTTTGTAGCTGCCGACGCTCATCGGGCGCTGGACGCGGTTTATTGGCGGGTATGTGGGGTTGTAACCCAGCTCGGAAAGCCTGGTGGCTGCTGATTGAAAGCCGGGGTTGAGCTGCAGGGCTTTCTTGAAGCATTTGCTTGCGGCGACGATGTTTCCCTCTTCTTTCTCTAAAAGTCCAAGATTGTAGTGTATCCAGTATGAGTTGGAAATGGCCAGCCCGGTTTGGAAAATCAGGCGTGCGTCACTGCGCCGGCCGAGCTGCTTGAGAGCTGAGCCGAGGTTGTTGTAAAGGTGAACGTAAGAACGATCTAATTCGAGAGCATATTGCCATAGTTTGATTGCATCTTCAATTCGCCCGGAGCGGGCGTACAGGATGCCCATCGAGTTGAGGGCGGGTACATCTCGCGGGTTTTGTCGGATTTTTTCGCGCAAAACATTGTAATCTTTCATCAGATCTGGTGGACTGTTTTCTTCAAAACTGGCGGCCAATGCCGAATAGACTGGTGAAAGGACAAAAATTATCAGTAAAACAGGCAGAAATTTTCGCTTCATATACCCTTAATATCGGTTCTTGTACGCCTTTTGTCGAGCAACAAAATTATCTGACAAAAAAAGTTGTTATTTCTCAGAATTTTTATGCGTATAAATGTTAGAATTGTGCGAAATTTATTTCAAGGGGCAAATTTATGAGAAAGTTCAGAAAGCCGGTCTTCACGCTATGCCAACTGCATGCGATATAAAAATGACCCCGATCGGTTTGCCCGGGAACTGCAGAAAGCTGGTTATGCAACTGATCCTTCCTATGCTTCGAAGCTGATCAGCATCATGAAAAGTAACAATCTCTACGCTTACAATAATTAATTGGGAGTAATTAAATGAAAAAGTTAACCATTGCCTTCCTGTTTGCTATTGCGCTTGGCTCGCCTGTAATTGCTGCCGAAAAGGAAATTCTGAAAAGTGCAAGCCTTAAACTTGATGTTGTGGGTGAACTCACTATCAATAAATTTAAAGCCGCTGATGCGGTTGGCGTGGAAATTCTCGATAAAGCAGGCAACAAACTTCTCGATATGCCCTCAATTGGAAGCACCGAAAAGATGTTCTCGTTTAATGATGCAGCTACTAGCCTCGCTGTGGTTGACCTGACCGGCGATGGTGTTGCCGAAGTCGTTGCCTCTGCGTTTTTCGGCCCCGGAAGCGCTCTTTATGTTTTCAGATTTGACTCTGAAAGCAAAAAGTTTGTGCCGATCAAGTTCGACGACAATACTGACCCCGAAATGCACCGTGAATTCATGGTCTCAGACCTGCCGTCAGATGATGGAAAAGATATGGCGATTCTGCCCGACCTTACTTTGAAAGCCCGGGGAAAAATTTATCCCGCTTCTGCCGAAGATGATGCCAAAGAAGGCGAATATTTCTTCAAATACGCTGATGGCACTTTCAAACTTACCGAAACACGCTCAGCTGAACCTTTCGAAGAATGAGCCTTTAAGGCTGGCTCCGTAAAATTCTGATCAGATTCAGCCAGATTTTTTGTGATAATGTTTGATTGGCCGTCTGCAGCAGTTTAATCTGCTGCAGACCTTTTTCATTGTTCATTTTTGCCATGATCAATGCTGAAATTGCCGCGCAATCGGGTCGGCTGGCCTGACTTTCGGTCTGTTGCCATTGCAGCATTGAATTGAGAACGGGCTGAATCTGTTGATCGGAAATTTGACCAAAGTAGGGTAGTCCCAGCAAAATAACCAGGTTTTGGCTAAACGGCATTGCCAGATCGATTTTGAATCGTTGGTCTAGATGAATCAATCGTTGTCTTAGCTCTTCATCAGGTATTTCTGAGTTTATTGCAGTCTGATGGTAATAAAGAGCCGCAATAATCATGGATTCGAAAAGAGCAGAAGTTACTTTTCCTAAAAAAAGCGGTCTGAAGAAAAAATCCGATTTCATGTCGTTTTCCTCATCTGTCCAGCCTGATAACAGGCGTTTTAATCGCTGTAGATTTACAATCAAGCGCCGGTCGAAACGGAGCAGTAGCGAAAAAACCGCTCCGGCACAAAGACTGGTTGTGATTTTTCCATAATCAGGCTGCTCGGGAAAGAAAAAACTGCCGTCCAGGTTTTGCATAGCAGTAAGGCTTTCGCCGATTTTTTCAATTTCCTCCAGCGGAATCCCGATTCCTTTTTTGTCGGCTTCGTTTATCGAAATTGCAAGAGGCAGCAGGGTGTGGCATGAAAAACATCGGTTTTTTTCATGAAACTGTAAAATATCGCGGGATTGCTGGAAAAGTTCGAGCTCAGTTCTTCTAATTTCTGCATTTCTTGCTTCAAAGTAAGCCGGGTTGTCGCCTTGTTTTTCGGTCGCTTCGAGAAAAACCGGCGTCAAAAATGCTTCCCGGCAGATCTGGTGATCGAGCTTAAAGGTTAAAAAAGCTTCGCCGGGTTTTGCCGAGGCAATGAAACTCTGATCGTTGATTCTCAGGGTTGCGGCCCGGCATGCCATATTTCGACCCCATACAGAGGTTGAAATTACTGGTATTTTTACCAGGCTGACAGCGATATCTTCAGAAAACCTGATTTTAATCTTTTCTCCATCATGGCTGAAAAAGGCCGGCCATTCTTTTGCCGGTGCCGATAAAGCAAGGCAAAGCATGAGAAGCACTGAAAAAAAGGTTTTAATCTTCTTTGCTGATGCCATATTTTTTCAGCTTGTAATGAAGATTCTGCCTGGTAATACCAAGGCTTGAGGCAGCTTTTGAATAATTCCATCCCGCCGTATCGAGAGCTTGCAGAATGATATTTTCTTCAATTTTATTGATAGTCTCCTGCAAAGGCATATTGGCCAGGTTGTCATGAATAAACGAACTGTTGTTATTGCTTTCGCCTGCCGGAAGATTGAGGTCGGAGGCCTCAAGCTGCCCTGAACGTTTCATGATAACGGCTCTTTCTATGCAGTTTTCCAGTTGACGAATATTTCCCGGCCATTCATAAGCGGCAAGCAGGTCAAAGAATTCTTTGCTGCCCTGATTAATCATACGGCCATGTCGGCGGGAAAATCTGTCGATAAAATGTTCTGCCAGCTCGCGGATATCTTCTTTTCTTTTTCGCAGCGGTGGTATCAGGATTTCGACGATATTGATTCGATAAAGCAGATCTTCTCTGAAATTGCCGGCTTTAACCTCTTCTTTCAAATTCTTGTTTGAGGCTGCAATAATTCTTACGTCAGCTTTTATACTGATATTCGCACCAACCGGCCTGAAAATTCCGTCTTGCAGCACTCTAAGGAGTTTGGCCTGGTTGGGAAGGGTAAGGTCGCCGATTTCATCGAGAAACAGGGTGCCACACTCGGCGTCGGCAAAAATTCCAGGTTTGTCTGCAATTGCACCGGTAAAACTGCCGCGTTTGTGGCCAAACATTTCGCTTTCAAAAAGGCTTTCAGGAATAGCACTGCAGTTAACCGGCACGAACGGCAGGTTCGCTCTTTTGGAACTGCGGTGAATGGCATGGGCCACCAGTTCTTTTCCGGTTCCCGATTCGCCGCTGATTAAAACAGTGCTGTCTGTGTCTGAAATATTTTCAATTATTCGTTTTACATCTTTTATGCCGGGGGAAATGCCAATAAGAACCTGAACGTTTTCCGGTGCTTCATCAGGCTCAAAAGTCCTTTGCAGGGCCTTCTTTATGGCACTTCGGAAATCTTCAAGCTCAAAGGGTTTTAGAAGATAGTCTATCGCCCCTAATTTTACAGCGGTTACTGCAGTTTCGACCGAAGAAAATGCGGTCATCAGAATGCACGGTGGTGTTTTTTGCTTCAGACCTTTAATGTGTTTAAGCAATTCCATGCCGCTCATTCCGCTCATACGAATATCAGACACCACCAGATCAACCGGTCGTTTTTGCAGAAATTCAAGGGCTGAAATCGGGCTGGGAAAATCGAAAACTTCATATCCATCATTTTCAAGTGATTTTTTAAGTGCTTTCAACAGTTTGATTTCGTCATCAACTAATACTATTTTATGCATTATCCTGTTCCCCGATGTTTGAATTTTGCTGAATCAGCGGCATCATTATCAAAAACTCTGTGGTGCCATTTTTGCGGCTGGCAGAAATTTTTCCCGAATGTCCCTCGATTATTGCCTGGCAAATGATCAACCCCAGACCTGTGCCTTGTGGTTTGGTGGTAGAAAGAGGCTCGAAAACCAGTTCAGGTTCGCATTCAAATCCTGATCCGAAGTCTATGAAGCTTATTTCACAATGATCAGAAAGAGCCCGGGCAGAAATTGCAAGATGTGCATTCTTTAGGTCGTGCATGGCTTCAGCTGCATTTCTGGTGAGATTGTAGAATACCTGCTGCATCGCCTCGATGTCGATCTTTATCTGTCCTTCACCATCGATGTTAAGGTCAATCTCAAGAAGAGAAAACTCTGAGTTCTGTCTGACAAATTCAAACAGAGATTTAACCGCATCGGTAAAATTCATTGTTGTAAGATGTGGTCTGGCCTTTGAAGTATAAGTTCTTAAAGTGCTGATAATGTTTTTGCACCGTTTGACTTCGGCAATGATTTCTTCAATTTCTTCGGCACTGACCTCCTGACCTTTTTGCAACGCTTCTTTAAGCAGGCCGGCATTGGCTAGAATGGTGCCAAGCGGGTTATTTATTTCATGGGCTATACCTGCCGAAAACCGGCCGAGAGCTGCAAGTTTGTCTTTCTTGGCAAGCTCTTTCTGCACTTCGATCAGTCGGTTCTGAGCAATTGAAAGTTCTTTAACCATACGGTTGAAACTTCGGGCAACCGATTCTATTTCTACACCGCTGTTAACCATTGGTGGCTGATCGAGAGGAATTTCCTTCCAGTTGCCCTGCGCAACTTTTTCGATGCCCTGCCCCAGAGCCTGCAAGGGTAGAAACAGGCGGCGGCCCAGAAAATACCCAAGAATAAGCAGTCCGATGACTTGCAAAATCGTCAGTCTGATCATCAGATTATCGATATCCAGCCGCGAGATAATCGTGCGCTGTGCCGGATACCCGGTCAGTAGTTTCATATCATCTGAGATGTTGAATGCGCGAACCCTGAAAATTTCGCCGCCGCTTCTTATTTCTCCAGAAAGGTTTTCTCCAATAAGTTTTTGCAAAAACTGCAGATCCTGCGAAAACTCTCGCTGGTCAAATATTCCAAAAGCATCGAAAAAACAGAACATAGGTACTGCTGATCTTGATAAATCGGGCCGGCGCGCAATAAAAAGCCGAGTGTTGCTGGCAATCTCACTCTCAGAAAGAATATAGCCCTGATAAGAATAAGGCCCGGAGCGACTCAAGCGGCAAATTGAACCCGTCGACCGGCGAGGCTTCGGCAGACTACCACTGAGCAGAGGTGCATCATTAACGAAAATATCCAGCCAATCGATGTTCATGCTGCTTTTGATGCTTTCGCTTATTCTCTGCTGCTCGACCGGGGTTTTGTTGAGCATGTCAAGATTGCGAAAAGCGGTCGCCAGTTCGTCGGCAGTTCGATCCAATGATGTCTGTTCAAGTTTGAGCACGGTAGTAAGCTGGTTTTTCAGTGAAACCAGCTTCTCATAATCCGAGCTGTCGATAGACAAGCCAAGACTCTGGGCCGCCCAGAACGAGACCGATGAAATAATTACCACGGTCAATAGAACAAAGCCCATCGTTATTTTTATTCTAATCCCCATTGTTCCAATATTTTAACCTGTTGACACTTTAAATAAAAGTGGCAAATTGTTATATCAACAAGTTTTTTGCTCAGGTTAACCTTAGAATAAACGTTTAAATTTGCTATACCTATCATATATAGGGGTACATTAACAGTGCAAAAAGAGATCAAAGAGTTCTTCTCTGAACTTGACCTGAGTGATTTCAGGTTGATGTTTGTCGGCATGTTGCTTTTGCTGTTACCCCTCGCATATCTCTACCGGGTGACCGGTTCTTCGCCTGACCAGCAGCAGCAAAGAAGATATGCCACCAATGTCAGCAGGCAGTCGGCTTTTAACCTTGCCCCTGGCAAGAACAGCCTTCTATCTTCACCGGAAGCAAAAAAGCAATCTTTCAGCGTTAGCCCCCGGGTTGAAAAAATAGATTCAGAACTTGATCGAGCCTGGGCAAAAATACAAGCCACCCCAAGAGCCCGCAACATTCCTTCCGATGTTCCCCCTGAAACCCGGCAGATGATCGAAGCTGAAGATCACGAATTTCTTACCGAGGGCAATACCCTTCTCGACAGCGGAGATTTTGTGGCCGCTGAAACTGCTTTTGAGAAGGCAATCAAGAGTTCAGGGGGCAATCCTTTTGTTGAGCTTTATGCCTGGGGCGGCCTCATGGAAGCTTATGAAAAGACGGGAAACGTCATAAAATTTCGCGAAGCATTTTCCAATTATGTCAAAAAAGCTCAGGAACTCAAGCACGTTTATGGGCCGCTGGCAGATAACATCGCACGGGCTCAGCAGATGTTCGAGCAACTGGCTCAGGCTGATCCAGCGAAGATCAGAGAGCATCTGCTCAAGCACAATCTCGCCAATAAGTCCAATATTACTTATGATCAGCTTTCTCGACAAAGTACTTCGCGCCCTTTTTCATCGTATTCTCGACAAACCCCAGTTCTATCCGATCAAGATCTTTTTTGACAAAGATTTTTTTATGCAGGCGGCAGACCTTTGGCCTGCTGGAGTTAAAGTTCCGGCAGACCACAGCCGTTATGTCGAAAAGTACGGAACTCTGAAAGTCACATCAATTGCACGTATTAATTTCAATGATGGAACTTTCTCAGAGCGGCGCATTGATGCAACCAAGGATTTCAAAGTCTCTGATACCGAGCCGATGGCACCTTTATACAGTTTCTTCTGTGCCAATACTACCAATGACCGAATAAATTTTAATGATAACGGTGGTCAGTTTTATGTTAACAACAGTTCGGGTCGATTACTCAGCCGTGAAGAACGCGAAACCCGCAAAGAACTCGCCGGTCAGATCAGGGTTAATTTCAAACCTGAAGATTACGTCGACGAGTCAACGCCGGGCACCCCGCTGGTAATAAACACTTCTCTCATGGGTCATTATGATGGCCCCAAGCTTACTGAAAGCGAATTCGGTAACCGGGCGGTCAATCTTTCGGCGGGAACCGATGGTCTTATAATGCTTGGCCGAACCAAGACCATGATTATTTCAAAAGCTTCTTACAATATTGATACCACTATCAATTCCAAAAATGTAAACACCAAAAAGGGAAGTCCGCTGCCCAGGGAACTGAAATTCTCACGTGGTCCGGTGCGACATGGTTTTCAGCTTTCATCAACAGCCCTTCCAAATGTTAAATGGCTGGCGCGAGATGCGGAATATCAGAAGAATCGCAAACAATATCAGAGCAGCGCTTTAAAACAGCGCAACGATTCTTACCAGTGGTGGGCGCAGGATCCCCACAAAATGAAGCATGAAGATTATCTTAAGAAAAAGGCGGAAAGCATAAATTTCCTTCCCGATCCTGAAAAAATCAGTTCAAATATCATCCTTTTCGGGATAAGCATGGCAATTCGCGGAATGGGAAAATCAATCACTATTCCACCTGCCGGAACGGTAACTTTTGGTTCCACCCCTCCGGTTGATGCTTTCGCCCGCATGATGCTGCCATGGATGGGCACGCGAAACAGCTATTATTGCCTGCCTTCACTAGGCTGGGGCCAGAACAAGACCCATCTATTCGGCAATTTCGCCTGGTATCCAACGCTTTCGCGTGATATCGAAGGCATGGTGGCCAAACGCTATCGCCAGTGGCATGTAACCATAATCGGCCTGTTTGCCAAAGACCGTTTTCCTTTGTTGCCTTTCCCGCCGCCCTGGTGTTTCGTTCCGCCAATACCGGTGCCTTTCTGGTTTGCCGACCAGATCATCAACAAATATGATTACAACATGTTTTTCATGAAAGCCTATGATCCTGATGACGACGCGGCAGACGGCAGTCTGTCGATGTATGACCCCGATTATATGATGAATATGCCGGCCAACTATTATTCGATCGAACAATACGCCAAGAAATCAAATTATTATTACAATAGCGAAGAAAATTTTCTCAAAGATCTACCAAACCGCATGATCGATATTGACGGCAAAAGGGCTTTGCAACTTAACGGGGTAACCTTCATTGCAGGATCTCCGGGCGCAGACAGCAGGCCTTTCGTTCCTCCCGAGGGCGGCGATACTTTCTACGTCACCGGCCGAGGCATGATCGTTGTTTCCGGTAATGTAAGTCTGGGTTGTAACATTAAATGTATCGATGAACCTGAGAGAAGAACGATTTTCAGTCTGGTTGTGCGAAATGGCGGCCTGATTGTAACCAATAACGGCAACTTCTTTTTTGAAGGCTCTCTCTATACTAATCGCGGTTTGTATGTTGGTTCAAATACTAATTTGAATATTCAGGGAAACTGGGTCACCAACGAATTTGCCAAGCATCGAATGCGTGGCGAGGTCATGATTGATTACGTCGCTTCGCGAGTTAGATCTTCCCTCGGAAGTCTGCACCCGGTAACTGGAAAATACGACCCGCGCCGCTATTATCTTGCCCTGTCGCCGCGCTGGAACGCCTGGAAGGTTGATTGATATGAGAAGTGGTTGGTCGCTGGTTGAAGTTCTTATTGCTGCCGGAGTTATAGTCATTGCATTCATTCCGCTGGTAAATCTGGTCAGCACAAATGCGGTTTCAACTGCTAAGATGGGCTATTACTCGATGGCTTCAGGAGTCCTTACCAAATTCATGGAAGAAGTTAAGCATGTGCCGTTCAGCCGTTATCAGACTGAGTGTCCCGAGTTGTCAGGCGGCACACCAATAAAAGTGCCCGAAAAATTTTTTCCTGACACCATCGCAAGTTTGAATGAGTTGAAAAAAGACAAGGAATTCTGGCTTGAGCACTCGATGAAAGCCGCGAAAAATGAATACGGGCAACTGGTTGAAATCGCTTTTACCTGTGAAATCAGATGGCATGAAAAGGGTGATAAATCTGCCACCGGTCAGGAAGAAAGAAAACTGCGTGATTATGCGCTGATCTTTAATCCTGAATCACGCTACTAAGGATCTTAGGAGGAACGAAAGATGCCGGCAAAAAATAAAGGAGCAACCCTGATCGAAGTGGTTGTGGTAACCGTTCTGGCATCTATGATCTTTGGCTCAGCCATGGGAATCTGGAGCTATGCCAGGCGAAACATGTCAAGAACTGCTACCCGGCAGACCCTGCAACAGGATGCCAGCCGAATTCTGACTCATCTTTCAGCCGACCTCAAGGCCGCCAAGGGTGAAACTTTTTCATCGACTGAAGATCCTATGGCTCTTGAGTTTACCCGTTATTGTGTTAATTCTGAAGATAACAGCAGGCTTTCCAGTGAAATGACCCAGAAAGTTAAATATGTATTTAAAAAGCCGGTTTTGCGTCGCTATGTTGATGGAAAACTTGAAAATTCTCTTTCATACAGTGTTGAGAATATTCAGGTTAAACGTAAAGAGATTTCTGAAGAAGTCAGAAAAAGCGATCCCTATCTCGAAGCCCGCGTCGATATAATGCTCGAAATGGGCCAGCGTGCCCCTGGAACATCTTCTGATGAGCATTTTATCAAGCATACTTCGGCAGTTATTCGCGATGAGTTTTATGCCCTCGCCAATAAAGAAAGAGCTGATGTTTTCGATGAAGCTGACAAGGCTGCCGAAGAAATGGTTAAAGACAATGATTCCAGCTTTTTTTCTGACACTTTCGATGCTGATTCGCTAAAAAGCCTTACCGATGAGCAGCTCAATGACCTCGAAAAAACTCAGGAAGTAAATCTGGCTGATGCCAAAAAGGGACTCGACGAGATTGAAAAGCAGATTAAAAAAGTAGATTCTGGCGATGGTTTTTTCAACATGTGGTGGTGGAAAAGCGAAGAAGCGGAGCAGGTCGAAGAGTTGAAGCAGGAACTGATGGATATCGGATGCCCTGACAGCGGCATTCCTCCTAAAGACTCTGGCAATCGGGCTTCCCAGAAGGCGGAAAAAATTGTGACAAAGCTCGATGATCAGATAAAAACTATGGAAAAGCGTTTCATGGAGAAAGCTTTCGCCTGCAGTTATGCTAGTCCTGACAGTACCGACCCCGCAGTAAAAGAAAAAGCAGATCTGCAAAAACGTGCCTATGACATGAAAGTCATGGATCGTCAGGTAGAAAATGCGCTTAAAGAGATGAGCGACGAAGAAAAGGCTGAGGCTGAGGCCAATGGCTCGATTCCGCGCAGGATGATCGACCAGTATTCGCGCAGCGACGAAGAAATCCGTCGTGAAATCGTCAGCTCCGGCATTGCTCCTGAGGGCTCTGCTGAACTTGAAGAAATGGTGCAGAAAGAGATTGCCAAAGTTAACGCTTTGAAGGCTGAATATAATAGCTGCAATGTCGAATTTCTTGATGATGGTTCAGAAAACGAACGCACCATTCAGGCATATGATGCTGCAAAACAGCTGAAAAGTCTGGCTCAGAGCAAAAGCGATACCTTTGAACTGAAAGAACTGGCGATTGATAACCTGGCAGAAATTGAAGAAGCAAGAAAGCTCAAGAAAGAGCAACTGCAGGATACCAATAATTAAGCTTTGCCATTTCTTTACTGGTTTTTTCTCTTAAAAATGCCGAATCTTTCGGTTTGCAGGGTAATTTCGTAATTTTCAAACAAAAAGCGGCCAAGCTCTGGAAAATCCTGGGCAGTGTCAGGGCCGCTGACTCTTGATTTTAAAAAGACATAGATAAACAGGTCAGGCGGTGATTTTTTGAGGGTTTCTATAAATTCGCTTCTCAGACCAGCGATGAATGGGTTTGATACGTGGTGAAAAAAATGGTAATCGTAAAGAAATCTCGACGCAGTCTGAACTTTTGCCAGAAGCATGCCGTGAATTGCGCCATTTACCCAGTCAAGCGACTGAACTTTCATTCCTGGTTTTAAATTTTGTTTTAAATAGCTGCAAATTTGATCGGGCACTCCTCCCAGAGGAGGGGAAGGTAATTCGCCCTTGAGCTGTGCCGAAAATTCTGAAGAAATCCCAGTCTGCGCAACCAGTATAAGAATGGCTCCAAAGGTAAGCATTTTAGCCGGCCTGGTTGGAAAGGATTGGATCAGAAAAACTGAAAATGAGCAGCTGATACAGGCGAAAAGCAAAAAGGGCGACCAGTGATAAAACCAGAATTGACCTGAAATTGCCGGGTAAAAAAAGCCCAGGGCGCTGAGCAATACAATAACTTTAAAATCATTTTTTGATTGGCTGTCGATAAGCCGGTTTGCCAGAAGTAAAATAACCAGAGTTGCCAGAGTAAGGGGCAGAAAATCATTCAGCAGAAATATCCCTGAAAGGCAATACCAGAATTTTTGCGGCCATTGAATTATGGTAAAATCATGACTGATTTGTGTGTGCAACGGCAGATAGTTAAAAAATATTTTAAAAAAATCATTCAAACCACCAAGATGAAAAACCCATAGTAACGGAATTGAAAAGCTGGTTGCTGACCCGGAAATAACTGCAAGAATTGAGCTGAATCCGCGGCTGTTAAGCCAGAGAAGTGGAACAATAAAAACGATCAAATGTGGTTTGAAACAGGCACCGATTCCAACTAGAAATCCAAAAAAAAATATTTTAATCAAAGGGTTCAGATGTGAAAGTCGCTGACCAGCCAAAATTAAAGCAGCAAGCACGGCGATGATACCAATAAAATCTCTTTGCAGAGCCATCTGGGGCCCCAGTGACTGGTAGGTAAGGCCGAAAAGAAGGGCTCCAAAGACTCCCTGAGTCCGGGAAAAACGCGAAAGAAAAAAGTAAATCAAAAAAACTGCAAGCACTAGAAAGGCAGAGTCCAGAATTCTTACTGCCAGATCAGAATAACCGAATAATTTTCCGATAAGACTGTGAAACAAAAGGGTGCCTGGCATGCTGGTTTCAAAAATATCTCGATATGGAGTCAGTCCGTGCTCATTGATCAGATAGCCTGCATAATTCAACAGGGGGGTATCAAGGTATTGACGCCACTGCAGGCTGGCAAGCAGTTGGGCTGAAAAGACCAGCCCCATGATTAAACAGAGCAGTTTAATCGCCGGTTTTAAATAATTGTTTTGTTCGGTTTGTTCCATTTTGGTGGCCAGGTAAAAAAGCTCGCCCGATCAGCCCCCCTGGGCTGACCGGGCGAGTTGCGATTATTTCTTTGCGGAAAACAGACTTCAGTAATTGATCAATGACAGAAATGAATCGGGCTGCAGGCTTGCCCCGCCGACCAGAGCGCCGTCAATGCCTTCCTGTTCCATGTATGATTTAACGTTTTCAGGCTTAACCGAACCGCCGTAGAGAATTTTTACCTTTTCTGCGGCGCTTACACCATAGCGGCTGTGAATGAATTCGCGAATCAAAGCGATTGCTTCTTTGGCGTCTTTGGTTGTTGCATTCTTGCCGGTACCGATTGCCCAGACCGGTTCATAAGCAATCACCAGGCGGTTCACAAATTCTTCTGAAATGCCTTTGAGGTTTTTTTCCATCTGGTTGAGAATGACCTGGTCAGTCATTTTCTTTTCCCGTTCTTCAAGCTTCTCGCCAACGCAAAGAACTGGAATCAGCCCATTGGTAAAAGCTGCCAGAACCTTTTTGTTGATCATTTCATCAGTTTCACCGAAAACCCAGCGGCGTTCAGAATGCCCGAGAATTACGAATTCGCAGTTCAGTTCCTTAAGCATCTGGGGCGCGATTTCACCGGTGAAAGCGCCCTTTTCTTCAAAATACATGTTCTGGGCACCAAGCAGCACGTTGCTGCCATCACGGGCCTGATCAACGGCGTTAATCAGGGTGAAGGGCGGGCAAATGAGGATGTCGCGATCTTTTACATCGGCAACTTTAGGCAGCAGCTCGCTCATGAAGCTTTTTGCCTCCTGAGTGGTTTTGTGCATTTTCCAGTTGGCGGCGATCAGAGGTCGTCTGCTCATTTTCCTGCTCCTTCGGCCATTTCCTTGATGTCGCGTGAAAAAATTTCGATGCCGGGCAGAACCTGGCCTTCGAGGAATTCGAGGCAGGCTCCGCCGCCGGTTGATACGTGAGAAACCTTGTCGGCAGCGCCCATCTGTTCGATGGCAGCCACTGAATCGCCGCCGCCAACAACGGTGGTAGCTTTCAGGGTGGTCAGAAGCTCAGCAATTTTGCGGGTTCCAACATCAAATGGCGCAGTTTCGAAAACGCCCATCGGGCCGTTCCAAAGAACGGTTTTGGCCTTTCTAAGCTCAGCGGCGAAAGCCTTGATGGTGTCGGGGCCAATGTCGAGACCGAGTTCGTCGGCGGGCATATTTTTGATCGAGAGGGTTTTGATGGCAACTCCTTCTTTAATTTCTCTGGCAGTAACCACATCGGTTGGCAGAAGCAGAGTTTTGCCGGTTGCTTTGGCTTTTTCCATCAGTTTGAGAGCCAGCTCAAGCTTGTCTTCTTCACATATAGATTTGCCGATGTTGTAACCAAGAGCTTTCAAAAAAGTGAAGGCCATGCCGCCGCCGATCAACAGTGAATCAACTTTCTGCAGCAGGTTTTCAATAACCAGAATCTTATCGCTTACTTTGGCGCCGCCCATAACGGCAACCAGCGGGCGATCGGGAGAATTGGTAACTTTTCCCAGATAATTGATTTCTTTTTCCATCAGGAACCCGGCATAGGCGGGAAGGGTGTCGGCGATACCTGCAGTTGAAGCGTGTGCGCGGTGCGCGGTGCCGAATGCGTCACTGACGAAAATGTCGCCAAGAGCAGCCAGAGCTTTGCTGAAAGTTGGATCATTCTTTTCTTCTTCTTTATGGAAGCGAAGGTTTTCGAGCAATGCAACCTCGCCGTTTTTCAGGCTGTTTACAACGGTCTGAGCTTTTTCGCCGATACAATCATCAGCAAATTTAACTGGTTTGCCCAGCAGCTGGCTCAAATGTGAAACCAATGATTTAAGTGAATATTTGTCAACCGGCTGACCTTTGGGGCGGCCGAGGTGGCTCATAACAACAAGTCTGCCACCCTTTTCCATGATATGTTTAAGGGTGGGAACTGCCATGCGCATTCTGGTGTCGTCGGTGATTTTCAGGTTCTCATCGAGAGGAACGTTGAAATCAACGCGAACAAGAACACGGCGGCCGGTAAAATCGATGTCTCTAATAGTTCTGAACATTTATAAATGCCTCCTTGTGCGGAAGTTTGAGTCACATTATACCTGAAAAAACAAAAACAGGAAACCCGCATTTAAGGGTTTCCTGCTTAGCGTTAAACAACAAGTTTGCCGTTACTTCGCAATATGCTGGATCAGGTCGAGAACGCGGCAGCTGTAGCCCCATTCATTGTCATACCATGATACGACTTTTACAAAATTGTCGTTAAGCGAAATTCCAGCTTCGGCATCGAAAATGCTTGAGCGCGAATCGCCGACGAAGTCGGAAGATACCACTGAATCTTCAGTGTAGCCAAGAATGCCTTTCATCGGGCCCTCAGAAGCGGCTTTCATTGCAGCTTTGATTGCATCATAGCTGGCGGGTTTGCTGAGACGGCAGGTAAGATCGACAACAGATACATCCGAAGTGGGAACGCGGAAAGCCATGCCGGTCAGTTTACCCTTGAGTTCTGGAATAACTTTGCCGACAGCTTTAGCAGCGCCGGTAGAAGACGGAATGATGTTGATGCTGGCACCGCGACCGCCGCGCCAATCTTTGGCAGACGGGCCATCAACGGTTTTCTGAGTGGCGGTAGTGGCATGAACGGTGGTCATCAGACCTTCGACGATACCGAAATTGTCATTCAGAACCTTGGCTACCGGAGCCAGACAGTTAGTGGTGCATGAAGCGTTGGATACGATTTTGATGCTCTTGTCATATTTGTTTTCGTTAACACCCATGACGAACATCGGTGTGTCATCTTTTGAGGGGGCAGACATGACGACTTTTTTGGCACCAGCCTGGATATGCTTTTCAGCGGTTTCCCTGGTCAGGAAAAGGCCGGTTGATTCTACGATATATTCAGCGCCGACTTCGCCCCATTTGAGATTTGCCGGATCTTTTTCGGCGGTTACGCGGATCTTATTGCCATTGACGACCAGATGACCATCTTCAACTTTAACATCGCCGGTAAAACGGCCATGAACCGAATCATACTTCAGCATATAAGCCATATAATTGGCATCGATCAGGTCGTTGATTGCTACAACTTCGATATCGGGGCGGTTGAGGGAGGCTCTGAAAACCAGACGACCGATTCGACCAAAACCATTGATTCCTACTTTTATTGCCATAAAATAACCTCCTGCGGATTTTTCTTGTATAAAAAAACAATGCCCCTTATTTACAAGGGGCACCGTTTAATGTCAAGCAACAATTTGCAATTATTACTTATCGAGCTTCTTTTTGAAAGATTCGAGCTGTTCTTTAAGCAGATCGCCAATGGTATCAGAGAAACCAGTATTGGATTCAGCCTGGTATTTCTGCAGTTCCCTGGCATCACTGTCCATGGAAGCTTCTTTGATCGAGAGTTTCAGACGGCGGTTCTTGCGATCGAGTTCAAGAACTTTGAAAGTTACGGCCTGGCCTTCTCTAACCACTTCTGAAGGGCTGTTCACGCGCTGGGCTGAAAGCTGAGAGATGTGGATGAAGCCAGAGATGCCGTCGGCAACTTCAACTTCGGCTCCGTTTTCAACGATAGCGCTGATTTTGCCTTCGTGAATGCTTTCTTTTGAATATTTGCGTTCAATTTCCTTCCAGGGGTCATCCTGGAGGCGGCGCATTGACAGGCCGATTTTCTGCTTGTTCTTGTCGATTTCATAAACCATTACGTTTACCTGATCGCCGACTTTAAGGACTTCAGAGGGGTCAGAAACTTCTGACTGCCACGAAATTTCAGAAATGTGCAGCAGACCTTCGAGACCGTTTTCCAGCTGAACGAAAGCACCATAGGGAACCAGGTTCTTAACTACGCCGGTAACCTGCTGGCCAGGTTTATAATCGCCTTCAACTGCTTCCCATGGGTCGGTGGTTGTCTGTTTCAGGCCCAGAGACAGGCGGTGATTGGACATGTCGATGTTGAGAATCTTGACTTTGACCTGCTGGCCTTTTTCAAGAATTTCTTTGGGGTGGTTGACCTTTTTAACCCAGTCCATGTCGGAAACATGCAGCAGGCCTTCAATACCCTGATCGATTTCGATGAAAGCACCGAAGTCGGTCATATTGTTAACTTTGCCGTTAACCACATCGCCGATTTTGTAGCGTTTTTCGATATCCTGCCAGGGGTGTGGCTGGCTTTCTTTGTAAGAGAGAGAGATTCTTTTCTTTTCCTGGTCGATTTCTTTGATTACGACCTGAATTTCATCACTTGATTTAACTATTTCCGAGGGGTGTTTCACATTGCGTGACCATGAAAGGTCAGAAATGTGAACCAGGCCTTCAACACCTTCTTCGAGTTCGACGAATGCGCCGAATTCCATAAGGTTTTTAACTTTACCCTGGTATTTCTGGCCGACCTTGTAACGGTTGGCAACGCTTTCCCAGGGGTTTTCTTTTTTCTGTTTGAGGCCGAGGCTGATTTTTTTCTTTTCAACATCGAGTTTTAGAATCTTGGCTTCAATTTCTTCGCCTGGCTGAACTACTTCGCGGGGGTTTGAAATAACTGACCAGCTCAGGTCATTGCGGTGAATGAGGCCTTCAACGCCATCGCCGAGGTCAACAAAAGCGCCGTATTCAACGATTCTTGAAACGGTTCCCTTGATCACATCATCAACCTTGAAACTGTTGAAAATTTCATCGCATTTGCGGTCGCGCAATTTATCGAGGATGGCGCGTTCAGATACGACGACATTCTTGCGTTTGCGGTCAAATTCAGTCACCATCATCGGGAAAGCTTTACCGATGTTTTCTTTGGCATTTTTGCCGTGTGAAAGCTGACTCTGGGGCAGGAACGCTCTGACGCCACGGATGCTGACATTGTAGCCGCCTTTGATGCGTTCTTTGAGCACGCCTTCAATTGGGGTTTTGCGCTTAAAAGCTTCGTCGATTTCATCCCATGCGCCCAGTTCCTTTGCCCTTTGGAATGAGAGCAAAAGCTGGCCGTGACCATCGTCTACCTTTTTCACATAAACCCTGATTTCATCGCCAACATTGAAGTTGCCTTCTTCGCCACCGAATTCTTCGATGGGAACAATTCCGTCTGATTTGTAGCCCAAATCGACGTAGATACCGGATTGATTTTTTTCGATGATGGTCCCGGTTACAATTGCTCCCTTGGAGATGGTTCGGAACTCTCCATTCAGAGCTTCCTCCATGGTCATCTGATTGTCCATGGTCTCTGAATTCTGTTCCTGATCTGTGTTTGTCATATTGACTTGGTCCATATTTTCCTCCGATGGGATCTTCTTGTCCCGGGTATTAGTAACAATTTCGATAATCCGCTCAATTACCTGATCGATGGAAAGAGCGGTTGTATCCAGATAAACGGCGCCATCAGCCTGAATGAGTGGTGCAACTTCACGATTTGAATCGATCTCGTCACGGCGGGCAATTTCCTGCTTGAGTGAATCAAGATCGGCTTCAATGCCTTTTTGTTGAAAATCGAGCAGGCGTCGCTGCGCCCTTTCCTCGATCGATGCAGTAAGAAAAATCTTGGCGCGGGCATTGGGGAACACGACTGAACCGATATCACGGCCGTCGACTACCCATTTGCCACGTTGCCCGATTTTGCGCTGCAGATTGGTCATGCACTCGCGAACTTCGGGGACTGCGGCAACGAAAGAGACGTTGCGGGCAACCTCAGGCTTGCGAATTTCGAGAGTGACGTTAGCGTTATTCAAATAAACTTCTGGAAGAATGGAATTGCGGCTTTCTTTAAAACTGATGCTGCTTTCTTGTGCGCAACGGGAAATCGCTGGCTTGTCTTCAAATGAAATGTTTTCCTGAAGTGCTTTCAGGGTGACAGCGCGATACATGGCCCCGGTGTCAAGATAGTTGTAACCAAGCTTTTCAGCCACCCGTCTGGCGACCGTACTCTTGCCGGCCCCGGCGGGACCATCGATTGCGACTACTTCGCAGGTATTCTGTCTAGGGCTGGAATTCAAACTATCACAAGCTCCTGAGTTGATGATTGCCTGAAAAAATTTACAAGCAACTAGTGGCCGTTAGTGTACAACATTTCAAGGAAAGATGCAACAAAAAAAAGATGATTAATTTTGTTTTGTCAGGCGCATAAATTCATGCTTTACCAGCATAAATCATTTTTTGCTTCAAAAAAAGTTTCAGGCGAAAATGTCTGGAAAAAATCCGAAAATTCTGGAAACGAAATTTTGACGCATTGGTGATTGGCAATAAGCATGCCCTGCTCAGAAGCCAGGGCCATAACCGCCATGGTTGCTGCAATTCGATGATCCCCTGCCGGTTCTACAGTATGCCTTTTCGTAATTTTAGCGGGCCCGGTTATGCAATAACCATCTTCAAGCTCTTCAACCGCTACTCCAATTTGCTTTAACAGGCGACAAATACTGGAAATTCTGTCTGATTCTTTTATTCGTAGTTGCGCTGCTCCTCTTACCGATGAAGTTCCAATCGCAAAAGCCATTACTGCTGCAAGAACCGGAAGTTCATCGATCAGGCCCGGCACTTCATGACCTTCAATGTTGACCGCTTTCAGATCAGGGCTGAAGCCTGCATGGATCGTACCTGACTCTTCAAACTCTGAAGATTCAACTTTCCAGTTCAGTTGCGCGCCCATCTGTTTGAGCTTGTGAAGAAAAGCGATTCTCTGCGGGTTCAGCAGAACGTTGTTTATTTCAATTTTTGAGCCAGGTAACAGCGTTGCCGCTGCAACAATAAAAGCGGCGGAGCTGGTGTCACCGGGAACCTTGAACGAGAAATCGCCGGCTGAGTTGAAAGGGCCTCTGAGAGTGATTCTGCCGGCATCGGCAGTGATTTCTGCGCCAAGTTCCCTGAGCAATATCTCGCTGTGGTTACGGCTCTGCAGCGGTTCTTCAATTGTTGTCAGACCTTCAGCACGGGTCGCTGCAAGAAGAATGGCTGATTTTACCTGGGCCGAAGCTACCTGCAGATTGTGACTGATCGGGTCTAGTTTTGCACTGCCGGTAATGGTCAGCGGTAATCTGCCATCATTACATGAAAAACCTGCTCCCATCTTTTCCAGCGGCTCGATTACCCGGCGCATCGGTCGTCGGCTCAGCGATTCGTCGCCGGTCAGCCTGAAGGAAAAGGGCAAACCGGCTAGAATGCCACATAGTAGCCGTGCAGTTGTGCCCGAGTTGCCGCAGAAAATTTCTGAGCGGCGCAAGTCTGAGATTTCAGCTGGACTTTCAAGGCACAGGCGCTTATCTGGCAGCGTTTCGATTCTTCCGCCTGCCTGTTCGAAAATTTTCAGGCTGGTCTTCACATCATCGCATTGCGAAATATTCTCGATGATGAATCGCCCGTGATGCTGTAGGGCGAAGAGAAGCAGCCGGTGTGAAATCGATTTGTCGCCACCCAGACTGATCGCGCCTTGCCAGCCTCGACCCGGCCTGAACAGCTTCATTGCCGTTTTAATGGTTTGCCAAGCATGATAGCCAGAATCTGGTCATCGGTTTCTAACATGCCAGGAGCGGCTATCAGGCCTATGTTGGCCAGGCTAGATTCGAGATTTTCACCAAGAACCCCATTGGTCGTCGGCAATTTCAGGCCTCGCATTGCCATCAGCGCGGCTTGAAACGCTGAATCTACCGCACAGACGAGTTTAATTGAACAGCCGACTTTGGCGCCATCACAGATAATGCCGGTTATGCTTCCAACCATATTATTAACCGCTGCCGTGGCTATTTCGAGAGTTCCGCCGAGCAGATAAACTGCCCCGGCTGTCAAACCTGTGCCTGAGCAGACTACACAGCCGCACATTGCTGAAAGGGTGCCGGTATGGTGCTTGAGAATGCTGGTTATGCCATGGGCTATTGCCAGTGCTTCGGCAAGCTTTTCCTGGTCAGCTTTTAGATGTTCTGCCAGCACATAGAGCGGCAGACTTATGGTGAGCCCCTGGTTGCCAGACCCGGCGGAGGTCATTACTGCCAGGTTGCAACCCGACATTCTGGCATCAACCGCCGCAGAGGTAAGTGCCTTGGCTTTGTTGATCACGTCGTTGCCGAGCCAGCCGTCAGCGATGAGGTTGTTGTAGATGTTGCCGATATTGAGAAAACCGTCCTTATTCATGCCGGCCTGAGCTACCTTCAAGTTCATCTCGATGCCGTTCAAAAGCAGAGCGCGGGTTTCTTTCGACAGATCCTTCACGCTGTTCCAGATTTTGGCAAACGAGGTTTCAGCAAGTTTCCGGCGCTGCTTCAAAAGTTTGTCTGAGCCCTCCATGCCTGTTTTTTTCGAGGTAAAAAGAACTTCGTCGTTTTTCTGCAGGTGGGTAAGGTTTTCATGACTGCCTGAAATAACTGCTATGCCGGTATTGCCCTTTTTATCGATTACTCTCGCTTCAACGAAAAGACCATGCTTTCCCGAGGCAAGATCGATGCTGATTGCCTCTCGGGTTACCAGCCTGCCGGCCTTTTCCAGCCATTTTTCATCTACCCCTTCAAGTAGTGTCAGATCTGGTTCCTCCATGGTGGTAAAACAGCCAAGCGCTGCAGCCAGAGGAATGCCACGGTCGCCCCTGGTGCCGGGAATGCCCACTTCCATTGCATTCTTAAGTAGATTGGTCGAGAGTTTCAGCTCTATTTTTTCTATATCCCTGCCGACCAGACGTCTGGCCTTGCAGGTTGCCAGTGCGATGGCTATAGGCTCAGTGCAGCCGAGCGCTGCCTTGATGTCGAGTTTAAGAGTGTTTTCAAGTGTTGCAAGGCTCATGCTTTCCTCCGGACATTTTTGTCGAATGATCGATTGAACCGAATTCTAGCAGCATGCGACCCGATATGTCCATAGTTCCGGATCAATCATGGAAATTCCCGGCAAAGAGCTGATTGTGCTTTCACCGCAAATCACGGGGCAAACAAAACCTGTTGCATTGATAAAAATTACATCTTGTTCAGAATTCTGGCGCTGTTAACGATTACAAAAAGAGTCCCCAAATTGTGGGCGATCGCACCCCAGACCGGGGTTATCATTCCTGCTGAAGCCAGAACTATCATGAGAAGGCTGAAGCCTCCACCAATGATGACGTTCTCATGAATTGTTCTGATAATTCTTCGCGAAAGACTGAACATGAACGGAATATGGATCAGACTGTCGTCGCGCAGAGTGACATCAGAGCTTTGAATTGCAATGTCAGCGCCGCCCGAACCAAAGGCAATCCCGATGTCGCTGGCCTTGAGTGCCAGGGCGTCGTTTATTCCATCGCCGATGAACATAACTTTCTTGCCTTGTTTTTTGCAGGTCTGCACGAAATCAAGTTTATCCTGTGGCAGACATTCTGCCTTAACCACATCAAATTTGAACAATCTGCCGATCTGCCCGGCTACATTGCTCTTGTCACCGGTGAGTAAAACCATTTCTTTAACGCCTTTTTCCCGACTCTTCTGAAGAACTGTCTGCAGTTCCTTGCGTGGAAGGTCAGCCAGCGTAATTTTGCCGAGAATTCTGTTTCCTGATGAAACCCAGACTGCACTTGAGTTGTCTTCCTGGTCTTCACGGGGAGGCTTCAGGCCAAGCTCGGGGAAAATCCATTGCGCCTTGCCCAGTCGGAATTGGATATCGCCGCTTTCGGCCAGCACGCCTTTACCATGCAGTTCCATCTGGCGTTCTGCTTTGAGGTAGCCAAGATTCTTTTCTTCGCAGAGTCTTACGATTGCCTGGGAAACCGGATGCATCGAACCACTGGCGCAAACAGCAGCGGCGGCAATGACTTCATCTTTTTCATTCATTTTTTCAGGAAAAACATCGATCACCTGGAAAATGCCAGAAGTAATGGTTCCGGTTTTATCGAAAATCATGGTATCGACTTCTGAGATCGATTCGAGGAAGGTCGAGTTGCGAATCATGATTCCCCTCCTGGAAGCGACAACCAGAGCGGCAATCATGGCTGTGGGACTTGCCAGAACAAACGAGCAGGGGCAACTGATAACCAGAACGGTTACCAGTCTTGAAATTTCGTGGGTGAGAAAAAGTGCTGAAGCCGCTACCATGATTACCGTCGGGAAATAAAGATCCAAATATTTTTCAATCATCTTGATTGCTGGAATTTTGGTTCTTCCTGCCTGGTCAAGCAGAGAAGCAATATTGTGAAGAAGGGTGTTTTCTGAAGTACGACTCACTTCGACAATCAATTTTCCGTTTAAATTGATGGTTCCGGCAAAAATTTCTGAATCTTTGGCCGCCTCAACCGGGGATGATTCACCGGTAAGATGCGCCTGGTTAACCATTGACTGGCCCTTGATTACCCGCCCGTCAATCGGCACGGTTTCACCGGGATAAATTACGACATGATCGTTGATCTTCAGTTCGGTTATCGCAACATCGGATTCTTTTCCATCTGAAGTTCGGTGCGCCATTTTTGATGCCAGATTTTTTAACGAATTTATCGCCTCTTCGATTCCGATTATGCTTTTTTCTTCCAGGATATGGCCGACTACCATGATAATCGGGATAATGGTTGCCGCCAGCATTTCTCCACTGACCATCAAAGCCATGGTAGCGAACATTACCAGTTGCTCGGTCATGAAACGGTTGCTTTTTTCAAAAAAACCTTTCAAACCATTGATTAAAATTGGAATGAAAACTGATATTGCCGCAATGAATATCAGCAGATCACCAACCTGTGTCTGATCGGGAAAAGCCTGTTTGAAAATAAAACCGGCCAGGAGGAAAACTATTGCCAGCAAAGCATTGACGATTTTCAACTGAACAATTTTGCCCAGGCCGCCGGCGTAGTCGGAAGAATCGATTGGGCTTGCAGGCATATTAACATTTGACGAAATGGCGTGTTTCATTTCCCCTGCTCCTGTTCCTGTTGCTGTTCTTCTGAATACAGCTGTTCCATATCCAACTGCGGGAGTGACGAACCTCTACTGTTGTCAAGAACGGTTGTGATGTAAGATGGGCAGTTTTGTGCATCGGGAATCAAGACCAGGCTGCTTATGGCAGCAAAAACCTTTTTACGTGCTTTTTCAAGCAGATCCCGGCGAATCTGTTCGGGGTTGCTTTTATATGCCTCTGCCAGTTTGGTAAATGAAGTCGCCTTGGATTGTGCATCTGCTGTTATGTTCTGGCTGTAAGAATAGGCTTCATTGAGAATGCGGTCTTTTGATGCCGATGCTTTTGGCAACAGTTCTTCTTTTCGACCGTTTGCCTCAGCGACAAATTTTTTGCTCTGAATGAAAGCGGTATTTACCTCTTCGAAGTCTTCTTTCAGTGGTGCCGGAGGTGTTACTTCGGTCAGTTCGAAAGAAATCAGAGTTATCCCGGTTTCGAGAGAATCAAGTTGCTGCTGGATCTGGTTTCTGGCAAGAACTGCAATTTTTTCCTTGCTTTCTGTCAGAATTCCATCAATATCAAAACCTGCAGCAATCTGAGATAGCTTCTGCACTGCGATGTCATGCAGCAGTTTATCGAGGGTGAGAAAATCATTATGAAAATGAAAAATGGCTTTCACCGGCTCAGAAATTTGAAACTTGGCAATGGCTTTTACCTGGAAAATATTGCTGTCGCCACTTATGCAATAACCCTCGGTGGTCGCATCGATTGATTGCTGTTCTTTTGCATTCGGCTTATCGCTACCTGAAAGTTCAAGAATTTTAACCTCTCTGATTCCTTTTTCCGAAATTCTGATAACTTCATCAAAAGGGTAGGGAAAAGCGAAAAGCCAGCCGGCACGATGAAGTTGCTCGGCCGGGTTGCTGCCGACCAGGCGGCCGAACCTCAGAACCATACCCACCTCTCCCGGTTTGATGAGAGAAACACCTGAAAATGTGTAGGCGATGAAAATAAGAACAATCAAAACCTTGACCAGGTTCATCAGATCATCGAAAGTTTCGTAAAACGCTCGACTTGGTTTCATTTGGCCCCTTCCTCTTCTTCGCCTAACAGGGTTTTGAAAGGTTGCTGATCGCTGCGCAGAACGAAAATCGATCCTGCTCCTGAAACTTTTTCCGCGGCTTCCAATGACTTCACGAATTTGAAAAAATCTTTGCTTTCAAGATGAGCCCTGGCAAGAATTTCTGCCGATTCGCGGTCAGCCTGTCCCTTTATTTCGGCCGCTTTTCTGGTTGCTTCAGCCTTGATTTTTGCGATTTCAAGATCAGTTTCAGAAAGAATGATTGCGGCCTTCATTCTGCCTTCTGCCCGGTACTTTGAGGCGGCCTGATTGCGCTCGGCCCTCATCTGGCCAAAGATCGCCTCGACGTTTTTTTCAGGATACGCAAGCCTTTTGATTCCCAGTTCAGAAATTCTTATGCCGAAATCTTTCATGGCGCTTTCAGATATATCTTCTTTGATCTGGGTTTCGATCTGTCCAAGCTTTAGCTGCCGGGTGTCGGTAGAAACCAGATTTACCAGCTCGTAGCCGCCTATGACATTGTTTTTCGAACTTGAGATGAGGCTGTCTAGCTTTTCTTCAGCATTTCTGACATTTCCCAGGGCCTGAAGATATGCTAATGGATCATCGATCTGCCAGACGATATAAGTTAAAAGAATAATTGATTTTTTATCTCTGGTCAGGGTCTGGGTAAATCTAGTGTTATAAACTCTCTTTCTTGCATCGAAAACGTAGCTTTTGCCGATTGGCCAGGGCCATACAAAGTGTGGGCCAGATTCTCGAATTATTTTATCTGGCTTGCCAAGACGGGTGGTAACAGCGAAATACCCCTGCGGAACCGGCAGAATAACAGCCTTGAAAATAAGCAGAGACAGTATCATCAGGCCGAGGCCCATTCTTAAAATGTAGTTCATTCCGCTTCTCCTATTCTGTAATTCTTAAAATCAGGCGGTCCGAAGGCCTTAATAGACTTGGGTCGACAACAAAAAGCTTTTTGTTTTCTACCAATTTCTGCAGGCTTTCAAGTTTTAAACGAAATTTTGATAAATCCGGTGCGGCATTGAAACCGATTGACTGACTGATAAAAGCCTGCCCCTGACCGGTGGCTTCGGCAATAGAGGTCAATGCCTGTCCCCTTGCTGCAAAAATTTCTCCCGCGGCAAAGGCTTTGTGCATGTAACGGTTGTGAATTGATTCAGTCAAAGCGGCAAGTTCTGATGTGTTTTTATCGATCTGGGCGCTGATAACGTCTTCGAACACTGGCGCAACCTCAATTGGCGGGTGCATGGCGAGAAAAACTATTTTTACTATGCGAATTCCGGTTTTTTTCTCATCAAGTTCTTTTTGAATGAGAGTTTTCAATGTTTCTGCAAATTCGCGGCGGTCGCGGCCCATTATTGAGTCAAAGCTGCTGCAGACTGTTTCCCGGGTGACATAACGATAGGCGGCGGCGGTCAATAATTCGTCAGGATTCTGATAATTCATCAGGTAATCCCGCACCTGATCGATCTTATACATTATCTGACAATCAATTGAAATCAATTCAAGCCCGTCGCCTGCTACCAGATTGAAGTTTTCCTTGGCGTGGGATTTTGTCCAGATAATGTGGTTGGTTCCCTTGACCGGTTCAAACCCTATATTGGCAACACGAACTTCATCTTTTTTTATCAGTCGGTATTCACCGAAAGGCCAGGGCAACTTTGTTGTGATGCCAGGTTCAGCGAAATTCTCCGTGGTCATGCTGCCAAATCGATAAATGATTCCGGCTTCGTCAGGACCCACGATTACAAAAGAGGTAAGCAGCCATGCGAGTATCGTGGAAAAAAGTATTGCCGGTTCGAATACACTGAAAAGAAAAGCAACAACCCGGGATTGCTTCAGATCCAGTCCAAGTAAATCTTGAGAGAATCTGGAAAGGCTGGCAGCAAAAGATTCTTCGGCAAAAAATGCTCTTATCAGATATGATTCTTCCATGGGCTCAATACTGGCTGAAAAACTGGCCATGGAGCGGATTCGCCTGAGCGTGCCGATCAATGATTCAAAAGTTATGATTAAAACCGAAATGGTCATTCCTATGAAAATTCCATCAGTAATTTGAAAAATTCGCAAATTGTAATAAAGCATTTCGCCGAAATAGTTCAATCCCTGTTGCAGTGACAGATTAAATATGTTGATCAGAATGAAGAAATTCATGAAGCGCAGACGACAAAGCAATTTTTCTTCATACTGACTGACTTCTGATTGCTGAATCAATCGGCGTTCATACCTTATGCTGGTAAGCAGGGCAATATTGATTATCAGATTGAAAATGAAAACACCTGATGTTTCCGGATTAGCGTTTATTGAACCATTCAGTATTTTAAAAAGAGCGAGAAAGGCATAGACAAAGAGAATCAGCAAAGCAATGGTCGTGAAGACAAAGAGCAGTTTTCTTGCCTGTAAAATGTCCTTTTCATCAAGTTCGTTGGGGGCTGGCTTATCAAGGTGAAAACGAATGAGTCCTTGAATCGGTCTGGGAAAGCTTTCCAGGTAGAAGGGATCGAAGGAAAGGGTCGTGAACTTTTTTATGATTCCGTTGATCAGAAAGGGTAACAGGGCCAGCAGAAGAATATGCATTGAGGCGAGACCTGCCTGAACTGACAGGAACAGAAAACCGACCGTTCCCAGAAAAAAAGAAGTTTTTCTTGTCATCGATGTTTCCCGGTTTATTGTTAAGTTGAGGATTCAGATTTAACTGAGAGGAATGGAGAAAATACAAAAAGACTAAAAGGGAGAAATTAACTCTGAAAAGGTGGACTGCGAGCAATCAATTGTCGGAAAAGGCAATTGATAATCGTTGATATTGCAATCCAAGGCAAAAGACTGAAGCTATTCGATACTTTTAAGAAAAACTGGTAACTGCTGAAAGAGGTTTTTTCCAGTGCGGTTAGAAAAGAGTTGAACGGGCACTGCCGGGATTTAACAAATTTTACCGGGCTGCAGATTGCTTCAACAGAAGTCTGCAAAGCTTTCAGCAAAAAACAGCCATCAGCTTCTTCGGGTAAAACATCGTGAAAAAAGTGTTCAGTGGTAGATTCAAAAAATACCAGTGAAAATGTAATGAGAATTATGGCACAAATAAAGGCTTTCAGGTTTCGTATTTCTTTCACCCCGACATTATAATTGGCGCTCAGATGCCTGTCAATAAACTTATAATATCCAGTTCGACGGGTGATTTTACTGTTTCTCTGTCTCTTGAATTGATTGAAAATTAGTTTTGTGGCACTCTGTTTAAAATTGCTTAATACAGAAGGAATAGTATGAAAAAAAACAGGTTGGGAAAAACCGGCATCGAAGTTTCGCAACTGGCACTGGGAACTCTTACCATGAGTCCAATGCAGCGTGGTTTGAGTGTTGATGATGGCTCGGCAGTCATTTTGCATGCCCTGACCAAAGGAATCAATTTTATCGACACCGCCCAGATGTATGGCTCTTATCCGCAGGTTGGAGCCGCATTACAGAAATGGCTCGGGCCTGAACCGGTAATTGCCTCAAAGTCTGCTATCAAGACCTATGACGGAATGATGCAGGCGATTGAAGACTGCTGTAAAGCCCTGCATCGCAAAACTATTGATATTTTTCTGCTGCATGCGGTTCGTGATGCTGCTGATCTTCAGTCTCGCGAAGGGGCTTTGAATGCTCTTCTCGAAGCAAGGCAGCGTGGCTTGATCAAAGCAACCGGAGCCAGTTCTCATTCTGCAAAAACCATTGCTCTGCTGGCTGAGGATGAGCGCATCGACGTTCTGCATCCAATGATCAATCGTGATGGAATCGGAATCCTCGATGCTTCACTTGACGAGATGATTTCTTTTCTTGGAAAGGCCAGGGAAAACGGCAAGGGAATCTATGCAATGAAACCTTTGGGTGGTGGTCACCTGCGCCAAGAGGCCGCAGCGGCATTAAAATGGTTATTTGATTCAAATCTTGCCGATTGTGCTGCCGTTGGCATGACCAGTTTCGATGAAGTTGACATGAATGTTGCGATTACTGCGGGTTTGGAAATAGATGCCGCTTTCGCCGGAAAAGTAGCAGGCCAGGATCGTCGTCTGTTTATAAATGAAATGATCTGCCGCAATTGCGGAGCCTGTATAGAAGCCTGTCAGCAGGGCGCTCTGAAACCCGGTGAAAAATCACCGAAGATTGATCATTCGCTTTGCGTTCTCTGCGGCTATTGTGCCCCGAAATGTCCTGCTTTCGCCATCAGAATAATTTGATCAAATATTTGATTATTTGTCTGCTTTTCTGGGGGGGCGAAAAATTTACCTGACTGTTATTAACTGTAGTTTTTCGGCGTGATTTTGAGCAAATTTAATTCGCCGCTGAATTGCTCAGAAGCTTAAACAACTGTTCCGAAGTTTCCCCCACGCCTTTTTCCAATGGTTCTGCATGGTTTTCTTCATTTAATCGTGTTATCATTTGCGTTATTAGAAGAACCTTGTTTTCTGTCCAGACCACCATAGTGAGGAACCAGAAAATGGATATGAATGAAAATCAGCAAACCGCCGGTCACCAGGCGACAAAGCGCTTTGCCGACGAACAGTTTCGAGTTGCAGCGATTTATCTGGTAAAATACCGTCGCATTCTTGCCCTGCTGCTGTTGATCTCATGCGTTGCCGGATTGTATTTTTCCAGGAATATCAGCATAGACAACAGTCTTGAACTATGGTTCCTTGAAGGTGACCCGGCGCTTGACGCCTATAATGAATTCAAAAAACGCTATGGTAATGATGAAGTCATCCTGGCAATGATCGACTGCAACCACGAAGGCATGTTTTCGCCGGCCATGCTTTCGGCAATCTACAAGGCATCGAAAGAAATAGAAGCCGACAAGCACAATTTCAAACGGGTGCTCAGCGTCGGCCTTTCGCCATTTATCGGCCTGAATGGCGAAGACCTGATTATCGAAGATATGATGAGTGCCCCGGTCAACACGCTGGAAGAGGCTGAAAAAATCAAACAACGCTTCATGTCTGATCCGTTTAAGCAGCGGATACTGATGAACGCCAGTTCAACCTGGGCGATCATTATCGCTGAGCCTGTCGCAACACCTGATATGGATCGCCGTCGCCCGGAAATTATCGAATCGATGAAGAAAAAACTAACCGGGTTTAATTTCAAGCTGGCCGGCATGGGTGTCATGTATAACGAGCTCAACCGCCTGAGCGTTCAGGATGGGGCAGTATTTAACGCTGTTGCCTATGTAGCCATCGCTTTGATGATCTACATTCTTTACCGTTCATGGGTCTTTCTCTTAATGGCTCTTGGTTCAATGTTTTTGAGTGGTCTCGGTTTTCTCGGGTTTTATGGGCTGTTTGGGCAGAATTTCAACATGGTTACTATCGTTTTGCCGACTTTGATGATGATTCTATCTGTTTCAGATGTGGCCTATGCTTACAATAACTATTGCTTTAATTCGGCCAGAGTTAAAAAGGATCGCGAGGAAGGTCTAAAATTCGTTTTTTACGAAGTTCTTTCACCCTGTCTGTTTACGTCGCTTACCAATTTTGCCGGCTTTCTTGCCCTTGTAACCAGCCCTCTTGATGTTCTTCGGGTTTTCGGTGCTTTCGCCGCATTTGCCTGCATGGCTGAATACATTGTTTCAATGGTGGTTGCAGCCTTTATCCTGGGAGAGGTTGAACTCAAAGAAGAAGTGCAGATCAGAAGGCCTTTCGAGGCTCCGGTCGACTGGTGGATGCAGCGCATGCCTAAATATTACGTTCATATTCTGGTTATTGTCGCGATTCTTTCAGCCATGTCGTTTTATGGCATCGCAAATCTTCATGTCGATACTTATTCAATGGGCTTTTTGCATGAAAAAAACCCGATCAGAGTTGACAGCGATGCGGTAGAGGCTAACTATGGCAATTATCTGCCGCTCGAAGTGCGTCTGTTAACCGGGGAAAAAGAGGGAGTCAAGAAAGTTGATTTTCTGCGACGCCTTGACCAGACGATTAATGACCTTCTTGCGGTTTCGGGTATTGAAAAACCGGCTTCGATACTCGATGTGCTGAAAAAGATGAATGAAGTCATGAGCGATGGGCCGGTTTCAGAAACCTACGCTGTTCCGGCGAGTGATGAAGCAGTAAGCCAGTTGCTGATGCTCTATGAATCAGACCCTGACAATGACCTCGAATATATGACTGATTATCCTGATTACAGCGAAACTCGCTTAACAATAAGGGTTCCAATGATCAGCGCCGCCGGGCTTTACGAATTTGAGCAAAAAACTCGGGCAATTCTTGAGAAAAATTTCAGTGGCACCAGTACCACCTGGAAGTTTGGCGGCTATGTGCCTTTATATGCCCGCATCATCAGCTATGTAACCTGGAGCCAGATCAATAGTTTTGCTTCGGCTTTCATTCTCGTATTCGGTGCGATTTTTATTCTCTTTAGAAGTTTTAAAGCCATGATTCTGGTAATTCTGCCCAATATTTTCCCCATTATTTTCACTCTTGGTTTCATGGGCTGGACAGGCATCAAGCTTGATATTGCTTCGGTTACCATCGCGGCAATTGCAATGGGCATCGTCGTCGATGATACCATTCATGCAATTTATCTCTTTTACGATCCTTCAAGATCCAAATTTGCACCGGTGGAAGCGGCAGTTGACGGCATTCGTGAAGCCGGCCCGGCCATTGTGGCGACTTCGCTGATTTACTCCATCGGCTTTCTCTTCATGGTTTTTGCAAGTATTAAATCAATCATTTATTTTGGTCTGCTGCTTTCTATGACCATTATCGTTGCTCTTTTCAGCGAAATGACGATCATGCCGGCGCAGATTTGCCTGTTGAAACGATTTCTTGCCAAAGATTTTCGTGACGACAACCAGGAACCGGAGACCCGGTAATTTTCAGCAAAAGGATGTTTTAAGTTTCGATCAACTTTATTGCAATCGCGTTTTTCTATTTCGACCCTGAGAAACAAAAAAATCAGGCTGCCCCTATTGGGCGGCCTGATTTTTTGTCAGTCAATTAGAGAGAGATCAGAGTCCTTCAAATCCACCTGAGCTGCCAGAATTATTTGCCGGAGCTGGTTCAGCCGGTTTGTCGGTTGCAGGAACATCAGAAGCCGGAGCGGCATCGGCGGGTTTATCCGCAGCGGGGGCCGAATCGATGGCATCGAAGCCGCCTTCAATTTTTGCCGGTTCAGCTGGTTCAGCCGGTTTGGTGTCGGCTGCGGGTTTTTCATCGATTGCGTCAAAGCCGCCGCCAAAGCTTCCTGAAGTGGTAGCCGGTTTTTCTTCCGGTTTCTTCTCTTCGGGCTTGGTATCTGCCGGAGGTGTTACCGGTTTTACTTCGCCGCCGTTGATTTCAGGCTGCTTGACCGGAGGATTACTGACGTTTTCATCTTCATTTTCGGGAAGAATGATGTCTTCAGTTCCCATGAGGGGATCTTCTTCAAAAATTGAAGAAGTTTTGCTTGATTTGGCTTCTTCAGTCAGGCTGGGAAGAATTACTTCGCCCGCGCTCAGAAGCTTGTTATATTCTTCTTTGTAGCTTAATTCACTGGGATTGAAGCCAAAATAGTACATTACCTTCGGAGAATAGGAAACGGTAAGGCCTGATACAACGATGGCGACCATGCTCATCAGTTTGATGAGAATGTTGAGTGAAGGGCCTGAAGTGTCTTTGAAAGGATCTCCAACGGTATCGCCAACAACGGTGGCTTTATGGCAATCTGAGCCTTTGCCGCCCATCTGGCCTGATTCAACGTATTTTTTTGCGTTATCCCAGGAACCGCCTGAGTTGGACATCATGATTGCAACTGCAAAACCACAGGCCAAACCGCCGATAAGCATACCCATAATGCCGGCAACGCCAAGGATCAATCCGACGACGATAGGAATGACAATGGCCAGAAGGCTAGGGGCAACCATTTCGCGCTGAGCGCCCACGGTCGAAATTTCAACACAGGCGGCATAATCAGCTTTTGCTCCGGCTTCACCCTTTAGCAGGCCGGGGATTTCTTTGAACTGGCGGCGAACTTCTTCGACCATGCTGTGGGCGGCACGGCCAACGGCTTTCATGGTCATGGCACAGAAAACGAACACCAGCATCGCGCCAAGGAAAATACCGACAAGAACCAGAGGGTTCATCAGGTTTATGTTATAAAAGCCCATGAAATCATTCATCGTGGCTTTGGCAATCGGCACGGCTTTTTCTGCACTCGGAAAAACATATTGGTCAAGCTGGTTTTCGCTGAATTTTGCTGCACGGCCAAGGCCGATGCGAATTTCCTCAACGTAAGCGCCAAGCAGAGCCATTGCGGTAAGAGCTGCTGAACCGATGGCGAAACCTTTGCCGGTTGCTGCAGTGGTATTGCCCAGCGAGTCAAGGGCGTCGGTTCTTTTGCGAACTTCCGGACCCATGTGTGACATTTCAGCGTTGCCGCCGGCATTGTCAGCGATCGGGCCATAAGCATCGGTCGCAAGAGTCAGACCGAGAGTAGAAAGCATACCTACGGCACCGATACCGATACCATAAAGCCCCATCGAGGGGTTGGTAAAACCATCGGCAAAGCTGTATGCAAGAATGATGGCCAGACAAACGGTAACGACCGGAATACCAGTCGAAATCATGCCGGTAGCAATACCTTCGATGATTACGGTAGCCGGGCCGGTAGTTGACTGGGTAGCTACTCCCTGGGTCGGTTCATAATCAGAAGAAGTGTAATATTCGGTAGCCCAGCCGATGATAATGCCTGACATCAGACCGGTGATGATCGAACCGAGAATATAAAAATGATCGGGCAGGAGTTTCCAGGTAAGGAACGCGCTGCCAAAAGCTGTCAAAACCGACGAGGCGTTGATGCCGCGACCCAAGGCTCCCATCAATTCTTTCTGAGAAGCATCTTCGTCAGTTCTGACGAAGTAGATGCCGATCAGCGAGAAGATAATGCCGGTGCCAGCAATAGCCATCGGCAGAAGAATTGAGTTGAGCTGATATTTGATCAGTTCGGGGGTGGCGAATGCTGCAGCACCCAGAGCGGCGGAAGCCAGAATTGAACCACAATATGATTCATAAAGATCGGCGCCCATACCGGCAACGTCACCAACGTTGTCGCCGACGTTGTCAGCGATAACTGCAGGGTTTCTTGGATCGTCTTCGGGAATGCCTGCTTCAGTTTTGCCTACAAGGTCAGCGCCTACGTCTGCCGCTTTAGTGAAGATGCCACCGCCAACGCGGGCGAACAGCGCCTGAGAGCTGGCACCCATGCCGAAGGTAAGCATGATTGTTGTGATTTCCATGTAATCGTGAATGGCGAATGGACTGTCTTTGAAAAGAATGTCCTTCTGTCTCATGACCCAATTGAGAACTTTCCACCAGATCGAGATATCGAGCAGGCCAAGACCAACAACGACAAAACCCATAACCGCGCCGCTTCTGAATGCTACCTGCAGACCCTGATTCAAAGATTTCGCAGCAGCTGCTGCAGCTCGGTTGCTCGCGTTAGTGGCGGTTTTCATGCCAAGATACCCGGAAAGGCCTGAAAATAGACCGCCGGTCAGAAATGCGAAGGGTGTCCAGGGGCTCTGAACCTTAAGAACAAAAGCCAGAAAAGCAAAAAAGAAAAAAGCCACGACGAAGAACATGCCGACTACTCTGTATTGAGCCCAGAGATACGACATCGCGCCTTCTTTAACATAACCGGCGATTTCTTGCGATTTCTCGCTGCCCTGATCGGCTTTCATCATTGCCGTATAAAAATAATAGGCAAAAAACAATGCCAGCAGCGAACCAGCCGGCGCAAACCAGAAAAATAATTGGGCGTCCAAAACAGACCTCCTGAACAGTTAACTTCAATCCATATAAATGGATACGCGTCCATCAAAAGAAAAAATTACTATACTGACCCTTGCGCGCTTTTGTCAATCGAGTTTGCCTCATTT
>DYKG01000021.1 GCA_020722725.1 Candidatus Methylomirabilis sp.
CCCGACGAAACCATTGCCGGAAGCTGCACCAATCCGCATACCGAGAATTGCTGGTATAGGTAGGTCTAATTTGATATTAGCCAGCATTTCGGGGTATTATTACCGCATCATTCGCATAAATCTCGCAGGAGCGTCAGAATGGGAGTTACCAGCCGGATCGAAGAAGGTCTGATCATTTTTACCCTTGAAGGCGAAAACACGGTTGATCAGGCAAGAAAAGCCTTTTCTTCCGCTTTTTATTCAGGGAATTCTGGTGAAAATTTCCCGGTTCTGGTTGACGCCAGAAATTCGCAGCGAAACCGTGATTTGTCTGAAGTCGCCGGTTTTGCTGAAGCACTGCTGCATTACCGTAAAAAGATCGGCGGTAAATGCGCTCTGGTTATCAACGAGCAGCGCAAAAACCCTCTCGGGCTTGAAAGAAGCCTCGCAGCATTTTCCCTGCGCGAAAAAATTCAATTCGGGTTGTTTTTTGACCTTGAATCTGCAAGAAACTGGCTCTGTGAAAATTGATAAAAAAATTTTTTAAAAAAAATTCGGATGTACCTTGCGGGGTTTTTGTTTGATCATTAGACTTAAAAATGTCCGGATTTAAGCATTCCCGGATAAGTAGTATAAGTGTCAGGGAGACCGAGAATGAAACGAGTATCAAGTATTTTAATCGCAGCGGCTCTGATTTTTGCCTCATTTTCTGCAGTAAATGCAGCCCCCCCGGTAAAAGAATGGACTCTCGCAGTATTTTTGAATGCTGACAACAATTTGGATCCATTTGGCGTAGAAGACCAGCAGGAAATGGCCAGCGTCGGCTCAAGCGATTTTCTCAACGTCGTTTCATTGATCGATCGCGAACATGGCCCGGCCCAGATCAACTATATCGAAAAAAATAATATCAAGAAAATCAAAGATATGGGTGAAATGGACATGGGCGACTATCGTCAGCTTGTCAATTTCATGAAGTTTGTTAAAGAAAATTACCCGGCCAGGCGTTATTGTCTCACCATCTGGAACCATGGATCAGGCTGGAAAAACAAGAATGTTAACGCTGTCGTTCGTGGTATTTCATATGATGACTCTTCCAACAACCACATTACCAATGCTCAGCTTTCAGTTGCTCTGAAAGAAATCAACACAGTTATTGGTAAGAAAATTGATGTTGTGGAATTTGATGCCTGCCTGATGCAGATGGTCGAAGTAGTCCATGCCTCCGCAGACTATTGTGATTATATCGTAGGGTCTGAACAGACCGAACCCGGTAAAGGTGCGCCTTACGACGACATCCTCAAAGGTGTTAAATCCGGTATGAGCGCCGAAGCCTTTTCTCGCAACTGGGTAAAAGCTTTTCTGGCTTCCTATAATGGTGGCAGTCAGGGTTATGATGAATCAACCCAGTCTGCAATCGATTGCGCAAAATTCGGCCCCCTGATGGATGCGCTCAGCGGTTTTGCCAAAACTGCCATGGCCGGTAAATATGCCAAAGATTTTGGTGTTGCACTTCGCCAGGTCCAGAAATATGAATATCCTGAGAATATCGACCTTATTCACTTTGCAACTCTGCTCAAGGCACAGCTGAAGAATGACGAAGCAATGAAAACTGCCTGCGATAAAGTTCTTGCCGCTGCGGGTGCGCTGGTAATCGAAAATGGTTACACCGGTTATTCGACAAAGAATTCAAAAGGTATCGCGATCTATCTGCCTTCTAATTTTATGATTGAAGCAAAATATCGCACCCTGAGCTTTGCAAAAGACAGCATGTGGGATGAAATGCTCGACGCCCTTCTGCATCGAGATGTTGCCGATAAGATTATTAATGACGTTAAAGCCGGTAGTCTCGAAGCTCTGAAAAAGATCGTAACTTTTGCCGAACGCAATCCTGATGAGAAGGGCATGTATCGTTTTATCATCCGCGAACTGAAATTCGAATTCCTGCAGGAAACTAAAGTTGCTTCAAATCTCGAAGTTGAATTCAACGAGCTGGTTGATCGACTTATCAAGGCTGCTGTAGAATAAAATTTCTGAAAAAAACCGGCTGGCCAACGCCAGTCGGTTTTTGATAAGAATTTTTAGTAGATCCTGAGTATTATAGCCTGCCATTGTAAATATTTTTTTTGAATTACTTGACATCGTACCCTTTGATTTTTATAATGGTAAGACTTAGGTAATATAAGTGTTTCTTACAAGATTAAGGAGTAATGAGAATGAAACGAGTAATGAGTATTTTTGTTCTGGCTTTGATCGCTTTCGCTTTTTGTTCACCCGCAGCCGCCGCTGAAAAAGAATGGACATTCATGGTTTTTTTGAATGCCGACAACAATCTGGATTCATATGGCGCTGACGATCTGCAGGAAATGGCTCAGGGCGGCGGTTCTAATGAATTCCGCAACATCGTGTGCCTTATTGACAGAGAACATGGCCCCGCCACTCTTAACTATGTCAGCCCCACTGGTCCCGAAGTCCTTAAAGACATGGGCGAACTTGACATGGGCGACTACAAAGAATTTGTAAAATTCGTAACCGAAACTGCCAAAGCTTACCCGGCAAAAAATTATGCCGCCGTCATCTGGAATCACGGCTCAGGCTGGAAAGATGCCCACGGCGACATCATCAAAGGCATTTCTTACGACGATTCATCCAACAACCATATCACTACCGGTCAGCTGGCCATTGCTCTCAAGGAAATCGAAGCCAACCTTGGCAAAAAGCTTGATGTCCTTGGTTTTGATGCTTGTCTGATGCAGATGATCGAAGTTGCTTATGCTGTTAAAGATCACGTAGCTTATCTGGTTGGTTCTGAAGAAACAGAACCGGGCGAAGGCTGGTGCTATGATGATATCGGCAATGCCTGGAAAAAAGGCATCAATGCCGCTGAACTGGCTTCTCTTATCGTATCTAAATACGCGGCCTCTTATAATGGTGGCAGCGCTGGCTATTCTTCTGCCACTCAGTCCGCTCTCGATTGTTCCAAAATCAACAATCTCAGAGATGCGATCAATGGTCTGTGCAAAACCGTTATTGCCGGCAATTTCTCAGCTGAATTCAAAGCCGCTCTCAACAGCGTTCAGAAGTTCTACTACAGAACTAATATCGACCTTGGCCATTTTGCCAGGCTGACCAAAAATACCATCAAAGACAAAGCTTATCAGACTGCCATTACCAAGCTGGAAAAGGCAATCGAAGAAGTCGTCTTAACCAACGGTCTCAGCGGTAGCAATACCAAAAATGCTACCGGCCTTGCTGTTTATTTCCCCACTTCTTCATACAGCTTCGCAGCTCAGTATAAAGAACTGGCTTTCGCCCAGGAAACCATGTGGGAACAGATGGTTAAAGATTACTACGTAAAAGCCAATGCCAAGAAAATTCTGGCCGGCGTTGCCGAAGGCAATGTTGACGCTCTCAGAGAATATGTTGCCAACGCCAATGAAAAAAATCGCAGCGTAAGCAACGAACTGATCAGCCAGATCAACTTCGCCGTATTTGCTGAAGGTAACGTTGATGTCAACACCCAGAACAGTGTTCGCACTCTGGTTAACGAACTGAAAACCAAATAACTTTTAAGTTAGCTCAAAAAGCTCTGCAGATGTATTTCTGCAGAGCTTTTTTTATTCTGGATTTTTTCATTGGTCGGATAAAACAAATAATACGGTTCACAGAAGAAATATTCTTAGGGGCTAACCTTACGCGTCGGCTCGTCTCAGATGGTTTGCTATGCTTGGTAATTTAATGTGATCTGGTAATAATGTGCTTTTAAATGAGTCGCATAGGTTTTGCGTTTATTGGTCAAAACAAAATAGACCATGCCCTTAACGGCCAATATAAATATTTTCCACCTTCCTGCGGATCAAACAAATGCTTTGAAAAATCAGCCTTTGAATAAAATATGGATTCAATGAGCTTCTTCAAAAATCAGTTATTTTAAGTTAAAGCCTTTTTAACCAGAAAAAACAAAAGCCGCATAAGCGGCTTTAATAATTTAAGAGGAGTTTATGGAGAAAGCTTGGTGTCAAGCTAGTTACGAACATTGTTTTTCATATTATCGAGAACGGCTTTGAGGGTCTTTACGTCTGCCTTCATTTCCTTGATCTGCATCATCAGAACCTGGGCTTGTTCCTGTGCCTGAGGGCCGCCTTCCTCATTAAGTTTGCGAAGTTCTTTATAAGCTTCGGTAATTCTCTGGTTCAGTTCGCTGATTTTCTGACCGACTTCGAACATTTCATGTTTTGAAGCTGCCTGTAGCATTGAACCGCAAAGAGCGAACACAAAAAGAACCAGGGCGATACAGATACTTCTTTTGTTAACCAGACTGTTCATTAAAAACCTCCGTGTAATGTTGTTCATAATATCAATCGGAGTTTTTTCAAAAAAGTTTAGAGCAAAAACAAACAAATTAAAAAAAATTAAACTTCAACAAACAAAGACAAACTTAAAAGGACGAAACTATGGTGCCGCCGGCAACCAGACAATCGCTTCGATAGAAAACCGCCGATTGGCCTGGGGAAATGGCATAAACCGGTTCCTGCAGCTTGACTTTCCATGATTGCGTGTCCGCTGAAATCAGGCGGCAATTCACCGCTCTCGTCTTATATCGAATCTGTACCTGGAAGTCGTCGCCTGGTTTAGGGGTCTCAATCAGTGAATTTATCTTCTGCACCACAAATTTATTGCCCATCATCTGTTCTCGAGACCCGACATGAACCTCTCGGCTGGCCGCGTCGATGCGGCAGACATACATTTTTATGCCGTGCCCCCCGCCGACACCTTTACGCTGCCCGACAGTAAAGTTCATGTAGCCATCGTGCTTGGCAAGTGTCCGGCCATTGGGACCAATAATCAGGCCGGGCTGAAATCCAGGGTGATCAGCGGGAAGATGCTCGTGCAGGAAATTCATATAATTGCCGTCGGGAACAAAGCAGATTTCTTGAGATTCAGGCCTTTTCGCGTTTGCCAGGCCGGCATCTTCGGCGATGGCGCGAATTTCTGGCTTGGTGTATCCTCCTACCGGCAGAAGAAGGTGTGGCAATACCGCAGTCGGGACTTCCCAGAGAAAATATGACTGATCTTTCTGCTGGTCAGTTCCCCTCTTGAGCAGGAAATGACCTGCGTCATCGCGTTCTATCGATGCATAGTGGCCGGTTGCAAGGAAATCACAGCCATAGCTGCGGGCTTTCTCCAGCAGATAGGGAATCTTAACCGTGGCATTACAGCGGACACAAGGGTTCGGGGTTCTGCCGGCAGCGTATTCGGTAACGAAATTATCGATTACTTCATGCTGAAAAGACGAAGAAACATCCAATACCATGTGTGGAATTTTGAGCTGAGCAGCCACTTCTCTTGCCGCATTAACCCCTTCAAGGCCACAACAGGCTTTTGGCCCGGCCTCACCCTGATAACAGAACGTCTTCAGAGTTACTGCCATTACTTCATAGCCCTGGCGCTGCAGCAGAATTGCGGCTACCGAAGAATCTACCCCGCCAGAGAGTGCAACCAGAACTTTTTTTGCTGTTTCATTCATAATTTAAAACAAATCAATGAAGAATCTGTTTTCGTGAAAAAATCAGAACCGCCAGCAGATAAAATAACGCCGCCCATGCAAACGAAGAGCCAAGGCTTGCCATAACTTCCGCATCAAATATGTTTAAGCGTCCGTCGAGAATTTTTTCGATACGCGATATGGAAAAAAGATCTGAAAGATGGCGGGAAAAGACCCATTGCGCCGCATCGTTATACCAGACATCCAATTTCCCCAGAAAATTAGTGGCGATCATATAAAAGCTGTGCAACCCCATCAATATACTCAAACTGGAAAACGACATGATGATTGCCGATTCAAAAAACAGGGAAAAAAGAATGAAAAAACCGATCAACATAAGGTTGCCGGCAAAAGTCATGAAAAGCAGCTGAACTGCCGCTGAAGTGCTGACAATGAACGAAGGTTTCTCTACATTCAATTGTTCAGGAAGCATGCTTGTATTTAACAGTCCGCTGTTCTGGGTCATGCCACGGGCAACAATCAGATCTGCCTGCAGAAAAAAACCACCTATAGTTACCGCCAGCAATAAAAACAGCATGATCGATACGGTTTTGGCGGTAATCACCTGCCAGCGCTGAACCGGGGTAATCAGCAGCATTTTCATATAACCCCGGCTGAATTCGGTTGAAAAACTGTCACCGATTACCAGGGCCAGAAAGAAGGGGGCAATGTATGAAAAAAGCTTGATGTGGGCGGTGAACAGACCCTGAACGACTTCGTAAAGCACGTTGAATTGCACTTCACCAAAACCAAAACTTTTGAATTTTACATAGGCGACGATCAAAGCCAGACTGGCTACCAGAGGAACCACATTCAGCGCAATAAGAAACAGCAGCGCCTTTTTGCGGTTCAGGATCTTTTTCAGTTCGAACATCAATAAAACCAGCATTCTTCGCATGATCAATTCCCCTTTTCTTCGCTGGTAAGCCTGATGAAGGTTTCTTCAAGCGAAGCTTCGTGCGGAATCAGGGCAGATACCTTGATTTCAGCCGCAACCAGTGCCTGGTTGATTCCGGGTGACATTTCTGACTTCATGGTCAGCATCAGACCTCGTGGCCCTTCTGACCATTGCAGGCCTTCAAAGGTCTTTAGAACCTCGATTGCTTTGCTAAAAAATTCGTCGGGCATTCTAATTTCCCAGGTTTCCTGGTGACCAGAAAGAATTTCACCGACATAGCCTTCTCTTGCTGTGCGACCCCGATCAATGATCACTACATAATCACAAAGTCTCTGAACTTCATCCAGCAGATGGCTTGAAAGAAAAATCGTGGTTTTCTCTTCAGAATGAATGCGCTGCAGAATTTCGCGCATTTGAACTCGTCCCGCAGGATCCATGCCACTCGTCGGTTCATCAAGAATCAGCAGTCTGGGTTTGTGCAGAATACCGAATGCCACGCCAAGGCGCTGCTTCATTCCCGATGAAAAAGTGCCGAAACGCTGGTTGGCGGCATCTTTCAGCCCGACAAGAGCGATTGCTTCCAGAATGCGCTCATTGGTGACCGGTTTGTATAAAGAACCAAACCAGTAAAGGTTTTCTACTGCTGTCATTGTTTCGATGAAGGTGGGGTTTTCAACCACTGCGCCGATTTGCTCAACTGCCTTGCTGCGGCCACCTGGCAGTGATTCGCCAAGCATTACTATTTCGCCCTGCAGCAGAGGTACCAGACCCATGAGAATGCGCAGAGTCGTAGTCTTTCCAGCACCATTTGGGCCGAGAAAACCAGAAATGCTGTTCATTGGTACGTTAAAGCTCAGATCATTGAGTACTTTTTTGCGGCCAAAACTTTTATTGAGCTGATTAACTTTGATAGCTGTTTCCTGCATTTTAATGCCTACGCTTTTTCGTAAAGTTCATGATAAAGCTCTTTACCAAGAACTTTTAGTATTACTGCAACCGGTACCGCCAGAAGCATACCCGGAATGCCGGCCAGGCTTGCCGCTATGGCCAGCGAAAGCATTACTACCAGAGGGTGCAGCCCGGCTTTTTCGCCGACAACATTGGGCTGCAGATACCAGCCGTCAATGGTTTGAACTATAGCAATCGCGATAGTGACCTTGATTAATACCGAAACCAGTGCCGAGGTAAAACCATACTGGGCAATCGCGATGAACAAAGCCAGAATAACGGTAAATAATCCGCCGAGATAGGGAATGAAATTTGCAATCCCGGATAATGGCCCAAGGAAAAGAAAAAAGCCGATGCCAGAAATCCACAGGCCGATGGTCATTAGAACCGCGAAAATTGTATTGGCCAGCAGTTGCCCACGCAGAAGTGAGTTGAGCTGGGCATCTATTTTTGCAAATGTATCAAGGGTTCGGTCGCGAAAATCAGGGGGCAAAAGCATTTTGAAACTGTTAAAAATCTCGTCCATGTCGAGCAGAATATAAAAAACCAGAATGGGAATCAGAACCATGTTAACCATGCCTGAAAAGGCGGTAGCAATGAAACCCATAAGCCTTTTAAATCCAGAAACTATTCCATCTTTAACAACTACAACGCCATTGGCAGCCAACTCCCTGATTTTGTCACCGTTGATAAACTCTTTCAGATTATCATTTAAATATTCGTTTAAATATGGAATGCTGGCAGATTTCTCGTAGAGACTGGTGCCCGCCTCTTTGAGATTGTCGGTAATCCTGTTTACATCAAGATTTGCGAGTTTGTTGAACATTTCACCCGCTTCTGAAAACATCGAAATGGTGAATGGCACGACGAACAGCGTAAAAATTATGATTCCACAGGTAAATACGGTTAAAACCGCCCATGGTCTGGGAAATTTTCGATCGACCAGAATTCTTACCAGTGGGTTGAGAACATAAGCCAGAACCAGTGAAATGAGAAATGGTGCAATAACATTTGACAGGTAGTAACAGATTATTGCAGTAATTATAAAACCTGCACCGATCAGAATGTTTTTGATTCGCGCCCGGGCTGGATCTATTTGCAGAGTCGGAGCAGGCTTGTTTTTGCCAGCGTCTTTTTTCATCGGTTAAACCACATTTCTCATATTAACCCGGGCCCCATAAATCTTGAGAATAAGTTCAATTTCACCTTTTCCCATATTGAGGCTGCGGGCGATCTGGGGAACGGTAACCCCTTTGTGAGCCATTTGTAAAACATCGTAAACCGGTGTTCCAGGAATAGGCTCAGGCAAAGAAGATTCAATTGTTGTGTCGAAGTCGGTTTTCCTGGCCGGCATACGTGCCGCTGTTTCTATGTTTGCAGGCTTCAGCTCTGTAATTTTCTCAGAATGCTGAATGACGGGTTCTTCTTTTTCGCTTGCTTTAACAATAAACCTGGCCGATGAAAGAGGATTGTCGCGGGCCGGTCTGATCGGTATTACCCGCTCGCTTTTTTCCGGTTTTGCCTGAGGCTCAAGCTGTTGTTCAAAAAAATTGAGCTGCCGGTTTACCTGGCGGGTCACCTCTTCTTCTATTACATTGCGTATCGCTTTATAATCGATTTCAGGCTTTTCAAATTCCGGCATGGGTCGGTCTTCTACTTCCTGCAGGCGTTCAGCTATCAATCTGATCTGGTTTTGTATTGTTTCAATTGTTTGTTTGATTTCATTCCTGATGCGCCGTTCGCTTTGCAGGTCCGGGGCTTCGGCTCCGATTCCCATGTTGACCTTTTTTCTCAGATCCGCCGTTGTCTCGTCGAGTTCTTTGAGAAAGTCGTTAACCCGCAAAATTTTCTTGTCGGCAATTGTAAGCAACTCTGAAAGATCTTCACTCTGTTTCTCGATTACCTTCATGTTATGACTTGAAGCGAGTTCCATTTCGTCGATCAACTGATTGAACGATAGTTCCAGGGCTCGCATTTCTTCATGAAGCTTGAGGTAATGGCGTTTGCCGAAAAATCTACCGATCCAGAAGGCCGCAATTAGCAGAAAAATTGCACAGACTGATAATTGAACTGCTATCCACATTGGCTGCCTTAACCTCTATTTTAGTAGTGGGTTCACTACGGAATTGTTGTTAATGAACCGATAGCATGGTACCATGCCTGCTATGTTAAAATCCAAGAAATTTTGGGGATTTCTTGTAAGTATTTTCTTCCTTTGGCTGGCCTTGCGAAAGGTCGATTGGAAGTCGGTTCCCGCAACCCTTTCTGCTCTCAATTACTCCTGGCTGGGTCTCTTCGTTTTTTCATACACCCTTGAACATATTGCCAGAGCCTATCGATGGCGTGCCATCCTGCCTGGTAAGCCGCTCAAAATGAAGCATGCCTACTTTGGTATCGTGCTTGGCTATTTTTTCAATAATTTGCTGCCGGCGCGTGCTGGAGAGTTTGTCAGAGCCTATTATCTCAAAATGAAGAACACTGCTCCGGCTTCTGAAGTTTTTGGTTCAGTGGTTTTTGAGCGGTTTCTCGACGGAATAATCATTGTCACGCTTATCGTTTTTTCTTTGAACTATTTTCCAACAACGCCTCTGGTGCAGAAAGCCAGTATCTCTGCGGTAATCTTTTATGCAATTGTATTGTGCGGTATTCTGGTGCTGCAATTTCGTCGCAGTTTCTTCGAAGAAATTACCAGGCGTTTCTTTTCTCTTTTCCCACAAAGCATTGCAAATAATCTCAATAATGCGGGCGAATCATTCATTAACGGCATTAGCTTGATTGCCAGGCCAAAATTGTTTTTCCGGGCGGTAATTTTATCGGTTGTTTCCTGGTTGTTTTCCATTTTTACCCTTTATATTTGTCTGCAGATGTTTAATCTGAATCTGGGAGTGAGCGAAGCAATGCTGCTGATCTGCGTTCTTTCCGTCGGGGCCATGATTCCTACCAGTCCAGGCATGATTGGAATTTATGAATACTGCAGCGTAATTGCTTTGCATGGAATTCTTGGCCAGACCGAAGAAACGGGCGCACTTTTTGGTCTGGTCACCCATTCACTTGGCTATTTTTACATTTTGCTGGCCGGTTTCGTGGTTTTGACCATCGAAGGCCTTTCAATGACTGATCTGCAGAAGGAGCAGGAGCTTCAAACCATCGCCGGGTGAAACTTTGGTCTAAATCTTACTGGGAAAATGCCGATAATTTTTTTAGCTTCACAGGAGGTCGGGTATGAACACCCTCAAAAAAACCGGAAAACCAAAAGGCCAGTTCGGACTTTTTATTTTCTTTGTCTGCGGACTGTTCTTTCTTCAGATCGTGTTTGCATTTACCATTCATGGTGATATCGGCCCTCAGAGCGATATTATTCCATGTATCGACAAACCCGCTTCGCCATTTCTCGTGGGGCGTATTGACAGCCTGGTCAGCAGTTCAAAGCTTCAGGTTAATCGAAAAGTAGTGCCTGAAGGGGCTTTTTCACCCGCCTCTCGCGAGATTATTGATGAGCGCGTGGCAATCATAGAAAATACCTCATCTGGGGCCGATAGCCAGACTGTGGTCAGAAAGACCGATGAAGAGCGTTTCTATCATTACACCATTCGTTCTGGCGATACTCTTGAAAAAATTTCGCGCCAGCTTTATGGAACCGGTCGCATGGTTCAATCGATTGTCCGCCTCAATCGCATTGCTGATGAAAAAACTCTGCTGCCTGGCGGATCATTGCTGGTTCCTAGAAATGGTCTGCTCAATTCGATAAAGGTTCTTTAAGCAAATAAATGTTCTCAAACTTTTTCAGGCCGCTAAACCTTATCTGCGTAACTCTGTATGTCGTCTTCATGATTCTTGCCATGAATTCGAATGCCGTTGATGCCCTGGTTTTCTTTGTTTCCGAAGAACAGGGAACCCCGGTTTACACTGCCGGTAGAGCGGCTAAGGTTAAACTCGGCAGCAAAAGTGAAGGAGATGCAGCGGAAAAACAACTCGTTGCACTTCAATTCAAACCCGCACTGATCACTGAAAAAATTGAAGAGCTGGTAAAAATTCCTGAGCCCCAGGTTGTTCGAATAGTCAAAGAAAAGCCGGCTCAAGAAATGGTTGTCGCTTCGCCAGTTTCTGAATTGGAAATAAAAGGCGCGGTACCGGTGCCGCTAGTAACAGCTGAGGCTGCCCAAGTTGCTGCTTCAGACCTTGAAGAAAAGCCTGCCAGAGAGAATGTCGTTCAGGAAAAGGAAAAACCGGTAAAAGCTGAACTCAAAGACTCCGGCACTCCATCTGCGCTTGCCTACATCAAAGCGGTATCTGAAAAAAAGTGGGAATATGCTGAGCTTCTTGATCGCTACATCGTAAGATATGACAAGGAAACCTATATTGTTCTGACCATAAGGCCGAACCTGCAAAAACAGCTGGAAGAAATTTTCAAAAAATATTCAACCCGCATCGGAGCGGGAATTATTCAGGATCCGGCCAGCGGTGAGATTCTTGCAATGACTTCCTGCCACAAAAATCAGACTCTCAGCATCGAATCAGACCAGTACAAAACAGAAAACTGGGCTTTGAAAGCCACCTTCCCTATTGCTTCAATTTTTAAAATTGTTACTGCCGCTGCTGGTATCGAAACCGGCAAAATAACCCCAAACAGCAATTTTATCGCCTGGAAAAAGTCTTATATGAAAGTCTGGAAAGCTTTCGCCCGATCGCATAATGGAGTTTTCGGCAAAATAGCTCTCAAGACTGGACGTGCCGCCCTTGAAAAGTATATGGATGCTTTTGGCTTCAATAAGACTCTGTTTTTCGATCTGCCCGTCGGTAAATCGATTGCCGATCTGCCAACCAATAACCTGGCTTTCAGTCAGGCCGCTGCCGGTCTGAACCGGGATTTTGTCGTAAGCCCCATGCATGTTGCAACCATTATTTCGACCGTCTTGAATCGTGGTAAGACTATGAAGCCTTACCTGGTCGATTACGTGGTAAGAAAAAATCAGGTGATTTTTCGCCGAAAGCCTTTCCAGATTGCGCAACCAATAAAAGATTCAACTGCCCGGGATATTTACAAAATGATGTATACCACCACTTCGGTTGGTACGGGTAAAAAAGGCTTTGGCGGTTATAAAAAATGTCCCGATCTGGCTCGTATCTGTGGCGGCAAAACCGGCACACTTACCGGCGCTTCCCCTCACTATCTCTACACTTGGTTTGGCGGCTTCTCCAAGGCTACTGGTCGTGACCTGTGTATTGTTACTCTGGTGGGGCAGCAAAACCATGGTGGCACCAAAGCTTCATCAATTGCCGGACAAATTGCCTATGAGCTTTATCTTAGCCGCCAAAAAACCGGAAAACATCGGCTTGCATCTAGATAGTCTGTAATTATGCAATCAAAAAAGAGGCTGTTTATCAGCCTCTTTTTTGATTCCGAAATTTTCGGGTTGGTTTATTCTTCTTCCTGCTGAATCGGTGGACCGCTGACTTTTGGCAGTTCCGGCCGCGGAGAGTTTTGGTCTGATTCTTTCACTTCGAATTTTCCAATTACTTTGAATTCAGCGCAGTCTTCTCCATCGCTGTCTTTGCTGCATTGAGCAGAAATTTCATCGCCTTTGCTGAAATTTCCCATGAGGATTGATTCTGCAAGAGGGTTCTCAATGTAGCGATGAATGGTGCGACGCAGCGGACGCGCCCCGTATTTCAGGTCGGTGCCCTTTTCAACCAGGAAAGTTTTTAGTTCATCAGTGAAGCCAAGTTTCATGTTGAGTCCTGAAACCCTTTCAGACACTTCCTGGAGTAGAATTTTAAGAATTTCAAGGTTGTCTTCTTTAGTCAAAGCGCGGAAAACGATGATGTCGTCGATGCGGTTCAAAAATTCCGGTGGGAATTTCTTTTCAAGGCTTTTTCTGGTGATCTTCGCTTTCTTTTCATGCGAAAGGTCTTCAAGCTTATCATTTGTCTTGCCAGGCGAATCATCTACCACTCTGAAGCCGGGACGGGTTTCTTCAGAAGTGATATCAGCCACTCCCACGTTGGTTGTAAGAATGATTACACATTCGCGAAAGCTTACGGTTTCGCCTTTGCTGTCAGTCAAAATGCCTTCATCAAGCAGTTGCAGCAGAAGGTTATGCACTTTTTCATGGGCTTTTTCGATTTCGTCGAAAACCACAACGCCATTGGGCTTGTTTTTCACCGATTCGGTAAGATAGCCGCCTTCGTTATGGCCAATATAGCCGGGGGGGGCGCCGATAAGCTTGGCATATTCATGGCTCATGGCAAATTCAGAGCAGTCAATGCGCACCAGGTCGTTTTCGCTGCCGGTCATGAATTCGCACAGGGCTTTGGCCAATTCGGTTTTTCCTACACCGGTCTGACCGACGAAAATAAAGCTGCCTACCGGTCGTTTAGGGTTTTTGAGGCCGACTTTTGCTTTTCTGATCGCCTGTGCAACAGCGGTTACCGCTTCATTCTGCCCGATAATTCTTTTGCGCAGATGATTTTCAATTTCCATAAAGCGCTGCTGCTGAGCTTTTGCTTCGTCATTAACTTCAGAGCCAAGCATTGGTATGGCTCCGCTCTTGGCTGCGTTTTCGTCAACCTGAATCGTTACTTCTTTTATGTCGAGAGTCGGATTGACCTTGACACAAAGGTTGTAGAGTTCCTGTTCGATAATCTCGCCCAGAAGCGGATATTCGTTGTTGCCAAAAACCAGCGGCGCAATCTCATCAAGGTAGTTAACTACCGAGGCGTTTATAATAAGCCGCTTGTATGATTTCTTGTCGGTGATCTTGATGTTTTTAAACAACTGTTGTTTCTGCTCCGGGGTGAAGGAACGTATGGCAACAAAGCGGTCTAAAGATTCACAGAATTTCATCTTGATTCCGGGTGTGGAATCCATGAGAACCCTCCTGAGGGTACGTTTTTCCCATTGACAAGAACTGCACGATGGGGTATAGCTATTGTAGCACTAACCTTACAGCAAGGCAATACCTGTAAAATGTTTATTAGGTCAAAAGAAGCTGAAGAACTCTTTGACAGGGGAATTAATTATTTCCGCGCCGGTTTTTATGCCGCCGCAATTCGAGAATTCAAGGCCGCTAAAAAAAACGAACCTGATTACCCGAATATCGATCATTTTCTTGAAGCAGCCCATAAAAAGAACAATGAAATTTCTGGTAAGCTCGAAAACTATATTGAAGAAAACTTCGATGAAGAAATCAGACAGCTCTCAGAAGAGCTGACTTTCGAAGATTCCTCACACCTGGGCCGCAAGGTTGAATTCCTTCTTAAAAAAGATCGGGTAATCGAAGCTCTGAAAATGCTGGAAAAGGCCGAGGCCATCGTTCCCGATTCCAAACCCCTGCTTCTGCTGATGGCCAACGTGCAGCGTCGCCTTGCCAGACTGGAAGACGCCGAAAAGACCTTGCAGCGTGCATTGCTGATTTTTCCCGGCGATGTTGACATTTTGAACAATCTTGGCAATGTTTTTCTGGCCCGCAGCTTTTTCGCTGATGCAGAAGATGCCTTCCGTGAAGCCCTGCGGCATAATCCCGATGATCCCAGAATCCTCAATAACATTGCATCTTTAAACATGCAGATCAGCCGCCTCGATGAAGCCGAGCGCAACCTCAGGCGTGCCCTTAAAATCCGGCCAGAATGGCACAAGGTCAGGCAGAATCTTGAAAACCTGCAGACGAGAATGAATGCCCTTGACCAGGAAATCGAGACTCTCAGAAAAGAATTTGTTGAACATCCAACCTACCTCGATATTGGTATGGCTCTCGGAAAAGTCCTGTTTTTCAGAGGTTATTTCTCTGAAGCGAAAAATACCCTGCGAAATGTTCTTAAAAAGAACCCGGGTCTTATCGCCGCTTATTTCTACCTTGGCATGGCGCATGAAATGGATGGTGATTATGAAAAGGCAATCGAATACTATCGTGAGATGGTGATCCGCTCCGGAAAAGACAACCGCCCTGAATTTCTTAATTTCGAAAGTCTTATGAAACAGGAATTCTTTGAAGAAGCGCTTTCAGAGTTGAAAAAAATTGCGGTTCTCGATCTCGACTTGGCTTCCAGCCGTATCAATCTCGGAATCAAATATTTTGAAGACTGTCAGTGGCAGGGTGCTCTCAGGCATTTCGAAGAAGCGGTTAAAATTAATGACCGGTATCCTGATGCCTTCTACTGGCTGGCATTAACCAATATTCAACTCGGTGAAACAGCCAGAGCAAAAGAACTGTTGGAAAATGCTCTTGAGCTTAACCCGGATTACGCCGATGCCCATTTTCAAATGGGGATGCTGCTGAAAAACCGGGCCCGCAAAAAGGCCAGAACTCATCTTGAAAAGGCTTTGACCCTGAATCTTCGCCCCTCGTTCGCCAATGTGGCCCGGCGGATCCTTAAACAGCAGAAATGAGCACTGATGGTGTAGCAATATATGGACCAAAATACCTTTAAAACATTTTTTCCGGGCTTTCCTACTGATGATGAATCAATCGAAAAGCTTGGCCGCATGCTGGCAACCCGGGAATTGCTTGATATCGCCTCTTTTGCTCAATTGCGTGCTCAGCACGTTGATGGAAAGACCCTGGTCGAGGCCATTGCCGCAGTTGAAAAAATTACTCCGCCCATTCTGGCAAAGATTGAAGCGGATATTTTAAATGTTCCTTTTGTAAATCTTCTTGAAACCTCGATTTCTGCAGAAAATTTCAAGCTGATTGATATTAATGTCATCAAAAATAAAAAAGTTATTCCAATTAAAATTTCCGGCCAGGAACTCCTTACCGGAGCAATAAGCCCCGGTGACCCGGATATTTTTACGGTGGCTGGAACCACCAATTCATCACTGGCTATCAAGCCGGCCAAGGTTCTTGCTGATCAGTTTGATTTAAAGCTTGCACAAATGACTGGTGACAAATCAGCCAAAAACCACAAAAAAGGTCAGAAAAAAAGACTTGGCGACATTCTGATTGATTCGAAATACATTACTGAAGCCCAGCTTTCAGAAGCTTTGCAGGGTGCCAAGAACGAAAAACTGCGAATGGGCGCATATCTGGTTAAACACGGCTTTTTGTCAAACAAACAGTTGTCTATAGCCCTGTCAAAACAGTTTGATATTCCATTTATCGATCTCGATGAGAACCTGGTTGACCCTGTATTGGCCACTCTTCTGCCGAAAAAGCTGTGCTATGAACAGATCATGTGCCCGGTTAAACGCGAGAACGGAAAACTGGTCATGGCTATGACTGACCCAACCGACATCATTACCATCGATCATGTTGAAATGATGACTGGTATGAGAGTCTCGCCGGTTGTCAGCTCTGAATTGTCGATTGTTACCGCTCTGGGTAACCTGTATGGTGAAAATATCGATGCCCTGGCAGATTCCATCGGCGGTGCCGGGGAAACCGGCCAGGACGACGATGGCGTGCCCGACATGGGTGAAGACGATGCCCCCATTATCAAGCTGGTCAACCTTATTCTGACTCAGGCAGTTCAACTTAACGTTTCAGATATTCATATCGAAATTTATGAAAATGAACTGCGCATCCGGTTCCGCCAGGATGGAACCCTGAAATTACACATGACTCCGGCTAAATCAGCACACGCCGGGGTAATTAGCCGTATTAAAGTAATGTCGAACCTGGATATTGCCGAAACTCGAAAGCCTCAGGATGGCCGCATCAAACTCAACCTGCAGGGCAAAAAGGTCGATATCCGTGTTTCATGTATTCCCTGCATCTGGGGCGAAAAAGTGGTTATGCGTATCTGCGACCAGAGCAACCTTAAAGTTGATCTGGGTGACCTTGGTTTCGAGCCATTTGTTCTCGAAACTTTCATGGACGGCGTTAAATCGCCAAACGGCATCGTTCTGGTTACTGGTCCCACCGGTTCTGGTAAAACCACAACCCTGTATTCTTCTTTGTTCTTGCTGAATAACCCGGCGGTAAACATTATGACTGCCGAAGATCCGGTTGAATATAATCTTATGGGCATCAACCAGGTTCAGTGTCATGCCGACATTGGGCTTACCTTCTCAGCCGCTCTGCGCTCATTCCTGCGCCAGGATCCGGATATCATCATGCTCGGCGAAATCCGCGATTACGAAACCGCTAGTATTGCCATTAAAGCAGCAATGACCGGCCATCTGGTCATTTCAACCCTGCATACCAACGATGCCCCATCCACGGTCGCCCGTCTTCTGAACATGGGAATCGAGCCATTCAGTCTGGCAACTTCATTGCGAATAGTCGAAGCCCAGCGCCTGATCAAGAAAGTGTGCAAAACCTGCGCTGCTGAGTTTACTCCCGATAAAGACATGCTGCAGATGCTTGGAATCGATGAAAAGCTGCTCAAAAAAATGCGGCTTGATCAGACTTTTACTCTTGACTCACTTAAATTCAAACGCGGCGCCGGTTGCCCCGACTGTGACAACACCGGTCTCAAAGGCCGCCAGGGAATTTATGAAGTTTTGAGAATGACCGACAAATTCAGAATACTGGTTGAAAATAAGGCCACAACCGAAGATATGCGTCGCCAGGCCATGATTGATGGCATGCTTTCTTTGCGTGAATCGGCCCTTTATAAGCTTATCCACGGAATTACAAATCCCGAGGAAGTTATTAAAACTACAATTGGTGCAGAAGATGACATGGTTGAAGAAGATGATGGCAGGAAAAATGCTCCGGGTATGCCTGCCGCCGCCACAATCCACCCGAAACCACAGCCCATCAATATTGACAGCGGCGTTTCAATTGAAGGAATCAGCGCTTTGACCAGCGAAATGCGTCAGTTCAACAGTATTATGAACCGGGTTACCGGCGGCTCTGCCGAAGTGCAGGCAACCATCGACGCTGACCTGCTCAGGAAAAACATTGCCGACCCGCTTGCTGCAATTAAAGCCCAGGCTGCCAAATCCGGCGAAGCCGACAAGGTTTTGCCACTGATTCAGGCACAGGGTCAGAAAGTGGATTTTAATATTAAAAATCTTCTGACCTATTTCTCAGATCCCAAGCCGGTTTTGAAAGAAATTCAAATCAACCAGCTCATCGAAAGCCAGATTTTTGCGAAAATGAAACAGCATGTTCTTACTGCCAGGCTGGTTAGCGGTGATAAAGATGTGGGCAAGGGTCTGAAAGTTTCAAAGAACCTTCCCGATAACCTGCCAAAGATAAAAATCGATGCCGAGATTTTCTCTACCATCGTCGATAACATCTTTGTTAATGCCCTTATTGCTGTCAGCGGCGGCGGTGAAATCAAGGTAGTTACCCGCAAAAAGCCAAAGGAGGAAAATCGCATCGAGCTGATAATTTTTGACAGTGGCAAGGGTATTCCCGTGACTGAACAGAAAAATCTGTTTCGCGCCTTTACCCCGATTGGCCGTAAAACCATGGGGCTTGGCCTGGCAGTTTCTAAAAAACTTATTCAGTTGCACCAGGGAGAAATCTCAATCAAGAGCACTCCCGATGCCAGTACCCTGGTGACCATTGATCTGCCGGTCGCCTGAAAAGTTTTTCTAATTCTGGCTTCACGATGGCCAGATCCAGAGTTTGGTGTGAGAGGAGTATGCAAAATGCGTTTGATTCGTCTTCTTCTGGTTATGACTTTCTCATTTCTATCGACATTGGTAGTCGCCCAGCCCGCTGAATATGAAAAAATTTTCGAGCTGGTTAAAGCCCCCGATGAACTGGTGGTGGCAGAATTCACTGTTGCCGGGCGCAATAGTATTTTTTCGGTTGAAATCGAATCCCTTAAAAAACTCGGTGAAATCAAAAAAATGTTTGTTTCAGGTGCCGGACTGCACCTCATTTCTGCAATATTGAAGCCGCCGACCAACTGGAAATTGATTCTCACCAATGTTCCTTCTCCCGAAATACCCGAAGGACAGCTCGAAAAAGCAATGGAAATTCCATGGTTGAATCAGACTAATGCTTTTGCCATTTTCAGTATCGATGAAAAGAAGCTCACGGTTACCACATTTCCGGCAAACCCTGATGAACTTGGCAAAAACCTGGCCCTTGCCGAAAACCACGGTATGAAATTTTCCGGCTCTGAACCAGGACCAGATTCCTCTTCAGCAAATTTTACCCTTGAATTCAATTCTCCAAAAGTTAAAGCCCCATCTACAGCAGCGGAGGTTGATGAATTGGCCGGCGAACTCAGCAAAATTTCCAATCTTTTAGATTCCCAAAACGGCCCTCAGACTAGAGAATACAGTTTGGAAGCAGGTTTTGACCAGATTGCCAGACTTATCGAATTGCCCGCCCAATTCAATCGTTCACTTAAATTTATCAGTTTGAACTGCCTGAACCAGAAACAGGCCAGAATAACTCTCAAAGTTGCTGATGAGAAAAGCGACCTGGGAAAGAAGATTGCAATTCTTAAAAACCTGGTTCAGGAAACCCCGATTCAATGGGCTTCTGATGGCTTGAAGTCTGCCGCTCCAGTCATGACTGGGTTTGAGACTGACTTTGGCAGTAAACTGACACTGCTTGGCGTCAGCCCGAAAAGCAGTATGATTTTTTCTCAGTTTTTCTCAATGGTCGAAAGATCACATGTGCTGAAAAACCCATTTTTCAGCCGCGGAACCTACGAAGATACACCAGATGGCAAAGTGATGCTGTTTCGTGTTGATTGTGACTGGTGAATGATATGACAGAAATGATAAGAATTCAAAAACTTCTGTCTGGCTGGGGAATTGCATCTCGGCGTGCAATAGAAGAGTTGATCAATGCCGGTCGTATCGAAATTGACGGCGAAAAGCTTTGTTCTCAGGGTTTTCTTATCGACCCCGATAATCCTCCAGTTATCAAAATCGATGGAAAACTGTTAAAAAAGCCGGCTGATCGCAAATCTGCAATCTATGTACTGCATAAACCAGCTAACGTTGTTTCAACAATGAGCGATGAACTCGGAAGAAAATCGATCAAAGACATTCTTCCCCCGGGAAGACGTCTTTACCCGGTTGGCCGTCTCGATATGGACTCAACCGGCCTGCTGCTGGTTACCGATAACGGCGAACTTACCAACCGCCTTTTGCACCCGTCATTCAAGGTTGAAAAAGAATATGTGGTGCGCATCGAAGGAGCCACCCTGAATCGCGAAGAAAAGACAAGATTTCGCCAGGGAATTGAACTCGAAGAAGGTAAGACGGCACCCTGTACTTTGATTCAGCATCGCGATCCCCATCTGTTTACCGTTATTCTTCGCGAGGGCAAAAAACGTCAGATCAAGCGCATGTTTGAAATGCTTGACCGAAAAGTGGTGCAGCTGCACCGAATTCGTTTTGGCCCGATCAAGCTTGGAAACCTCAAACCAGGGCAGATGCGCCAATTAACCCCCGCAGAAACTGGCGAACTGATGAAAGAGGCCGGTATGGCCGGCAAAAAAAACTGTTAGCAACCCCCGACCTGCTTATCGCGGTCAATCGCGGCAGCGACCCATTTGAACTCGATCATCTCGGGAAAATGACCGCAATTCGAAAAGACAAACATGGAGAAGTTTTGGTTGTGTCTGTGCGATGCGAGGTGGTGAGCACGCCAGGCGATATAAAAAAAGAAAATCGAGCAAGCGCTCATCTTTTCATTTCGGTTCTGGCATATCACATTCTTCATGCAATTGAATGGAAGTTGCTACAACACGCCGATCATCGCAGTTGGAAAACCATTCGACGGATATTATCAACCCGCCGGCGATTTACCCTGGAATTTCGGCAGAAGTTGCAGGAAAAAACCGAGCAGAATTTCATGCGAACGTGCAGCAAACCGGATCCAGAACAGAAAATGATTTATCACGCCCCTGGCGTGAAAGAAATGCCATTGCCTGGAAAAATAACCAGAAAAATCAATAGTGGCGAAAAAATTAAGATCCCATGATTTCATGCCGGTTACAAGCATACCATTGGCAAACTTGGGTTAACAGAGTTTTTCTCATGGTGCAATCCTGATCGATAAATCTCTTAACAAACTGGCTGACAAAATGCAAAATCAGCATTAAAATGCTAACATCTCAGCCGGTAAAATTACAGCAGCTCTTTTTACCGGTAATTAAAAAACTCGCACCAAGGAGGGAATGGAATGTCTTCCCTGCGCATCGAAGCACATCCGGTTCTGGATTTTCCAACCCCGAAAAAAGTCAAATTTTTCTTTGAAGGAAAAGAATACGAAGGCTATGAAGGCGAGCCGATTGCAGCCGCCCTGCACGCAGCAGGAGTGAAAATGCTGCGTAGAAGTCCCCAGAAAAACCGCGCCCGTGGCTTTTTCTGTGCTATTGGCCGTTGTTCAAGCTGTATCATGGAAGTTGACGGTGAAGTCAATATCATGACCTGCATCACCCCTCTTAAAGAAGGAATGCAGGTTAAAATGCAGAAAGGACACGGTACGATCAAGCCATGAGCAGAAAAACCGAAGTTTTTGTTATTGGTGGCGGCCCTGCCGGGCTTTCTGCCGCAATAGTCGCAGCCGAACTGGGTGCTGAAACTCTGCTTGTCGATGATAGCGCAAAACTTGGCGGTCAGCTGATCAAGCAAACCCATCGATTTTTTGGCAGCAGCAATCGTGATGCCGGAATCAGGGGCATTTCCATTGCAAGCAAGCTTTGTAAAGATGTTGAAAATCTGAAAGGACGCCTCACCGTTCTTAAAAATACCGCCGCCGTTGGTTTTTACAGCAACAACGAAGTCGGTATTCTTTCACAGAATGCCTATGAAAGAGTTGCTTACCAGCGTGCTATTGTCTGCACCGGCGCAACCGAGAACAGTCTGGCATTTGAAAACAATGATTTGCCCGGGGTTTATGGTGCCGGTGGCGTTCAAACCCTGATGAACGTTCATGGAATCAGGCCTGGTCATAAAATTCTCATGGTTGGCAGCGGTAACATAGGCCTGATCGTAAGTTATCAGCTGATTCAGGCAGGTGTTGAAGTAGTTGGTTTGGTTGAAGGCCTGCCGACCATCGGCGGCTATCTCGTGCATGCCAGCAAAATTCGCAGGCTGGGAGTGCCGATTTATACTTCCCATACCATTCTTCAGGCGATTGGCGAAACCCATGTCGAAGGTGCCACGCTTTCAAGGGTTGATGAAAGATTTCAGCCTGTTCCCAATACCGAATTTGAAATTAAATGTGATTGTATCTGCCTTGCAGTAGGCCTGACCCCGTTGATTGACCTCTTTCAGCAGGCTCATTGCCGCATGGTTCACATCGGTGAACTTGGCGGGCTTGTTCCCCTGCACGATTCAGGTATGAAGACCACTAATCCAGATGTCTACGTGGCCGGCGATGCTTCTGGCATTGAAGAAGCAACCACTGCCATTCTTGGTGGCCGAATCGCCGGTGCCAGGGCCTATGAAAGCCTGCATGGCAAGTCGGAAAAGGCCGACCAGATTGTCGCTGAAGCCAAAGAAGAATTGAAAACCCTCAGGTCAGGTTCTACCGGCGAAAGAATTCGCTGGGGCCGTGAACGCGTTCTCAAGGAGGTTGGAGCATGCTGATCAACGATGGAATCATTACCCCCGAAGAATTGAAATGTGCTTTACCGCCCGAAGAGCGTTATAAAAAGGGGCCGGTCGCAATTATTGAATGTCTGCAGGATATTCCCTGCGACCCATGTGTTTCAGCCTGCCCGGTTAAAGCTATTCAAATGAAAGAAGGAATAACCGACAAACCGGTTCTTGATTTTGAAAAGTGCACCGGTTGCGGACTTTGTGTGCCAAAATGCCCCGGGTTGGCGATTTTCATTGTACAGAAAAATATTGCCCCCGGAAAGGCAGCAGTGAGCATTAGCTATGAGCTTCTACCCATTCCTGTAAAAGACCAGATGGTTACCCTGCTCGACCGTGCCGGCAAAGAAGTCGGTGAAGGAAAAGTTATCAGGGTCATCAATCCGCCCGCTTACGATAAAACCGCAGTGGTTACCGTTGAAGTTCCCGAAGAAAAAGTGATGGATGTCAGGGCAGTCAGAGTCAAATCCGGAGGTCAGTCATGAAGGTTATCTGCCGATGTCTCGATGTTACCGAAGATGAAGTTCTCGCCGCTATCCGCCAGGGAGCGACCACAATAGATGAAATCAGACGTCTGGTGCGCGCCGGCATGGGTTCATGTCAGGGTCGAACCTGTCGCCGACTGGTTTCTCAGATCATCAGCCGCGAACTTAAAACTCCTGCTGCTGAAATTTATCCGCCAACTTTCAGGCCGCCCAATCGCCCGGTTTCGTTTTCCCTGATCAATGCCGAACTCGAACGGCATGAAGACGAAGAAAGTTGAGCCGCCCATGAAAACGAGATTTGATGCAATAATAATCGGCGGCGGCATTCTCGGTGTGTCAACCGCATATGAACTGGCCAAAGCCGGTATGACCAATGTCTGCGTTCTAGAAAGACATTATCTTGCCAGTGGTTCAACCGGAAGATGCGGCGGCGGATTTCGCCAGCAGTGGAGCACCGAAACCAATACACGCCTGGCAATGGATTCAGTGGCAAGACTGGAAATGATCGAAGAAGAACTCGGCTATCGCACCGAATTCTTTCAGGGCGGTTACCTGATTCTGGCACACAGCGAAGAAGAAGAAAAGCAGTTCGCAAAGAACGTCGAAATGCAGCGCCGACTTGGTTTGAATGTCGAAATCGTTGACCCGGTCGAAGCAAAAAAAATCGTGCCGTTTCTGAATACCGAACTGATTAAAAAGGCCACCTGGTGCCCTAAAGATGGCCATATAAACCCGTTTCTGCTGACCCAGGCCTATGCCAATGCGGCCCGCCGCCTTGGTGTTGAAATTCATCTCTGGACCAACGTTACCGGGTTGATGAAAAAGAGCAATACCTTCTTCGTCATGACCGACAAGGGTGTCCATTATGAAGCGCCGTTGCTTTTCAATTGTGCCGGCGGTTTTTCACGAACCATTGGTAATATGCTTAATGTCGAAATTCCCGTCGATCCCTATCGTCACGAAATTCTGGTTACCGAACCGGTCGAACGCTTGTGGAACCCTATGGTTATCAGTTTCAGCGTCGGACTATATGCCCGCCAGGAAATGAGTGGCGGCGTGGTAATGGGCATGGGAGACCCCAACGAACCGGTTGGCACCTATGTCGGCAGTTCAATGCATTTTATGTACGAGATGAGCAAGCGCTTTACCAGGCTGTTTCCGAAACTCGACAAACTGCGCATCGTTCGCCAGTGGGCTGGATTGTATGAAATGACCGCCGATGCCCAGCCGATTCTTGGTCCCATCGATGAGATCGACAATTTTTACCAGGCCTGTGGCTTTTCTGGCCATGGCTTGATGCTTGCTCCTGCTGTGAGTCAATTGCTTGCCAATATGGCAGTGCATGGTAAAAAGAGCGAAGTTATCGACAGCCTCAGTGTAAAAAGGCTGTACGCCCTGAAAGACGTGGTTCGCGAGAAATCGGTTGTTTAAGCGCATTGACGGTTTGGCCGAGCATCATTAGAATCGACAAATACCTTAACAGGAGGGCCCATGAAAATAAGTAATAAGAGCCGTATTCTCAGCGCAGTGATCGCTTTGTCTGTTTATTTGTCAGGTGCAGCTTTTGCCCGACAGCCGGTTACCGAGTTGTCTTCCGATCCGACTGCGCTTTCCGAAAAACCAATATTGATGTCTGAACCGATTACCGTTGGTAAGGGACACCTGATTGGTGGTTTTATGGGCAAAGCTCTCAATATTCCAAAAACCGTAAAGTTATCAGAAGTCGGTTATCTTGCTTTTGCCCTGTCAAATGAGGCCGTTCAGGTTTTTCAGTCGAAGGTGGGCCAGAATGACCTTATGCCATACCTTCTCAATAGCAAGGAACTCAAGGATTCTCTAAAACTTCGACGTACCGCCCGCCAGATTCGTTTTCAGTATTTCAAACAGGCGCTTGAACAGGTAAAAGATCTTACTTCCGAACAGAAAAAAGGAATTCTGGATTTTCTTTCTCAGTCGGTCGGTTCAGCAGTGGTTTTGATGGCGAAGTCGCCATTGCCGTCTTTCATGCCATCTCCCGGCCCCTGCATGATACCTCTCGGAGCCGAAATTGTTGATGAAAAGTCTACCAAACGTCTTGGTATCGAAACCTCGATGATCTGTGTTCTCGATATCGAATCAGACGGGCAGAAGATTTTTTCGATCAGGGATGCAATGAATAACGACACCCTTGATCTGGTTATCGCCCATGAGAACGCCCATGCCATTCAATTTGACCTTTATGGCAAGCTTTTTCAGAAAATTCAGCGTATCTCTACCAACGGCCATGATTCTCCAATCATTACTGACCTGGGTCTTGCCTATATCGAAGGTTGGGCTGAAGCTTTTGAAGCCGTCTATGGCCCAGCTAACCCGAAGCTGAAAGAAAAAGACCGGAAAAAATACAACATTTCCGAATTTCTCTTTGGCCGCCAGGACCCCGCCAGAAGAGACCGCTATGTATGGACTCAGACAAACGGCAAAAAGACTGGAGCCCTCAAAAATGGCCTGCAGCTCATGTCAACCGAAGGTGTAATTGCCGGGCTGTTCCATGACATTCTCACCAGTCGCTCGATCAATGCTCCATTTGAAAAATGTGTTCGGGTTATGATTACCAATCCCATGGATTTCATGGAATTCGTGAATAACTTCGCCCAACTGTTTCCTGAAGACAAAAAAGTTCTGTATCGCATTCTGCTTGAAAATACCAAGTATGTGACCATGGATGCAAAGGCCTCTGAGAGCTACAAGAGCTACTATCAGAGCAAACTGGCCTATGTTAACAGGAAAATCGATAAAGCTGCTTACGAAAAAGCCCGCAACGACCACCGCGCATTTGTCGAAGGCCTTTTCAAGAATGCAATGGCTGATGGTAAAGTTTTTGCCAACGTTGGCCCCCAGATGTGGATGGAAGGCAAAATTAACCTGACCAGGCTGAAAGAAAAAGCTTCTGCTGCGAAAAAGTATTTTGCCTCATTCTTTGGCAAAAAAGATGAATACTATACTTTCAGACTCGATCTGAATACGGTTACCGCTGATATGCTCAGAATGATCGGATTTGCTGAAGCCGATGCCGCCAAAGTCATCGAAACCCGCGAAAGTAGGGGCTTCTTTACCGGCAATCCGGTAAACACCCTCAAGCAGGTTGTCGGTGATGAACGGTTCAGCAAATACAATGCAGTTCTAAATCTGGGCGTTTACGATCATAAAAAAGCTGATGTGGTCGCACAGTATAAAGAACAGTCTCTCGCCCTGTGGCCTGAAGATATCGAAAAAATGTCAATCAAATGATTGTTTGATTAGTATCATGAAAAGTCGCCATTCGGCGGCTCTTTTTTGTTGATGGCAATGCCTGAATTAAAGTATAATCCTTTCAATGAAAATTCTGATAAATGCCGTTTCGGCTCGCGCCGGTGGCGGGGTTGCCTACCTGATCGGGCTGCTCGAAATTTTGCCGGAAATGGCCCCGGAAATTGATTTTCTGGCGGCAGTTCCGGATATTTCCTTTCTGCGGGGACTTAAACCCCGGGAAAACATTGAAATTCAGGTTATTAGTGAAGCTTCAGCCGATTTCTATTCACGCTATTTTTGGGAAAACACCGGTTTGATAAAGCTCTGTCACAAATGGGGCGCCGATGTGCTTTTCTGCGTTGCCAACGTCTCACCGATTATTGACCCGGGAATTCCCGTAGTTCTGATGATTCAGAATGTTGCCCCGCTCACACTCAGGGCCATAAAAATGTATCGCCGCTTCGAGTCAGTCTCTCAGGTTTTTCGCATGTTGCTGATCAGGTGGCTGACCATGCTTTCGCTGGCCCGTGCCAACCGGGTGATTGCATTGTCGCAAGCGACTGCTCGATTGATAAAAAGTTTGAACCCCATGATTGAATCAGAGGTTCTGTATCATGGAATTTCAGAAAACTTTAAATCCGCTGTAGCCCGCCCATCTAAGGCCGGAACCGACCCTTATTTTATCTATGTTTCCAATCTCTATGTATATAAAGGCCTCGAATATATAGTTGAAGCCCTCGAGTGTGACTCGACCCTGCCGCGAGTAATCATCGTCGGTCGTGATTACGACTATAATTATGTTGCTTATGTGAAAAAACTGGCAGAAAAGGCCGGGGTTGCCGGGCGACTCATTTTTATCGGCCCGGTTCCGCGGGAAGAATTGCCAGGCTGGTATGCCAATGCGGTTGCCATGGTTTATACGTCATGGTGTGAGAATTGCCCCAACATTCTTCTCGAATCGATGGCCTGCGGATGCCCGGTAGTGGCCATGCAAATCGGCCCGATGCAAGAAATATGCGGCGATACGGGTTTTTATGCCATCCCATTTTCCGGAAAAAGTCTCGCGGCTGCAATGAAACAGGCAGGCGCAGCTTCCTCAGCTCATCGCGCCCTTGCAATTGCCAAAGCTGGTGAATTTACCTGGGAAAAATCCATGAACCGCCATCTTGAAATCTTTCGCGGTTTTGGAAAATTCTGAAAAAAATGGGCGGTTCCATGCCTCGACTTGCTTGTATCCGGAATATGATCAAGGCATCACAAGACCGGCTTTAAATAATGATCGCCCGATTAAATCGGGCGATGACATTAAGTAATAGCGGGGCAATGGAACAGCCCCTCTTACAAATTACCTTCTAAAATTATTTTTTCTGTTTCCAGCCTGATTCCCACCAGATTCTGCTGTTGCTTCTCGATATCAAAAGAGATTTTTCGTTTTTTCGGCTGGTCGAAACGGCGAGGCTGCTTTGTATCTCGGGCTTTTCTTCATTATTGCGCTCAAGTCGATGATTGAGATAGTTGTCTGAGAAAATTGAAAATTTGAGCATTCATCGACTCCTGATTATTGGCCGTTTGCGGCCATGGCAAATGTCTTCGAGCTCTTTTTCCAGCTCTCCGAGCTTGCGATCAATTACGTTTAAGCGCTCGATTTCTTCTTTACACTTTTCGGAAATCTCTATTTCAACCGACTTTTCTTCTTTCCGCAACGCTTCTATTGAATTCTGAATCAGCTTGACTCTGAGCTTTTCTTCATTATCAAGCGGCAGATCGGTTTCTGGTTCTCTGGTTTTGAACAATGGTACCAAAACGCCCATTAGCACCCTCCGCTGAAATTATTAGCCGAAAATTAATTCATGCACCATAACTATCGGCAGAGAATCGATTTTCTTTTAACGGCTTATTTTGAATAGGAATGATTACGGAAAATCAGGTAAAAATCTTGAAATTGTCCCGATCTTAAATTAATATACAGAAAGTATTACCTGGAAGGAAAATCGAATGTTAATCGCTGTTAGAAAACTTTTTCTCAGTCTTTTTGTTTTTGTTATTCTGGTCTCACTGGTTAATGCGGCTGAAAATCGGCCGAAAAACATAATTGTCATGATAGGCGATGGAATGGGTGTCGCCCATATCAGCGCCACCGACTTTGAATTTGGACCTCTACAGATGCGGCGTTTCAAAAAAATGGGGTTGCAGATTACCAGCTCCGGAAATAATTATGTTACCGATTCGGCAGCAGCGGCAACGGCGTTGGCCACAGGTATTTCTGCAAATAATGGCATGATAGGCATGAACCCGGAAAAGAAGGTTTTAAAAAATCTGTTTGAATATGCTAAAGATGCAGGAAAAAAGACCGGGCTGGTGGTTACCAGCATTATTAACCACGCCACCCCTGCCGCTTTTTCCACTCATGTAGAACACCGAGACATGTATAATGAAATTGCTGAGCAGCAGGTCGACAATGATATTGACGTGATGATTGGTGGCGGAATGTGTAACCTGATTCCCGGTTTTATGCCGGGCAGCCGCCGAAAAGATGACAAAAACCTTCTTTTCATGCTGCGTCGTAAAATGCCGGTAGTGCAGACTATCGATGGTCTCAGACAGCTTGGCAAACCGGATAAGTTTGCTGCAATTCTCAGCGGGTCTCATCTTCCCAGGGCTACAGATCGAGAATACAGTCTTGGCGAGCTTACACAGAAGGCGCTTGAAGTTCTCGACCAGTCAGAAAAAGGTTTTGTTCTGATGATTGAAGGGTCGCAAATTGATCTGGTTGCCCATAAAAACGACTACAACGCCATTCTGACCGAAACTCTTGATTTTGACCGGGCAGTAAAAACCGTTCTTGATTTTGCCGAGAAAGATGGAAACACTCTGGTTCTTTGCACTGCTGACCACGAAACTGGCGGGATGACTCTGCCTGCCGGCTCGCTTGACGAGAAAAAAGCCAAAGCCCATTTTTCAACCGACCAGCACTCCGCAACCATGGTGGCGATTTTCAGCTATGGTCCTGGTTCTGATCTCTTTGGCGGAATAATTGAAAACACGGATATTGGCAAAAACCTCATCGAACTGGTAAAGTAGTGTCATGAAAAAAACAGGCAATCCGGTTAAATGGTCGGCAATAATTATTATTGTGCTGGCTCTTATTCTTGTCTTCGCCGGTTTTAAAAATGGTGAACACAAAAGTTACTTTCAGAAAGCAATATTGATATGCACGCAATGCATCGGACTGGGATAAAAATTCGAACCTGGGCGCAGGCTGCCGCCACTGTTGTTTCAAATGGTTATTTTAAAGGCTTGACCAATGGTAATATCTATACCGGGCAGCTCAAGCATGTTTGTGTTCCAACCCTCAACTGCTACAGCTGTCCGGCGGCCATGTATTCATGCCCAATCGGCGCAATGCAGGTTACCGTTGCCGGTGCCGGAGGTATTGACCTGACGGCTATTCATACCTGGGGTGCAAGATTGTCGGCGATTGCAACATCTTTCCCGTTGATGGTGATTGGTTTTCTGGCCCTTATCGGAGCAGTTGTCGGGCGTGCACCTTGTGGCTGGCTCTGCCCGTTTGGCTGGTTACAGGAGTTGCTGAATAAAATTCCGTTGCCGAAATTCAACGGCTCGGGATTTCTGAAATATGTCAAGTATGTGATTTTGATCGTTTTCGTTTTTGCCTTGCCTGCCTTCTGGCTCGATGAATTTGATGGCGGCGAGCCATTCTTCTGCAAATACATCTGCCCAGCCGGCACCCTTGAGGGGGGTTACCCCCTGGCTATACTCAAACCTGACCTGCGCAAACAGCTGGGCTGGCTTTTTACCTGGAAATCTTTTCTGCTGCTGCTGTTTTTGGGTCTGTCAATGTTGTTCCGCCGACCGTTCTGTCGCTGGATCTGCCCATTGGGGGCTTTTTACGCCCCTTTCAACAAGGTCAGCATTTATCGACTGGAACTGGATAAAGATACCTGCATAAACTGTGGGCTTTGCACCAAGGTTTGCCCGGTTAATCTCAATGTTCCCGAAGATATTCAGAGTGCCGAATGTGTGCGATGCCTTGATTGCAAATCGATCTGCCCGAAAGGCTGCATCAGTTTTCGGCCTTTTGGAAAAGACTCATCGCAGCACGAAGTTGTCAAGCCAGAGGCTGGCACCGGCGGGAACAAAGCTTGAAATTCTGATCTGAATCGCAGCGGCTTTTCCTGTTTCTTCGGGCTTCACATCGGCCTTGAAACTGAAAGAAGTTCCTGTCCAGCTGTTGGCATTGCTTTCAAATTCCACCTGGGCCAGACGACGAGCAAGAATCAGCCCTTTCGCATCAAGGTATTCAGCCGTCAAAATTCCTTTTATCTGCTGACTGCCCATAAAAAAGAACGATCCAGACAAAACCTGATCTGGTTTGATCTTTTCGATAGCAATTCCAGAAAAGGCAAAGGTTTTTTCGCTGCCATCACCATTTATTTTCAAGCTTGAGTATCCGGTGCTGGACTTGGTTTTGTCGTGGCTGATGCCCTTGGAACTTGTTAAAACACCGGCTGGCAGATTATTGGAAGAAATTTCGAAATCGCCTGTTTCAATAAGGTTTATCGGTTCAGGATTGCCGGTATTTTTCATTCGCAGTTCGTCAAACCAGACGCTGCCCGTAGAAGCTGGCCCGGCCTGTAGTAGAATTTTTACAAATGCCGTATTGGCACTGAAAATTTTATGGTCTGGAGTATTGACCAGCCTTATTTCTACCTTTTCAGCCCGGGTTGAAACCGGTGCTGCCTTTCTTATTGCCCAGATTCGATCTCTTAATCGTTTATTTGAATCGTAAAGCTCAAGGCCGATGGCCGCATTTTGGTTGCCATTCTCAGAAATAAGCCAGCCGCTGAAAGTCATGTCTGAATTTTGAGCAACCGGGATAAAATCTGATAACACCCTGGTCGCACTCATTCTTGAGTCGGATGTAAGCTGTAGAGATTGCCTGCCGGTAATGGCGAAACGGTCTGAAATAAAGGCCTTTCCTTCGATGGTCTGCCAGCCGGTAAGCTGCTGGTTCGGCGATTCTTCGAAGCTGGGGTTGACCAGAAGATTCTGGCAAACCGCCGTTAATAGATTGCGCGTATTGGCAAATGTCGTTCTTTCGCTGACGTTCATTTTTGCCAGATTCTTGCGGGCATTTTCAATACGCTGACTGGATGGTGGGTGTGAGCTTAAATACTGCTCTACCCCTTTGGTGTCGCCATATTTTTTCAGAAATTTTTCCCAGACTGCGACCTGGGCAGCCGGGTTAAAACCGGCAGACGCCATGCGGAACTGCCCGACATCATCGGCTTCATCTTCCTGAATCCGTGAAAACTTCATCATCGTCAGGGTGGTCAGCAGTGCGCCCCAGATTTCACGATCCTGTCGGTTTTTTAATGCGGCGTTCAGCAGAGCAACGGCAGCAGTTGAAGCGCGAAAGTTTTTCAGTGAATGCCTTTTCTCCGCATGAGCCAGTTCGTGCGCCAGAACTGTTGCCAGCTCATCGTCAGAGCTGACCAGATCCAGCAGGCCGGTATGAACGTAAATGTGCCCGCCGGGAATGGCAAAAGCATTGGCAGAACTGTTTTTAATCACTCTCACCGTATATTTCATTCCGTGATTTTTGTAATGCGGCACCAGGCGATCGAAAATTCCTCTTACGTAAGCATTTATTTTCGGGTCTTTCTCGGGTTTGTTGGTCAGATTGAGCCAGAACTGCAGCTCTTTGCCAAATCTTTTTTCGGCACCCACATCGCCGGTAAGCCAGAGGGCCATGTTTACTTCCTGATAGGTTTTATATACCTTCAGAATGTCGGCAAAAACATTTTTGGCCTCAAGACTCTGGCTTAAAGAGGCCAGGCAAAGAACTATCAGAAGCAATGAAGTTTTCTTCATAAGTTGTTTTCTCCGGTATTGATCTATTCTAAATCTATTATCACCCATGCTGGTCGGCAAGTCAAAAACCACTTGAGAAACATCGTTAATTTTGTTTGAAAAACTGGCACATTGTGATTTGTGCGGGTATAATTCCTAACTAGTTGGTTAAAGACATAAGACACAAGGAAAAGGAGGGCGAGAATGCTCAAAAAACTCACCCGGTTCTATTACCCTGAAACCATTGAAGATGCCTGTAAATACCTTGGTAGCAAAGATGAAAAGACTGCCGTTATTGCCGGCGGCACCTCTGAAGCCCTGCGCCAGGATAACAGCATCGAAGCTCTGGTAGATATTTCGCGGGTTAAAGAACTCAATCATATTCGCGTTGATTCCAGTTCAATCAGAATTGGTGCTGCAACCCCGGTTCAGAACATTTATAAATCTACCGATCTCAAGGGCCCGGCCGGTGAACTTCTCAAGACCGTAGCCGGAAAAATCGGTTCAACCCTTTTAAGAAATTCAATTACCGCTGGGGGCAATCTGGCCGCTGTTTTTCCCTGGTCTGATCTTTTGCCTGCATGGCTGGTTCTCGACGCAGAAGTCGTTTTGCGCAAAGGCAAACCGAAAAGAACCGTTCCTGTCGAAAACCTGCTTAATGAAAAGCCTGCCAAATTCATGGCTCCCGATGAAATTATCGCAGAAATAATTGTTCCTACTGCGGGAAAAGGCACTGGCACTTCCTTTTGCAAATTTGCCAAAACCGCCAATGATTATTCGATGATTACCGTGGCTGCGCTGATATCGATCAAGGGTGACAGCATTGTTAAGGCACGTCTGGCTCTTAATGCGGTTACCATCGCACCGGTGCGCTGCCACGAAGCTGAAAAAATGCTCGAAGGCAAAAAGCCGACCGCTCAGCTTTTTGCAGAAGTTGCCACCGCCGTTGCTGAAAAAACTGAAGTTAGAAAAGATTTCCGCGCATCAAAAGAATATAAGCGCGAAGTTCTTGAAGTGCTGGTGCGTCGCAGCCTCGAAGAAGCCTGTGTAAGGGCCGGAAAGTAAGGAGATCAGCAGTGAAAATCAATACCACGATTAATGGAAAAAAACATTGTCTTGATGTGAAGGCCAACGCCATGCTGGTCGATGTGCTGCGCGCCGCTGGTTTTAAAAGTGTTAAGTTTGGATGTGGTGAAGGAATGTGCGGTTGTTGTGCCGTTATGATCAATGGCAAACCGAGAAACAGCTGCATTACTCTTGCCGGGCTTGCCGAAGGCGCCGAGATTCTTACTGTGGAAGGCATGGGAAACCCTGAAAACCCACATGCTCTTCAGCAGGCTTTTGCTGAATCAGGCTCAACCCAGTGCGGTTATTGCAATCCAGGCTCGTTGATCGCTGCCAAAGCTCTGCTTGACAGCAATCCCAATCCAACTGCCGATGACGTTAAAGACGCCCTCGATGGCAATCTTTGCCGCTGCACCGGCTATGTGAAAAGAATTGACGCTGTTCTTACCGCTGCCAAAGCCGTAAAAAAGACCAGCAAGACTGTGCGAGGTAAGAAATAATGGCTAAGACCACCAGGAAAACCGAAGAAAAATCTGTTAAAGCTGTAAACGCCGCTAAAGTAACCAAAGCTGCCAAAGCTAAAAAAGAAACTAAGGCTAAAAAGCCGGTTAAAGCAGTTAAAACTGCGGCTGTTGCTGAAACTGTATCCGCTATTCCCGTTTCACCACTGGTTTTTGAAAAACCCGAAAAGTTTGAACAGGTAAATCACAGTTTGACCAAAATCGATGCCATGGGGCTCGTCTGTGGCGTGCAGAAATACGTTGCCGACGTCGATTTTAAAGATCTTCTGCATATTAAGGTGCTGGGCAGCCCCCACGCCCATGCTGAAATAAAAAGCATTGATACTTCATCCGCTCTCAAAGTTGAAGGCGTTGTTGCCATTTATACCTGGAAAGACGTTCCCCGGGTGGTCAGAACGACCGCTGGTCAGGGCTTTCCCGAGCCTTCGCCCTATGATACCTGCCTGCTCGACAACAAAGTGCGCTTTGTCGGTGACCGTGTGGCCATCGTTGCCGCCGAAACCCCTGAAGCAGCCCTTGAAGCCTGCAGCAAAATCAAAGTTGAATACAAGGTGCTTAAACCGGTTTTCGACCCTGAAAAGGCCATGGAAAAAGGCGCTCCGGTCATTCACGACGAAAAAGACTGCCGGGTTCCGATTCCTATTTTCTATGACCCCAAGCATAATCATTGCTCGCATGTGGAAACTGCGGTTGGCGATGTTAAAAAAGGCTATAAAAATGCTGATTACGTGCTCGAACGCACCTACTATCCGCATTATGCCCAGCACTGCCCGATCGAGCCCCATACCTGCATGGCTTATCTCGATGAATACGATCGCCTGGTTCTGCGCAGCTCAACCCAGGTGCCGTTCCATGCCCGCCGAATTACTGCCCAGACTCTGCAACTGCCGATTAAGAAGATCAGAGTTATCAAGCCTAGAATTGGCGGTGGCTTCGGCACCAAACAGGAAGTTCTTCTTGAAGACGTTTGCGGTCTTGTTACTCTGCGAACCCGCAGACCCTGCATCTGGGCTCTGACCCGTGCTGAAGAATTCATGGCGGCCCGCACCAGACACCCGATGGTTTGCACTATCAAGAGTGGTGTGAAAAAAGACGGCACCATCACTGCCATTTCAATGCGCATTATCAGCAATACCGGTGCTTACGGCAGTCACGCCCTTACAGTTCTGAGCAACTGCGGCTCAAAGGTTCTGCCGCTGTATCGCGCCGACAATATTGAATTTATCGGCGATACCGTCTATACCAACCTTCCGGTCGGTGGCGCTTATCGCGGCTATGGTGCAACCCAGGCCGCTTATGCCATGGAATGCCAGATGGATGAGATGGCTGAAGCAATCGGCATGGATCCCATCAAATTCCGCCAGAAAAACCACATCAAAGAAGGCGAATCTTCACCGATTTTCAAGGCCCTCGGCGAAGGCCGCGAAGGCGTTGATATGGCGATCGGATCGTGTGGTCTGGGAAAATGCATCACTGAAGGCATGAAACGCATCGAATGGGATAAAAAATTCAATAAACCAGGCACCGGCACTAAACGTCGCGGTGTGGGCATGTGCTGCCTGATGCAGGGAAGTTCGATTCCAGAAATTGATATGGGTGCCGTTTTCATCAAAATGAATGAAGATGGTTCGTTCAATATGCTGCTGGGCGCAACCGACCTGGGAACCGGTTCTGACACAGTTCTTGGTCAGATTGCCGCCGAAACTCTTGGTTGTAAGCTTTCTGATATGATGGTTTACAGCTCAGATACCGATATGACTCCCTTCGATGTCGGCGCCTATGCCAGCTCGACAACCTACCTTACCGGCGGTGCAGTTATTACCACAGCTAAAAAAGTTCGGGCGCAGATTGAAGCGGTTGCCGCAAAAATGATGGGCGAAAAGCTCGAGGATATCACCATCAAAGATGGCGTCTGCTACGGAAAAGGCCGCAAGAATTTCGTTTCTTTTGCCAGAGTCTGCACCTATGCAATGTATGAGCATCAGCAGTTCCAGATCGGTGCCATCGGCAGCCATATCAGCCACGCATCGCCGCCGCCATTTTCTGCCCACTTCGCCGAAGTCGAAGTCGATACCGAAACTGGCGAAGTAAAATTGCTGAAATACGTGGCCGGCGTCGATTGTGGAACCGCAATCAACCCGACTCTCGCAGATGGTCAAACTCAGGGTGCAGTCATGAATGCGATCAGCTTCGCCCTCACCGAAGAATACATATTCGATGAAAAAGGCAGAATGCTCAACCCTGATTTTGGCAACTACAAGATCTGGTCAACCAAAGATCTGCCGGTTATCGATACTTTCCTGGTTCCCACTTACGAAAAGACCGGCCCCTACGGTGCCAAGAGCGTCAGCGAAATCAGCATCAACGGAGCGCTTCCTGCCATCGGCAATGCAATCAAGAATGCTGTGGGAGTCAGGCTTACCAGGCCTCCTTACACTGCTGAAAAAGTTCTGGCTGCCCTTAAAGAACTTAAGAGTGGCTCTGGGAAAACCGTTACCAAATCGAAGAAATAAACTTTATTTAAAAAATCTGATTGATTTTTGCATAGCGCTTCGGCAGGATCGAAGCGCTATTTTTCTTAAACTTCACCAACCCTTTCAGATGAAATTGTGGAACAATTGACTTTGCCGAAAAAGCCGTATTTTTATAAATTTTGCTTTTTCATTGATTTGCATTAGAATAGCCTTATACGAATCACAGAAGAAATGTTTGCAGGGGCCGACCACCGTGTCGGCCCGCTTTAAATCGTAGTGTCACGAACGAATTAAGTATAAATGGTATTAGCTGAAAATGCAGGAGCAGGTTTATGTTCAGATTTTTTTCAATTTTCATTTTATTTTTTCAAATGATTTCTCTGACCGCTGAAGCCCGGGTTCTTTCCGGAAGCCGTACGGAAAGAAAAATGAACAAAAAAATCGAACGATTGCTCAACTCTGCCCGCAAACAATTTGATAGTCAAAAAGTGCAACAGGCTCTTGATACTTACTGGAAAATTCTTGAACTTGACCCTCAGGAAACCTTTGCCTATCTCGAACTGGGTGAAATTTACCATGGGTTGAAGATTTATGATCGGGCAATTGAATTGCTTGAACCTGGAACAAAGAGTGCCGAGCTTGAAATGGACCCGGAAACGGTCTGTCATTATTATTGCGTTCTCACCCAATCATATATGGAACTGAATCAGCTTGGCCTGGCTTCAAAAGCTTTGATCAAAGCTGCCGAAGCTTCTCCGAAAAATCCGCTGCCGCGCAAAATTCTGGGTGATATTTATCTGGCAAATAACCGTTTTAAATCAGCATATAAAGCGTATAAAAAAGCTTTGAGCTTTGACCCGAACTATGAACCCGCTCTCGAAAAAATTGGGGAATTAACGACAAAATTTAGTAATCAGCTTTCAGCAAAAACTGAAGAAAGCCCGCTAAAAAAGCAGCCAGCAGAAGAAAAAGCTGCATCAATACCCGTTCCTCAGCCGGCTGGAAAACCTGAACTTTCCGAAGACTCTGATCGAGAAGAAGATTTGAAAGAAGTCGCCAGCAGCAATAACACCGATGATGCCGCTCCTTCTGAAGAATATGAATTGATTGCCCTGCCGACAACTGGTAAGCCGGCCCAGGCTGGAACTCCCCGCCCGAAACCAGAGCCCGCTGTGGCAAAGAAAGAAGAAATGCCAGAAGTTGCCGTTGTGACTCCGGGTAATACTGAAAAACCTTCTAAGCCTGCCGAGTCGGTTAAGAAGGCTGAGGATCAGGCAGCTACTCAGACTGCAGGCGTTTCCAAGCCGGATCAGGCCGTAGTTGAAGAACAGATCGACAAACTTCTTGCCGGTTCGCCTGAAGATAAGAGCGCTGCAGTTAATTTCTTCGTCAGCCTCGAAGACAACGGTATAGTTGAAGTTGAAGAATTACTTTACGATTCTGATCCGGAAGTAAGAACAATCGCTGTTAGAGCCCTGGGGGCTTTTAAAAAGCACAAGGAAAAGGTTTCTGCAATCCTGCAGGATTCCCAGGATGACCCAGACCCCGAAGTAAAAAAAGAAATTGAAAACGTTCTCAATTCTCTTTAACCTTTCGGTTACATAAAAAGCGCATTGAATTTTTCACATTTTGTCCTGCCCAGACTTGATCTTGGCATCATCCCAAAATTCATAAAAGTTATGCCTGCGTAGGCAGGCATCCAGTCGGTTTCAAGATACGTTCCTGCAATCCATGATTATTTTTTGTCTGCGGGTTCAACCGGGGTTTCGGGGTTTAGGGCAACCAGTTCGTAATCAAGTTTGAATTCAGCAAATACCTTTTCGGCAAAATCAGAATCTTCTGCCAGAATAAGTTTCAGGTCGTTATCTTCGGCTATTTCGGCAAAACTTTCCAGAGTTTCTTTCCAGGCTCCAAGTTCATTGTTAAGGCGTCGCAACAGTTCAGAAGGGTGAACGATCTCTTTATCAAACCACAGCATGCGCTCGCGGGTGCTTGAAATTCCCTGATCGGCAACTCCTGTGTAGTTTTCAATATCCTGGTTAAACAGATTCAAATACTTTTGCATTTCTTCATAAGGAGGATAAATGCTGCTGAACCAATCCCAGGTGTTGCTTCCCTCAACGTCAAGAAAGGTGCCTTCTTTCAAAAACTTCTTTATGTCGTGATTTTTGAAGGAAGAATCGAATTCGGCAAGCGCTTTGGCTTTGGTTTCGCTCATGTGGCGCATCAAAACCCCCATGTCAAGCTGCTGCTTAACAGTTGAAAGAAGAACGACGGTTTCTGCGGCTTTTTGCCCCAGAGAGAGCGGTTCGGCAAACAGGCTTTTTTCAAAATCACTTTTAAAACGTTTAAGCAGATTTTTTGGCGATTTCTTGCCGTCGTCTTTTGCCCAGCGCCAGCCAAACAATCTTTTGCCGTCTTTGAACAATCTTTCATTTTCCCTTTCAGGGTCAGCTTTGTAAGCGATAATGAACTGGTCGAACCACACTCGGATCTTTTCCGTGTGCGGCAGATCTTTTTCAACCATTTTTTCAATCGTTTCATCCATTCCGTCAATGAATGTCTTTGCTTTCTCTCCAGCCTGTTTAACCTGTTCTCTAATGAATAACAGTTCCTTTTGCCCAACAATAAAGCCATCTGCGCAAAAGGCTTCTTCAAGTAGGGCTTTGTTCCAGGTTTGAGTGTCTATGCCGACGAGGGGAATATAATTGAATGGCGACTGCTCAATGCGCAGGCCAACCAGGTCATATATGCCGCCTTTCAATTTTTGTGCGGTCACATAATTTTGAAATTTCTTGAGCAACACATAATCTGGATTGAAGAACACTTTCTGGATATTGTATTGCCTGATTGCTTCTTTATAATCTTCAGACTGCACTCCATCGCCAACCCAGCTGATGAAAGTCATCGGGTTAACATATTTGCCCACTTTTCCCCAGAAACCCGATTTTCGGTCAGCTTCAGCCTCAGCTTCGGTAGGTTTCCATGACATGTAGTCGGCTTTCATGTTCCATAGTTCCTGCAGGCGTTCCATGCCAAAATCAGGAAGGGAGAAGCCTTTTTGTGCATAGTAGCTGACCAGAACTCCCTGTTTTTCAAGGGCAATGTAAACTCTGCTGTTGCGGGCATTGGCATCTTTGCCTTCTTGGGGTGTCAGGGCATAGAATTCGGCAAAGTCAGATTCGATCAGATGAAGGGAAACGGCTTTTTCTTCTGATTTCAAATTTTTTCGATTGTCATAAAAAGATTTGAATTCAGGGTCGTTTTCATACAAATAGAAATATGAATTCTTGTAGGCGTTTTTCCAGCGCTTATTGTATTCACCGACCATATCACCGACGATGCTTGTTATTGCCCAGAGAATTCCGGCAATCATAACAATCTGGCCGACCACTGGAACGAAAAACATCGCTCCAAGAGTTACCAGACCGAGAATGCCCCCTACATAATGCTTGGCTAAACTGTAAGAGTTGAATCTTCCGCCTTTGCGGTCTTCAGAACGCCAGATGCCAAAGGCGTCGATGGCAAGACCAACAATTGTCAGGCCAATGCCGATGCTTCGTGAAATTCCCTGAGATTTGCTGAGTTCGCCAACCGCATCAGAAGCACCGGTATTCTGTCCCTTTACCCAGCGCCAGTATGATTTAAAACCCTGCCCCGCAACTTCCGGGTTATCCCAGCATGGGGGGGGCGCACAGTATTCCATGAAATCCAGAACCCGGTTGTTTTCCACCCAGTCCTGTGCTCTTTGAGCCATGTTGGTCAGGCGCATGAAACCAAGTATCAGATTGTCTGAAGACTGCATCATTCTGGTTCGAAAAATGAATGAAAAGCTCAATGTCGTAAGCTTTGCCACGGTTTTAACCACGTCAGAAATGTCTGAGAGAATGGTATTGTTTTCTCTCAGCATCTTCAGCGCTTCGTAAAAACCGAAAACGTCGCTTGAGCCGTCATCGAGCATCATATATGCAGAATTGAGGGTCATCATCCATTCCCCCCATGCCCGCGCTTCTACTTCACTTTTGCTTTTTCCACGCAGTTTGAGCATGTATTCAAGATAATCGGCAGGGGCAATTATATCTCTGGTCTCCGGCAATTTATCAAGCGCTTCTTCGCTGATACGTGGTTGCGGAAGATCGCCGGCTTTGAGAACCGTAACGGCAAATGGTTCAACAATGAGAACCAGAGCCAGAATAATGCCTATCAATCTTTTACTTCGTCTGTTCATTTGCCTTCTCCCGGAAAATAATCAGGCCGGTGAGTTAAATCACCGGCCTGATTATCATCATTCTTCGTCGTCGCCCGGAGGTATTACCGGTGAATCGATTACGAAAGCATCGGCCATCGGGTCTTCAACAACCGCTCGATAGCCGCCTTCTTTATAAACATTGGCATAGAAACCTGAATTTTCACCTTCGCTCAAGGGTATGGTCAGACCCACATCATCCTTAATTTCTTCATATTTTGCTGCAATTTCCTTGAACGAGGCCAGTTCACTGTTGAGATCATGCAGCAGTTCTTTCGGATGCATGCCTTCCTTGTCGAACCACCACCAGCGCTCGCGGGTATCAGAGTTGGATTCGTCGGCGGCCGAGGTGAATTTATCAACTTCTCTCATGTAAAGGTTGGTAAATTTTTCCATTTCGTCATAGGCCGGGTAGATATCGGCAAGCCAGTCAGCGAATGTACTGCCCTTGACATCGAGGAAGGTGCCTTCTTTAAGGAATTTTGCCAGATCGTAGTTAGTGAAATCCCTGGAAAATTCTTCAAGAACTTTGCGTTTTTCTTCGCCGAGTTCACGCATCATTACCGCCAGGTCAAGGTTCTGTTTGATCGTTGCCAGAAGCAGAACGGTATCGGCGGCTTTCTGGGCAATCGACATCGGGTCATACATCAGTGACTGCTCGATATCCATCTGGTAAACCTTGAAGATGTTTCTCGGAGTCGGTTTGCCATTGCGGTCGTTCCAGCGCCAGCTGAAAGCCTTTTTGCAGATTTTCATCAGATCATCATGTTCGCGGTCGGGATCGATCTTATAGCATTCAACCAGCTTATCGAGAGCTTTTCTGACTTTTTCAGCATGCTTGAGATGCACGTCACGCATCTGTTCAACCATTCTGTCGGTTTCTTTTATTGCGCTTTCGACCTGTTCGTGGGCGATCTTGATCTGTTCTTTGAAATACATCAGTTCTTTTACACCAATCTGGAAAGCATCGGCATCAAAGGCTTCGATAAGCAATTCTTCAGACCACACTGCTGAATCAATACCGACCAGAGGAATGTAATTGAAAGGTGATTGCTCGATGCGCAGGCCTACCACATCAAATATGCCGCCGCGGTGCTTGTTAGCGGTGACCCAGTTCTGATATTTCTTGATCAGCACATAGTCGGGGTTAAAGAATACCTTCTGAATGTTGTATTCTTCGATGGTTTTTTTGTAATCACCAGACTGAATTTTGTCGCCGGCCCAGCTGATATAGGTCATTGGATTGACAAAATGTCCGACTTTGCCCCAGAAACCACGCTTAGCCGCTTTTTCTTCTTCGGCTTGGGTGGGTTTCCATGACATGTAGTCAGCTTTTGCGTTCCAGAGCTCTTTCAGACGATCCATGCCGAAATCAGGAAGAGTAAAGCCCTTCTGACTGTAATAGCTGACCAGCACGCCCTGCTTTTCAAGCTCGGTGTAAACACGCATGTTCTTATCCTGGAGTTTCTGGTCTTCTTCGCCTGATACTGGCTGGCTCTTGATGAAATCGCCATATTGCTGTTCGGTTACGATCAGCGCTGCCGCCTTTTCTTCGGCTTTGAGACTGTTTCGGTTATCATAAAATGATTTGAATTCGGGGTCATTCTGGTAAAGATACCAGTAAGAGCCTTTGTATGCCGATTTCCAGCGTTTGTTGTAATCGCCGAAAATGTCGCCGACCGTAGTAATTGCAAGCCAGGCCAGCGCCAGGGCGCCGACAACCTGCCCGACGATCGGAATACAAAACATTGCCACCAGAGCCGCTGAACCAAGAGCCAGTCCAACGTAGTTCTTAACCAGCGAGTATGAAAAATTCCGGTCACCCTGCCGGTCTTCAGAAGTTACGATTCCGTAAGTGTCAAGAGCGATACCCAGAACGCAAAGGCCGATTCCGACGGTGTGGCCGAGACCCTTGGCGTTATCGATAACTGATGCCCCTCTATTGGTGTTGATTCCAACTTTTTTGGCAAAATTTCGGTAGGTTGGCACGTTTTCAAGACCGGTTTTTCTGGCCACCCAACGCCAGTAAGAATAAAAACCTTCCCCGACGCCGGCTTTATAACCGCAGGGAGGAGCCATGTGTGAAAGGAAGGTAGAAACGTTTCTGGCGCTGAAAGTTCTCTGGGCCGAAGTAAACATGGTGCCGGCTTTTTTGAAGCCGTTAAACAGGTTTGCCTTGCGCTGGAAAAAGCCGACGCCCTTTTGCCAGATTCTGGTACTGGCCACTTTGCCGCCGGTCCATTTTGCTGCAGAAGATACGCCATTGGCAGCCCATCTGGCGGCATCGCCGACTCTTGAGTTTGCAATCGCGCTGCCGGCTTTGCTGATTACCCCACCGACACGTTTGACCATTTCAGAATTGGCAACGTAGGCAAATGCGAGAGTGGCTTTTGAAGAGGCGCGGCATACTGCTTCAAAATAAAAAGGTGTCTGCGACATATGTGGGTGCATCTTCGACATTGTACCGTAAAAACTAAATACATCGGTACAGCCATCGTCCATCATCATGTAGGCACCAGTCAAACTTGTCATCCATTCGCCCCAGGCTTTGGCTTCCGCCTCTTCCTTGGTGCGGCCTCTCAAGGCCAGCATGTATTCAAGGTATTCGTTTGGCGACATGACTTCATTGATGTCAACGATTCCCTCGATGCCTTCAGTATTCAGCTCAGGAGCGGGAAGACTGTCGTTTGCCCGGGCGATACTCAGAGCAAATGGTTCAAAGGCCAACCAGAACGCAAGCAGGATAATTAAAATCCTGTTTCTATATGATATTTTCATTCTGCTCCCCCTGTAGCTAGAAATAAATTTTCAATGTACACTTAACGCAGTTAATCATAATGATAACAGATTAGATCCCAGACCCGTAAGGGTCATTTATTGGCCACCTGCAAGTCTTTCGCGGGCAACCCTTGCTTCAAGGCTGTCTTTTCCATCGTCACGGGCAATAACTTTCTGATACCATGCCTGGGCATCAGCAGAGCGGCCTACTGCTGATAAGGCATCGCCAAATTCCAGGGCTCTGACCATGAAAGTTTTGTCGTCAGCCGGTTCAGGATCATGGGTAAACAGTTCTTCGTAGATGGCTACCACTTTATCCATCTGCCTGGTTTGCTGGCAGGCAATCAGCAGACGGTTTTTCGCATCAGGAAGCAATGGAGTGTCAGGGTACTGTTTGAGCAGATGTTCGAGAACACTTATAACTGATTCAAAGTCCGGGGGATCTTCTCCGAGCATGTAAAGATTGGAAAGGCGCCAGCATGACTCTTCCGCGTTGGCAGTCATAGGGCATTTTTCGATAACCTTGCGATGCAGCTCCTTGAAAGAATCCAGCTCCCATTTTTCCAGCTCCATCATTTCCTTGTACAGGTTTTTGGCAAGCTCTTGTTGTTCAGCTTCAGGAAGACTGTTGTCGACAGTAAAGGCTCCGCTGCCAGCAGTTGGGCTGCTGCCCATGCCTGCCGAGGACGACTTGTCATTGGCAGGCTTTCCTGAGCCTGGTTCTGGCTCTTCAGTTGTTTCACCCTTATTAGCTTTTTCGATCCAGCTTTTGGCAAAACTGTTGTTGGGATCAGCCTTCAGAACTTCTTCAAGCATCTCTTTGCCTTTAGCCGCATCGCCTTTTCTGATCAGAATCAAAGCCAGTAGATTTTTAAGGGATTTACTGTCGGGATAAGTCTGTAAGCCCTTTTCAAGAATAGTCCGGGCATTTTCATATTTCTGCATTTTGCCGAGTAAAGAGCCTGATTCGATAAAAAGATCTTCGGTAGGTGTTTTCTTGATCGCGTCTTTATAAATCTGCAAAGCTTCTTCGAACTTTTTCTCGCGTTGCAGAGCGCGACCTTTCTTTATCGCCTCTTCATCGGCAAAGCCGGCGACCGAAAGGCTGACCAGAAGAATGAGAAAAATAATCCGGAATTTTGATATGAACATTTAAAACCTCCGCATCAGGGCGATTTGCTTTTTTTTCTAATTTTTGCGATGTTTAATTCAGCTTCGACACAGGTAGAATAGAACTGACAGATGATTGACAGAGTTGAGGCGACATCCTGGTTGCCCCCCTTATCGTCGGAAATCAACTGCATAACCACATTCAGCACTCTGAACCGGCCATTGCCGTCAAATTCAGGTTTGAATGAGAAAGACTTAACCTGTTTTGCGCCATGAAAATTTGATTCCTTTCCCGCTTCATTCCTAAACAATGTCTGTCGTGTCGCATCATACTGGTAACGTATTTTTTTTTCGACTCCGTCACGAATGGCCATGAATGAAAAAGAGTTTTCGTTACACTCTTTCGGAATCGGATTTTTCAATGATCTTACGTCTGTTCTGATTCTTTCAACGATGTTATCCATCAGACGCTGGTTGTTGAGCATGTCGGTGCCTTTTTTGAAATGGCGGGTGGTTCGGTTCATTATCATCATCGCCATCGTCAGAACCATGCTGGAAATCGCGGCAACGATTACAATTTCAAAAAGGGTTACGCCCTTTCTGTTTCCGGTTTTCCTTCTAAAATCACCCATTTCTGGCTCCATGTTTCAATACCGAGAGTTTCAATGACTGCTCCGATTTTTCAACCCCTTCGTCAACCCGGTAAAAAACTTCAATGTCGATGCGAAGAATTAATTTTTCTTCATCGTGAGAAAATTCAAATTTATATTTAAAATTTCTGAATGAAGTCTGCATGTCTTTCTCGACACTCTGGTTTGATACAGCCTGCAGGGTTTCTTTCAACTCTTCATTGTCAAGCACTTTCATTTTGCCCGATTTGGTGAGTTTTTGCACTTTTTCGAAACACTCATCGTATGGCAGTCCTAGAATGCTGTCGAGAAAACTGGCGGCAATCTGACCTGCCATCATGTGTTTGCCGACCGAGTATGCGCCACGTGTCTGGGTGGTTCCCATCCACATCAGTGGAACCATCGCCAACCCAAAGATTACTACGCCGATCAGCAGTTCGATCATGGAAAGCCCTGTTTTATCAGTCATCATTGCCGGCCTTTCCTGCGGTAAGTCGATATCCACGCATGTTTTCCATGATCTGCACCGCATAAGCCGGTTTATCTGCGGCCATTGCCGAGTGATACAGGAAAAAAGGCGCTTTCAAAATGCTGCAGGCACTTTCGATACTGCCGAATTCTTTAAGACGTTCGGGAAGGTTCAGGTAGTTACAGGCGATGCCACCGCAAAAAAGAATCTCTTTGTTGATGGAACTGCTCCACATGATCTGGTCGTAGGGCTGGCCAAAACCATCGATCAGATTAACCAGATGAACGCCCAGAAGAGCTTCTCCTTTGATGGTGATCGGATCACCTTTTAATGACACAAATGTGAGAAAGCTTTCTTGAGTGATCTCGGTACGCCATTTCTGATAAAGATTGCCAACTTCCCCGATATTCAAGGTCGTCGTATCTATGTTGTAACCTCGGGTTATGTTCTGCAGTTCGATTGGGCCATCCACTAGAACTATGCCTCCACCAATCTTTTCATTTGTCATGGTCAGAGGCGGCACTTTCAGGGGCCCGGAAACATATACCATGCCATTCACGTTGAATTCGCCCTTGTCAACACCGGCTGCTTTTAAAAATTCCGCACCATTACTGAACAATCGACCGACTCGTCGTTCAATGCCGCTTGCCTGTGCGGTGGCGCTTCGGGTATTGACGCCGAACCAGCTTTGACCAAGAGTTTCAAGGTCAGCTTTTGCTTTGAAACCGTCGTTGGAGGTAAAATCAGCATAACCATAGATTTTGCGGCTTTGCCGGCCAGTTGTCACTTTTGCGTCGATATTATAGGGAACAAAACCCTGTGGAGTTTCGCCTGGCCGAGGCCGCCAGTCTTTGCCTGAAACCATGCGTGACATGAAATCCTGGTATTTCTGATCAGGGTTTTCCGGCTCAAAATGATAAGTGGTTACTCCAAAAACTTCGCGCGATGGAAAATCGTTGGCACCCCTTGATTCATCATATTGCAACGGCTCTCCGCCACCTGAAGGGGGCCACCAGAAGGTCATTACGAAAAATCTCGACATGACGCTGCCGTAAATTTCCCGGGCTGGTAGAGCTCCCTCTTTATTTTTTATTCCCATCAGTTTCAGGCCGCTTGCCATGGCCATGAAGCCCGTTCCAAAACCTTCTATTTTCTGGTAAAACTCGCTTGAAGAGCCGCCCGCGTTGAAAAAATCCGCCGGCTGATATGCGGTTCCTTCAAATAGGGGGCCAAGCTCAGGAACCATTTCGTATGAAAAGCCCATTATACCCATCTTGGCAATATGCTTGTGTTTCAGCGGAATATTCATGCCAAGCATCTGTATGAAACCGCCGCTTTTATTCATGAAAACTCCAACGTGCTCAAATGCTGTGTTTTCATCGGCAACTCTGAAAGTCTCGGGAGATATGAGAAAAAGCTCACCCATGCTGGTTTCTGCTTTTTCTCGATTGTCACCGGCAAGATTAAGGAATATCGATTCATTGGTCGGGCCGAGAAAAACCTTGCCGCTCAGACGAGGGTTGCCAAACTCGGTTGCATCCCAGGGTGGCAGCAGAATAAACGGGCGGTATTTTACTCCCGGCTTCAAGCGGCGATGATGCATGCGAGACAGCACCTCCGAATCAATAATTTCAGGATGCTCGCCATTTTTTGTGTAAATAATGTTCAGATTGTCGTCGGGCCCAATTTTTTCGCGCCCCTGTTCACGGGCAATGCGGTCGGCAAAAAGCACGAAATCTTTTATTACCGGGGTGAGCCGCATTACCACAGTAAAAGGGTACTGAACCCTCAACGAGTAATCCCGGTCACGAAATTTTGCCTTGCAGACAATTTCCAGAAGCCCCTTTTTTTCCTGCCCCCTCAATTCGTTGGGGCAATCAAAACCTTCAGGGTAGTCTAGTGCTTCAACTTGCGAAAAGACGATCTCGGGTGGCAGAATCATTTCGGTCTGAAGCTCTTCTGCAAGCTCCTGAAGCATTGAAGATGGATTATAAAAACTGCTGCTGATTCTTTTGTTGCGGGCCGATTCACGAAACACCCTGAAATTTTCTGAATCGAGTTTATTGGCCGAGGCATTGAGCTGCTGCAAAACATCGCTGGCGTAAGATTCAAGAAAATACCTGGTAATCTGGGTTTGGTCGCTCAGGGTAAGAAGCTGGGTGTGACCGCTCATTCTGCGCGAAAGGGCGAAGACCATAACCAGCATGATGCTGATCAGCCCAAGCAGAATGATCGTTATATTTCCTTTTTTTTTGTGCAACACAGGCAGCATAACCCAAATTATACCCTTGCCTGGTTTGCCTTGTCCATGCTTTTGATTGTACGCAAACTTGGCTTGCACAACCCGTAAAACTCTAATACAATGCTGGCATCATGAGTAGTGGCATAAAATTTCTTACCGAAGTTGAGAATCGGCCAAAACCGTACCGGTTTCTGCGCGAACTTTTTGATTCGGCCTTGTTCAGCAGCATATTGATTTTTCTCATTCTCGCATCTGTTGCTCTGATAATAGTCGAAACCTTCGTTCCCATGGTGCCTTTGCGTTTTGAACAGGTGCAGCAGGCCAATGACTTGTTTACCCTGATTTTTATTGTCGAGCTTTCTTTGCGCTGGCTGATTGCTTCAACTACACGCAGTTTTCTTGCGACATTCTGGATCGACATTCTGGCGGTCATGCCAATGCTGCGCGTTTTCAGACTCGGAAGGGTGCTGCGATTGCTGCGGCTTTTCCGGATTTTTTCACTCGGGGCCAATGTTCAGCGGCGTTTTTCCATCTTTAATCGTTTGTTCGAGGGAAGATGGGTGGAATACTGCGTTATTGCCAGCTTTGTCGTGTTTGCCGTCTTTTTTGGGGCGGTTGGCCTTTCACAGTTTGAAACCGGGGTCAGCAAAGACATTCTCGACCCGGTCGATGCTTTCTGGAAATCTCTCTTTTCACTCATGGCGGGAGAATATGCCGATTATCCCCAATCACTCGGGGGAAAAGCAGTGTTTCTGACTCTGCTGGTCTTCCAGATGGGTGTTTTTGCAATGCTTACCGGTACGTTTTCGGCAATCATGGTTGAAAAACTCAAGGAGACTACTATGCATAAACCCGCTAGTCCTGATGAACTTAATAATCACGTGATGATCTGTGGATACAGCAGCAAGGTTGCGGTTCTTGTTCAGGAATTTCTGCTGGACCCAATTTTTGCCAGCACCGAAATACTTCTGGTATCGGAAAAAGCAAATTTGGCCGACTTGCGGGCGCGAAAGATCAACACCGATCGAATAAGCGTTTTAAAAGAAGATTTTACCAAAATGGAGGTTTTGAAAAAGGCGGGTGTAATGAAGGCAACGGTTGCGGTTATTCTCTCTGAACCCGGCGAAAATCGTACTTCTCAGGATATCGATGCCCGCACTATTCTCGCTGCGCTGACCATTGAAAAACTCAACCCGAAGATTCACACTTCGGCCGAGCTTTTCAACGAAGAGTATGCCTCTCATCTCAAAATGGGCGGGGTTGACGATGTGGTTATTCAGGGCGAGCTTTCTGGTAAGTTGCTTGCTAAAGTTGCCACCCATGAAGGAGTACTGGCTTTTTTCAAAGATCTGCTGTCACGCGAGTCTGGCAATACCCTTTCATTCATCGAGCCGCCTGAAAAAATTCTGAACATGGATGTCGGTGAAGCCAATCTTTTTATGCAGAGAGAATTCGGGTATCTCATAGTCGCGATCAAACCCGAGAAACAGGAATTGATTGTTAATCCACGGCGGCATAAGATCAGCAGCAGCGATAAAATACTTATCATCAACCCGGTAAATTGATAGATTGGAAACCAAGTCTTGAGTCAAACTCCATCCAGCAAAACTTCAATAACCCGATCTGCCGCAATAATGGGTATTGCTACCTTTTTCAGTCGGATTGCCGGTTTGCTGCGCGAGCAGACTTTCGCTTATCTTTTTGGTGCCGGTATGTGGACCGATGCTTTCAATGTCGCTTTTCGCATACCCAATCTGCTGCGTGATCTTTTCGCTGAGGGCGCCATGAGTGCTGCTTTTGTGCCTACTTTCAATTCTGTTTTGCAGAAAGAAGGTCAGCAAAAGGCCTTTAAGCTTACCAACCTGACTCTTTCTGCATTGCTGGTTGTGGTCGGAACCCTTACTGTGGCCGGAGTTATTGCCAGCCCAATGATTGTCGGGCTTATCGCTCCTGAATTTACCTCTCATCCAGAAAAGTTTGAAGCAACGGTAACCATGACCCGCATCATGTTTCCTTTTCTGATAGCCATATCATGGGCAGCAATCGCAATGGGAATACTGAATTCTCTGGGTGAGTTTTTCATTCCGGCCATTGCCCCTGTATTTCTCAATCTGGCCATGATCATTGCCGGCTGGACCATTTGCCCTCTCGCCGTAGAATTTGAAATGCCGGCTATTACCGGCATGGCTATTGGAGCCATGTTGGGGGGAATTCTTCAATTTGCCGTGCAGCTTCCCGCACTTTTCAAATTTGGATTTAAATTCAGATGGCAGTTGAATCTCGATGACCCTGGGATTAAAAAGATTGTAAGGCTTATCATTCCAGGAACAGTGGGTCTGGCGGCCACTCAGGTTAATATTGCGATCAGCACAATTCTTGCAACCTCACAGGGTGATGGTGCAGTAAGCTGGCTGAGCTATGCATTCAGAGTAATGCAGCTTCCACTGGGGCTTTTCGGCGTAGCAGTGGCTCAGGCAACTCTACCGGTCATTTCAAGGCAGGCGGCTGAGAATCGCCAGCATGATATGGCCGAAACTCTTTGCCATTCAATCAGACTGACCAGCTTCGTCAATCTTTTTGCATGTTTTGCAATTATGGCCCTTGCTGAACCGGTTATTCGCATTCTTTTTCAGCATGGGCGTTTTACTCCGGCCGACACCATTGCAACTGCGATTGCTTTGCGGGCGTATGCCGTTGGTCTGCTGTTTTTCTGTCTGGTCAAGGTGCTTGGCCCCGCTTTTTATGCTCTTGATAATACGAAAATCCCGGTTGCGGCAAGCATTACGGCGGTTATAGTCAACATAATTCTCAATCTTGCCCTTATTCAGCCTTGCGGTTACTGGGGTCTTGCATTGGGAACAGGCATTGGCGCCGTTTTTAATGCGGGAATTCTTTTTGTCATGCTGTCTGAAAAACTAGGCGGATTTACCCGCTTTGGCCTGGGTGTGGCAATTTTTCGCATCGTTTTTGCAACTGGTGTTTCGGGTATGGCCATGTATTTCAGCTATTATAAGGCCTTAACTCATATTATGAGCGTCAATTCAGATTCTTCGCCGGGTTTTTTTACCGTTTTGCTTCTTCTGGTGGTTTCATTAACAGTCGGTACTGTGGTTCTTTACCTGGTTTCCCATCTTCTTCATCTGGAAGAGGCTGGAAAAGCCAAAGACATGGTAATGCGTAAATTTTTCAGAAGATGATGTTTTTGTCTGATTTATAAAATGTAGTATAATCAGGCAAATTAACTGCAGGAGGAGAAAAATGCAGAAGGAACGTAAAGCTAAAGTTATCGAAGTTTTGAATAAAGCCCGGTCAATGGAATTGCATGCCATTCACCAGTATATGAACCAGCATTATGGTCTTGATAATTCTGATTACGGCGAACTGGCAGCCAAGGTTAAGCTGATTGCCATCGATGAAATGCGGCATGCCGAAGCTTTTGCCGAAAGAATAAAAGAGCTCGGCGGCGAGCCCACTACCGATCTGGCTGTCAAAGTGACCAAAGGCCAGAAGGTTAAACAGGTTTTTCCCTTCGATTCAAAACTCGAAGATGACACTATCGATGCCTACAACCAGTTTGCCCTGATTTGCCGTGAGAATGGCGACAGCATTTCTTTGCGGCTTTTCGAAACCATCATTGATGAAGAACAGGCCCACTTCAACTATTTCGACAATGTTAACAGCCACCTCGAAAATCTCGGTGACACCTTTCTGGCAAGAATTGCCGGCACTCCCGCCGATACCGGCCCAGCCTCAAAAGGCTTCGCCAATCAGGGCGCCGCTGAATAATTCCGATCGATAAAAAACCGGCGGTCTGCATGGCAGATCAGCCGGTTTTTGCTTTTCAGAAAAATTACTGGTTTTCGTTGTAACCGCCGAAATGGCTTAGAAACTGCGCCCTTTCGTAGATTGCCGGGTTAGCAACTTTTTCAAGACTTAGCTTGCCTTTAAAGTCGGCAATTGATTTGTAGCCCTTCTTCTGCATCCACTGTTCAAGCTGTTTGATTAATTCACCAAGATATGAATTGCCGTTTTTATACAGGGTCGATGCTATTTGAACTGCATTTGCACCGGCCAACAGCATTTTAATCGCCTGTTTCCCTTCATGAATACCGCTTGACGCAGCAATGTCACATTGGATTTTTGAACTCAACAGGCCGATCCAGCGCAAAGGAATAAGATGCTCGTCAACCGTGCTCAAAGCACCGGCCGGCACTACTTTTTCCCGCTCGATGTCGATGTCTGGGGTAGAAAATCGGTTGAACATGGTAATGCCGGCAATGCCTTCTTCTGAAAGCTCTCTACACATGCAGGCAAGGTCAGAAAAATAGCTGCTGATCTTGGCAGTAACCGGAACTTTTACCGCCCGAACCACCTCTTTAACCGCTTCGACATAAAATCTTCGATTGCTCTCTGCATTTCTTTCAAGATCAGAAGGCAGAATCATCAGATTCAGCTCAATAGCATCGGCACCTGCATCCTGAACCTGCGATGCAAACTGCAGCCAGTCTCCCGATGAAACGCAGTTGATACTGGCAATTATCGGCACTTTGCTGCAGCTTTTTGCATCTTTGATCAGTTTGCCATAATTGGCAAGAATCTGATCACGAATCTTATAGTCAAAATAATCAATAAACTCTTCAAAGTGCGATGAAGTCTTACTTTGTGCAATCTGATTGTATTCGTTGATTACTTCTTCTTCAAATACTGATTTTAAAACGATGGCACCAGCCCCAAGATCGGAAAATTCCCTGATATTCTGTGGCTTGGCGGTTAAACCGCTGCTGGCAACGATAATCGGGTTTTTCAGTTCCAGCCCGAAAAATCTGGTTTTCAAATCTGCCATGATTATTTATTTTCCTTCCCTGCATGCTTGTCTGTCAGATATTTGTGCATCGAAGCAGCCGCCCGTCGCCCGTCACCCATTGCGAGAATTACCGTTGCTCCACCTCTGACAATATCGCCCCCGGCGAAGAACTCAGGGATTGATGTCTGCATGGTTTCTTCGTTGACCTCGATGGTATGCCACCGGGTCATCTTAAGTCCGGGTAAGCAGGCTGGAATAAGCGGATTCGGTGAAACTCCGATAGCCACGATGGCGATATCTATATCCATTTCATCGATGGCCCCTTCGATCGGAACAGGCCTGCGTCGGCCCGAAGCGTCGGGTTCACCCAGTTGCATGCGCTGTAATCTTACTTTTGCTACTCTGCCTTCAGCATTGGCAAGATATTCGATCGGGTTGGCCAGATTGTGAAATTCGACCCCTTCTTCTTCTGCGTGCTTGACTTCTTCGACGCGGGCCGGCATTTCTTCTCGAGATCGGCGATAGATAAGCATCGCTTTCTCAGCGCCAAGTCTGATTGCGGTGCGAACAGCATCCATGGCCGTATTGCCGCCGCCGATGACCGCCACTTTTTTGCCGCGCAAAACCGGAGTGTCTGAATCCTCCTGGTTTGCGGCCATGAGATTTACTCTGGTCAAATATTCATTTGAAGACATGACGCCGTTCAGGTTCTCGCCTGGAATATTCATGAAGTTTGGCAAACCTGCACCACTGCCGATAAAAAAGCATTCATAGCCAAGTTCTTTAAGGTCGTCAAAGGTTGCGGTGCGACCGACGACAAAATTCTTTTCGAAGCGAACACCCATGTTTTTCAGATTCTCAAGCTCCACATCGACAATGGCGTTGGGCAGACGAAATTCGGGAATTCCGTATTTTAAAACTCCGCCAATTTCATGCAGTGCTTCGAAAACCGTTACTTCGTAACCAAACTTGATCATATCGCCGGCAAACGACAATGACGCTGGTCCTGAACCGATTGCGGCGACCTTGATGCCGTTGCCTGGTGCGACGTCAGGAATCTGTATTTTTCCCGATTCTCTTTCGTAATCAGCGGCAAAACGCTCAAGATAACCGATTGCCACCGGGGCTTTCTTCATTTTTTGGGTATAAAAACACTTGATTTCACATTGCTTTTCCTGTGGACAGACACGGCCGCAGACCGCCGGAAGAGCACTGAATTCCTTGAGAGTGGCCGCTGCATTGAGAAACTGCCCCCGCTCGATATATTTGATGAACCTGGGAATATCGATACTGACTGGGCAACCCTCGATACATGTCGGGTTTGCACAATCCATGCAGCGACTGGCTTCTCTTTGTGCCTGTTCGGGAGTTAAGCCACGGTTAACTTCGATGTTCTGAGATTTGTTGCGTTCATGAGGCTCAACCTCATTCATTTTTACCCGCTCGATTGCAAGCCGGTCCTTGTTCGGAACCGCTTTGCGCAACTCGGTGCGCCATTCCTGGTTTCTTTCCTGTTGCTGTTTTTCTTTAGCTGCTGTCATTGTTGTTCCATCACTTTTTTCCGGTTCGAGCCTGGTCTTCTTCGCGTTTATAAGCCTGCAGGCGTTTGAGCATTTCGTCGAAATCAATCTGGTGCGCGTTGAATTCGGGGCCGTCAACACAGGTGAATTTCGTCTCGCCATTTACCGTAACCCGGCAGGCTCCACACATTCCGGTGCCATCGACCATTATGGTATTCAGGCTGACCTGGGTGGGGATATTGTATTTCTTTGTCAACAATGCACAGAACTTCATCATGATTGCCGGGCCGATAGCCACACATTCATCGACTTTCTCGCGTTTGATAACTTCTTCGGCACCTTCGGTTACCAGACCTTTTCGTCCGTAGGAACCATCGTCGGTCATGACGATAACTTCGTCTGACCACTGGCGCATCTCTTCTTCAAGAATCAGCAGCTCACGATTTCGGGCTGCCAGAACAGTAATTACCCGATTTCCCGCTTTTTTGAAGGCTTCAACAATCGGGTAAAGCGGGGCAATGCCGACGCCGCCGCCAAGAGCCAGAATAGTTCCAACTTTGTGAATATGCGTTGCTTTGCCAAGCGGGCCTACCAGATCGGTAATTTCTTCGCCCTGGTTGAGTTGACACAGTTTCCCCGAGCTGAGGCCGACATTTTGAACAATCAGCGTAATTGTTCCTTTTTCCAGGTCAGAATTCACTATTGTCAGGGGAATGCGCTCACCTTTGCTGCCAACCCGCAAAATCACAAAGTTGCCGGGCTTGCGTGACCTGGCAATCATCGGGGCTTCCACCACAAACTTGAAAACATTTTCCGAGAGCTGCTTTTTTTCTACTATTTTATTCATTCCAGACTATGTCAGGGCCGTGTGGTTTTCAACCTTTCCGAAAAAGAAATTCAGAAGATCGAGGTCGGCCAACTGTTGTATAGATTATTGCAAATGAAAGCTAATTACAACCGGCTTTATATTAAGATTTTTTTCACAAAGCCCAGGTTGTTTTTACTATACAAAAGCGCAATGAAAATTATACTACCGTCATCGCCCGACAAGCTTGTGCCCTGCGGCTAATCGGGCGACCCATAATTGACAGCTGTTATTAAGGGGGCTGTCCCTTATGACGGGAAATCTCAAAAGCGGTCATTGAGCCAGAATTTTCCGGTCGAAATGACCAATTTTAGCACCGGGCACTTCGATGGTTCGACAGTCTCAGTGACCGTCTCTCTGGTTAACCGTTTTCTCGGGGTAAACATCTTGAGTGTCTAATAATTCGTAAAATTTGTAGCCAAATTGAAAGAAGCATGGATTTTGCAAAAAAGCGAAGTTGAGTTACAATTCAGACTCTATGAAATTTGTCAGCTTCAGAAGAAGTTCCAGCCGGCAGCCGGGTCTAGACGGGCTGCTGTTCGTCATTGCCGCCATTTCTCCGGTATTTGCCGGACTGACAGATCTTTCTTCAAATTACTGGCTGACTTTTACCGTGTTTGCTTCAGCCCTTCTTTTTATTGTCGCGGGACTTACCATCTTTCGTTATCCGGTAACCGGAAAAATCAGTGCGACTTTGGGTGCTGTTGCAAGCCTGGCAACTCTTTTTCCGCTTATTCGTGAAAAGCCGATGGCAGCCCTGGCGGCTGGTGTCGTTTTTATTTTCGGTCTCGATTCTCTTGCCGATTTTCAGGTCAAGGGAAATTTTTCGAGAGCCGGAGATGATATCGAGCGAATTCTGCAAAGAACCCGCTATGCATCAATTGCTCTGGCAATTCTATCTGTTTCTGTTTTTTTTCTTAAGCCCGAGTCAGGATTATCGGCCCAGATTGCTTTGATCGTTGCTGCGCTCTTTGCTCAAATCATGGCGGTTCAATGGTCGGTTGCCCAGTCTTCCAATTTCCATAAATTGTCTGGAATCGTGATTAATTCAATCACTGCCTGTATTATGGCATACTTTTATTCGATCGGCATCGTCTGGGTCGGCACCCTGAATATTGCATCGGTAATTCTTGTATTGCTTCCCGCGTCATCATCAGACGTTGAAAATGTTTCCAACTGGTGGGAACCGATGGTTAATCACCCTGGCCGGGTAATGACCGCCACTTTTTTCGTTCTGTGCATATTCGGAACCTTTCTTCTGGCTCTGCCAGGAGCGGCCGAGAAGCCAATTTCGCTGCTCGATGCGGCTTTTACATCGGTAAGCGCGGTTTGTGTTACCGGCCTGATCGTTCTCGATACCCCCAATGATTTTTCGCTGCTTGGCCAGTTCTTTATTTTACTGCTGATTCAGCTTGGCGGTCTGGGAATCATGACGATAACCACCGTGGCACTTCACGCGCTGGGCAAAAGATTGAGTCTGCGCCAGGAAAGAATTTTAAATTCAGCATATAATGCCGATCATCAGTCTATTTCAGAATCTCTCAGCCTTATTGTGAAGTTCACTTTTGTTGTGGAACTGCTTGGCATGATAATTTTGTCGGCCCTGTTCTATAATTCTGGTCTTGCTTTCAGTTCAGCGTGCTGGAAGGGAATTTTTACCTCGATTTCTGCTTTCTGCAATGCCGGGTTTGCCTTGCAAAGCGATAGCCTCATACCATTTCAGAGCCGCCCACTCATTCTTCACACCGTTGCACTGCTGATCGTTATTGGCGGAATAGCGCCGGCGGTAAACCTTTCCATTCCTTCCTGGGTTCGGGGAAAATCTACATCTGTGGCAAATCATATCGTTCTCGGTACTACAATTATTCTATTGCTGACCGGCACGGTTTTCTTTTTGGCTTTTGAGTGGAACAATTCCCTGGCCGGCTTGTCGCTCGCCGATAAGTTTCATAATGCCTGGTTTCAGTCGGTAACCTTGCGAACTGCCGGTTTTAATTCGGTTGCCATCGAAAACGTTCTGGGCCCGACTTTTCTGATGATGATCTGTCTGATGTTCATCGGCGGTTGCCCCGGTGGAACGGCCGGCGGGGTAAAAACAGCAACCATCGGAGTTTTGGGCATAACATTCTGGTCATGTGCCACCGGGAACGATGATATTTTGCTGCAAAACCGCCGAATTCTTCCTGAAACGGTTTTCAAGTCAGTTACCATTGTGTCTGCCGGATTTTTTCTACTGTTGCTGGTAATTCTCATGCTCGAAGCCACTCAGATGATCGGAGCCCGGGAGCTGATTTTTGAAGCGGCGTCTGCCCTGGGAACCGTTGGCCTTTCATTGGGTGCGACTCTGAAGCTCGACAGTATCGGAAAAGTTATCATTATGTTTGCCATGTTTGCCGGGCGTATCGGCCCTATCACACTTTTTACCATGCTCAGTCATGAGCGACCCCGATCGGCTCAAAATCTTCTTGATGCCCGAATCAACCTGTCTTAAGGAGCAGAATCCATGGCTCAACAGTTTGTTGTTATTGGTCTTGGACAATTTGGCATGTCGCTGGCAGCAGCTCTTGAAAGCAAGGGCGCTGAAGTTCTTGCCATCGATATCAGAAAAGATCTGGTTGAAGAAGCGTCCTTCTTTGTAACCGAAGCACTGGTTCTCGATGTAACCGACGAAGCCGGTTTAGCCGCAGTAAACCCCGCAAGAATGGATGCTGCCATCTGTGCAATTGGCGACGAATCACGCGAAGCTTCGATTATCTGTACGGCACTTCTCAGGCAGATGGGTTCCAAATGTGTCATATCTCGAGCCAACAACCCGATGCATCAGCGAATTCTTCAGCTGGTCGGCGCGCATCAGATAATCAACCCCGAGCAGGAATTCGGGCGAAGATTTGCCAACCGCCTGCTTTACAGCCATCTCGTTGCAGAAATGCCTCTGGGTGACGGGTTGAATCTGTCTGAGATAACAGTTAAACAATCGATGGTGGGAAAGACTCTTATCGAGCTTGCCCTGCCGAAAAAATATGGAATCATGGTGGTGGCAGTAAGAAGAGGTGCCCCCAGTGCGGTGTTCCAACCTGAACCCAATGAACCTTTAAAGGAAAATGACAGTCTGGTAGTCGTTTCAAAAGAAGAATCAATTAAAAAGCTTATGGAAGGCAATTAATCATGAAGCTTGCCAATGGAATGATTTTGGGTGCCTGGTTTCTGGTCGTGGTAAACCTCTTGATGGCTTTTGGTGCAATTGGCGTTTTTAACCGTATGAGCCCTGCGATTAACGATATTCTTTCGAACAATGAGCGATCTTTGCAGGCTTGCGAAGAAATGCTTTCTGCCCTGGTTTTTTCCCAGTATTCTTCTGATGCAAACCAGCTGAAAAATTTCAAATATGCTTTTGACCGGGCCAAAAATAATATCGCCGAAAAAGATGAACCCGAGATTCTGGAAATAATTAAAAACCATCATGATCAAGCCTTTTCCGGAAACAAAGATGCGGTTAAACAGACTTTGGAAGCGATTTTAAGACTGGGAAATATTAACCGCAAAGCAATGGAAGAGGCTGATATGCGGGCTCAACAGCTTGGCCGGGGCGGTGCCTGGGGAATTGTTTTCATGGCTCTATGCTCTTTTTTAACCGGAGTAATTTTTATAAGAAACCTTAAGAAAAGACTTCTTGCCCCGCTTGAAGAACTTAAAAACGTTTTACAGGCCTATCTTGGTGGGGAGACCAGACGAAGATGCGCCGGTGCCAATTTACCCCAAGACATTCGCAGTATTTTCGGCAGCATAAACTTGGTTCTGGACCGCAGCATGCACGATACTTTCAGAAAATCGTGAAAAAAATAAATGGCTCATCTATTATAGCATTTTGAAATGAATCATACTCAAAAAATACTTGTATTTTTTCTCCAATTATGGTTTTATTGGATATGACTATTTCATCAGATTTGAGAAAA
>DYKG01000064.1 GCA_020722725.1 Candidatus Methylomirabilis sp.
ATCCCGACGAAACCATTGCCGGAAGCTGCACCAATCCGCATACCTAGAATTGCTGATGCCTCTTGAAAAGGCTTGGTAAATCTGGTATAACCATTGTCTATGTGGAGACAACAAATTCTTTTGACGCAGGCGGTAGCCAATGGGATGGTTTGACAAGCTTACTCGCCCCAAACGCAATATTCCATCTGATTTGTGGAAAAAGTGTCCGAAGTGTGGCGAGGTGCTTCTTAACAAAGACCTGGCTCGTAACCTCTATTTGTGCAACAAATGCGACCATCATCTGCGCATGCCCATTTGGGACCGCATCGCCCTGCTGACTGACGACAACTCTTTCATTGAGATTGACCGCGAAATCAAGTCGGTTGACCCTCTTGAATTCGTCGATTCAAAGCCATACCCCGAGCGCCTTGCCGTTGCCATCAATAAGACCGATGTTTTTGAAGCTGTTACCTGTGGAAGAGCAACGCTTTCAGGGTACAAGGTTTTGCTCGGTGTCATGAATTTTGATTTTATGGGCGGCAGCATGGGCTCGGTTGTCGGCGAGAAAATAACCCGCCTGTTGGAATCCGGCATCGAAGAAAAAGCGCCGGTTATCGTGGTATCTGCCTCCGGCGGGGCCCGTATGCAGGAAGGTATTCTTTCTCTGATGCAGATGGCAAAGACTTCAGCTGCCATTCAAAAGATGAATATGGCATCGATACCGTTTTTTTCACTGCTTACCGACCCGACCTCGGGTGGTGTTTCAGCCAGTTTTGCCAGCCTCGGCGATGTAAACATCGCTGAACCTGGTGCATACATCGGCTTTGCCGGGCCAAGAGTCATCGAACAGACTATTCGTCAGAAACTGCCCGAAGGCTTTCAACGGGCCGAATTTCTTCTTGAACATGGAATGGTTGACGCCGTGGTGCATCGACGACTGCTGAAAAATACTTTGGCAAAGCTGATCGGCATGTTTTCCGGCAAGTTCGGAGGCAAAAATGTCTAGAGATTTTGAATTTGAAAAGCCCATCATCGAGCTCGAAGCCCGACTGAAAGAGCTGAAGAAAATTTCAGAAAACGGAAAAATCGACCTGTCACGAGAAATTAATGCAATCGCTGATAAGATCATTACTCTTAAAGAAGAAATCTATGGAGATCTTGAACCCTGGCAGGTTATCCAGGTGGCCCGCCACATCGATCGCCCGTCAACCCTCGATTTAATCAAACTTATGAGTCCCGATGACTTTGTCGAACTCCACGGAGACCGACTTTTCAGTGATGACCCCGCAATCGTGGCCGGCCCCGGAAAAATCGGCGATTTCAATGTTATGTTCATCGGCCATCAGAAAGGCCATGATACTGAAGAAAATATTTATCGCAACTTCGGCATGCCTCATCCTGAAGGATATCGCAAGGCAATGCGTATGATGCGCATGGCTGAGCGTTTTAATCTTCCAGTAGTCATATTTATCGATACTCCCGGCGCCTTCCCCGGAATCGGTGCTGAAGAAAGAGGGCAGAGCGAAGCAATCGCCCGCAATCTCGCCGAAATGTCGCAGATCGGGGTTCCAATTCTATGCTTCGTAACCGGCGAAGGTGGAAGCGGCGGAGCGCTGGCAATAAGCGTCGGCGACCTCATTTTCATGTTCGAGTTTTCTGTCTACTCAGTTATTTCAGCCGAAGGCTGCGCTGCCATTCTATGGAATGACCCGAACAAATCAAAAGAAGCTGCACGGGCTTTAAAAATGCGTGCCGCTAACCTAAAGGAATTGGGCATTGTTGACGAAATACTACCTGAACCTCTCGGTGGTGCTCATCGCAACCCGCAGCAGGTGGCTGAAACTATCAAACAAACTATTGAAAAGCACCTTCCGCCTCTGATGACTATGAGTCGTGAAGAACTGCTGGAAAAGCGTTATGGAAAGTTCCGCTGCATGGGCAAATTCTGCAGCGAAGAGGAGCTTGAAAATGCCTAAAAAGGTGACCGGTAAAACGGTCGAAAAAAGTGCGGGCAAGGCGAAGGCACCGGAAAAAACCGGTAGAAAAGTTATTGAAACCGTTAAGAAAAAACACGAAGAGAAGCCGAAAGAAGCACGGCCTGCTGACAAAAAATCTTCTGTTCAACCACCCGTAGAAGATAACAATAAGCGTCATGCCGACGAAAAAAAGCATGACGAGAAAATAAAACATCATGATGAAAAAAAGAATCATCATGATGAAGTTAAGATTGCTTCACCATACCGCAAACGCAGCGATGAGGATGTTGTCGATCCCCAGGATGAGCGCGAAAAACGCAAGGAAGAATCGATTTTCGACGATTCGGTCAAGCTCTACCTGCAGCAGCTTACCAAGCTCTCGCTGGCAACCCATGCCCAGGAAAAAGACTTTGCCAGGCGCATTCTCGAAAAGGATAGCGATGCAAGAGAAGCCCTGATTAAAGCCAATCTGCGCCTGGTGGTCAGCATTGCCAAGAAATATACCAATCGCGGACTGCTTTTCCTCGATCTGATCCAGGAAGGAAACCTCGGTCTGCTTCGCTCGATCGAAAAATTCGATTATACCCTGGGCTACAAATTTTCAACTTACTCAACCTGGTGGATCCGCCAGGCGATAACCCGTGCTCTGGCCGAGCAATCAAGGGTTATTCGCATTCCGGTTCACATCATGGAAATTGTGAACAAAGTTCGCAAAAACATCAGAATTTTTGTGCAGGAAAAAGGCCGTGAACCTAGCATGGATGAGCTTTCAGCCCGGGTTGACCTGCCCGTCGAACGCATCGAAGAAGTCGTGAGACTCACCCAGGAGCCAGTTTCTCTCGAAGTTACCGTCGGCAACAAGGAAGACACCTCACTTGAAAATTACATTTCAAATGAAGATGCGGTAAGCCCTGAAGAAGCGGTTATCGATTCGTTGCTGCGTGACCAGATTGAGCGGGTTATGGAATCCCTCTCCGACCGCGAGCAGATGGTGGTTAAGCTTCGATTTGGCCTCGACGATGGAATTCCCCGGTCACTTGAAGAAATCGGCCGCATACTGGGTGTAACCCGCGAGCGCGTGCGCCAAGTTGAAGAAAAAGCCCTGAAAAAACTTCGGGCCAGTTCACCACCCAAGCTTAAAGACTATTATAACCGCGACTGATCAATCCCAGATATTGAACATATCCGGCTGATTTCCCTCTGGTTCTATCTCTGCGGCATTTTTATCGCTGGCATTATTTTTGGCCGGTGCTGTTTCGCTGGTTTCATCAGTTGTCGCGGTTTTTTCGGATTCTACGCCGACAGATGTTTCGGTTTCATCTGGTTGCAAGTCGGCTAATGTTTCTTCAACCGCTGCTTCAACTGGTTTCGCATCAAGCCCAGGCTGCTTTTCTTCAGCTTCGGTCATAGCGGTAAGCTTTTCCAGTTCAGCAAGCGGGTCATCCAGACCGGCGTCTGTTGCGGCAGCCTGAACAGGAACTGCAACAAAACTGGTGGAAACAATATCGGGCTCGAGCAATCGGGAAATACCCGCGGCAAATTGCCTGGTTGAGGCATTTTCAACGAAGGCGAGCACCATTCTGGCGCTGCGGTCACCCGGAAAAAGGGCACTGAAGGTTTCGGCATAGCCCTTAAAAAGCCTCATCTCCTCATCTGATAGCCGGGCTTTTGCCTTGTTGAGTCTTGCCGAAAGATTTTTGTCGCGTTGTGCATCAAGCCCAAGGGTTTTGATCAGAGTATCGTAAAATGCTTTTCGGTAGGGGCCGGTAAGGCTTTTAGAAGGGCCCTGAATGTTCATTAGTGGAACCTGAGCCCAGATTTCAGGGCGGGCCTGCTTGATGACAATGGCGAATCGACCGTTGCCGAATCTTGCGGCGAGCTGATAAACCTGCTCAATTTCATCAAGAAACTGGTAAAATTTGCGATGCACCGAAAGAATACGTTCTACCGAGATGTTGATCGCAGCTGGGCTTTCAGGCATTATTGCGAAGGGTTCTTCGATCCGGGCGGTAATCTGGCGGTCGAAACTGATGGTCGAAAGCATGCGGGCTTCATTATTCAACAGCCAGAACTTGAAGCGGCTGCTGATTGAATCTTCGATGGCCATGGCCGGAACTGAAAACAAAATTGAAAATATCAGAAAAAATCCAGCTTTTTTCATCTTGCTACTCCGCTATATTGGCCAGTTTCAGGCTATAAACGGTCTTTTCCTGAATCTGCCAGAGATTTCTTGCTACGGCAATCTCACGATTTTGCAGATTGAAACTATACTCAACCGACCAGTCGGCTTGATTGATCAAACCCTGAGCCAGATCAAAAATCAAACGACCTTTTAAACTATATTTGCGCATTGCCAGCTTACTTGCCGGCAGTTCCGGCGCGCAGGCAAAAACAATCTCTGCCGTTTCCTGCTCTTTGTTGATCGACTTAAGCAGAAGCTGCCACCCAGCAGGAAAACTCTGGCGACCAATGTTAATCGTTCGTTTGATTTGATGGCGTTGCCCGACTTGCCAATCGCCTGCAGGAAATGTGAGGAAAAATGGAATCTGGCTTCCCGCTTCGGCCGGTGCTCCTGAAATTTGCCCGTCAGGCTTGATATAGCGCCGATAAACCATCTGTTCGGTTTTTATGTCTACGATGAAAGCATCGTTCTGGAAATCAATGACGCTAAGGGAAAAATTCTTCTGCATCGGTTTTGCATTGTGACTGAACACCGACGCAAGGGTGCGTGAACTGCTGCTGTGAGTGGTTACCAGATTATATTCGTAAGTTTTGCCTGGCTGTAGACCAAGCTTTACCGTTTCTGCTGCAGCGCTCAGACTGATGCTCAGCAGTAAAAACAGCAGTAAAAAATCAATCTTCCTGTTCGATTTCCACGTTTTCATCAGAATTCTGCTCCTCGACGATTTGTTCATCGACAGCCTCTATATCCGAGTTTTCTGCCTCCAGGTCGGCATTTTCAGCATGTGTGCCAGATTCATCAGGCTTTTTTCTTCTCGACTGTTCCAGAAGCGGTTCAACTTTAAAGGTTTCGACATCGAGACCGTTGACTGTTTTAAGAATCAGTCGGCGTCCGGTTCTTTGCTCAAGCTCTTTCAATCCCTGATTGTCTTTGCCGCGCAGCAGATCTAACACAGTCTTGTGGGCATTAATCACTATCTTGCCGGTCTGGTAACGTCTTGCCTCTTCGATTGCCTGATTCTTAATCCGGTTGACCAGAGTCAGATTTGAAAAAACCCGGCCACTGCCTTCACAACAGGGGCAGACATCTTTGCGAATTTCAACCAGACTTGCGGAAGTGCGCCGTCTGGTCATTTGAATCAGCCCAAGCTCTGAAAAATCAAGAATGTTGGGCTTATTGCGATCACCCTTGAAGCCATCCTTGAGGGTTTTCAATACCCGCGAGCGATGTTCGCGCGATTCCATGTCGATGAAGTCGATGATAATCATGCCTGAAAGATTGCGAAGCCTGATCTGGCGCGCAATTACTTCTGCCGCCTCCAGATTCACCCGGAAAACGGTTTCTTCAAGGTCTGCCCCCCCCGAAAATCGGCCACTGTTCACGTCGATGCAATGCATTGCCTCTGTTTTGTCAAAAAAGATGTAACCGCCCGAATCAAGCCAGATCTTGCGGGAAAGGGCTTGGTCAATTTCTTTTTCGATGCCGAATCTGGTAAACAGCGGTTCGCTTTCGCGGTACAATTCGAGTGACGCTCGCTGCAATGGTGAAAGAAAATCGCAATCTTCAAGAATGCTTTTATAAGCTTCTTCTGAATCGACGATCATTTCATCAACCGAGTCATCAAAGAAATCGCGGGCAACTTTCATTGGTAGCGGCATATCCCGATGAAGCATGGTTTTTGGTGGAGAATGGCGGCTTTTGTCCTCAACTTTTTTCCACATTTTGATCAGAAGATCCAGGTCGGCCTTTAAAAGGCTCTCTTCAAGGCCTTCAGATGCAGTTCTGAATACCACTCCGGTTCCCTTGGGGGCAATCCGCCGACCGATGTTACGCAGACGTTCCCGTTCGCGGTCGTGAAGTATTCGCTTTGAAACCCCGATATGATCTACTTTTGGCATAAAAACCAGATAACGCCCGGTAAATGAAAGAGTCATCGTCGACCGAGGTCCCTTGGTCGGAGTCGGCTCTTTGAGAATCTGCAAAATGACATTCTGCCCAACCTTAAGCGTATCCTGGATCGGCGAACGGAAAATATCTTTCAGGTCGTCATCATTGTTGTAATTTTCGACCCCGGTCTGGGTAAGATAGGCATCTTTATGTATGCCTATATCGACAAATGCGCTTTGGGTGCCTTTTACGATGTTGGCTACCCGCCCTTTGTAGATGCATCCCACGATCTTTTCCGAATCAAGAATCTCGTAAAGCAGTTCCACGAGAACCCCGTCTTCAATAATTGCCGCTCTCGATTCATAAGTTCCAATATTTAGAAGTATTTTTCGACTCAACCAAATTTCTCCATTTTAAAGTTTTTTCAATGAAATTCTTTCAATAAGTGTCAGATGGTCTCTTGCTTCGCCAAGATATTCCGCAAGAGCAGTGACGATTTTAGAAACCGAAGGAACGTCTTCGCATCCCTGCATGAATTCTGCTTCGATAGTCAATCGATCTGATTTCAGGCTCTGCACTGCACCGCCGAGCCGGAAAGTTTTAACCTTTCCCTTGCTGACCAGGGAAAATTCAGTGTCGGGATTTTTCAAAAAATCCAGGGTTCGGTTGACGGTGCCGGCATCTGAAAACTCAAATCGATATTTAACCAGATCGCCGTTGTTGCCCTTTGGCTCTTTGCCTGCGGGAATTTCAACGGCCAGAACCTTCATGCCCTGTGGCAGTTGCTGATTCAAGCGTTCTTTTAAATATTCTGCATTGATTTCCTTATCTAATGACAGAACAAACTGCTCACAATAGCTGGCATGGCCAAGAGGCAGAGGCGCACCGAACGAGATTTTGGGCCTGACGTGACAGCCCCCGGTTACCTGGTAGGGAAGCTGCAGTCGCCGCAATGCTTTGCAGATTATATCGATCGTGTCAAGGTGGGCAATGTAGCGTGCCTGTCTGGTTTTTTCGTAGGTTACTCTTGCTTTGATTTCAACCGTTTCGTTCATAGGTCTTCTACTCCGGCAATTCTTGCTGCATCACGATATTCTTTCTCGAGAAAAGCCCGGGGAACCTGAAAGTCCACGAAATCCCATGGCAGCTTTTCCGAAATGGAAATCTGTCTCGTGTAGGCTGCGGGGTCAAGCCCGCAATCAGTAAAGGCTTTTTCCCAGGCCGACTGTTTAAAATGTTCATTCCAGCCATCAAATTTGCAGCCGTTTTTGAAGGCTGCGAGAATAAGGTGCGAAACCTTTTCATCGCCCCGTGAAAGAACCGATTCGAGCAGGCAGAGGTATTCTTCGCGCCATGAAATTTTGCTGTTGCTGTTTTGCAGGCGCTGGCGCACCACAATGCGCTTCTGTTTCAATTCTTCCATGCTGGCCTGCGGGCTCCACTGAAATGGTGTAAATGGTTTGGGAACGAACCCTGACAGGCTGATGGAAACCTGTTTGCGGGGCTTGAGAGTTCGGCAGATTCCCTCGATTTTCAAAACCAACTCCGCAATTCCTTCTACATCTGCATCGGTTTCGAATGGCAGGCCCATCATAAAATAAAGTTTTAAAGTCCGGTAATCTGAGCTGCCGGTTGTCTTAACCACGCTGATAATGTCTTCTTCGCATATATTTTTGTTGATAATATCGCGAAGCTTCTGGGTGCCGGCTTCGGGTGCGAATGTCAGGCCGCCTTTGCGAATATGCTTTGAGTTTTCGAGTAAGGCCAGAGTGTTTTCATTCATGCGCATCGATGGAATGGAAATGTTCTGCTCAGCATAAAGTTTCTGCTGATCAAGAAGCTTGACCAGTTCTGGAAGCCTGCAATAATCTGATGTCGAGAGAGAAAGCAGACCCAGAGCTTCTTCGCCCGTGTTGTTCAGCAACTCAAGACTGTATTTCACCAGATCTTCAACCGGGCGCTCACGCTTTGGGCGGTAGTAGTAGCCCGCATTGCAGAACCGGCATCCCTTGATGCAGCCCCTGAATATTTCAAGGGCGGCCCGGTTGTGAATCGCCTGAACATTTGGAATTACCGGTTTAAGCGGCGGTCTGGAAGCGGAAAATTCCTTGAAAACACGGCGCCGCACCGGTCCAGGAAACTCTGGAACCCACAGGCCTTCAAGTCTGGTCAGGGCTTTCCTGGTTTCTGAGCGGGTTGCCCCTGATTTTTTTGCGGCCAGAACCGTTTCGCAGATTTCAACGATCATTTCTTCGCCGTCGCCGATGGCGACTGCATCCATGAACAATGAAACCGGCAATGGGTTTGATGCCGATGGCCCGCCGGCGATAATCATCGGGCCGGATTTTCGTTCGTTCCAGAGCAATCCAATACGACTCAGCTCAAGAATATTCAGTATATTGGTAAAAGTCATTTCGTAGGGAAGGGTAACCAGAATCATGTCGAATTCGCTTAGCGGCGTGCCGGTTTCAAGAGAAAACAACGGCAGATTTCTACGTCGCAGCAGGTCTTCCATGTCAACCCATGGAGAAAAGGCCCGTTCGGCCATTATCCTGGGGTTTTGATTCAGAGTTTCATAAAAAATTTTCAGGGCGAGATTGGACATGCCAAGCTCATAAAGGTCAGGAAAAACCAGACAAACTCTTAGTTCCGGGTTGGTTTTGATTTCTGCCTGGTTGACTTCACCGCCCATATAGCGTGCGGGTTTTTCAATCTGCAGTAGTTCCCAGTGGGTGAACGCATCGGTTACTTTTTTCATTTTCCTGGTGGCGTGTTCTGCTTGTTGATGGTAAAAATAAGATCAAGTTCGCGGCCTGAGAACTCAACGTCGCTTTCAATGCTGGTTTCGGTAATTCCTAAAATACAGGCGAATTTGCCGCTGATTTTTTCTAGTATAATTTCCGCTTCTTCATCAGAAGATTTTAATCGGTCACTTAAAATAGCCAGTTGAACTTTTTCAAATGGTTTTTTGGGTTTCCTGTTCTGCTCTATTTTCACTTGGGATTTACTTCCAGTAATTTTGTTTCAGCCATTTTGGCCTTCTTTGCCGCATAGGTGTTGGTTGGGGCAATTGAAAGGGCTGCATTGTATGAAGCAAGAGCCGAGGCAAATTCATTCTGGTGATAATAGACGTCGCCAAGGTTAATATACGCATCGACGTTGTCCGGGCTTAACTCGACAACTCTCTTATACTGCAGAATCGCATGGTCGAGCAGATTGCGTCGGTGATAGGCTACGCCAAGCTGATAATGAATTTTGGGATTCTTTTCATCGATTCGTGAAGCAGCTTCAAATTCTTTTAAAGAAGCTTCGTGCTGGCCTTCGAGCAGGTAAAGCTCGCCAAGAGCGGCTAGAACCCTGGGGTCTCCCTTGTCTTTGCTCTGATAAGATCTGAAATGCCGAATGGCTTCCTTGTTTTTTCCTTTGCGCTGGGCGATTTTTCCAAGTGCGTATCTGGCTTTGAGGTGAAAGGGATCGTATTTGACACAGGTTTCGAGCAGCTTGATTCCATCATCTTCACGGCGCAGGTCGAGCATGAACACTGCCAGGTTATAGTAAGTTTCAGCATAGGATGGAGCAAGTTCGAGAGCGGTTTTCCATGAACTGATGGCTTTTTCTATCTGTCCCTGCTTGTAATAAGCCAGCCCCAGATTGTGATGGGCATCGACGAACTTCGGCTCTTTCTTCAGTGCATTCATCAGATGTTTGCGTGCGGTATCGATTTTTCCATATTGCCCGGCCAGGGTGCCATACATGTATTCATCTTTTATCGCTTCAGAAACTTCATTCTTGAATTTTCCGGTAACCTTGTCGGACTTGGGCATCAGCTGTTCTATCGTGATGTTGCGAATGTTTTCAGGCAAATCGACCGAAGGAACCCGGGGGGCTGATCGTTTTTTGTTGCAGCCGGTCTGGCTGAAAACCATGGTAACGGCGATCAGAAAGTAAAAAATAAAGCGAATTCTGCTGTTATTCAAAAGTTTGCGCTCCTGCAGTTTATTTTATTCGCGCTATTCTACCACAGGGCTGCCTGCTTGCCAAGGCACCGTACTGCCTGTTTTTCGCCGCTCGAAACTGATAACCCTATGATTGCCAGAGTCGAGAAGAAAAACAAAATTATCGCATGCCGCAATGTCTGATGGACGCCGCAGCCGGGTGCCGTCATGAGCTTTATCAAACATTGCAAGTCGAACTCCTGCCGGCGTGTAAAGACCTAGTTCGTCGGTAGAGTCGTCGCAGACCAGAATCATGCCATCCGGGTCAATTGCAACGCCGGTGGGGGTTTTAAGGTGGTCACGCATTTCGCTCTGAAAAGACCCGAGTCGGTCGAAAATCGCTATTCGGCCTTTTCCACGGTCAGCAATATAAATTTCACCGAGCTGGTTGATATCGATTTGGGTCGGGTCTTTAAGCTGCAGCGAGCTGTAACCAAAACCTCCGATTTCGAAAAGCTTGTCGCCGGTGGTAGTGATTTTGTAAACCCGGTCGGCTCGGCCATCAACCACCCACACGTTGTTTTCGCTGTCGAGCTTGATGCCGCGCGGCCGGTCGAGACGGCTGCGTCTATCGTTCTTTACCGGGTAAAGATTGCCCCGATAACTCTGGTAAGAATCAAAAATGCATATTCGGTCATTGTTCTGGTCGGCAACGTAAAAATCAGAAAACCCGCCGGTCGTAACATCATAAGGCTCATCCAGGCTGTCTTCTCGCTCTTCACTGCGGTCGCCGAACGAAAGGCCGAAACCCCCATGCTGAGCAAGAAAGCGCCCGTCGAATGCCAGTCTGACAACCCGATCATTCCCTGTGTCCGCGATCAGCAGTTCTTTTCTTACTTTGTCAACATCGATGCCCATCGGCAGGTTGAACTGTCGCTCACCGTTTCCCCGGCTGCCGATCGCAGTTTTGGGTGTAAGTTCGATGTTGAAAAGCTCGATGGTTCCGTTTCGATTACTGATTCTTCCGGCCGGCAGATTGAGCCCATAAGTGCCCTGGCGCATGTATTTGGGGCCCCAGATTCTCTCGAACTGATTTTTGCCCGGAACATTCGCCATGATTGCAACGCAGCCGTCGTGGGGAAGATTTATGCGAAAGCCGGCAGTCCCCGAGGCAATTTCCAGGCTCACCCACATTTTACTGCCGTCGGGAGTCTGGCCATATAAGCAGCTTGTCGCCAAAATAGCCAATAAAAAGAAAATCACGCGAAATTTCCGCATTTTATTTCCCCGATTCGTGCCAGAAAAGTTTGACCAGGATGTCGAGAGCTTCGAGGTTCCTTGGGCCCGGCCTGACGAAGAGATCCTGATCGAGCGCATACACCCGGTTTTTTTTAATCGCACTTATACCGCTCCATCCCGGTCTTTTCTTTATTGAATCAAGATTTGGGTGAGGATATGCAATCAGAATCACTTCAGGGTCAGCGGCAATGATATGCTCTGAATTGACCACCGGATAATCATGGTTATCCCTGATTACGTTTTCACCGCCACAGGCTTTGATCATTGCGCCCATGAAACTTGCCGGCCCGGCAGCCTGCATTGGCGCATCCCAGATTTCCAGGTAAACCCGCAGTGGGCTTGATTTAATGCTGCTGAGCTTCTCAAGTCTGGTTTTCCATTCCTGTTGAAAACTTCTGGCCTTATCTTCAGTGCCATCGAGAATTTGACAAATTTTCCCGGCCATCTCCGGAACATCTTCTAATCGGCTGACATTGAAATTTACATAGTTCAGCCCAAGCTGGGAAAATAGCAGCTGATACTTTCGGTTCATTGAATTAAGATCAAGAACCAGATTTGGTTTCAGCGACATGATTTTTTCCACATTCAGGTCAAGACCGCCTACTTTGCTTATCTCGGCTGTTCTGGCCGGAAAATTGCAGTGGTCTGAAATTCCAACCACCTGAGAACCATATCCCAGTGCAAACAAAAGCTCGGTCTGCGAAGGAACAAGTGAGACAATTCTGTTCGTTACAGCAGCAGAAAGCGAAAATGAAATGCAGATAAAAAAAGACAACAGGATTGCAATTCGGTTAATCATTTGTTTTTCTCCGGCGTTCTTCAAAAAATTGGTTGGCATTGCGATTGTGCTCCTGCAGGTTGGTAGAAAATCTGTGACCCTTCCTGCCATCGGAAACGAAGTAAAGATAATCGGTTTTAGCGGGGTGTGCAACTGCCCGCATCGAGTCGGCCCCAAAATTTGAAATCGGGGTAGGGGGCAGCCCCGCGTAAAGATAGGTGTTGAATGGTGAATCAATTTTCAAATCTTCATATAAAAGTCTGTCTTTGTGATACCCATGAGCATAAATAACCGTTGCACAGGATTCAAGCCTGATCGAGTTTTTCAGCCGATTGTAAAAAACTGAGGCAATCAAAGGCCGTTCATCCTTCTTTGCTGCTTCTTTTTCAACGATCGACGAAAGAATGCAGGCTTCATAAATTGAAATGCCCGTTTGAAGTTCTTTGAAAATTGTTTCGGTTTGAAATCTGGTCAGCCTGAGCATCCTTTCAGCGGCCTTTGCTGCCGGGGTGGGGCGGTTAAAATAATAGGTATCGGGAAAAAGCAGGCCTTCGCTTGCCGGAATCAGATCCCAGGTTGAGAAAACCCTGCCAATTAACTGAGGATCGCCGCAGGCTTCCAAAAAATCAGAGCTGTTGCAGATTCCGGCGCTTTCAAGAATTGCCGCGACCTGGCGGTTGGTTGTGCCCTCAGGAATCGTAACCGGTACGGTTTTTAAAGTCCCCTGAAGCAGTTTGTAGATTACATTTTCAAGGCTTTCACCTGCCGCAAAAAAATAGCTTCCCGGGCGAAGACGTTGATCTACTGCAAGAAATCTTATGTAGAGACGAAAAAGAAAGGCACTGCTGATAACCCGGTTTTCTTTCAGTATCTGAGCGATCTGCCGGGTATTTGAGCCCGATTCGACAAATATGCGGCAGTCTTTTCTATCTGAAGGCGGTTGCGACATTTCCTGATACCACATGAAACCGCCACCTATGAATCCGGCAGAGCCAACTAAAAGCAAAGCAGCCATGATAATCAGGAATTTTATGATTTTCATGGCGGCGGTCTTAAAAATTAATTATTCAGGTTTCTTTTTGAATTTAAGAATTTTGTTGCGGCTGCTGTCAAGAATGAAGATTTCATCTTCTGATTTGGCCACTACGCCAACCGGATAAATGAATTTGCCGGCATCATTGCCAAAATCACCGATCTTGGAAATAAGCTTGCCGTCTGGACCCAGCTGCACCACCGGCACTTCGCCAAGATCCAGGATGTACATGTTGCCGTCTTTGTCTATGTGCAGACTGCACGGACCCTTCATTTCTTCGTATTCGCCCTTTTCTTTGAATTCAGAAACGAAATTTCCATTTTTATCGAGTTTAAGAATTCTCTTTCCGCCGTAATCAGATACGAAAATATTACTGTCGTTAATTAGAATCGATGTTGGGAAAATGAGCGCTGTCTTGCCGGTTCCGCCGATTGCTTCAACGAACTGGCCTTCAGATGTGTATTTATGAATCTTGGGATTCTTGGCCATGACTACATAGGCATCGCCATTGCGGTCGATCGCCACGTCCATCGGGTATTTAACCTGGGCGGTAATCTTCATGTTAGGTTTACCTTCGGGATCGAATCTGACGATTTTATTGCCGCGTTGATCGCATACCCAGACGTCGTCGGTCAGGGCATTAACTCCAATGCCGCTCATTCCAAGAAGTTTGTAGCCTTCTCGACCCGCTTCTCCAGCCATCAATTTAACTGACCCGTCGGACCTGATAATCTGATAACGGCTGTTGCCATTATCGCCGACAACCAGTTCGCCATGCTTGTTCAGTTCAAGGTTGGTTGCACTTAAGAATTGCCCCTTCGAAGAACCCGATCCGCCAAATTCCTGGTCGAACTGAAACTTAACGGGAACACAGCCGGTAGCCAGCGCAGTTGCCAACAATAAAACAATAAGCGATTTTCTTTTAACCATAGACACCTAGAGCTATCCTTTTTAGTCTTTAGGATATGGTAATCGATAAACAATTAATTTGCAAAATATTTCTCATGGCTGTATAATCGAGGTGGGGGTTATTATGAAAAAAATTAATAAAGGCTTCACTTTGATTGAATTGATGATTGTAATCGCAATCATCGGTATTCTCGCTGCCATGGCTCTTCCCCACTTTCGTGAAGTTCGCGAACGCGCCAAACAGAGCAAGTGTTTTGAATTTTCTGCTCTTCTTACCAGAACCACCGAACTTTATAACATCGAAAACCGCCATTACCCCAGTAGCATAGATGAGCTCAAGCCATATCTGGCTCAAAAGCGCCTTCCGATCTGTCCGTCAACCGGTTCAAGCAAATCTTATCAGTTTGTTCCGATTGAATCTGATGCCTATGGCAGAAAGGTAACCTGTATCTATCACGGTAATGCAACCTCTACTT
>DYKG01000022.1 GCA_020722725.1 Candidatus Methylomirabilis sp.
GATTGACAAAACATTTTGATTGATTCGTAACGACATAATGATTCCTCCATGAATCAAATAGAACTGGATAAACGCATCCCTGCGTTATTTAGAAACAAAGCCCAAAAGCACCACCGCCTTTCAAAAAATTGTTTGTTTAAATTATTTCTTACCCAAGCAACTGCAGAACTCCCTGGGGAATAGTGTTCGCCTGCGCCAGCATCGCCGTACCAGACTGGCTGATAATCTGGTTGCGGGTGAACTCGATCATTTCCATGGCAATGTCAGCATCTCTTATTCTGGATTCTGAAGAACTGAGATTGCTGTGAGTATTGCGCAGGTTATTGATCGCGTATTCAAGGCGATTCTGATAAGATCCAAGTTTTGAGCGTTCGCCCGAAACAATATCGATCGCTTTGTTGAGCTTTCCAATTGCCTCTTCGGCCCTGGATACAGTTGTCAGATCAATATCTTCAATTCCCAGAGCCTCTGCAGACATATTCGAAATATTGATTTTCATCGTCTGACCCTGGTCGGCACCAATCTGGAACTGAGGTTCGTTATCAACGACATGAAGTTTGAAATTCTTGTCACCGGCACCTTTCACCGTGCCATCCCACAAGCCAAGGCTAGAGTTGATGAACACCTCATCTGCCGCCGCGCCATTTATTGAAATACTGACCAGACTTGTATAGGCAACTGCGTTATCCCGGTTTTCTCTGCCCACCCTGGTCGAGGTAAAGGCCATCGCGCCTCCGACCTGATCGAGTCTTACCGCCACTGAATTTGTTTCAAAAAGACTGTTTGCACTGGCCTGAAAATTTATGAAATCAATCATATCAGCGGTCGTTGCTGTGGTTACCAGACTGATAACCAATTGTGCTGAATTTATCCCATCGCCAACCGTTATGGTTATATCTCCCGCCGCAGTAGCCATATAGCGGCTGAAACCCCAGCGAACCACCGTTTCGTCTTTTCGACCATCCACGAAACCGCTGTAAGTTCCCGCCAGGAAACCCAGCGTCGCTGCCTGAGAAATGACATTTGCAATCGTTACCGTATTGGCAACCGTCGCTGAAACCGAGGCGGGACGCTCATAGCTCAGACGCAGTTCCCCCTCAACAACCGACGCATTTAGACCGTCGATGCCAGCCGCAGATATTCCTGAGTTGATCGATCTCGCCAGGCCTTCCATACTCCACAGCCCCGACCCGACTGTAATGGTAACCTGACTCTGCCCTGCACTTATGATAAAGGTGGATGCTGCTCCGGTGATATTGATCCCGGCTTCAAGACCATGGGTTCCGGCCACCTGAGCGGCCTGTGAAGTAAATTTCACGTCTATACCGTCCAGTAGAGAAGATGCAACATTTCCCTCAGTTTTTACTTTTCTGGTATTGCCGAAATTATCACTGAGAACGACTTCAACCCGGTTGTCAACTGCTTCACGACTTATTGAAAATCCAAGTGCATCAACGACTTTCTGGTCTGATGCCAGAGAAACCCGACCACTGCTTCCAATGCTGCCAGAAATGATCTGTATGTAACCACCCAGGCCAGCAACTTTTGTTTGAATAGTATTTACCGTTGCAGTTCGCGAGTTATCTATTCCGAGCCCCGACTTACTGCCCATTGCATTCTGAATTTCCGCTGACAGATTGTCGAGAGTCATCTGGCCATCAAGGTTTATTGTCGTTGTCTCTCCATTGCCATTCAACGTGAGAATTTGCGGAGTATCCAGAACAAACACCCCATTCGAATCATAGAATTGCGCAATGCTCTGCAGTTTTGTTCCCCCGGATGCCAGTGCTCCCGTGCCGTCGTTGAGCGTAAAAATTTGCGAACGCTGCATTTCTGCAATACCACCCTTCAACAGCGTTATATCAACATCATAGTCACCGCCCGCCTGGGTTATGGAGCCACTCACCAACCCCTTCACCGAGTTGCTGCTGGCACTGATCAGAGCGGCCTGACTGCCATCCAGCAGCTTTTTCGTGTTGAACTCCGTGTTCCTCGCAATTCTGTTCAGATCGTCGCGTAGCTGAACCACCTCTTTTTGAATCTCAAGCCGGTCATTACTGGTCAGCGTGTCATTCGACGACTGAATAGCCAGTTCACGCATTCGCTGCAATATGCTCTGGGTTTCATTCAGTGCCCCCTCAGCGGTTTGAACCATGGAAATGCCATCCTGGGCATTCAAAACTGCACGACTCAAGCCCCTTATCTGGCGCCGCATTTTTTCGCTGATTGCAAGACCCGCAGCATCATCAGCTGCACCATTGATCCGCAAACCCGAACTCAGCTTCTGAATCGATTTTTCCAGACGCGAAGAAGTCTGGGCAACCGAGGAATAGGTATTGATTGACAAAACATTTTGATTGATTCGTAACGACATAATGATTCCTCCATGAATCTTTTAATAGCTTCCCTGCGTAACGAAAAGCAAAGAGGCAGGTTTCCTTAATTAAATTTTTGATTGATCATATTATCAGCCTAATGACTACAGCACCCCCTGTGAGCAACTCTTAAATTTTCAATACCAAGACTACTGGCGCTTATCAATGCAGTTTGACTGCTATCGAGGAGCTTTTTTGTATTGAATCCCGCATTTCTGGCAATTCGATTGAGATCATCCTTGAGCTGGACGATCTCTTTCTGAATCTCTACCCGATCATTGCTGGCAAGGGTGTCGTTCTATGATTGAATCGCCACCTCGCACATTCGTTGAATTGGGGGTTTCATTCAAAGCCCCTTCTGCTGTCTGAAGCATTGATATGCCATCCTGGGAATTTAAACCCCCCGGTTCAGATCACATATCTGTCTTCTCATTTTTTCGCTGATGGATAACCCAGCCGCATCATCGGCAGCAGAATCAATTCTCAGTCCCGAACTGAGTTTCTGAATAGACTTCTCAAGCCGACTCGACGTTTGCGCGACCGACTCGTAGATACCCATAGCCAGAACATTCTGGTTAACTCTAAGCGACACCTCCGATTCCTCCATGAATCTTTTTCTGGCCACGCATCCTTGCGCAACCGGAAATCGGAAAACTCACCCACCGCACGGCAATCTGGCAAGCTCAGATCTGGCTGACGTTCCCAGCTGCTCCGGCCTGGCCTGGGCAGCTGGGAACATAGAATACGACAAACAGCTCAGATCTAATTTCTTTTAATTCCAATAATCAGTTTTGCAAATGCGTATATTTATCAAATCTGGTGATTCGAATGCATAATCAAATTTGCTGATTGAATGCCAGAAACAGATTGTGTAAGATTTAGTCTTTTGCTAATTAAATGTTTTTTTATTATTGCAGCAGCTGTAGGACTCCCTGCGGGATCAGATTTGCCTGAGCCAGCATTGCAGTGCCTGATTGTGAAACGATCTGGTTTCTGGTGAATTCGATCATTTCCTGTGCGATATCTGCATCTCTGATGCGTGATTCTGCCGAAGAAAGATTTGAGTGAGTGCCGCGCAGGTTATTGATTGCATATTCCAGGCGATTCTGGAAAGCGCCAAGCTTGGATCTTTCTGCCGAAACCATGTCAATTGCCCGATTTAGTTTTCCAATGGCTCTTTGCGAACCTGCCACCGTAGTCAGATCAAGCTTATCGACTTCAAGCGCGGCGGCACTCATGTCAGACATTGATACGTCCATGCTCTGACCCTGATCAGCCCCGATCTGGAACTGCGGAGTATTGTTAACCACATGCAACCTGAAGTTCTTGTCTCCGGCACCTTTGGTAGTGCCTTCCGACATGCCCATCTGAAGCATGAAACTGTCACCGGCGGCAATAGTTCCACCCGCCGTATCTGTAACTTCGAGAGAAATCATACTTGTATAAGCTGCTGCCGCATCAAGATTCTGCGTTCCGACACGCAGCGAAGTAAAGGCCATAGTTCCGCCAATCTGATCAACTCTTATGGCAACCGTAGCCTGAGTAAGCTGATCGTTAATCGTAGCCTGGAAATTGATAAATCTGATCATATCTGCGGCAGTTACCGAACCAGCCGCCGAAGATGAAATTGCCGAAATTACCCTGACCGTTACCGTGCCAACACCATCGCTTAATTTAAGATCAACCGCATTTGTTTGAAGTGCCGTGTCGCTTCGATAGGTGGTAAAGCCCCATTCAATTTTGGTTGAGTCTTTTTGCCCATCAACGAAACCGGAATATGTTCCATTCAGGAACCCAAGAACACTGTTGGTCGAGCTGGATATGGTAATTGCAGTTCCAACGCTGGCAGCAGCGGTAGCCGGCCGGTCATAGGAAAATCTGATTTCGCCTTCGACTACTGCAGCGGAAAGCCCCATCAAATCACTTGCTCCACCATCTATTGCGGTAAGAATCTGATGATTGAAGCTTCTAGCAAGTCCTTCCATGGTCCAGTATCCTGCCTGAACGCTTACAGAAACGTTATCTCCACCAACCCCAACGAAGAAAGTTTCAGGGGCAGAGAAATATAAACCCGATTCAAGACCTGATATCCCGGCGATTTGTGCCGCCTGCGACTCAAAATTTATGTCAATGCCATTGAGCAGGCCCACCCCCCGGTTGCTTTCAGTTTTTATCTGGCGAAGATTGCCGAAACTGTCGCGCAAAGTCATTTCAACCCGATTATTCTCAGCGGCACGACTGACTGATAAACCCAGAGCATCAATTACCTGCTGATCACCGCAGAAAGAAATCTCTCCCGACTCCCCAATGCTGCCGGAAATTACTTCAAGATAGCCGCCCAACCCGGCAATTCCGGTCTGAGCAGTATTTACCATTAAGGTTTTTGAGTTTTTTATACCAAGACCGCTTTCGCTGCTGATAGCATTCTGAATGGCTGCAGCGACGTTATCGACGGTCATCTGAGCATCGAGCTGAATCGAAGTTGTTCGAGAGTTTCCATTGATAGTCAAAGCCAGGGGTGTGTCGAGAATGAAAACACCATTTGAATTGTAGAATTGTGAAATGCTCTGAAGCTGAGTTGTGCCCTGAGCCAGATTGGCATTCTCATCGTTGATCGTAAAAATCTGAGACCGCTGCATCTGCGAAATACCCGCACTTAACAAAGCGATACTGACGTCATAATCACCGGCACTGTCTTTAGGATAACCGGAAACAATACCCTTGATATAATTTGAGCTCGAACTTATCAGAGCAGTCTGACTGCCATCAAGCAGCTTTTTTGTATTAAATTCAGTGTTGCGTGCGATTCGATTAAGATCGTCCTTGAGTTGCACCACTTCTTTCTGAATCTCCAGACGGTCATTGCTGGTAAGAGTGTCGTTAGAAGACTGAACAGCCAGCTCGCGCATGCGGTGCAATATGCTGTGGGTTTCATTCAGAGCGCCTTCTGCGGTCTGAATCATCGAAACACCATCCTGGGCATTTAAAATCGCCCGGCTAAGACCTCTGATCTGGCGCCGCATCTTTTCGCTGATCGCAAGACCAGCCGCATCGTCGGCCGCTCTGTTTATTCGCAAGCCCGAACTGAGCTTTTCAATCGACTTTTCAAGTCGATTCGATGTCTGGGTAAGGTTTCCGTAAGTTTGAATGGAAAGAACGTTCTGATTAATACGTAATGACATTTTTGATTCCTCCGTGAATCATCTCTTGCGCGTCCTTGCGCCTTGAGAATAAAATATTGAAAGCTGCAGAAAGATCATGCAGTCTTTGCCAGAATTAAATTATTATTTGGATTTATCCTGCATAAACAAAAATTTAAAATAATTTACGCAGTAGAGAATTGTGGAAAGATCAGCAAGATTTCTGCCGAAACTGAAAATAATTCGAGCAGAGACCAAAACCAGCATAGCAGAAAAAAACATGCGATTCCTCCATGAATCATCCATTGCGCGTCCTTGCGCCTGAAAAATTAATGTTATTTAAAACCGCTATTCAGTCAAGCAGTTTTTTAAAAATTAATTTTTCACTTTGATTTTACCCGTAGAAACAGCATCATTGATGAATTTATACGATTGGGATTTATTGAAGGAATGGCAACATTTCTGCCAGAACTTAAAATTTTTTCGGGCAGTTAACCATTTAAAAATTGCAGAAACTATCACGCGATTCCTCCATGAATCTTGCAAACCGTGCTTCCTTGCACCAGAGCCTTTACTAACAGGCTCCATTTCTTATCGGTCAGCCATGCATATTTTATTAAGATAGAATTTGGCAAATTCAGGCATTTTATAGCCTTCATGGTCAATTTTCACGATTAAACACCTCAAATTCTGCAATTTACTAAAATTTTAAAAGCCTGCCACCAGCAAAGCTGTGGCAGGCAAAAGAACAAGTCTTAAATGTTCAATTACTGTCCGAGAAGCGAGAGTACACTCTGTGGCAGCATGTTGGCCTGAGCCAGCATTGCAGTACCAGACTGAGCGACAATCTGATTTCTCGTGAATTCGATCATTTCCATGGCAATATCGGCATCTCTAATGCGCGATTCTGCAGAAGTAAGATTGCTTGAAGTGTTTCTGATGTTGTTGATTGCGTATTCCAACCGATTCTGGAAAGCTCCAAGTTTTGACCTTTCTGATGAAATAAGGTCGAGGCCCTTATTTATTCTTACCAGAGCTTCCTGAGCACCCTTAACTGTTGTCATATCCAGGTTGTTCACGCCCAGGGCATTTGAAGACATATCGCCCATCGAAACCTGCATATTCTGGCCAGGATCGGCACCAATCTGGAATTGTGGCTTGTTATCAACAATATGCAATCTGAAGTTGGTGTCACCACTGCCCTTACTGGTTCCGTTCTTCAAACCAAAGTCATTCAAAGTCTGCGCATCACCAATATTGAGAACAACCCGGCTGGCGACCGGCGATCCAGCATCAACATTTTCCTGACCAACCCGAAGAGCGGTAAATGCGAGAGAACCGTTAACTGCATCAAGCCTTACATCAACGTTGTTTGCTGACAGCTGACCATTTACGTCAGCCTTGAAATCTCCGATTTCAAAGAAATCCGCAGAGGTTGCTACAGACATGGTGGTGAATGCGGTAAAACCGAACGAATCGACCCCGTCACCAACACTGAAAACAACAGCAGTTGCAGTTGCAACACGATACATACTGAAACCTTCAATTACCTTGCTCTGATCTTTGCTGCCATCGACAAAGCCACTGAACAAACCGTTCTGAATACCGATCTCATCTGCCGCGGCAGCACCTATGTTGATAGTTGAACCAATTGTAACAGTTGTTGGAACAAATGTGATTCTCAACTCTCCATCAACAACCGCAGTATCCATACCCGATATACCAGAAGTCTGAGCATTTATTGAACGGGCAATACCTTCCAGACTCCAGTCTCCCGCAGAAATGGTAACCGTGGCAACCTGGCCGCCGGCGGAAATCTGAAAAGTCTGATCAGCCGAAAGTGTCAGTCCTGACTGCAACCCGCCAACCCCAGCAATTTGAGCCGCCTGAGAAGCAAACTGAACATCTATTCCCTCGAGCAGGCCAGAAGCACGATCACTGCTCGTTCGAACATTACTGACATTGCCGTAAGCATCGGTAAGAGTCAACTGTACAAGAGCGTCTGCAGATTCTCTAACCGTTGAAAGGCCAAGGGCATCGATCAGTTCCTGTGGACCGGCAACCGAAAAGTCACCCCGGTCACCAGCGGAACCAGAAACAACCTGAATATAACCTCCAAGACCAGTTACACCTGTTTGAGCAGTTCCAACTACCCCGGCAGTTGAATTGTCAATTCCGAGCTTGCTCGAACCGCTCAAAGCCTGCTGCAGTTCAGCTGCCAGCTGATCGAGAGTCATTTTCCCGTCAACCGTGAATTCTACAGAATCAGAGTTACCCGATATGGTCATTTTCTGAGGACTGGTCAAAACAAAGACTCCGTCATCGTTGTAGAATTGAGAGATGTCTTCAAGCTTGGTACTACCCTTCGCCAGATTTCCCGCGCCATCGGTGAAAATCTGTGACCTCTGCATCTGCGAAATTCCACCGTTCAGAAGAGCAATGCTGATATCATAGTCCCCTCCTCCATTGGTGTTTCCAACTACGACACCTTTAACATGTCTGGAAGTTGAACTGATTGATGATGACTGACTGCCATCGAGAAGTTTTTTGGTATTGAACTCGGTAGAGCGGGAAATGCGGTCGATTTCGTCGCGCAGCTGATTAACCTCTTTTTGAATTTCGAGGCGGTCATTACTGGTAAGCGTATCGTTTGAAGCCTGAATCGCCAGTTCACGCATTCGCTGCACAATACCCTGGGTTTCATTCAGCGCGCCTTCGGCGGTCTGAATCATCGATATGCCATCCTGAGCATTCAGTGCGGCGCGATTGAGGCCTCTGATCTGCCGACGCATTTTTTCGCTGATTGCCAGCCCGGCTGCATCGTCGGCGGCTGAGTTGATTCTTAAGCCTGAACTGAGCTTCTGAATCGATTTTTCAAGCCGGTTATTAGTCTGAGAAAGACTCGAGTAGGTTTGAATTGACAGGACATTTTGATTGATTCGCAACGACATAAGTTTCCTCCTTGATTGTCGTCTTCCAGCGCATCCTTGCACTGAATCTCCTTAATTTTTCAGACCGGTTTCTTTTTTACAATTCGCCTAATGCCTCCTTTCTATTTACTGCTTCGGTCAAAACAGCCTATTTTTCCTCGTCTATTAGGTCTATCGACATTAGCCCCCACATCCTTTCGGCCTATTTTTCAGCCATTTTTAAGATTAAAGGCAATTTTTAAAAAATTGCTTCGTTTTTATACTAAAATTATCTAATTTTCATCAATTTTATATAATTTTATCGGATCAATCCAATTTTCATTTTAATAAAGCAAAGCGATTGTGTATTCAATTGCGTTTCAAAATCTTGAAATTCTTTGTGTTCTTATACCAGCCACATATTTTTCGTCGCATTCTCGGGCTTTATTGCAGGTCGGCGCAGTGGCCGATCCCTACGAATATTTTTTGTCACCCGCATTAGTGAATGTGGCGTCTTGATCCACGCTTTTGGGTCTACAAACTCTTGCAAATGCAATTCATTATAAAACGCTGCAATCGTTTGCAACACAAAAAACCGGGCCGGCACCACGGCCGGCCCAAACAAATATTTTTTTGAAATTTTTATTAGATCAGATGAAAAGACCAGAAGTGCTCTTGCTCAATTCATCGATATACATTGCAACTCCGCCAATTTCAACGCCTTCGATGAGTTCAGACTCTTTGATTCCCATTACATCCATGCTCATTGAGCAGGCGACAAGCCTAACCTTATTATCAACAGCAGTCTTGAGCAGATCTTTCAAAGATGTCACATGCTTGTCACTCATGACTTTATGCATCATCATTGTTCCCATGCCACCCATATGCATTTTTGAAAGCTTCAGACCATCAACACCCTTGGGCAACATCATTCCAAACATCTTTTCAACCAGATTCTTTTCAATCGGCTTTTCAGATTCTTTGCGCAACAGGCTCAAGCCCCAGAAGGTGAAGAACAGAGTAGTTTCATAACCGGCTGCCGCAGCCCCGTTGGCGATAATCAATGCGGCCATGGCCTTATCAAGATCATTGCTGAAAATAACATTGGTCATTTTCTTCTGGCAGGTAGTCAAAGCGGTGCATTCAAGCTTTCCAACTTTCCTTACTACTGCCTTGAATTTTCCACCGGCAATCTTGTCAATCGAAACACACTGGTTGCCAGTCGAGCGGCACCAGGCCGGCACATCTGCAGCAAAACCAGGATCAGTGGCAATAACTTCAATAGCCTGCCCCTTGTTAATCTTATCTACCGCTTCCCGCAATTTGCTGATTGGCCCCGGACACTGGAGCCCGGAAACATCTATCTGCGCCACAATCTGCAGCTGCGCTTCACTACTTTCAAGCTGCAATTCTTTTTCGCCGCCGGCATCATCGGTCATTTGCGCCTTATCATAAATGGCATTCTTATGAACCATGCTATAGGTTTTGTAACCGCCATCAAGATTGGAAACCGAAAAGCCTTTCTGTTTAAGGATTCTATAAGCCAGATACCCTCTTAAGCCAGCCTGGCAATAAACCATGTATTCTTTATCAGGCGAAAGCTCGCCAATACGCTCACGAATTTCATGCAGAGGAATATGCATGGCACCCGGAATGGCACCAGCCATAACTTCTTCAGTAGTTCTGACATCGAGAAGTCGTTTTCGGCCACCGAATTTTTCGATGTCGGCAACATGAAAATGCTCTGAAGCACCTCGAAGCAGGTTTGCCGCAACCATACCCGCATAATTGACCGGATCTTTTGCCGAACCGTAAGGCGGAGCATAACAAAGTTCAAGCTCTTCGAGGTCATAAACGGTTAAACCTGCCCTTATCGCAACCGCAAGAACATCGATACGCTTATCAACCCCTTCAAGGCCAACTGCCTGCGCGCCAAGCACTTTTCCATTTTCAGGATCATACAACACTTTCAACGAAATTGAAGTAGCGCCCGGATAATAACTCGCATGATTGGCGGGATGGACAAATACCTTATCAAATTTAATTGAATTTTTAACTGCCTGCTTTTCGCTCAAGCCAGTCATGGCAAAAGTTAAATCAAATACTTTGCATATGGCAGAGCCCTGAGTATCGCGGTATTCACGCTTCATTCCCAAAATGTTGTCGGCGGCAATACGACCCTGTCGGTTTGCCGGCCCGGCTAACGGAATCAAAGCAGGCTGACCGCTCATCAGATCAGTAACTTCAACAGCATCGCCTACCGCATAAATCGCCGGATCACTGGTCTGCATGAAGCTGTTAACCTTGATGCCTCCAGTTTTGCCGATTTCGAGCCCGGCTTCTTTTGCAAGTTTGTTTTCGGGCCTGACGCCGATAGCCATGATTGCCAAATCAACTTCATGCTTTTCACCCGAACTTAATGTTGCTTTAAGACGCTTGCCGGACGGTTCAAACGATGTTACCGACTGACCCAGCTTAAGCTTGACCCCTTGCATCTCAATTTCGGTATGCAACATTGCAGCCATTTCAGGGTCAGATGGCCCCATTACCTGGTGTGCCAGTTCAACCAGCACAACATTGATGCCCATGTGGCGCAAAGATTCAGTCATCTCAAGACCAATGTAGCCACCACCAATCACCAGAGCATCCTTACTGCCTTCGGCGACCGATTTGATCCGATCCATGTCTTCAAGATTCCGCAACGAGAAAATATTCGGGCTGTCAGCGCCTGGAATCGGCGGCTTGAACGGTGCAGCCCCCGGACTTAGAATTAAATGATCATATGATTCAACGTATTCTTCGTTTTTCTGCAGATTTTTTACGGTAATCTGCTTTTTTTCGCGATTGATGTTAAGCACTTCATTGAAAATGCGAACATCAATGGCAAACTTGCTTTTCATGATCTCGGGAGTGGTAACCAGCAAATTTTCGCGATTGTCGATTACACCGCTTACATGATAAGGTAAGCCGCAATTGGCAAAAGAAATGTGTTCTCCACGCTCAAAAAGAATAATTTCTGCATCTTCGCTGAGCCTTCTGGCTCTGGCCGCCGCGCTCGCCCCACCGGCAACCCCACCTACGATTAGAATCTTCATGCTGAATCTCCTTAGGATACTGCGTTAACTAAAGTTTCTTCAGTCTGCAGACCCTGAAAAACCTTTACCGGCTGCCCACCTTTGAAAACAATCAGGGTAGGTATTGAAAAAATGTTGAATTTTGCTGCAATATCAGGACTTTCTTCAACGTTAAGCTTTGCTATTTTAGCCTTTTCACCAACCCTCTGGGCAACTTTTTCAAGAATCGGCAACTGCATCTGGCAGGGCCCGCACCAGGGTGCCCAGAAATCTACCAGAACCGTTCCCTGGCCAACGCTTTCCTGAAAATTAATTGAATTGATTTTTTCTACAGACGCGCTCATTTTGAAATCTCCTTTAAAAAAATTTTGCTTTGGGTAACGCAGAAACTGTGCCAACTCAAGCAAAATATGACCAAAGCATAGCCTGGAGACTTTTTTCACAAATGAAACCCAGTGAAATAAACGCAACCTATTGCGTAACCGCAACCTTGTTGCGCAACCAGGACAAAGAATCAGGCAAAAGAAAAGGGTTGCCCGCAGGCAACCCGGTGCAAACCTATGTATTATACTTTTATCTGAGCAGGTCTAGAACGGACTGGGCTGAAACGTTGGCCTGTCCAACCATAGCATTACTTGCCTGCTGCAAAATCTGAGACTGGGTCATTTCAATGACTTCGGCAGCCATATCGACGTCTCTGATTCGAGATTCTGATGCGGTCATATTCTGCAGAGCCACACGCAAACTATTATTTGTGTAATTCATGCGGTTTTCAATGGCACCCAATTTGGCACGTTCTGAAGAAATGCGCTGCAAAGCTTTATCGATCAGACCAATTGCGATTTCAGATGATTTAACCGTGGTAAGATCAAGATCTTCGATGCCCAATGCCCGGCAATCAGTTCTGATGATGTTGGCTTTAGCGGTGTGACCCTGATTCGGCCCAATCTGGAACTGAATCGAAGTATCTTTCATATGCATGGTAAATGCATACTGACCAACACCATTCTCATAAGCGACCGGATCAATATCAAATATCTTTTTGATCGTGTTGAGTGAATCTGGACTGCCCAACTCGGTCATAACAACCTTGCCGTCTTTACCTGGAATGGTGGAAAAGAATCGAATAGTCTGAGCTACAGTGTTAATTTCTGCATTAACCTTTACGCCCTGAGTGCTGGCTTGAGAGTTAACCAGGTTAGCGATTTCTACCAGTGACCTGAACGAGTTGCCACTCATCGCATCTGCAGCGCTAAATGTTATAACCATGCCGTTGCCATCAAGGTCAGCAATATAGAACGAGAGATTGTCCACTCCGACAGATGCAGTGCTTTCGGCTATGACATAGCCAAACCTGCTTGAAGCCTGGTCATAGGCGAAATTCTGATTGGTTGGATTACCGTCAAAGCCTGAACTGGTGGTCTGTTCATACATTCTCAGACCAACTGAAACGTTCTGACCACCACCGGCATCGGCAATGGTGAAGTTCGACTGCACACCTGTTTCCAGAGATCGGAAAGCAAGAACGCCATTGCTGTTTTCGGCAACGATGCGCAGGTTGTTTGCGCCAATCTGCATATTGATGGCTTCGACCAGTGAATTGAGACCGCCTGCAGTATAGTTACCGGTAAGGGTAATGGTTGTCGCCGAAGTAGCAGAATGCTGGTCGGTAACAGTGAAAATAATGTCGGTAAGACCCGCCTGTGAGAAATCAAAGCTGTTGATCAAATCATAGGCTTTTGCCACACCCGGGTTACCACCGGAGCCAGTATATCGGCCATTGGCAATACCGAGCGGGTTTGTCGCATCAGTAGTAGAGCTGATTGAGACATAAGCTGCTGAACCAGTGTTGAGCGTGTAGAATTCAATGGCATAATGATCGTTGATTCTTGCTCTTACCAGGCTGTTTGCATTAGTCAGATCGGCGTTCATAATCGAGGCAATCTGACTCATGCTGAAAACGCCGCTGGCAACGGTAATTGTTACAGTACCCGCTGCTGAAGTGGAATCATCAACATCGAAGTTGAAACCGGCGGCAATTGAAATGCCCATGGTAGCAGAAATTGAATCTACACGGGCAGAAAGCGGCGGTTCAAAAGTAAGATCAATGCCTTCGATAAGACCAGCGGCTCGATGACCGGCAATCTGAGTGGTCATGGTCTGTCTTTCGCCATAAGGAACACCAAGATTGGTTACGGCAATTGAATAAACCGGATCTTCGGGAGCAACGACCTGCTGAAAACCAAGCGCTTTAACCAGGCTTTCTTCGCCGGTAAAATTGATGCGGCCCAGTTCACCGTTGCGGCCTGAGGTTACCAGAATCTGACCATTGTTTTCACCATAAGTCATAAACAGTGATTCTGAACCTTCAAAGTGCAGACCCTTGCCAAGCTGGTCTTCAGTCATGGCTGCCTGAATTCTTTCGGACAACTGATTCAGGGTAAGGTCTTTGCTGACCACGATTTCGCCCTGGCTGTTATCGCCCTGCAAAAACAAAGTCTGCGGCAGATCGAGAATAAAATGACCATTTGAATCATAGAAATTTGACAATGATTGCAAAGTGGTGCTGCCAGTTGCGATTTCGCCTTCAACGGTAGTAAAAATGTTTGAGTGCTGCCGTTCAGGAGTGCCGTCGTAGACCTTCATACCAACCCCTGGTATGTATTCGGACTTCGGCCACACCACTACAGAGAAATCAGAAAAGGTTAATACCTCGCCAGAAACGACTGGATCGAGGTTCTTGGGATCACTGGTGGAAATTTTAGCAGTTCCACTGCCATCAAGCAGTTTTCTGGTATTGAATTCAGTACCGTAAGAAATTCTGTTGATGTCTTCTTTGAGCTGAGCGATTTCTTTCTGAATTTCGAGTCTGTCAGAAGTGGTAAGGGTGTCGTTACCTGACTGCAGAGCAAGTTCACGCATGCGCTGTAACATGCTGTGGGTTTCATTCAGCGCGCCTTCGGCTGTTTGAATAAGACTGATTCCATCCTGGACATTCATGATGGCCCGATTAATACCCCGCACCTGAGTGCGAAGCTTCTCGGAAACCGTCAGGCCAGCGGCATCATCTGATGCTCGGTTAATTCTTAAGCCTGACGAAAGGCGCTCGATTGAGCTAGACAATCTGCTGTCGTTTCTCACCAGATTGCTATGCGCATTTAGAGCCGTTATGTTTGTGTTAATACGCAGGGCCATAGGTTTGCCTCCATGACTAGTTGGGGTTAAATCCGTTTTTTATCTGCTTCGAAGCTTTATTTTTCCCCGTTCTACATACTCCATCGGAATTCTGACTCCCCTAACGTTAGCCCTATTTCCGACGATTATCACTAATTAAAATTCATTATCTCCGTTTTTCTTCATTTATCTTTGTTTTTAGCTTTAATATCTTTTTTTCCAAAGTTTTTAAGAATATCCTGAGGCAGGTTCTTAAGCGGATCAAGAGAGGTGATCTTAGCTGCTTCCCTGTTTTCTTTCTGGATTTCTTCATAAACTTCCCAGCGATGAACCTTTACATTTCGCGGGGCATTAATACCAATTTTGACCTGGTCTTTACCAATATCGACCAGCACGATTTCGACATCGTCACCAATAATGATCTTTTCATTAATCTTTCTGGCCAGTACCAGCATTATCCCTCACCATCCTTTTGATCGGAATCGAGAGAATCCTGGATCTCTTTCATCTTGGCAGCACGTTTTTCCATTTCATCAAGAATGCGTGCTTTAACCGAGTGACGACTGTTGCCTGAAATGACCTGCCGGCCTTTGCGATTGGCGGCATTGATCACCAGCGGACCCTGAAGATTGGCTGTCATATCTTTCGGATTCTGTGGAATTGAAACTATGACATACAGGACAGCATCTTCAGCACGTTTGAGAGCAATAAATTCCGCATCCGAATCTGAGATTTCAATATCGTATTCGAACATGAAGCTCAGGGGCTCAATAATTACGAACGCCAGATTCCCATCATCAACACATTGCAACCAACGGAACGGGCTTCCGTCATCCGTATTGAAAACAACATATCGATGGTAATCCTCAAAGCCCAGCAGGCCCTCTTGGAAGGTTATGATCTCTTCATCAGCAATGCTAATTTTTCCAAATCTTGATGTGGAAAGATTCATACTTAACGCTTATTTCCTTCGCTTATCTGAGAAATTCCATCAAGGTTGTCTGCATCACCCTTGCTCCTGTCTGTAGTGCTGCCTGATAAGCAGTTTCCAGTTCAGTCATCCGGACGATAGCTCCAGCCATATCTATGTCTTCGACACTTGACAGCATTTTCTTTAGGTTTAAAGAAATATTTTCCTGTTTTTCTTTGGTAGCAGTAACGCGATTGCTCTTGGTTCCTACCTCTGCATGCAATTTAAGTATTCGATTGAGATCTTCGTCGACCATTTTGAGGTTTTCTTCTGAAATCGCCTTGGCATCGTTGCGCAGAAGATTGTCCCGCAGATCCATCAAAGTTGTGAAAACCGATGGAGAATTGCCCAGGCCAAGAGATGACGCAACGTTTGGATTGCCCTCTGCCAGATCGCGCACTTTTATGAAAGGCTCGCCCTTGGTGTTGGTGAGATTGATTCTTCGCCCATCATCAGAGATCCAGGCTTGAATGTTGAAATTAGCATCAGTGTTTGAAAACTTGTCAATCAGTTCACCGACTGTTTTAACCCCGGTCAGATCAATTTCTCCTGAGAACTCTCCGCTTTGAACATAGAGTTTGCCGGTTACCACACCACCGTCATTAACCCTTAAAGCACTTATCGGAGTAGTGCTGGTCATACCCGGGTCGATATCTTTGCCAACCCAGTTGTGATCAACAGTTTGCCCGACAATGCCCAGATCGAAGGCGCTGGTACTATCTATATCTATCACTTCAAGCTTTCCGGCGGCCCCATGGTTTTTATCGATGATTTCAAGCCCATTCTGATCTTTATTTATTCTTGCTTCAATATAGAGGCCATTGGCAGGATCGTTTATTTTGTCGAGAACATCACCGATTGTTTCGCTGCCTCTCAGGTCAATTGCCTTGAAATGCCCGGCTTTATCGGTAATTCGAATATAGCCAAGATTAACCCCGGAATTGAATGTTCGTCCTGAATTCAGAGCTTTAAGCTCAGTTTCCCGCGTTACAGCAGGATTCATGTCAAGAGACCCGGTCAGAGTTGGCAGAGCCTTTACCACGATTGCCGAGCCAGTCAAAACGTTATTTGTGTGATTACTGGTGTTAAGAATAAAACCCAGGTCACGACCGGTATTAGAGGTTTCTTCAATAGTAATGCCATAATTGCCGGCAACCGCATTCGGGTCAGAAACCACGAAGCGGTTGGCAGTAGTATCCCAGGTTGCCGTAAATTTTCCGGTGTTGTTGATTGCGGTAACTACATCACCAATTGTGACTGCACCGGTAAGATCAACATCTACGGGTTGGCCATCAGCACCGCGAATAACCATGAAACCAATTTCAGGGGGCGGTGTCAGGCTTGAAAGAGGGTCTGCCGGAGTTAAACCACCGGGAATGAGTGAATCACCCACAATGGTATTACCCTGTGAAGATTTAAGAAGACCCAGATTCCTGGTAACCGTAGTAACTTCTTTTACTGAAACCGGGTTATTGTCGAAAACTTCTTCTATTCTAAAATCATCGCCGCCAAAAGTATTGTCAGTTATTACAATTCTTTTACTGGGCAAATCGAAACTTGCAGTCTGGTTTCCGCCGGTCTGCAGATTGATTGCATCGATAACCTCTTGAGGGCTACCGACGCTGGTCAGGTCGACCCGGGTGGTAACTCCGTCATGGCCGGTGATATTGATATAGCCGGCCTCAATACCTTCTCCACCATTGAGAAAAGACAGAGGGGTGGCTTCCGATTCCATGTCTTCATCATAGGTTGAAAAAATCTGATTGCCCGCACCGACGTTATTGAGAATTCCAAGATCGCTTGCAACATGCGGCTCGACATCTTTAATAAATAACTGACTGCGGGTCGAATCAACTGAAAAATCACCGGTGCCGCCGGTAATATCACTTAGATCGATGCGTTTGTGAATCATATCGAATGTAGCCTGAACACTGGAACCACCGTCTATGGCGTTGATTCTGGCAACCACATCGCCCACAGTTACCGCTCCGTTAAGGTCAACCCGGTGATTTCGGCCATCACGGGTGTTAATGTTGAGATAGCCCTCAGGAACACCCAGACCGCCATTCAGATCAGTCAGATTAGTAAATTCAGAAAGCATTTTTGGATCTGACAGACCGATAAGCGTGCTGGTCTGGCCTGCATTTCGGTATAAGCCTAGGGCTGCTGCTGTATCAGATGGAACTTCTTCGATACCTGCTTCAAATGATCTGGTTGCATTGATGATACCGATCACATCATCAAGGGTGTGGGCGGTTGAGAGATCGACTTTGTGCTGAACCAGGTTCTGGTCGGTAATCAGAATCATACCCTTCTGAACACCTTCACCGGAGTTCAGTGCATCGAGCGGCAGGCTTTTCTCAAGAGGGGGGTAAGTATAACTGAAACCTGGTGTTGGAGTAATTACGCTTGATCCAAAAAAAATCTCATGACCGGTCACGCTCTTTTCAACTATTGTTCCACGATCAATTTCTGAGGTAATTCTTTTGTTATCGCCACCGTAAATAATATCCATCGGGTTGTTAAGGTTGACATCTTCTCTGACATCACCCAGTGAAAAGGTCACCATATTGGTATTGGCACCGGAATTCAATCCGGTAAGATATTCAAATGGTTTTTTGTCAACGTCATGACCGGCAAAAATGTATTGCCCAGCAACATTGGTGTTGCCAACATCAACCAGATGCAGAAGAATTTCGTTGATTTCTTCAGCAATTGCATCTCGATCAGCCTGCACCAGAGTATCGTTAGCGCCTTGAACCGCAAGTTCGCGCACGCGCTGAATTGCAGTTTCAACCGTGGTAAGTGATGCATCGATATTCTGATACCACTGATTGGCATTGTCTACATTCGCTGAGAACTGTTTGTTTTCAACTATTTCAGTTTTATACAGCATCGACAATGCACTTGCTGTAGGGCTTTCAGAAGGTCTACTGAAATTTTTACCGGAACTCACCTTAATCTGAGTATTGCTCAGTTCAGTATTGTTACGGTTAATCTGGTTTATGAACGAGTTTATTATGTATTGATTGGTTACTCGCATTTTATTTGCCTCCTGATCTGTTTATCTATATTTCAGGTCAGATCATTCCGTTAATTATCTTGTCGAGCATTTCATCCACTGTCGTAATTACCTTTGCAGCAGCATTGTAGGCGTGCTGAAACTTAATGAGGTTTGCCAGTTCTTCATCGAGAGATACGCCTGAAAGCTCAGCCCTTTTGGCATCGAGCTGGGTCATCAGACTGTTGCTGTATTCCGCCTCACGCTGATATCTCTCGCTTACCGTGGCCACTTCAGTAATCATTTCGTTATAGAAATCGTTGAAATTGGACTTGTTTTCATTGAAGAAGCTTTCGAACTTGAGCTGAGCAATACGAATTGCATTTGAACCATCGCCATCTCCGTTATAAGTTCTTAGACGGTCGGTGGGATGTTCAATTGTGCCCCCGGCAGCAGCAACCTTTTCAATGTTGTTCTTAACCTCATCGCTCAAAGCCATGCTTTGAATGTAATCTTTGAAGCTGTTGTTGGGATCGACTGATGTGAAAGCCGCAAAAAAATTGCGACCTGTAACCCCGTCGAGGCCATAACCGACCCGGTGAATCTGGTTGGTTTCAGTTGCCAGGGTATAAGCAAGTTTGTTTAAATCGTCGAGAACATTGTCAATGGCGCCATCACGAACTTCAAGCAATCCTTTCAGAGTGCCGCTGGTGACTACCGGATGAAGATCAAGATTGGCAACACCAGTGCCTTTCAAATAAAGAGTTACACCTGGAATGGCATCGGTAACCACATTCTTTGAAGAGAAATATTCCTGCCCGCCAAAATTAAAACGGGCATCCTGTGCTGCTTTGTTGGTCTGTAAATTTAACACCGTCATAAGATTGCTGGTGCCATCAGAAGAAGTTATTTCAAATTCTTTACCAGTATGAGAAGCCTTCAATTCAAGCTGACCAGCTTCGTTGAGAAAGGCGTCAACATTGAGGTTGGCCTCGTCGAGCATTTTGGCAAGCCCGTTCATATCAGTATTTTCTGCATCAAGAAAAAATTCTCGGCCATTTACATAAAAACTCCCGCTGGTTACCCCGAAGTTTGAAAGGGGGCCGGTCAACGGGTGGAAAGTGAGATATGAATATTGTTCATGAGCCTGAGCCAGCTGAGCAACCGTCAAAGTTATATTTCTCTGTTCAGCAGTATATTGCAGCGATGCGGTTGCGACATCAGCGTTGTCTGAAAGCTCTGGATAGATAGGCGAACCAGCGATACTGCTTGCGCTCTCACCGTCTTTTACCACCACACTTAGCTCTTTCACTGTAATACCCTGAAGCAGAGTGTGGGAACCGATATTAACCGTCAGGTCTCCGGCTTCATTATAGAAAGAATCGACGTTTACAAGTTTTGCCAGGTTTTCAAGAGCAAGCTGGCGCTGGTCGCGAAGATCATTGGCAACATTAACATTGGTTTCAGACCGGCCAATCTGTTGATTCAGGCTGGCAATCAAATTAGCAAGGTTATTGATTTCTGTAACCGTGTCCTGAACCTGATTTTCTATGCTGCCCTGGGCGCAATAGCCTGGAGTTCCCTTCAAATAGCGAAGCTGATTGTCTATTTCTTTGAAACTCTCAATCAGGGTGGTGGTTTCTTCTACCAGATTTCTTCTGAGTGCAGTATTCGAAGCATCAGTTGAAAGAGTTTCCCATGCGGACCAGTATTTATCAAGCTGATCACGCAAAGTTGCTGCCCCAGGTTCATTCATGATCGCTTCAACCTGTTTGAGCAGATTGTCGGCAGTGGTGTTCCAGTTCAGGGTTGAGGTTTCTTCGGTTATTTTGGCATCAATGTACTCATCGCGGAATTGCTCAATTTTTGCTACGGTAGAACCTGAGCCTATTTGCTGAGCAGAGACCGGAGTTACCAGGCTGGTTATCATATAAGGCCGGGCCGATTCGATTACCGCCCGCTGCCTTGAGTAGCCCTCAGTATTGGCGTTGGCAATGTTGTGCGAAGTGACATCCATCGCCTTGCGCTGGGTGTAAATGCCAGATTTGCCTATCTGCAGACCGAAAAAAGAACCAGTCATCGCCGGCCTCCTTATGGTTGATGGCGCTTTTAATCTTTGCCATCGCGGGAATATATTTTTCCCTACTATCTCTATCGGCGATTACTGCAGCTTAATTTAGCTAAAATAAAAACCTTTTATCAGTCAGCTGCCTTTTTTGCCAGGGAAACCGACTGATAAAAGGTTTTTGCAAATAACTCAGACTTTTCTGTCGATCAATGAAAAGCCCTTTTTGGTGTTTTGAGTTCCGCTGGCACCGTAAGTTACATCTTTTGGCGCCCTGGTGATCAGCTTGATTGAATACTGAGTAAGCTCAAGCGCTTGTTCGAGCAGACGCTGATTTTCATCGTTCACCTTTTTTATTGCAGCAACCGCGTCGCGTAATTTTGAACCAATCATCCACAGGTCTGATTTGCCGTCAGCTTCACTGACTGTTTCTACCGCCTGATCAAGATTGGCATCATCACGCCGGGTGATCTTCTTAACACAGGCAATTCTTTCAGGTTCAAGATCTATCAGTCTTTGAACCAGCACTTCCTCCTGACTTACAATTCCCTGAAGTTCAGTGGAAAATTTCTCAAGAAGAAGCTTTTTCTTTTCACCGGCCAGCTTTAGAAGCTGCTGGTAAATATCAAGCTCATCTGAGAGAACTGCTTTTAATTGATCAACCGTTGCCTTCAAAAAGGGGTTCAGCCTTCCCAGGATTTGGTGATTACACCACTGGCCCAAAGTCTTTCAGCAACTGCCTCAGCGGGCACATTATATTTGCCAGCGTCAAACAATTGTTTGATTCGATCGACCTTCTCAGCCCTTACATCGGGCTCGGTTGCAACCACTTCGGCAGCGAATTTTACGGTCTCAACAGGATCTGCCTGGGCAACGGGGTGGCCGGACAAAATTGGGTTGTTGGGATTGATACCGCTGGGGGGATGGAAAATTTTGGCCTTGCTTTCGGTTTTGTTACTCGAATCGGCCATCATTTTGCCGAATTCGCCATCAACCTTTTCGCCCTTGGCTTTCTTTACCTGATCCTGATAGATACTAGTGACATTAATACTGGAAACCTTCATGGTTCCTCCTGACTCCCTTGAACGTCTCCCCCTGTTGGTTTTATGTTTTGTAAGCGGGGGACGCCTCCAAAACTGAATATCGGACGAACAAGCGGGTTCATTTAGCTAAATTAACAAAGTCATTCTAAAACTCTTTGTAAATATTGTCAAATGCTGAAAACCATGCATGATGCTTAAATTTTGGCAACCGCAGGAGTCTTTCTGAACGAATGGGAAACCACCAGAGCCTTGATAGAAGCAGGTTCAAGACTCTGCAACTGCTCATGGCACTTCTGCAAAGTGGTGCCGGTGGTGGCGACATCATCAACAAGAACAAGATTTCTGCCTCTGAAGCAAGATTTCTGCAGACCTGGCTGCATGTCAATAGCTCCTTTCAGATTTTCAAGACGCTGTTTTTCGTTGCAGCTTGCTTGAGGGACAGTGGCTAACACCCGCCTTAGAGCCGGCGAAAAATTACTGCCAAGAGATCTGGCAAAGATTTCGGCAAAGATCTCTGCCTGGTTGAACCCTCTCTGAGACTCTCTCGAGGGATGCATCGGTACCGGAATAAAAATAAAATCTCCGGCAAACTTATTTTGCAACAGATTTCGGCTGAGAACCGTTTTTTCAATATAACAAGCAAGCTTGCGAGAAGGCCGATACTTGATCAATCTGATCACTTCAGCAACAAACGAATCATACTCGCTCAAAGTATAAACCGGAAAATCGCAAACAGTGTCATTTACCGGCACAGGCTCATTAATAGCCTGACAAAGCCTGTCATTACAACTTCCACATAAAACCTCACCAAATGAAGTCGGTTCTGAACAGACATGGCAGCAAAATGGGAGTAAGGCAGAAAGAAGATCTGAAAGAATCCCCATGATCGAAACCTCTTGAAAATATTCTATCAGAAAAGACTCTTTTTCAAAAGAAAATCGCCCGGCACAGGCTGGGCGATTTTTTTCAGTTACTAAAAAAATTATTCTTCGGCAGACCCGCCAGTTTTTCTGGTGCGTTTGTAAACGCCGCGCTTTGATTTTTCGATGAAAGCCCGGAATTTTTGAATATTCGGGTCATTTACATCAACCAGTTTGTCCCAGTTGGCCAGAACCTGTGAAACGTTCATGTCTGAACGGAAAAACACTTTGTAAAGCTGACGAATGCTGGCGATGGATTCTTTCGAAACGTCATTGCGCCGCAGACCGACAGCATTTAAACCAACAACCCGGGCAGGGTTTCCATCAATCTTGATGAATGGCGGAACATCTTTTACAATTTTACTCATGCCACCGATCATAACCATGCAGCCAACCTTGCAAAATTGATGAATGCCGGTGAATCCACCCAGGACGGCACGGTCGCCCACTTCAACATGGCCGGCAAGGGTCGCACAGTTTGACATGATAATGTTGCTGCCAACCTTGCAATTATGGGCAATATGAACGTATGCCATAAGCAGGTTGTTATCGCCGATAATTGTTGAATGGCCTTCGCCCTCGGCCAGATGTACGGTGACGCATTCACGAAAGTGGTTGCCATCACCTATTTTTACAAAGGATCTTTCACCTTTGAATTTGATATCCTGTGGCGGCTGGCCGATGTTTACTGAAGGCGAAAAAATATTGTTACGACCAATAGTGGTGTAACCGTCAATCGTGCAGTTCGGGCCGATAACAGTATTTTCGCCAATTTCAACGTTGGGGCCAATGACTGTAAAAGGACCAACTTTAACTGTGGGATGCAACTTTGCTTCTGGAGCTACAACGGCCATTGGATGCACAGACATTTATTTCTCCCTTCGGGTGCTGATCAGACCAGCTGAAACATCAGTTCGCCACTGGTAACCAGCTCGCCGTCAACTTTGGCTTCGGCTTCTACCTTACCGGTATTTCCACGAACTTTCAACACTTTTATCGAAAATTCAAGACGGTCTCCCGGCACCACCGGGCGTCTGAATCTGATTTTGTCAATCCCACAGAAAAAAGGCACCTTGCCCTTGTTTTCGGGCTGCGACAAAAAAAGAACTCCGGCCACCTGAGCCATGGCTTCGACAATCAAAACACCAGGCATCACGGGTTTGCCAGGAAAATGACCATTGAAAAATTCTTCATTTGCCGTAACATTTTTGATTCCCACAATCGACTCACCCGGAACAATCGAGAGAATACGGTCTACCAGGAGAAACGGATAGCGGTGAGGCAAAATTGATTTGATATCTTCGATATACATCATGTTTGCATCCTTTCTATTCTGACTGTCTGCTTTTTCTTTCAGCATGCGGGCAAACTTCACATTAAAGCTGTGACCAGTTCTTTCCGCGATAAAATGGCCTCTGATTCTTTTTCCAAGAAGCGAAAAATCACCAATGAAATCAAGAATCTTATGTAAAACAAATTCCTGAGGATCACGCAAACCGCCAGGATTTTGAATTTTACCATCATTACCCACAATGATCGCATTGTCTAAACTTCCACCCCTTGCAAGGTTATGAGCTGCAAGCATTTCAAATTCGTATTCAAAACCAAAGGTTCTAGCACGCCCGATTCTTGCACGAAAATTATTCTGATCGATCTCTACCCGAGCCGATTGAGGCTCAAGCAAACCGTTATTGTAATCCAGAGAAAAGCTTATCTCGAATTTATCTGATGGAAGATAGGCCATAAACTTTTCGCCATCGCGATACCAGAAAGAATTTTTAGCCTGAATAAACTGACGAGGCTCACTCTGTTCGACCATTCCCACCTGTTCGATCAGGTCGACAAAAACCGCCGAACTTCCATCACATGCGGGGGGTTCTTCACTTGAAAGCTCTATTTCGATATTATCTATGCCCATGCCTGAAACAGCCGCCAAAACATGTTCTACAGTATGAACCTGCGCATCATTCTGTTTCAAAACTGTGCCACGATTGGTTGCCACAACATTTTCAAGACAGGCTTTAATGGTTGGTTGCCCAGGAAGGTCGGTTCTGCGAAAAACGATTCCAGAACTCTCAGACAATGGCTTCAATTTCAAAAAAACCGGCTTGCCGGTATGAAGACCTATGCCTTCAAGTTCTACAGGATTAGCAATTGTCCACTGCTTTTCAAACATTCTTTTAATATGACCGATAATAATTCAGGTTATAAAATTCTTCTTTTTGTTCTCTCTGCCCAATTTCAAGGCTTAAGCCAGGATAAGGGCTCAGTTTAATACCATAGGAATCAACATCGTCGATTCGTTCAGCACCAACTGTCACCAGCGGAAAAATCATTTTTTCAAATGCAAAAAAGGCTTTTTTATCAGTACTTACTGGATCTTTATATAAACCAGCATGCAAAGTTACTCCGAAGGTTTCAACCGATTTGGAAGCGGCAAAATAAAAAACCTTTGAACCCAGTTGGGTATTAACGTCAGAAACTCCCCACACAACGCTGGGGATGAGCGTATCTTCTTCGATCATTTTCAGTTTGAAGTTGACGACATTCTTGCCCTTTTCAGCGTCATTCATGTGCCTGAGCATCGAAACTTCGATAAAGCCAGATAACAGAGACTGCGAAAATAGCGCCGCGCTATGGCCGCTGTCGTTTATATAAGACATGGCTGAACGAGTAAAGCCTGTGGGAATTGAAAAAACAGATGTACCCATATACTGAAATCTTCTGGGATTTGATTGGGCGCTCACCAGAGCTGGCAACAGAAAAACCAGAAAAATCGTTGAACACAGAGTTCTTTTTAGGCTAAGACTGAAAGACATCATTCGTCCTTTGTCGGGGAGTTTTTTTCAAGTTCGCGCACTTTTTTCAGTAACTCAGGTAATTTGCGCAGAGCTGCAAGAATTTTGCGCTCTTCCTGATGCGGTTTAATGGGAAACCCTGACACAAAGCTTCCAGGTTCAACATCACTGGTAACCACTCCACGTGCAGCCACTACAGTTCCCTTGCCTATCCGAACATGGCCAACGGTTCCAACCTGCCCGGCAAGGGTCACGTTGTCTTCGATGATCGTGCTGCCGGAAATTCCTACCTGGGCAACGATTGTACAATTATTGCCAATGATTACATTGTGAGCAATGTGAACCATATTATCAATCTTGGTTCCGTTGCCAATGATGGTTGATTCCATGGTTGCGCGATCTATGGTTACACAGGCACCAATTTCAACATCATCATGAATAATGACGTTACCAACCTGCGGCACCTTGAGTTGTCGCCCTTCGTGGTTGGTAAATCCAAAACCGTCGCTGCCGATAACCGCGTTAGCGTGGATAATACAGCGGTTTCCAACCTGACAACGGTCGAGCAGCTTTACCCCGGGATAAATTCTGGTGTTTTCTCCGACCCGGCTTTCCCTTCCGACAAGGGCTTGAGCTCCAATCCATGAGCCAGAACCTACTACTGCATCTGTCTCTATGACAGCCCCGGCTTCAATCGTTACCCCTTCGCCAATTTGCGCATGTTCGCTGACAAAAGCTGTCGGGTGAATATTATAATTGGGGCGATTGTCAGGAGAGAAGAGTTCAAGAGCTTTGACCAGCCCGAAGTAAGGATTTTTCAGACGAATCGCAGGTAATTTGATTTCAGGAGCATCTTCAGATGCAATAACCGCTGAAGCCTCAGACTTTGAAAGGTTTTCAAGATGCTGCCGGTAGTTTTTGGCACCTGAAAGAAAGGTTATCTGACCTGGTTTTGCCTTTTCGATCGGCGCAATGCCTGAAATTTCCAGATCGGGGCTGGATTCCAGCCGACCGCCTGTTAATTCAGCAATCTGCGCTAATGTAACCTTTTTGGTCTGCTCTGGTTTCATTGGAATATGTGGCCGTCTCCTGAGATCTGGATAAGTTCAAATGTTTTTATAAAAACAAATCCTTCTATCAGGAGACAGCCACTTTTATCACTTGTCTTTATTCAAAGCAGCAAGAACTTCTTCAGTGATATCTTTTACCACTGCTTCATCACCATAATAGAAAAATCTTTTTTCAAATACAGCTTTGATTTTATGCTTGGCAGCAATCTGCTTGATTACCGAATCTACTTTTTCATCAAGAGCCTTGGACAAAGAACCCATTTCCTTTTCTTCCATTTCATACAGATGCTTCTGTGATTCTTCAAAAAACTTCTGCAGTTCACCGCTTTCCCTGGCCAGTTGCTGTCTAAGTTCTTTCAGCTTCGCTTCGCTTTTTGAAGCTTCGGCTTCTTTTTTGGAATCACGCAGTTCCTGCATTTTTTTGGCAACCGCGACATATTCGTCATCAAGCTTTTTCACGGCAGCTTTTTTTGCTTCAAGCTCCTTCTGCAGCTTTTCTTTTTGTGATTCAAGAACCTGTTTGGTTTTCTGAGTCTCATTGTATTTGTTAAAAATCTTGGCAGCATCAACAATACCAAATTCTGCTGCTGAAGCAATGATTGGGCTGGCAACAAGACCGGCTGCGAGTAAAAGTTTCAACATCTGTTTTTTCATCTGAATTGCTCTCCTTAAACCTAATTCTTATTCAAAACCTTATTAGAAAGACGAACCGAAATTGATATAGGTCATACCATCACCACGGTCAGAGGCTTTACCATAGTCGAGAGCCACCGGGCCAAGGGGAGTCTGGAGCCTTATACCAACACCAAAACCCTGTTTCAGATCAAAATCCATTTTCTTGCGATTAAAATCGGTGCCCCAGGCACTGCCCAAGTCGTAAAACAGAACTGCATCGAAGTTCTTGCTGAAATTCTGGCGCAGCTCAAGATTACCGTATGCAACCCTGGTTCCGAGGAATTCTCGCTCTTCATAACCCCTGACCGTGTTGCTGCCGCCGATTGAAAACATATCATAAATTGGCACGAAGCCTGAACCCAAAGTCGTCTGACCACCAACGCCCTGAACTGCCAGAACGGTTTTTCGATTCTGAGAAACAGCCATATAGCGGCGAAGAGCCAGCATATATTTGGTGTACTGGTTAGGCCCCTTGAGCACACCACCAGTAGTTTCAACCCAGAATGAATCATGCAAACCGCAGGAAGGGCGAAACCGGTTATCTCTGGTATCTTTGTCGATTATCGCGGCGAAAGTCTGCAGTCTGCCATTGAAAAGGCCTGCCGGAGCAGTCGCGGTCGAATCAGTTGGCTTAAGTTCGACATCTTCGTCTCGGAAACGGAACGAAAGGTCAACATCTCGGCGAATGCGGCGACCAAGGGTGATCGAACCACCTTTGCGCTTTTCATCATATTCAGTAAGAGTATTTCCACTGTCATATAGATTGCGAGTATATTGAGTGTTGTACAAATCAATTCCGAAGCTCTGTGGGCGATTATTAAACCATGGGTCGAAGTAACCGACTTCATATGTCTGCACTCCACCAAATTCAGTCTTCAGATAAACGCGCTTGCCATCACCCTGAAAATTGTTCTGAGAAAGATTTACAAAACCTACCAGACCATTCAGAGAAGAGTAACCGGCACCAACGCCGGCGCGACCAGTTTTCTGCTCAACCGTCTGAATTACCAGAACGACTTCTTCCGGGGTTTTTCCGGGCAAATGATCACGTTTTACTTCTTCAAAGAAGCCAAGGTTGTAGATTCTCTGAAGATCTCTGACGATTTTTTTGTTGTCATAAATTTCACCGGGCTTAACTGTAAGCTCACGGCGAACGACTTTTTCCTTGGTCTTTTTAAGGCCTTCAATCTTTATTTCTGCCAGTATGCCTTCGGTAATTTCTATATTGATTTTACTTCCCTGATCTTGAACGAAAGCATCTGAAACCTTTGAAAAAAGATAACCTTCACGGGCAAGTGCTTCATTTAGGTGTTGAATATCCTGAGTAAGAAGCTTACTATTGAAAACAGAGCCTATTTTGCTTTCCATAGCAGCTTTAAGCTTGTCATTGCTTACTTTAGTACAACCCTTGATTTCAATTTCACCAATAATCGCGTTTTCTTCAACCTTGAAAACCACGATTTTTCCCTGAGAATCGGGGCGAATCTCGGCCCCAACGTAAGAAAAATATCCCATTTCACCCAGTCGGGCAATTTCTTCCTGAACCGCCTCTGGAGATATTCTGTCGCCTTCCTTCATGGCTAGATTTAGGAGAATAACATTCTCTTCAATCAAACGGTTGCCCTCGACCTTGAAACCGACAACGATATTGCTTTCAATTGCAAATGAGCTCGAGCTCATGAAAGCCAGTATAATCAGAATTGAAAAGACATTAAAAAATTTAGATCTGTTCATAGGCTCCTTCACAGAATAGTCTTTACAGAGTATCGGCATGATACTTTGTTGACCTGAGGTTGTCAAGGCAACTAAGTCAAACATCAGAAAGGCATTGATTTCATATCTGTTTGCCTAACTATTCGATAAACTTTTTTTTAATTTTTTCCATTAACGTGTTACTATATGCGAAAAATCAAGCAAATTTGAGGAGGCAACTCTGGTGGCAAATTGTAAAATCTGCAACAAAGAAATCGATGAAGGCTACATCTGCAACGAATGTGCACAAAATCAAAGAAATCAGCAAACCCCGCCACAACAAAAATCTGGCTTCTCTCTCAACGGTCTGTTAAAAACTCAACCACCAAAGCCCGCATCAACTCTTCCACCGGCCAGCACACTCCCACCATCATCCAGACCCGATCCTTTTCCTCCCATTACTCCATTCCCAACCACTGCCCCAGGCCTGACAGCAAATACTTCATTTAATCAAGGCAGTTCGGTTTCTACCCGGCAACCAGTTGCCCCCCCACCGCCAATCGCTCCCTCTGTTCCGGCATTCACCCCAAATCCAGTTCAAACTGCTGCTTCCCCAGGATTTTCTCCCAGTCAACCAACGTTCTCTGCCGCCACGCCATCTTCCCCCACCGCAGCCAAACCGCCGACAAAGCCGCCAACCACAACCAAAGACGATTCCGAAGATATTGCCGTTTATGACTCAAAAGTAACCGGTTATGGCGATGAAGACCTTGAAATTTCCATCCTGTCGGGAATCATGAAAGATAACTACATTCTTGAAGCCCTTAAAGGAAAAGGCCTTATTCCAGGCTTGTTTTCCACCAGATATTCCCGTGGAATTTTTCGTTCGGTCCAGGCTTTGCGTGAAGAATCTCCTGATTTGACCGGCCTTGACAAGATCGTTCTGAAAAATAAGTTAAAGCAGTTGAACCTCTGGGACTCAACGGTACAGAATTTTCTCGAGAAAGTTCTGCGTGAACCTTCACCGATGCTCGATCAATGCCTCCATTATCTTGAACTGATGAAGGAACAGGCTCTTAAGAGAAAGCTCAAGGAAATCTCCCATGAAATCAATGAATTTATTGACGCCCCGCCGAAAAATGAGAACGAGAATCTTGAATCTTTTACCAATAAAGTTATTCAGGATGTAAGAAACATACAAAAAGCCAGAACAACCAAAAGAATCAATCTGGTACGCGAAGAAATGAAAGAAATTACCGCCGACATGGATAGGCGCGAAATCAATGGCGAAGTTGACATTATCGGCTATTCTTTCGAACCGATGCATTATCTTAATCTTGCAGTTTCAGGCTTCAGAAAAGGCTTTATGTATGCCATTGCCGGTGCCCCCCGGCGAGGTAAGACCACCTTCACCCTCGAGCTTGCAACCAGGGTTGCAACCCTCAATAAAATACCCGTACTTTTTTTCACCTATGAACAGACGAAGAAAAATCTGGCCTATCGTCTTCTTGCCAAGGAAAGCCGACTCAACCCCGACACGCTGCAACGAAAGAAAATTAAATCAGACATGATTGCCGATGCCAAATTTATGGGCGGCTGGAATAAAATGCAGGAGTATATGGATTACTTCTACATCATTGAAGCAACTAAAGAAGACACGGTTGACCGCATCAGATCTTATGCGTATAACGTAATGCAGGACTTCAACACCGAGAACATCATGATTTTCGTTGACTATATCCAGAAGATGCCGCTCAGCCGCAACTATAACGATGAAAAATTCAAAGTTGAAGAAATTTCAACCGAGCTTAAAGGTTTGTCAATCGAGCTGAATAACCCGATTATGACGATCAGCTCGTTGTCCAAAGAAGGATGTATGATCGACGCCACTCCAGATGCCGAAAGGCCAACCATGTATCACTGCAAAGGCTCTGGCGATCTTGAATACGATCTCGACTGCGCAATGATTCAGGCAAAAGACTGGGGCGATACCAGAGAGCTTTATCAGCAGCTGCAGCATAAGGCCGAAGAGCTTGGCAAAGACTCGACCCGCATTCCAAAAGTTGATGTGGTAAACCTCTACCTAGATAAAAACCGCGATGCCCCGGAAGGTATTTTTTCCACAATTCAGTATCTGTTTTTCATCGAAGACAATAAGTTTATCGAGCTTGGCCCCAAATATGACGACGACCGTTTCAGGTTCAGTAAAATTGAAGAGCTGGTAGAAAGCCTTATTCAGGCTAATTACATCGTCTTCTTTGATAAGCCCAAAGATGCAAACTTCAACAAGGGCCGCGTTTCTATCAAACTCAAGAACTTCTAATTCAAAGAGGCAAATAATTCATGCAGGTCTACTCAAAGTCAGTTAAAAGATTGATTTTCGCTGCTTTCATGTTCATTGCAGCAATCTATCTAATCGGTTGTTCAGCCGGTCAAAAAGGATTGCTGACCATTACCCCGCAACAATATTTTTTCTCTGCCAAAGAGCAGCTTGAAACAATCGACGAAAGAAACTACGAAATTCGCGATCTCGATGAAGTAATCAGAGTTCTGGAAAACGCCGAAAAGGACGCGAAAAAAAGCGACATCATCGATAAATCGCGAATGTATCTCTGTCTTGCCCATACCCTTAAGGCCAGAAAACAATATCAGACAAGCCTTTACAAGGGAGAGTATGTTGCCAATCGTGCCGCTCCTTTTTTTGTAGTTAACACCAAAGACGTAAAAGAGACCCTACGCGATGCCAGGAAATGGTTAAGATCCTGTGAGGCTCAATTCAAGACTTCATCACTGATACCCGACCTAAATTTTGTCAGAGGCATGTATTATCTGCAAAAAATGCTTACTCAGCATTCCAGGGAGAAGAAAGAGACTCTTGACCTGGCAGTTGAAAGCCTGCGACGCTGTCTTGGTATGGCTCCGGAATTCAAAGCTGATTTCAAACTTTTTGGCAAAGACCAGACCAGTCGCGAAGTCAGACTTAAACTTGTTGAAACACTGGCACTCGGGAACCAACAGGAGGAAGCCTACGCTTTGTTGACCGAATACAGTTTTGCCGCCATTTCTCCGGTTTCAGGCGCAACTGATTATCAGGATTTCGCATGGCATCAGATGCGAGGATTCGTTCTGGCCACCATGGGACGATATCATGAGGCAGCTGTAGCTTTAGAAAGATTTAAAATCGTAAAACCTCAGGATTACCCGATGGTAGACGAAGCTCTTTGGCTGCTTGAAGGAATTTATGACCGTCTAAGCGAAATTGAAAGCGACAAAAAGTGGCATCTCGAAGCAAGAATCGTTGCCGCCCTGCAAAAAAAGCTTAAAGGGCCTTTTTCCAAAGAGAAATACGCTACTGCCTCTCACCTGTTTCCAAAGACCTTGCCAGGCGATGACATATTTTTCTCGGCTGCCATCGATTTTTATGAGGGAAAGTTCAATCAAGCTCTCAATAAACTTGGAGAATTGAGAAACCGGGCGGCCATGTCAGCCCACAACAGAATTGCCGCCGATTTGCTCAGAATAGAAGCAAGTCTCTATTCAGGGCTGGCAATAGGCGATGACATGGTTGAAGAGCTACTGCGCATCTCTGATTCAAATCAGCTCACACCTTTGCAGCTTGAAAAAACCGGTTATCTTCTCGCCCGTTACGTAACCAATGAAGACGAAAACTTTGAAAAAAAGAAATTGAAACACGAAGGTCAGAGCTTTGTAAAAAGCATCAGCGGGAAACCCTGGTCATTGGGACTTCAGTATCGGCGTGGGCAGATAAAAAAAACCAAGCGTCAGCTGCGTTTCAGAGAAAAAGAATACTCAGAAAAAGAGAAGAGAGAACCAGGTTCACTGGCGGCTGAACTATATGCTAACAGGGCAAACGACTGGGTGGTTAGTGCGAACCTCTATCTTTTCTCAATTCCTGAGCTGAGCATGCTGGGAAAAGGTCGAATTGTCGGGCGTGAAAACGAAAAAGAGGGATGGATCTTCAAAGACGACTGCATCGATACCATTCAGGCCAGAAAAAAATACCTGGCCGTTTTTGAATTCGACAATTCAGACAGCGAAAAGTCGGTTCAAGGAGTTCTTTTTAGACCAATTCGCTAAGCGCTGCAAGTACATTGCGGGGTAGGCTTTTTTTTCTTATGATTGAAAAAAGTTCCTTAAGATCTATAAAGCTTGTGGAGGTTGAAAATGTTTTACCGATTAAGTAGAAACAAAGGCCTGAACCTGTTTCTGATATTCTCTATCCTGGCAGCCATCTTCGTTGTTCCTGCTACTGCAGAAGCTGGCATTCTCGGAAGCGTACTCAACGCGGTAAGACCATTCGCCAAATTCGCCGGAAAAATAGCTGGTGCCGTTGCAGGTGCATCTCTGTGTGCCGCATTTGTTCCTCCTTTGGGAATGCTGGCCGGTGGTATTGCAGGCTGGATAGTCGGTGGCATCGTAACCGGATATGGAACCGGCAGCTTGAGTAATCTTGCAGCTCTTGGCGGAGCAGTAGCCGGTGCAATGGCTCTTGCCTCGTTCGGTCCCATAGGCTATGTCGCGGGTGCGTTGGCAGGCGGCTTCTTAGGGAAAATGGCAATGAATCTTCTGCATAAGGCCGACTGTGAAGCTACAGGCGGTATTCTTTTCTTCAATGGTGGTAACGCAAACTCAGGAAGCGTAGTTACCGGCGGACCAGCCCTCGCCCCTGAGATCCCGGCTGCCTATGACAACGTGATTGCCCCGGCACCGGTCACTGAAAACACTTCAACTCCAGTATTAGCACCTACTTCTGAAGAAATCAGAAAGGCCGATGCAAGATATAAAGCAGCATACGACGCCTACATCTCAGCCACCAAAGGCAATAATGCTGAAAATATTAAAGAAGCCCATAAAAATTATTCGGCCGCATATGAAGAATACAAAAAGCTCACCGGCCAAGAACCCGCCAAATAAGGGTTAATTCTCAATTTAGATTAAGTTCCTTTTTAAAATCGCCCGGGGTTCGACTACCCCAGGCGATTTTGCTTTTATATCAAGAAATGACTTTTGAAAACTTCGAAGGATGTCTCTGAACAGTTTACTGAGTTGCCTGTAGCAGCCAGTTGACCTTGCGCGGTGTAATCATCATGAAAAATGCTTTTACTCTTGGGTCTGCATCAGGATTTTTCAATATCTCGTCTTTTTCTGCCTGCTTGAGCTCGGCAAATTTCTCGGTGTAAAGAATTTTCATGGAAACTTTGAACCAGACCTTTGAATTCAGCGCCAATTCTGATTCTACGAAAGCATTTGAATCACGGTAACTTGAATCATATTCAAAAGCCAGAATCTGCCCATCGTTGAAAAGAAATGGGCGCATTTCTGAAAGACTTGGGTCACGGGCACCCATGTCAGACTTCTTACCGCGATATAGTCTTCTAGAGTCTTTGTCAAAACAATACTGAACCACCTCGGTATCAGAAAGAGGAATACTGAGGCGCTCTCTGCCATCTTCATCAGGGTAACTCTGTGGTTTATTGGCGGCATTGCGCAATTCGTTTCTAATACCAGACATAATTATTCTTGTCGTCTGCAGAATATCTAGTTTGTTCTGTGAATGCTTGAATGTTTTGGTAATGGTTCGCATAAGCTGAAACATCGAACCTGATAAAAGAAGAATCATGCCAGCCACGAAAACCAGCTCTACCATTGTCATACCTGATCTATTTCGTTGAAGTGACATATTAATAGAAATTGTACCTCGGATCGGTAAGAATAGTCACAAAGGTGAGCACCGGAACATCTGATTCTGATTTTTTGTGTTTTGACACCACCGAAATTTTTATGCGAAGCAGAAACATGGGCTTAGCCTTGGGTGGCAGAGGGGTAACCGGCTGCAATGCGGGCTCAAAATGCAATTCAAAACCATTTTTATCTGCGGTTTTCTGCAATTCAAGAAAATCATTGTCTTTCTGAAGCTTTTGAGCTTTGTCGTAACCCAATGTACGAGCTAGTTCCAATGCTGAAGTACCAAACAGAGTGGCCATGGTTCGGGTATCGGCACGCACGATTCTTTTCTGGCCAGAGCGCATAAGTGAATAAATCGGAAGGATTCCAGCCGAAATCATCATTATAACGATCAGAACTTCAACCAGAGAAAAGGCTTTGCGGTTTCTGATCGTCATCATTGCTCTCTTTCATACTTCCAGTCGAATTTTCCGACACCACCGGTAACGATTTTGGCGACATACTGCTGATCCATGAGGCTGGGCATTATGTTTCGCCAAATTCCATTCAGCGCATTATACACTATAATATTCTCGCCAGGACACCTGAAATGATCAGCCAGATTCAGGAAAGGAGTTACCACACTGCCTTTTATGGTTACAGGCTTGTCACCCACAACTTGCAGTGGCTCTGATACGGATATAAGATTGGCTTCGACATAACAGCGGCCACTCTGGGCATGTGAAGTTTCAATGACGATCTGTGGCGCAACGATGGTCAGCATATCATTGCCAACCGAAGAATTGAACGAGCCATCTATCGGCGTTTCAGCACCAACCAGATCGCCGGCAATAACAACTTTTCCGCCGCCCATCATCGGGCTTGAATAAATTATACCGTGCCCCTTGAATCTGAGGTTCTTTAATCCCAGCGGCTCAGAATCGTTCAACGCCAGAATCCCGTTTAGTTCGAGAGTCTGGTTCACCACGCCAGTTCGATAAGCCTGAACGTTATTAATGTATTTGAATTCAAAGCGATCGTAGGATTCGCCGCCGATAGCAACGGTCGTTCGACCCCGGAAGAAGTCTTCTGTGCTTCGAGGAATAAAATAGAAGTCGAGCAGGTAAGAACTATAGGCATCTGGAAGAGCGAACCATAAAGGTCCTTCATAGAACTCAAGCATCGGACTGCCGCGCACGATGCTGTCGAAACCAGAGGGAAGCGCGCCATAGGGATAAGGATAATTTTCAAGGAAACCGCCGATATGGTCTTTCAAGGGCCCTTCATACTCGGCCTGGCGTTTCTGTAGACGCTGCAGAAAGTTAGCCAGACCGCGATTATAAAGTTCGACACCTGAATCGCTCATGAAATTGCCGTAATTGTTCAGCTCTTTCATTTCATCAGGCAAAAGGTCCCAGTTTCGGTAAATTTTTTCGCAGAATTCTTTGGTAACCCCGGCCAATTCAAATAGATCGCGAGCCTGGGTAGCGGTTAACTTTGAATTAGGTTTAACATCTGGCATCATGGAAATAACCGGGCCGTTGGTAGCGATAAATGGCATTTCAAAAGGCTCGCCGCCCTCAGGATGAATCTGAACACCTCTGAAATACTGTCTGAGGGCCGGACCATACACCAGAGTCGGGGAAAGTCTTGAGAAATCTGCGCCGCCGAGAGGCGCTAATGGTGGAGTCGGAGGAGCCATACCAAAAACATCGAGGCCGCTGCGGTTAACTTCCGGCATCATGCGATACTGCATTTCGCCCTCACTTGAAGCACGACCACCAGGAGCCTGGTTAATCAGCTGACCAGTGTGGACTGAGTAGCTTTGAAAACAGTTAATAAAAGAAGGCGGGCCACTGGTTGTAGGCTCGGTAAGCTCATCTCCGGCACCGAGGTTGAAAAGTCTAAGCTTAACATTATTGTTCCATTTGCTGCCGGTTAAAAAAGCCCAGACTTTGCCTTTGTCGGTTTTTTTCTGGCCCTGCAGCTCCATGTAATTGTTAACGTAATCCTTCAAACCCATCCATGGCACATCGAAACGCAGAAAGAAGTTTTCCTGGGCGTTCATCTGTGAAAACAGCTGGGTGTTAGAGTCGAGGTTGTTGCCAAATAAGAGTTTTGCACCATTTGTCGGTCTTACCAGAACTTTGGGGCCAAAGCGCATGAATGTGTCAAGATCCTGACCAAGATATACGCGGCCGGGAGGAGTCAGGGCATTGTTACCCAGCTGTGCCAGATCTTTTTCCCAGTCGTTGAAACCCAGCGTCGGGTTGAAATCCTTTTTAATCGCATTCCATCCATGATCGAGAACCAGGGTATTCTTCTGCACCACTGAAGAATCAAACGTATTGAAATGCGAACCGCCAAAAACACTGGCATCTTTAACAAAGAGTGTAAAGTAGTTAAAAGGGGGCACAAAGGTTTTTACAACGCGAATGAGAAACTTAAGAGAAACCCTGGCAGTATGTCCACGGTAATTGACCTTAGCCAAGACTTCGAGCTCGCCCTGTTTCTCCTTCATATCCTTCTTGATTTTGTACAAAACCTGTTCACCGTTTTTGGCTTCAACTGCATTTATATGATCCAGTTTGATTTTTGCTTCAACGATAAAGTCGTTGGATTCAACCATGCCACGCCCAAACTGAATGCCGTAAATCTGCCTGGCTGTTTCTCTGGTATAGGCAGTTAAACGGGCCACCTGCTCTGCCTGAAGCGGAATTTCCCTGGTTATATCAGTGTTGTGTGCCCGCAAAACCTTGTAAAGCTGGTTATTAGAATCGTCATAATTCAATGAATTTTTCAGGCGGGCAACAAACTCTTCAATTGCCGATTCGGCAAGATTGAAGGCGACTTCAGATTCATAAGACATGGCCGAAGAGTAGTCTTCTGATCCGGTAAAAAACGTAATTGAGAAGCCAAGAATGAAAATAACCGTCATTGCGGTCAAAGCCAACAGGAATATAGAACCATGGCGATTATTCTGCAAACTTGTCGCCCCCTTTACTGATAGACATCTTAACAACATCCTGAGCCATCTTGCCATCTTCGCAGGCAGCCTTAAATCTCGGGTCTTTCTGCAGGATCTCCATGGTTTCAAGCATTTTTCTCATCGATCTTTTTCGGCGGCTCGGCTTGCCCTGTTTATGATAAGCCATAGCAGAAAGGTACCAGGTCTGCATTTCAAGATACGGGTCATCGCGAAGATCAAGCTGAAGACGCTCTAGCTCACGCAAAGAACCTTCAACATTAGAATCGACCAGCATTTGATGAGCATATTCAAGCCGTCGATACTGCTCGGTTTTTCGTCGGCGCTCTTCATTCAACCTGGGGTCAGAGGTATTAAGCTCATCATACTGCCTGATATTAGGCTGCCTTGACTCACACAATGTCTGATCAATCTTGTTTTTCGTAACGGGCTCACGAATCGATGGCTGCAAACCGTGCTTTCTATTGCTTACTCTCGTACAGCATCCGCCTGCCAGGCCAGTTAAAAGCACGGCAAGCAGCCAAAGCACAATTCTGGTCGATCCTGAGGGTGTAATTTGCATTAATCGACAGCTAAATGAAAAGACTTACTTCATATGGTAATTAAAATAGCTATTAAAGTCAATTAGATGCGCCTTGACAAGGTTTTCTGTTCAGGCTAATATTTTGTTTATGAAAAAATCAATCAGCGCAAACAAATTGTTTCTATCAACCATACTCGCTCTGGCACTAGCTCATGGCCCAGCTTTTTCCGCAAAAAAAGAAAACCCGGACCAGGTACAGTCGCACAGGTTTTTCGCCTTTGAAGATGCCGAATATCACACCTCTCCCGATAAAAGAATCGGTGCAAAAATTCTGGTAGACCCCGCCAAAGTCGGCCCGTCTATTTCTTCGATGGTCCATCTAACCTATCTCCCCGGAGCCCATATCAAGAGCCGTCGTCACGTCTATGTAACCGAAATTGTACACGTGATCGAAGGCAATCTTACTTTGCGAATCGGCGATGAAATAAAGGTAATGGGGCCAAACAGCACCGCCTGGATTCCTCCAAAAGCTTTTCATGAATACCTTAACGACTCTACCGATGTGGTGAAATTTATTCAGTATTTTGCTCCGTCAGGCCCGGAGGAAGAATACCGCAATTGGACAAAACCTTCTGCAGAAACGCTCTCAGCCAATTCCCCGACCGCCGTAAATGCTTCTCCGACTAACATAGTCAGCCCTCCGCTTCCTCCAATTCCTGGAAGCCCCAAACCGAAACTTGGCTCGGTTGTTGAAAAGCCTGCCGATTCAGCAGCCAAAGAGGTTCCTGACTTGAAATTCAAGGCTGAGCCAAGCTCCAAATGACAGAACTATCAACGCCGGGCAAATCATACTACAGCAAAGGCCTGCTCGATGAATTCATCAGCGAAACCTCGAAAAAGCTTGAACTTGAGCCGGCGAACCATTATCTGCGCTGTAGTCTTGCCAATGCACTTGCAAAAAACGGCATGCTTGAGCAGGCAATCGAACACTACAAGGAATGCATTGCCCAGAGTTCTTCGCCGGAGTATCTGAACAATCTCGGCAAGGCTCTTCTCAACGCTGGGCGATACGAAGAAGCCATCTCTTCATTTGCCAGGGTCACTGGTCTTTGCAAATGGCCAGATGCATTTTTTAACCTGGCTCAGGCATACCGAAGCCTGGGCGACCTGGGAAAAGCGGTATCAATGCTCGAGAAAGCTCTCGAGCACAATCCCAAATATCGTGAAGCTCTCAATGAAAGGGCTCACATTCTCGAAGCCCTCGGCCAGAAAGACGAGGCGATGAAAGATTATAAAAAAGTAATCGCGCTGTTTTTCGCTGAATATCAGGCTCATGACGCTGAGTTTTACAATTATGAGACGTCAGTTCTGCTCGATAACCCTGAGTTGGTTGAAGAGCTTATCAGACAGTTGCGCAAATACATCCAGAAGTTTCCTGGATTTGCCGACGGATACTACAAGCTGGGGCAGGCTCTTGAAGCAAAAGGCCTTAAAACTGAAGCCATGCTGATGTTTCGCAAAGCCCTCGAAATTAATCCAAGCTACGAAACAGCACGCAAGTGCTTCTGGAAACGCTGAAGACAGGACAAAACATGTCAGCAAAAAATGGCTCGCAACAGAGAAAACGTCTCGGCGACATTCTGGTCGATGCCGGCCTGATAACCGCAGATCAGCTTCAAGAAGCTCTTTCTAAGCAGAAAATGATGGGCAAGCGCCTCGGGAAGGTTCTTGTTGAAACCGGCATGGCAACCGAGGACAGTATTGCCAACACCCTGGCAAGGCAGATGAATATTCCATTTCTAAACCTGAATGAAATGACTCTGCCTCCTGAAGTGCTAACAACAATTCCCGAGGGAATTGTCAGAAGCCATAACCTGCTGCCGGTAAAACTTGAAGGAAACAGTCTGCAAATAAGTATGGCAGATCCGCTCGATGTTTTCATCATCGATGAAATCAACTATCAGACCGGCTATGAAGTTAAGGTGGCGATCAGCCCGGAATCTCAGGTTGAAGCAGCAATCAGGCATTATTATGGCACCAGCGACAGTCTTCAGGCTGCTGTTGACACCATAACCGCCGAAAGAAAAGCCGAAGTTACCCTTGATGAAAGCTTTTTCACGACCTTCGACATTGGCGATGGCGACCAGAGCGTTCCAATAATCAATCTGGTCAACACCGTTATTCAACAGGCAATCAATGACCGGGCCAGCGACATTCACATCGAACCAGACGAAGAAATTATCAGGGTTCGCTACAGAATCGACGGGATTCTCAATGAACTGATGAAAGCTCCCAAAAGCATTCAAAGTGAACTTCTGTCACGCTTAAAAATCATGGCCCAGATGGATATCTCGGAAAAGCGCCTGCCGCAAGACGGACGCATCAAGGTTAAAGTAAAAAACCAGAGCATAGATTTGCGCGTTTCATCTCTGCCCACCGTTTTTGGCGAAAAAATCGTTATAAGAATTCTCGACAAGAGCAGAATGCAGCTTACTCTCGATCAGGTCGGCTTTGATGATAATCTGCTCAAACTTTTCAAAACGCTATCAATGGCACCCAACGGCATCATTTTGATGACCGGCCCGACCGGTTCAGGCAAAACCTCTACGCTATACGCCGCCATAAACTTTATCAGAAATGGTCAGATAAATATTACAACCGTCGAAGACCCGGTCGAATACCTGATACCCAATATCAATCAAGTTCAGGTTCGCCCCGAAATAGGCCTGACTTTTGCCCGCACTCTGCGTTCTATTCTGCGCCAGGATCCCAATGTCATTCTAATTGGCGAAATCCGCGATTTCGAAACTGCTCAGATTGCGATTGAATCAGCCCTTACCGGGCATCTGGTGTTTTCAACGCTGCATACCAATGATGCCGCTTCTGCAATTACCCGACTGATTGAAATGGGTGTTGAACCTTACCTGGTAGCCTCGGCAGTTATCGGGGTCGGCGGACAACGACTGGTCAGAAAAATCTGCCCTTCGTGCCGAACTGCTTATAAAGCCGGCGATGACGTATTAGAACTGCTCGTTGAAAATGGCTTTGACCAGAAAGAACTGTTTTTCGGAAAAGGCTGCCTTACCTGCAGAAAAAGCGGCTATTCAAGCCGTACCGCCATTCATGAAATAATGACGATCAATGAAGAAATTCACAGTCTAATTCTGCAGTCGGCCTCGGCAAGAACGATTAGACAGGCCGCGATCCATGCCGGTATGCGCACGATGCGCCTCGACGGAATAAATAAAGCGGTCAAGGGTGTCACCACCATAGAAGAAGTTCTGCGCTTAACCAGAAGCGAGGAAATCAGGCAAATCAACCTCGATCGACCAACTGAGCCGGATGAATAAACGATTTGCCTATAAAGCCATCGATTCACGGGGCAAATCGATGGAAGGCTTCATGGAAGCCGCCTCAGCCGAAGAAGTCGGAACCTGGCTGGCCGACCGAAATTACTTCGTTCTTGAAATTGCCAATGCGCCGTTTCAGACTCTTGTGGCCGCCCATTCCAGCGACATTAAGATAAATGCCAAGGCAATGAATTTTTTCCTGCTGCAACTATCGAGCCTTACCAATGCAGGTTGTCCACTGATAATGAGTCTTCATGCCCTTTATCGTCAGCTGCCGGCCTGCCCGCTGAAAAATCTGCTTAAAGATCTCAGAGAAAAAATCGAGTCGGGCAAATCATTTTCTGAGGCCCTGAAAGGCCATCGCGGGGTTTTTTCCAATCTTTTCATCACAATGGTCGAGGTAGGTGAAGTCGGTGGCATTCTCGGTGAAGTTCTTGAGCGCTATGCCAACATTCACGACGCAATGTACAGAATTAAAGCCAAGATCATCAAGTCGATGATTTACCCCGCCATTCTTCTGATCAATACAATAGTCGTTGCCTGGGCACTTCTGGTTTATGTTTTTCCAGTTTTCATCGAAAAGATCCAGTCGCACGGGCAAGCTCTTCCTTTGCCCACCGAGCTGGTTCTCGGCGCATCAAATTTTCTCACTTCTCATTCAATAGCCATAATTGTTTCCATTGTTTCCATGATCATAGCTTATATGGCTGCAAAGCGAACAAACGAGGGCAGCCGCCTGATTTCAAAAATGATTATTAATTCCCCGCTGATCGGCCCATTACTGCAGCAAATGGAGCTTTCTCTTTTTGCACGAATTCTGGGAACCCTTCTTAAATGCGGGGTTCCGATTCTTACCTCACTTCAGGCCGTTGAAAAAGCCCTGAGCAATCACACCTATAAAGCGGCTCTGAATGCAATCAGGGAAGGAGTCAGCCGTGGCGAATCGCTATCTCAATCTCTGAGCCACTATCGCCATCTTTTTCCTGAGAGCATCATTCTGATGACCGATGTTGGCGAGCGCGGCGGCAATACCGGCGAAATGCTGGAAAAAGCCGGAATTATTTATGAACGCGATCTTGAGACCACACTTGAAACCGTTGTTTCACTGATACAACCCTTTCTGGTTATCTTTCTGGCCGTTTTTGTCGTAACTCTGGCACTTGCCATGTACATGCCTTTGTTTGACATAATCAAAACAGTGAAGTAAATTAACACTGATTAATTTGTTTATGTCGCAAAAACTTTGTGGAGGCTCTATGCAAAAAAAAGGTTTTTCTCTCGTTGAATTGTTGATAGTGGTGCTGGTAATCGGCATCCTGGTGGCAATCGCCATTCCCCGATACCAGAGTATCGCCTCCATCGCCCGGGCAAAATCATGCCTGTCGAACCAGAAAGGCATCGAAAGTCTGATATCTCTCTGGGAAGCCAAAAATTTCGAACTTGATGGCGGAAAAAACCGATGGTCATGGGTTGATCGCCAGGGTAACGTGCGCTGGAAATATTCAAATGCACTTTTGCAGCTTAATGACATTGCCAAAGACACCAAGCTATTCATCTGCCCAGAAGCGGCAAACCGCTGGGGCTACACCTGGGACGGCTCAAGCTACCGTTTTTACAACACCGACAATACCGGTCTGTGGATCATCGGATCAAATGGCAAAATGGGTGGCCGCGGCGTAGTCTGCGCACTCAGGATCGGGCCCCGCTGGATCGGCATGAATGGTCAAATGGGTCCTGATGGTTCAAAAGACAGCGCTCATCATTACTGGTAATTGATGAGCCCTGATCAGGTTGTCCAGTCACCGACAACTGAAGCGGCTGTTTTTTTTCGCCTCCACTCTAGCGACATAAATTGCAGGCAAAAAGCCGATTCAGCTGGTTTTACCCTGATTGAAACCCTGATCGTGGTTCTGGTTATCGGGATTCTTTGCGCCACCGGCGTATCAATGTATGCCGGTGCGACCTCTGACTCTCAGCTCAGGTCGCTTCAGGATGAAATGAACGGTTTTTTTACTGCCTGCCGGCATCGGGTAATTATGCGAAAAACCCCGGTCAGGGTTTTGTATCAGAATCGCAGTCTTGGTATCGAGCAATCTTCGACGCTGAAATTGCGAATTCCAGAACTGTCACAGGAATCCGGCAACTATCTGAATGGTCTGGTTATCGAGGAAAAGGGCATGACACTGGCTAACGGCAGAAAAGTTTCAAAAATAGACTTGAATCTTTACCTGCCAGGAAAACGTCTCGCAACAATGACTCTGGAGCTCTGAAAATGATGTGCAATCGTGGCTTTTCCCTGATTGAAATCCTGATTTCGCTTCTGGTTTTATCTGGAGCGATTGCCACCATGTTCTCCGGGTTTGATACCTCTTCACAACTTAACCTCCATTCAGCTTTTGAATCAGAGGCCGCTTTTATTGCTGAGCGCGAGATCGAACTTCTTAAGGCCGATCTGCTCAGTATGCAGCGCAAACCCGGGCCTGCAGCGGCACCTTCCCGCTTCCGCAATCGACCAGGGGTTAAGGTGAACACAGCCTGGACCAGCCGCGACCCAGAAGGAACGGTAAGAATGGTCTGCACTGTTTCTCAGTCCGACCGGGTATTCAAAATCGAGTCTTTTTTGTACCTGCCACAGGAGCCTGGTTCATGAAAAACAAAGCCGGCTTTTCATTGCTTGAAATCAGCATTGTAATTTTTGTAATGGGAATTACAATTACTGCGCTTTTGCAAATGTTCGAGCTTGGTCACCTTCGATACAATGCCATTTCTGCCGGGCAAAAGCTCAGATCTGGTCTTGCCGAGATCAGGGTCTGGCTGCGTAATCGTGTTGCCATGGCTGAAATAGAACAAATTACCATTGAAAACCTGCAGAAAAATGTCAGTCTCGCCAATGGGTTTCGCTGTAATGATCTTAAAATCAGTAATTATGATTCAGCAACCTATTTCATTCAGCTACAGCTGTTTGAAGATCGTAACCGCAATGGAAGTGCCGACCCAAGCGAAACCAGCGAGAAGAAACTGTTCTGCTTCAGACGGAGAAATTCATGAACAGTAGAAGAAAAGGTTTCAGCCTTTACCTGACTTTCCTGGTTACCACGGTAATTTTTATTCTTGTCTCCGGCAGCTATGAAATCGGACGCATATCGCTGGATTTATCAAAATCCAGTGCTATCGATGCCGTTCTTTTTCATGCCGCTGATGGTGGCCTTGAAAAAGGCCTGGCCCGCCTGCGTCAATCGTTTAAGGGCTTTTCAACTTCTTATCGATCATTATTATCGAGCAATCAGGCTGTTGAAGTCATGATTGTTGCCGAAAAAGAAGGCAACAAAATCAATCTGAAGGCTACCGCCACCCTGTTTGCGGGTAAAAACAGGATTTCAACCAGATGTCTTGCCCGAAAAGGCATCGAAAACAGCCAGGGAAGAACTGGATGCGGGCAATTTTTGGAGGCCTCTTCATGAAAAAAACACCACAAGATGGACTATATGCAGCATTTGACCTCGGATCTTTTTCAATTAAAGCTGCTGTCGTCGAAGTTAACAAATCAACTCCGAGACTGGCTACGCTAGAAGAAGACAATCTTAAATCCATCGGAGATTTCCCTTCTGAGGAAGAATATCGGGTTTACCTGATCGAAACTCTGCAAAGCCTCGCCTCACGCCTGCCCCTGAAAAACTGTAGAAAAATTTCGGTTCTCTTTTCCAACCGGGAAATGCAGGTCAAGATTGTTGAGCTGCCAAACCAGGTTCAATCAGACCAGATTGAAAAGATTCTTAACTGGGAGGCAAAAAAACTGCTTTCTCCCGCTTTTCGCGATGAGCCGTTTTCCTACTCTTACCGCTTGATCAAAGAGAACCCTTACACTGTGGCATTGGCAGTTATTCCCCAGCGCCTTCTGGAAAAATTCATCGAATTGTTTGAACTGGCAAAAATAGATGTTGACGCTGCTTATGCTGAAGTTTTCGCCGCCCACTCTCTAAAGGAGGCAGTTGACCAGACCGGGTTGCCTGCGCTTTCAATTGTAAATTTCGGGCACTCTGGAACACACCTGCAGATTTTCAGTGCCGGCGAGCTCAGATTTTACCGTTTTATTCCTTCAGGTATGAGTGAGATGTCGCAGCCACCCAAGGATAACGAGCTTGAAATGTATTCTCAGAAAATCAGGTTCAGCTTCGATTATTTCAGAGCGGTCAGCAAGCTGAGTCAGATCGATGCACTATTCTTCATGGGCGGCGGAGCGGCATCTCCCAATATTCTGCCCTTTGAACGCAGCTATTTCAACCCCGCCCGTATCAATATCGTTGATATTTCATCGCACATCGATATCAGCCCGGTTCTGCCTGACATTTCCGGTAACACCCCGGCTGAAGAGAAACAAAGAAGACTGCTGCCTTTTCTGCCTGCAGTTGGAACCATTCTTTCCTTCTTTTCCGGCAGCTCAGAAAATATGAATTTTGCCCTGCGCCTCAAAAATAAAAAGCATGAAAAGCGACTTGAAGAGCTTTCTAAATCTGTGCCGGCAATAATGGCCCCGATCGGTATTGCATTAATTGCAGCACTGCTCTGGTACATGAGAGGCAACCTCAACGAAGAACTGCTTGAGCTCAATAAAAAGCTTGAAATGGCAAGAATGAACAACGAAGCAGCAAACACCAAAATAGCCAAATACCGGGCAGCCAATGACACGGGAGTTAAACTTTCGCCCGCCGCACGCAAAACGCTGGCACCAGTCTTGAGCAAACAGCACTCGATGGCACATATTCTTTTTTTCCTGGCCTCTTCCTGCCCTGAAAATCTAATACTTTCAGAAGTTCTTGTAAGAAACAACCTGGAGGCCGAAAACATCAGTCTGGAAAACCTGCAGAATCAGCAGACCAGCTATAGCGAGCCTGGCGATTCATCGCAACCTGAAGAAGGTGTAAATGAATTTGTCAGCCGTCTGGATTCAGAAATCGGGGGCTCAGAACAATACACCGAAGGGCTTGGCGGAAAGATTCTCGTCGTTCGTGGTATCTGCCCGAGCAACATTGAACTGGCAAGTTTTACTACTGGAATCAGCGAGAAAAAATTATGTAAACGACTAAAATCTGTGGTCAGTAAAAAGAAATCGGCAAAGCAGATTGAATTTCTGATCAAGGGGGAATTGCCATGAATCGACTGACAACCAGTATAATAGTTGCAATGGTGGTTTTATCGGTTATCTTCTTTCTCGGTCGATTGTTCTTTCTTTCTGGCGTTCAGCGCGAGATTTTACAAACCCGCAACCGCCTTGAACAGCTCGAAGATAATCAGGCAACACTTGAAAAAGAGCTTGAAAAATTGCGAAGCAGAGCCACAGATCAGTTAAAAGATGCCCGCAACAGCAGCCTTCTGAAACCTGGCATGGAATTCAAGCTTCTCAACAATATCATCGAGCTTTCTGGAAACCTTAAAATTAACGATTTTGCAATTCTTCCATCCTATTTCCACAAAAATGCCGAAGACCAGGGAGGCAGTGAAACTTCAACCTCTTTCAATGCGATCCAGGAACTGCCTCAGCTCGACGAACAGGGAATGCCCATCGGTGCCAGCACAGATGATGACACAGAATGGCCAGGCGTTGAAATTGTTCCAGTCAAATTCAGCTTTACCACTACTTTCAGGAACCTGGGACAGTTCTTCAGTAAGATAGACAGCCAGATGCCGATTAATCAGATCCGCTCTGCCGATATCATACTGCAGGATGCATATATCAGCAGAGGAACCGTTGTCATGCTGTTTCCGGTTGCAGAAAAATAATGAAAATTTCTAGCAGAGTTATTTGCTTTAATTAGGAGAAAACTATGAAAACAGGCAATGAAACCTGGAAATGGGGTTTGGTTTTTGTTTTGCTTGCTGTATTTCTGGTAACAGCCAATCATGCCTATGTGCAGATAACCAGCCAGGAAGATTTTCCGCCGCCTGATGATTACAAACAGGGCGACTCATGGGATATAGAACACCAGAGCGGGCCTGGCGCGGGCCAGCCAATGCAGCTCCCCGGCGAATTTCAAGATCCGGTCGCAGGGCCTGATAGTACGGTTATTCCTCCGGGAGACGACGACAAACTGCCTGAGCAACCCGATCTTGTTCATCCTGCTGAAATAGACTGGAACCAGGTTCCAAATCCAGGTGGAGATAAATAGGCAATGCATCTGCTTCCAAAGAGGCTTTTCGCCATTGGCCTCTTTTCCATGTGCTTTTCTGCAGCAGTTGCGGAATTGCCCGCAACCTTGCGAGAAGCCGACCGACTATATCAGGCCGGTCACTATCGCCAGGCAATCCATACTGCCGGCAAATTCATTGAAATCTCTCCCGGCAATGTTGATGCAATGCTGATAATTGCCATGAGCTATTTCAATGAAAATGATTATGTAAACGCCTGTGAATGGTTTCGCAAAGTTGCTCGCCAGAAACCTCGAAACCCGATTGCAAAAAAATATATTGCTCTGATACAGGAAATAGAGCATCGCTATGGGCCATTTTCAACGGAGATCAGCCAGGCATTGGCCTCTAATGACCAAATGATTTCAACTGCCGCTTTTAAAAAAGGCTGGTTCGGCCACGGATTCCCTAAAGAGTCAAACCCTACGGTCAATTATTTTGATCCCGGCAAAAAATTTCCTGCACCCATAGCTATCGAAGTTCCAGCCCCTATTGAAAAGATACTGATGGAAACCTCTGTCGCAAATATGGCTCAGGATGCCTTCAATAAACAGATGTTCCTGAAATCATATCTTTTTTATTCGCAACTGCTTTCTGCCAGCCCGGGAAATCGCAACTACCTGCTGCGCAAGGCTGAATCGGCATTAAAGCTTGAAAGATATGCTGAAGTAGTAAAAATTCTTGGCCCGGTAATGCTCGCCCGTGATGAAAAAAGCTTCAGTCCAGAAGAACTGAAGCTTGCTGACGAATTGTTATTAAAAGCACGACAGCAGATTTCTGATTAAAAATCTACAGACCGAATTAGATTATTCCCATTTGAAATCCCGTTTGACCTTTTTCTCTGTTGCCATTATTACCAGCTCAACCCGGCGGTTTGCTTCGCGATTTGCCTCGGTATCATTGGGAAAGCGTGGTCGCTGATCAGCAAAGCCCTGAGCCGAAAATCTTTCCGGATCAAGCTGCATCTTTTCGGTGAAAAACCTTACAACAGCGCAGGCGCGCGCTGTTGAAAGCTCCCAGTTTGAAGGAAAAAGAGTGTTTCTCGCCGGTAAATCATCTGTATGCCCATCGACTCTAACGAAATTATTGACCGAAGAGATGATCGGCACCAGTGCAGTCAAAACTTCTTCAGAACCCTTTTTCATTTCGGCTTTACCGCTTTCAAACAAAACCCCCGATGGAATATGGATTTTAACCATCTGATCGTTAGAAACCACAAGGATTTTTTCGGCCAATGAAACCTTTTGAAGCTTATTCTTAATCTTGCGAACGATCTGGGGCATCTCACTTTTTCGGCTGCTCGGCGTCATGAGAATGCCTTTGCCGCCATTGTTGAGCCACTGATTTGCCCCCTGAGCAGAGTTTATGCTGAAAACCGCATAGAATTTTTCATCCTGTGACTGGCTTTCCTGGCGTCTCTTAGGCGAATCTAGCGTTGAGAAGGCAAAAAGCATGACAAAAAAGCACAGCATATTCGTAACCAGGTCTGCATAAGATACAAACCATAATGGCGCCGAAATTTCTTCAGGTTTTTTCTTCTTAGCCACCCTGACCCAGCTCCTCAGATAGATGCAGTTCGTTGAACTGAATTCTTGATTTTTCTGAAAGGAAGGCAAGCAAACGTTCTTGAATGATTCTAGGATGAATTCCGGCTGCAATTGCCATGGTGCCTTTGGCAATTATTTCGCCATAAAGCAGTTCGGCGTTACTTCGCTCTTCAACTTTTTTGCCGTAAGGAATGAAAAGAAGGTTCGCGGCAACGGCCCCGTAGAAGGTCGTGATAAGCGCAACGGCCATGTTCGGGCCAATAGAAGAAGGATCATCGAGGTTTCCCAACAGGCCTACCAGACCAATAATTGTACCAATCATTCCAAATGCGGGAATAACCGACGAAAGAAAGTCCAGGGCAGCTTTGGCATCGGTATGGCGGTTTGCCCTTGAATCAAGTTCGGTATTGAGAATAGATTCAATGACCGTTACATCTACACCGTCAATAACCATCTGCAAAGACCTTGCCATAAAGGGTTCGTCTATTTCTGCCAGGCGAGAATCAAGGGCTAGAATTCCCTCTTTTCGTGCAACCTCAGCAGTCATAAGAATGTTACTGATCAACTTCATGTAGTTGAATTCTCTTGGAGCCAGATAGCAGAGTTTTATCATCCCCAGAGCCGCTTTTACCCGGTCCGCACTGTAAGCAACACACATTGCAGAGAGACCACCGCCAAAAACGATCAGAACTGACGGAATATTGATAAAAGTGCTCAGATTGCCGGCCAGTTTAATACCGACCACAATCAGAATTGTTCCTAATACTGTTCCTAATACTGTTGTATTATCCAAGAAAATCCCCCTGGAAATCCATTAGAGCAATTTTAAGTTCAAGAATTTCTCTCAAACCTGAATCAGCCCAGCAGGTCAAGTTTGAAAACAAGTTCAGAGACACCCTTTTTGGAATTGGTGAATTCTTCAACCTTGATGGTAAACTTGTAAGGTGCGACTTCGGCAACTCCAAGGGTCATTCCCTTTTTCAATGTCTTGCCATTGATGGCAACTTTGGGTGTTTTCATGGTTCTGACCGGGGTATTGCCTTCCATCACGTTGATTTCGAAGCTTAAGCCATTTATATAGCCTTCTTCATCACCGATGACTTTCCAGTCTTCATGGTATTTGACGCTAAACCAATAGCTTTTACCATTAAATGCAAGGGGAGTTTTCTTGAGAAACTCCTCGACCTGCGGATGAGGCGAATAGTTAAGCATTCTTACATACGAGAAAAGGTTTTCGGGTTTGACTTTCTGAGCTGGAGCCTGTGCAACAATCTCTTTTGAAGCCGCTGCCTTCGTATGAGAACTTCTGGCAACCGCGGGGGCGGCTGGCTTCAAAGAAGTAACCATGGCCGCAGATGGCGCATTAGGCAGTTCAGCCGGTGGTGGAACGAGCAAAACCTTGTTCTCTGCCGCTCCAGCTCTGGCAACCGGCAAAACCTTGCGATGAGTAGCGTTTGCGTTGTTTTTATGTCTTATCACTTCGAGAACCGAAGTAGTAGAGGTATCGGCAAAGGTAGAAGAAACGAAAAAGGTACCGCCAAGCGCAACTGCGCCAACTGCCAAAATTCCAGCCTTCAGATTTTTCATATACTGCTCCTCAGATTATTTTGAAGAAAAAATTAATTGTTTCTTGCGCCACCATTGATCCAGTTGGAGATCAGGCCCTGGTCAGAGGTAGAAAGAGAAGGACGATCTTTAGGCATTCTCGGGGTCTCAATGCCTTTAATTCTTTTTACAATTTTGCTGCCCTGCGCATCATAGGGATAAATCACCGCACCATATTTCGAACCCTTCAACAGGTTCTCATAGCTGTTAAGGCGAAGACCCGCAGCTGCCGAACTGTCGTTATGACAACCTGCAATAGCGCAGTTAACGTTAAGAATAGGCAGTATGTTTCTCGAGAAACTTCCACCCATCGAGACCAGTACAATGTGAGTTGTCGCAGAAAGACCGCTGTCAACGCTAACAGTAAGAGAGTTCGAATTGAAATCGGTTGCATGTGCGGTAACCGTATAAACTCCGGGTTCAATATCCGGCAGGGAAAACCCGCCGTTAATATCTGTCATTACAGAGCTCGTTGTGGGTGAGGTCATGACCGTTGCTCCAGCCACACCGATTCCAGTCTGAGAATCCACCACCGTTCCTACGATAGTCCCCCTCAAAGTACTGCTGGTTCCACAACCAACGGCTGTCAGCAAAGACAGGCTCAATATCAGAGCCATCAAAATCTGAATTTTTTTAACCATACCCGCTCCTTCCTTGGTCCGCTAATCCTGTGTTCTTAATCGGCATTTAAAGACAAAAAGTTTAACGGGCAGTAAAATTCTTTCGATTTTTTTTTCATCATTGCTGCTGCCATGCTATAATTGGCCCATGAAACTCAAAGGACGAAACGGCACCAATCTGCTTGAGCTGCTTCTGGCTTTATCTATTCTTTCAGGGGCCCTTTATCCTATTGTCTATATCTTCAGGATGGCGCAACCGGTAAAAAAGAAAACCCAGACAGAGTTTCTTGCAACCTTGTTGACTCACCACATAATCGAAACCATCGTTGCCAGCAAAATTGCCAATCCTGATTATCTTCCGCCAATGACCGAAACCCAGCCCGTCGTACAGAGCAATAACGCGGTGGCAAACGTATCTGATTATTTCAGACATATATCCGATCAGGGCGAAACCATAACTGAAAGCGACACCAGCCAGCTCTACTGGTCACTCAAGCAGTTTTCCTGCCGGGTAGACACCTATTATCTCGAAGGATTCCTTTACAAAGCCATTGTTTATATTACTTATGAAAAAGATGGCAGGCCGATGAAGGTTTTTCTTGAACGACTGCTCTCTCAGCCCTTGCTTGGCGAAAGTGACAGCGGAAGTGAAAGTGAAACCGCAGCAGAAGAAGAGAGTCAGAAACAATGATATTCAAAAAAGGCGAACTCTCTTTCGAAGCAATCCTTGGCTTGGCTTTTCTGGCAGTTTTTATCGCCACCCTGATTTCCGTTTATCAGTTTTATCTGACTCAAAATCCTGAAAGAATTGATACCAGCGACGTAGTGACCAGCTACAGCCTGGTTCTGGAAAACCTTAAAAATGACGTAAAATTTGCTGATTCAATGAAAATAATTACTGATGGCGCTGAGTTGTATGAGAACCAGAAATTGTTGTCTGCATATCGCCACATTAACGGGAACCTCTACCGCACTAATGCCGAGGGAAAGGGCTGCATACTGATGAATCGACTTGAGAAGGCAACTTTCAAAGCCCACCCTGCTCTGGGCAAACTTCTCATGGTCACACTTCTGCCTGAGGACAAAATGCAAATACCTTTCTTTACCTCATTTGCACTGCGAGGCGGCAATCTTGATTAGAACAGAACTTTCCAGACGTGGCGCGGTTGCGAGCCTGATTCTTGCCTGCATATTGACCTTGCTTGTCATTTCTACCGCGTTTCTTCTGAATAATCTTCACCGCTCACTGGCTGTTCCGGTTGCAGCACACCTGAAAGCCGACTACCAAATGGAATCAGCAATTGTTATGCAGATGCAGAAAATCAGAAACGACAACAAGGGAGATTTCAGAAAAATCAATTCCTCCCGTGAAATCTCCCCCGGTTATCTGCTGATGCTATCTGGTGAACAGCTTTCTGAAACGGTCTGGCAATTTAATCTGACCCTGAATGGCCCTGGTTTTTCACGCAGTCTGAAAGCACAGGCCTCAAAAAATCACCCTGACCGCATTATTTATCAGCACAACTGACCGGCCAATCTCCTTCTGGAATAAATTCAAGGCTGTCTTTTCTCCTGATAAAAGCAAAAGAACGATGTGCCACTTCGCGATTTCGCGATCTTACCTGCCATAAATTCGTGATACGCTCAATCAAACCGCGTGAAATCTCACGACCAAAACCAAGCTCGATAAGCCAGAGCCTGATGATTTCACGCTGTAAAACAGGCGCTACCAAAGGCTCAAGGGCAAGAATTTTTCCGCTGCAATGCCGACTCATGTAATTCACTGCCTGATTCTTGAGAAATTCCTGTAATTCATTGAGATCACTTGCCAACGACGCCGATTTTTGCGGGGCCTGTGGGAAAAGCCGAATAACCTCAGGGGTAATTCGCTTTCTGACCGCGTTTCTCAAAAAGTCTTCCGAAATGTTGGTTTCATCCTCCAACCATGATTGTTGCAGATCGGTCAAAGCTTTTTCCAGCTCATTACGTTGAATGGTTAATATCGGGCGAATGACTCTGAGGTTCAATCCAGAGGCAAGCAAAATATCTCTGTCGTTCCTGATTGCACCGGCACCCTGCAGCGAAGATCCTGAAAAAACACGCATTAACAGAGTTTCCATCTGATCATCGGCCGTATGACCGGTTGCAATCGCATCAACCTCTGCCTGGGTCGCCATATCTGCCAGCGATTCATAGCGAAATTCCCTTGCCCAGGCCTCGACTCCTTTTTCGGCAATCTGCTTCTCATTTCCTTCTGTCGCTGTACAACATAAAAATGGCAAACCAAGACGCTGCGCAAGATTTTTTACCCATTCACAATCAGAAAAAGAAGTTGGTCTCAAAGAATGATCCACGTGAAACACACAAAGTCTGATCCTTTTAATTCTGCAAATGTGCTGCAACAGCAGAAGCATGGCAACCGAATCACAACCCCCGGAAACAGCTGCGCCAATCGCTGTGATACCAGCCGGCAAAAAAATTCTGCTTAGTAGCGACTGAAATCCAGGATTTCTCGAACTTAATGGTTTTGTTTTACACTTATTCAAGCTGATTCTCAATTTTAAGCCTGATCTGCCCACGAACACGTCATTCTAACATTTCTCACCAGGACTTGGTCAAAGTTTATTTCGCCAATTAATCTGCTTAACTTTTAACTGGTTTGACGGAACAGGTTCATCGATGCTAATTTCAAATATCCGAGATGAGAGACGTATCGATGAACACAAATTCGACAGCGGCCCATTCAATTTTTCTGTTTATCTTCAAACCAGGCGGACTTAATGAAAGTCTAATCATTCAATGATTTACGATATGCAGGACACTAACCCGGTAATTGTCCCCAAAATGCTGCGACAAAAAAACTTTGTTGGCATCCCGTTACCGAGAGTTAGGAAAACCAGCCACCAAAAAATTCTCAAACAGCTCGGCGACTTAACAGGCAACCGGGTCTTGTCAAATATTTATTTAAATATTCAGGCTTTTTCCTTGTTAAAATGATTAATACAAAAGCCAAAGCTGTTTTCTCGATTATTTTCGCATGGCTGCTGTGTTTTTTTCTTGCCCTTTCAGACGCTTATATGGATGATGCTTATATTGGTTTTACCTATATTCGAAATCTTGCCGAGGGGAATGGTTTTGTTTTCAATGTCGGCCAAAGGGTAGAAGGCGTGACCAATGCAGGCTGGCTGCTGTTTCTTACCCCAGCAAGTCTTTTTCTGCCGATCCCTGCAACTGCCAAGGCGTTCTCTTTGGTATTTCTTTCTATCTCCGCCATTCTTCTCTACCACAATCGCAATCTTTTCTTTTCAGAAGATGCAGATTTTCGAACGGTTCTGATTTTATTCTGTAGTCTGAGCTCTTTCGACCTTCTTTACTTTTCATTTACCGGCATGGAAACTGCTTTTACCGCATTCGTCATTCTATGTGCCGTTCTTTTTACCGGTCGTGGAAACTTAAATCTGGCAGCAATGGTTTTAGCCTTTGCATTCACCGTCAGGCCAGAGACTGTCATAATTTTTCCATTGTGGGCGCTGATGGCTGTTCTAACCCGTTCCATAAATTTAAAAGCTGGATTAAAATTATTTTTTGTTTATTTTGGATCTCTATGTTTTATTGAAATCATAAGGTTCTCTTATTTTGGCTGCTGGCTACCCAATACCTTTTACGCAAAACCTTCTTCCAGCGGCATTTTTTCGCAAAACCTTCTCGCTCTTGCGAAATGTAACGGATCACTAAAAAACATTTCTTTTCCCTTTTCCAATCTTTTTGCGCCATTATTGGCCATTGCTGGAGTTTTTTCCGGCTTCAAACAGAACCGGGCTTTGGGTTTGATGGTTTTTTCCGTCACTGCTGCCGGATATGCGTTCTCAATTTACGCAAAAGAAGACTGGACAATGACTGGAAGGTATTTTTCCCCATATACTTTCGCCGCATTTCTGATAATGTTTACCGGATTTTCGGAAGTATTTTCAAGGTTCGGTATGGCGCTTCGACGTCAAAGGCTATTCATGGCAGGTTTGGCTACGATTGTGGTTTTTGTGGGAATTCTAAATGCATGGTTCTGGCTCAAACCTGAGAACCAGCAATCTTACCCATGGTATGTCATGAATTCGAGACCGCTGAAAGAAGCATCTCGCTGGATCGAAAAAAACACGCCGCCAGATTCGATTATTGCGACCCGACGCATAGGCTGCCTCTCATTCTTTGCCCGGCGAAGAATTTTTGATTACAAATTCGGCCTGACCGAACCGGAAATTGCGGGCTTGATCAAAACCAGCAAAGAACCGTTCAATACCCCGCAGAATCCAATGTTAAAAGAGATCTGGCAAAAAGTTAACCCAGACTATATTCTTGAAGACACCGGCCTTATTCATGGTTTCGGATTCAAACAGCACCGTGGAAGCTTTGAGGTTCATGGCAAAAGCTATTCACCAGCGCACGAATTCAAGATAAACGAAAACACCAACTGGGTTTTGTGCCAACAGAAATAGGTGAAAAATTGGAGTGAGAAAACAGATGAATCCTGACGGAAAATAGGATTTCTCTATATTTGTTTAAAATACAGAATATCTCTGAGCGGTGGTTCGATTTGTTGGTCAAGATTTTGTGATTTATAAGTGATATTCATGCTGCCAGTTTGACCTCAGGCTTCCCGTAGTAAACCATGTCTGGTGTTTGATAGTCAAGGTTTTGATGAAACCGGGCAGCAATTCTCGGTATGCGGATTGGTGCAGCTTCCGGCAATGGTTTCGTCGGG
>DYKG01000023.1 GCA_020722725.1 Candidatus Methylomirabilis sp.
TTTTGGCCTGGCCGCAGGTAAAGAGTTTAAAATAGACTTCAGCCAGATGGTTAACCGGCAAAAAATCTTATGGTTAAAGCCCCTGGCCAATTCAGAATGGTTTTTATGCATTCTTGACAGCAGTTTCTTTCTCGCCTGGCCCCGTTTGTTTGGGATTATTCTGACTGTGGTTATAGTTCTATCAATGATCATTATTGCGGTAGTCTGGCGCATTTCACTCGAATCTTCAGATCAGGTCGAAAAAGGCGCAAAAATTTATCAGTCTCTGGTTGAAGGCTCAAGTAATATTGTCGTGCTGATCGATATTTATGGCAACATTATTACCATCAACAGTACCGGCCGCAATGAGCTTGGAATAAATGACCAGAACATCAGCGAAAAAAGATTGCCGGAATTCTGGAACGAAAAGAGCCGGCAGGTAGTTCGAGAAGCCATACAAAAGGCTTTTGTCGGGCAAAAAAGCTTCTGTGAGGCTGAAAAAACTCAGCCAGACGGTTCAAAATCATACTGGGAATTAATACTAAATCCGATTATTGAGGAAGAAAGCACTCCCAAAGAGTTGATCGGGATTTTTCACAATTTTACCCAGAGGAAAATTGCCAGCCAGGAACTTTTGCGTGAACAGGATCTGATTAATAATATTCTTAATACGGCTCAGACAATTATTATTCTGCTTGACATCTCAGGGAAAGTTTTAAGAATAAACAAACATTTTTTTGATTTGACCGGCTATTCATCAGAGGAAGTGATCGGCCAGAACTGGTTTGAAAAATTTATTCCAGAAGTTGATCTGTTGAAGGTTTCTTCGTTTTTCAGGCAATACAGCAATAATTTTGGTTTGGAACCTTTTGTAAATAGAGTCAAGGCAAAAGATGGCCGCTTAATTAATATTGAATGGCGAAACCGCACCATAAAGAATGATAATGGCAAAGCAATCGGGGTAATCTCAGTAGGACAGGATATCACCCATCACCTTCAGCTTGAATCCACATTGCGGTCAAGTCGAAGTAAATTCGCCATGCTGATTAACAGTTTCGTCAGATTCGGCAATTCTCCTGAAGAAAACATCAGTATTCTCAATGAAGCCATCTGGTTGATTGCTGGAGCAGATACGGTGGTGATTAAAGAAAATCTAAACGGGAATCTCGCGCAACTATCTTTTGCGTCGCTGGTTGAAGAAGGAAAAGTCGGGACTCCTGGAAGCTGCAAGTTTAAGCCAGGTACAGAATTACTGGGAAAAGATCCCATTCTTGTTAAAGACCTTCGTAGCTTTTGTGCCGACTGTGATTGTCTGAATATTTACAAAACTGCGGTTTTCTCCAATATTTTTCTGCTTGAAGAGCATGTGGGCCTTATAGCCTGTTGTTTCCAGGGAGATTTGCCAGATATTTCGGAAGAAGACATCGATCTGATAAAGATTATTGCCCAGGCGATAGGCATTGAGATTGCCAGGCTGAGAGAAAAACGTGAGCTTAAATCAGTAATTGAAGAATTGAATGTTAAAAACCGTCGGATACTTCTTGAAATGGATATTGCCAGAACGGTTCACCGATCCTTTCTGCCTGTTCAGGCTCCGAAATCCGCTGGTTATTCATTTGGTTTCAAGTTCAGTCCGTGCTTCAGCGTTGGTGGAGATTATTTCGATTTTCTGCCATTTCCGGCCCTTAAAAAAATGGGGGTTTTCTTTGCTGATATTAGTGGACATGGTGTTGCAGGTGCCCTTCTATCGTCCATGTTGAAAATAATTTTGTTTTCAGTGACCCATGATTGCGCTGCTCCGGTTGAAGTTCTCTGGCGAATGAATCAAAAAATTGAAGAAAACTTCCCTTCCGGTTATTTTGTTTCTGCTTTTTATACCATTTTGGACGAAACCACTCATGAAATAGAATTTGCCAATGCGGCACCTGAACCGGCTCTGGTTCTGCGTTCAGATGGGAAGATTGAAATTTACAGCCGGGGTGGGCAGCCTATGGGGCTTTTACCAGCGGAATTCACCGATGCCGAAACATTTGTCGGGTCAAAATTGGTTTTGGAACCTGGCGACAAACTTGTTTTCTTTACCGATGGACTGACTGACATTAAGATTTCTGAGAATGACAGACTCGGGGTTGATAGGGTTTGTTCCTGGTTGACAGAGTATTCTTCGCTTGAAGCTCAGCAGCTTGTCGATAAGATTTATCAGCTTGCCACCGATTCAGCAATTGAAAATGGCATAGATGACGATATTATGCTGCTGGCAATCGGGCGAAAATGAATGAACTGAATAAATGTTCTTTTGAAAGTTGAAAAAAATAGAAAAATCTTTTAGTTTAGTCTGGTAGTGAGGTAGAGTGATGGATACTGGCCATAAATCGAAGTTTGCAGATAGCTTTGTGTCGGTAATGGAGTTTTATCGTAAAAACGATTCATTCATACTCGAGAAGAATTTTTCAAGAATTCTGCCGGTGTCTTCTGCTCAAACTTTGGATCTCACAACGCTTCTTGAATTCATAACCGAACCACATCGCCAGGTTTTTCTAAGTTTTTTGAAAAAAGCAGAAGCTGATTCATGTCTTTATTTGACTTTTCAAGCACCTGCGAACAGCAAAGAAAAGCGAAGCTCCTGTTCTGTTTTTTTAAAAATGAATGAAATTTCCGAAGAAAAAATCTGCATGGTAGCTGTAAACACTTCATTTTTCCTTCCTGGTAATTTGAATTACCATGATTTGAAAAATCTGGTTGACCGTATTGAAGATGTTAGAAAACTTCTGCATGATTTGAACAATCAGTTTCAGATAGTTACCGGTTATGGATCAACCATTGAATCAGAAATCGATAACGCCGAGTTGAAAGAATGTGCATCTTATATAACCGCTTCAGGAAATTCCGCGATTGCGATAAATAAAGAACTTCGACAGATATTCTCACATATAAAGCAGACAAAAGCTTTTATTCCAGAAGAAATGAAGGAACTCAAGCCTGATCTGGAATATGCGGTTTCTTCGGATACGCCTTTGCAAAAAGGCTCTGCCGATTGCAAAATTCTGGTAATCGACGACGAGCCGATGGTAAGAAAATTTTTGTGTGATATGCTAAAGCGCTTTAATTATAAGCCAACAGGCATCAGTGACGGAATATCAGCGATCGAAGCGGTTAAGGCTCAGAAGAACCGTTTCGCTCTTGCCATTCTGGATATGAGCCTGCCTGATATTTCTTCAGAAAAGGTTTTTCTTCAGCTTCGTGAATTATCACCAGAAACCCGTATTGTCCTGATTTCTGGTGACACTCAAAACGAATCCAGCGAAAAGATGCTGAAAAACGGAGCGTCCGCTTTTCTACAAAAACCGGTAAACGTAAAAACTCTGGCTGAAACCATGAAAAGGACAATGAATTTTTGATTCAAATAAAATTTTAAATGAGCAAGATAAACGAAAAAATTCTGGTGATCGATGACGACCCATTGATTCTTCAATCATACAAAAAACAGTTTTCAGGAGTAATGGAGATTCGGACTTCTGAAGAGCCCTGGCTTGCCTTGGAAATACTTAAAAGATCCGGACCTTTCGCTGTTCTGGTATCAGATTACCGGCTGAAAGAAATGGATGGTTTGAGCTTGATTTCAGAGGCTCATAAAATAGCCCCGGACACAGTAAAAATTCTGCTTACCGGTTATGCTGATCTTGAACTTGCGATTAAAGCCATTAATGAAGCAAGAGTTTTTCGTTTTTTAACCAAACCCTGCTCAAACAAAGACATGGCAGCTTCTTTCATAGATGGAATCAATCATTATCGACACATCGTTGCCGAGCGCGAGAACCTTGAAAAAATCTTCAACGGCTGCGTCCAAATGCTGACAGACGTAATTTCATTATCTACGCCTGTCGTTTTCTGTAAAGCACGAAAGCTAATGACCCTTGCCCGTCAGATTGCGCCGCACCTAGGAATTGGAGATCTCTGGCAATTCGAAACCGCAGCTATTTTTTCTCAGTTGGGTTATGTTACTCTTCCCCATCAGCTTCTGGAAAAAATCTCATACAAGATTGCCCTTGACGGAATTGAAAAACAAATGGTGGCAAAGGTTCCTGAGGCTGGTGAGAAACTGCTCAAGAATATTCCACGCCTTGAAAAAATTGCCAGAATCGTCCGCTATTGCGAGAAAAATTTTGATGGAAGTGGGTATCCGCAGGACGGTCTTGCTCTTGCTGATTTGCCTCTTGAGTCGCGTGCCTTGAAAATTTTGTCTGAAATAGTAAGCCTGGAAGAAGAATTTAAGGACTTTGAAGTCATTTCAACCAGGATTAGAGATGGAAAGGGTGCATTTGACCCTGAAATGGCCGAGCTGATTCTCGCAGAGCTAGAAATTTCATCGATTACCGCGGTATCAGATGAAATCGAAATTTTAAAAATTCCCATAACTGAATTGAGAATTGGAGATTTTCTTCTGGCAGACGTTTTAACGTCTGAGGGCAAGCTTTTATTTTCAGGAGGCAATGAAGTCACACAGGTTATTCTTACCAAGCTGCTGAATTATTCTGAGTTGACCAAAGTGCAGGAACCGTTGACCATCAGACGCAAAATTCTTGCCTGAATTTGTATCTGGTTTTTAAGCTCTGAGAATTTGCAATTCTTCATCATCGCCCCAATCTTTCGCCAGTTTCCCGAAATATTGAAAGCAGTTTTTCGGCCATTCTTTCGCGCAAAAACTGCTGTTTAACCATCTCGCGGTTCATTGCCGCCTTTTCGGCAAAAATCAGGTAGTTTTGTTGCAGCTCAACGGCTCGGCGTGCCAGCCATTCTGGTGAGGCTGGGTCATAATAGAGGTTGCCGCCGCTTTCGGCAAGAATATTCGCCGCTTCACCTTTGAGGCCAAAAAGAATTGGGCGCCCTCCGGCGAGATAGTCAAAAACCTTTGACGGAATCGTCTTATCCATGGTGCCGTCATCTTTAAGATGCAACATCAGGGCATCGCAGGTTTTGATCAGGTTGATTGCCTCATCTTTGGGCACAATTCCATGGATTTCCACATTTTCCAGCCTTCGTCGGGCAATTTCTTCTTCGAGCATTTTCTTTTCTACGCCATTGCCAACCAGTTTGAACCTGATTCCATGATGACTTTGCTTTCTCAACAGTTCCGCCGCCTCGATGACCAGGATGAGATTCTGGCAATAGCCCATGTTGCCAATGTAGAGTATGTTAAGTTGTTCAGGGGCAACAGTTTTTTTAGCCGGGTCTTCGCCGAGCATTTCTTCTGGAATGGCATTGTAGATTACTTCTGGCCGCCTGCGTTTTGCGATTTTCTGAATATAATCAGCCATTGGCTGCGCAACGCAGGTAATCTGGTCAGCAAGGCGGTAAAGAAGCTTTTCAACCACTTTGGCACTTTTGAACAGAATTCCATTGCCGGAAATCTGGCCTGCGACCACTGCCGATTCAGGCCAGATATCGCGGATATCCAGGCAAAGTCTGGCTCTCTTGAGCTTCGCCACGATAAACCCGGCGATGCCGGTAAACAAGGGGGGGCTGCTTGCCCAAACCACGTCAAAATTGCCGGGATGCCGGCCTGCATGCGCGATGGCACCCAGCATGAAGGAAAGATAATGTCTGATATAGTTCCAGCGACCCTTTCCCTCAAATTTGAACAGGGGTACCCGGGTTACATGAATTAACCGGTTATCGGCAAACTGCTGCTTCAACTGACCTTTATGTGGCTCGCCGGCGATGATATGAACTTCGCAACCATGCTGGGCTAGCCAGTCTGCTGTCTCTTTTATTCTGAAGGCGCAGGCGGTTACATCGGGGTAGTAAAATTGCGAAATGATCAGTATTCGCTCAGGGGTTCCAGCTGATGACATAATCAATTGCCTCGGTCTGATGATTGCTCAGAATAAGCCTGGCACTTCGGGCTTCGAGCCCGAAATCAGGATAACACAAGTGGGGCTCGCTGCGCATGCGGGCGGTTGTTTGAATTGTAAACTCCACATCGTGGCAGCTGAAGGAAATTTTGCCCGAATCTTCAGCCGGAACGATCTGGCAGTCAGGGTGCAGATGCAGCATTGAGCAGAAAGTGCCGGTGAGTCGGCGATCATACATGCGGTCACGAATTCTGATTGAAGTGTCGGTAAATAACACTTCGCGGTGAAACCGCTGGTTAAACTGGTCGAGCATTTCGACGACCAGCAGGCTTCCGGCCGGGTCGAAGCGGCACTCGGTAACTCGAGCCCTTGCCCCGATTCTGAAGCTGCCCCAGATGTCTGATTGTTCGCAAAGCTCGATTAAAGGCACATTGTGCGAGGAAGTTCGCCGGCAGTGCTGTCGCACGTTCTGGTTCTGGTAAGAGCCGCAGCCAGTATCGATCAGGCAGCGGAAACCCGCCACTGAAAGCTCATAAGACATGATGTCGCAGTGGCTGTGCCCGGGCTGATGTGCCGGGGTCGGCTCTTTGCAGCTCATGGCGAAGAAATTGTCTTGCCAGCGTCGGATAAAGTAACCCGAATCGGGCATAAGATAGCTGATCGGCTTTTCAATGGGTGGCAAAGAGGCTTTGATGCCCGGCATGATTGCGCTGTCGCCGAACTGGGCAATCATGCCGTCAGGGTGTGTCAGATTCATCAACCAGTCTTCAGCAGGGAGGATGCGCCCAATGCAAATTTCATACAGCTTTTCAAGCTCATCGGCCAGTCTGGGTAGTTCTTTTTCAACGGCCACTTGCCGATGGTTCAGGCAGCTTTCTTTTATGGCGTTGAGAGCAGCCAGCATTTCGCAGTGATACATTGGGCTGCGCTCGTAATGACCGCCATCGCCAAGAAACTGCTCTTCTATCTCGGATATCAGTTGCCGGGCCGCGAAAATTGCCAGCTCACTTACCAGTAATGGAGTCGGGTTTCCATCTTTCGTGAGAAACAACGCCGCCACCAGTAAAGAGGTGAGATTTTCAAATAAATGATTGGCCTGGTTGTGAAATTCAAGATCGTAGTGAAGTCTTAGAGTCTGCGAATAAATTGAACTGACAATGCAATCTTTGATTGGAACAGCAAGTTCTTTAAAGTTTTCCAGCCATTTTATCCAGTTCTGCAGTCTTTTTGACAGTGGAAAGGGTTCCCAGGCTTCCTGGCGGGATGAGGGGTTTTTTTCAATCCAGTCAAGAATCAGATAGAGTTTTAGCTCATTGTTCAGATCTGGCCTTTCGTCAAAAAGCCATTTGAAATAATTCAAATGATATAGCCATAGCTTTTCCGGGCGCATTTCTGGTTGCCAGTCTGAGCTTTTCCAGCGCATTTCCTGGCCAGTGAACTCAAAACTCTGCTGAAGAAAGCACAGCCTGAAAGTTTGACTGGCAGGCAGATGATAAAGACGCTTGAGTTCACGTGCCGCCCTCGATTCATAGTCGGCACCCGCCGGCCCGAACAGTCTGCGGCGCAGAGCGAAGAGTACCCGGCCGTAAACCTGCACCGGTTTCAAATATTTAACTGTATTTAACAGTCGTTTTAAAGTCATTGCCGAAGTGGGCGATTCATCAATTTTCGGGTTCTTCCTGGTTTTGATCTGGCTTCAGGCCTGCGGCAAGCAGAATTGCCCGACTGACTTCGTAAATCTCGGCAAAAGAAATCGGGGTCGGGGTTCCCTCGTCGATCGCTTCAATGAATGAGCCGATGCAGCTTGCATGCCCTTTGTCCTGTGCCCACAAAGACTGGTTCTTTACCCCGGCAAAGCCGAAACTGGTGAGAGTTTTGAAGTTGTCGATCTGTAAAATTCCGCCGTTTGAGAAGATCTCGACCCGCTCTTTGGGAAAATCCCTGTTCCCGTTGGCGAAGTAATGAACCGTTCCAATTGAGCCGTTTTTGAAGGTCAGGCTGATGGTGGCAGTATCTGGCATGCGACCTTCAGCAAGTGGGTCGCGCATGAAATTAGACTGAACCGTTTCAATCTCTGAATTGCACAGAAAGCGCATCAGGTCGATGAAGTGGCAGGCTTCGCCAATTATTCGACCGCCACCGCTTGAAAAATCCTGAGTCCAATGATCATTTGGAATTGCACCGGCATTGACCGTTATAACCACGGAGCAAGGGCCGTTGCGGGTTGAAAGCGCCTGGTGACAGCTTTGAATCAGTGGGGAAAATCGGCGATTGAAGCCGACCATAAGCCTGACCGAACGGGTTGCATTCTGTTTCAAATAGCTCTCTTTGATGCTTTCAAGCTCGGCAAAATCAAGACATAGTGGCTTTTCAACGAAAACGTTTCGGCCTGATTCAAGAGCCTGCAATACCATCGAGGCATGAGCCCCGTGTCTCGTCGTGATGATCACCGTGTTGATTTCGGGGTCAGCGAATATGCGGGCGGTATCGGTGGTACTGATTGCAAACCCGCTTTTGCTGCCGACGATGGTGCCCGAAATGCCTGTCGAACTGGCAATCATTTTCAAGGTGGCCGGCGTATTTGCCAGAGCTGGAATCAGGGTTCCACTGGCATAATTACCGGCGCCAATGAGGCCGACAACCGGCTGGTTTCCTGTTATGTCGTTGTGAGTTGACAGATCATGAAGAAATATGGATTTTTGCTCAAGGTTTATCTCGCTGCTGTAATTAAGAACCAGGCCAAGTATGTCTTTCGCTTCAGAAACCAGCTTGTATGCCTGATGAGCTTCGTTGCATGAAATTTCGCGGCTTACCAGCTCATCAGTGTGAATTTTGCGGGCGGCCATCAGGTCAAGAACCGCTTCGAAATTGCGTTGAACTGTCCAGCGTACGAAACCGAGCGGATAATCCATTGATTTGCCTTCATACTCGTTTTCGTAGCGACCAGGCCCATAAGAGCAGGAAACCTGGAAGCTGATTTCCTTTTTATAAAAATCATCACGGGAAAGATTCAGACCGCAGACACCGATCAAAACAATTCTTCCACGTTTGCGGCACATCTGCGGCGCCTGCTGAATCGGGTCGTTACTGCTGGTTGAAGCGGTTATGATCACTGCGTCAACCCCGTTGCCACGGGAAAAATTCATGGCCAGATTTACCGGGTCAGCACCGGAATTGAGATCAAAAGCGCTTACCCCGTATTGTTTTGCCAGCTCAACTTTTTTTGCATCGAAATCGAAACCGATGACGCGGCAGCCGGTTGCCTGCAGAATCTGGCAGGTCAGCAGGCCGATCAGGCCAAGCCCAAGAACGGCAACCGATTCGCCGAGTGTCGGGTTCACCAGCCTGATTCCCTGAAGCGCGATAGCGGCAACCACGGTGAAACTTGCGGTTGTGTCATCGACTTCGTCGGGAATACGCGCACACAGGTGCTGAGGCACGCAGACCACTTCGGCATGATTGCCGTTTGAAACGACACGATCACCGGGCTTGAAGCCGGTGACTCCTGAGCCCGCCTCGATGACCACTCCGGCATTTGAATAGCCGAGGGGCAGTGGCTGGTCAAGCTTTTTGAATACCGCATTAACGGTGGACACAAGGCCGTCGGTGCGCATTTTCTGAAACACCTGTCTGACTTTATCTGGCTGCTGCCTGGCTTTGTCTATCCAGCCCGCTTTGCCAAAATTGAGCAGCATTCTCTCAGTTCCAAGTGAGATCAGGGTTTTGCTGGTTTTTATCAGCAGATGGCCGGGCCTGACCATGGGAACCGGAATCTCAGCAATCTCTATTTCGCCGGTTTTTAAGCTTTGCAGAATTTGCTTCATCAAATTGTATCCTGTTTTAAATTTTTATTTGTTGGTAAGAAACGCCGTCGATAAACAAGCGGCACCAAATTTCAATACAAAGTATGGAAAGAATAACATAGCTGCCGTCTATTCGGCCACAGCAGTCATCTTCGATCAGTTTTGCCACCGTCGGGTAATTGAACAGACCCCTTGACTCAATGTTTGAGCGGCTGAGCATTCCGGTGATTGCCGGTTGAAGTTCGTTTCGAACCCAGCGGCGCAGTGGCGAGCCAAAATGGGTTTTAGGCCGATAAATTACTTCATGGGGCAGGTAATTTTCCATTGCCTGTTTGAAAATCAGTTTGCCATGGCTGAAAGTCTGCTTCATGCCAGTTGGAATCTGGCCGGCAAGCTTTACCAGGTCGACATCCAGAAGAGGAACCCTGGCTTCAACGCCATATCGCATGCAGGTTTTATCGGTATAATTGAGATTGTGGTCGGGCAGAAAGAAGCGGCTGTCAAGAAAGAGCATCTGATTGATCGGGCTGGGCTCATCTTTTATTTCCTGTAGAGCATTCAGCAGCGCCCGTTCAGTGTTTTCGCAGAAAGCCAGGCTGGCATGGCTTTCTGAAAGCAGGCTTTGGCGCAGTTCGTCGCTCGACCATTTGTAATAATTGATCAGGCGCTGTTCCGGGTCCAGATCAGCATACTGCAGAACTTTAACCAGTCTTCGCAGATTGCTGTTGCGAACATCAAGTCTGGTTACTGCAAGGTTTTTCAGCCATTTTCGCAATTGCAGAGGCATTAGATTCCAGGCTCGGTCAGCTTTGATTGCCAGATGACGGCGGTAGCCGGTAAAAATGTCATCGCCGCCAGCACCGGAAAGCAGAACCTTGATTCCGTCGCGGCGGGCCTGTTCGGCGATGAACATGGCGTTAACCGGGGCCGGGTCAGCCTGGGGTTCGTCGAGAAACCAGATAAGCTCTGCCAGACGCTCAATAAGTTGCTGTGGGCTGATCTCGATTTTGCAAAGATCAACGTTCAGATGCTTCGCAACTTTTTCAGCGTATGGCAGGTCGGGTGGGCATCCTTCGTTGTCGGCTTCATCAGAGAATCCGATAGAATAACAGCGAATCTGCTTTTTGGGCTGCAGCTTTCGCATCATTGCCACGATTGCACTGGAATCAAGACCCCCCGACAAAAATGCGCCAACCGGAACGTCTGAAATCAACTGACGCTTCACTGCGGTTTCCACCTGTCCGGCTACCATCTGCCTGATCTCATCGTGGCTTGCTTTCAGCCGATTGCCATCGTAGGGCAGTCGATAATACTGCCACTGCTCGACAATTTTTCCATCGACGATAAGACAGGCTTCGCCCGGGCCAAGCTTTTTAACCTGTTTGAACATGGTGCGCGGGCCTGGGCACCAGATAAAGGCGAGATGCTGGTTAACCGCTGCCGGGTCGATTTCACGACTGAGCCGACTGTATGGCAGAAAGCCTTTGATTTCTGAACAGAACATTACCCCGGCCTGGGTAAATGCCAGATAAAGCGGTTTTACGCCCAGCTGGTCGCGAGCCAGAAAAAGGCGTCTGCCTCGCTGGTCGATAATGGCAAAGGCAAAAACACCATTGAGGTGTGAAAGCATTTTTGGGCCTTCATCCTCATAAAGATGCAGAAGAACTTCGGTGTCAGAACTGCTTTTGAAAACATGCCTTTTCTCGATCAGTTGTTTTCCAAGCTCGGGAAAATTGTAAATTTCGCCGTTGAAAACGATGTGGATACTGTCGTCTTCGTTGCTCATGGGCTGATGGGCATTTTCGGTAAGATCGATGATTGCGAGGCGTGCCTGCGCGATTCCCGCCTGCATGTCCGGCTGGAAAAAACTGCCGCGGTCATCGGGCCCGCGATGGGCAATTGCGTCGAGCATTTCAGACAGCAGATCGGGGCTGAAGTTTCCCGAAAAGCCCGCTATTCCACACATTTGATCAGCCTATTTTCAGCAGCCGGTTCAGGCCGAGAAAGTCGATGGCCCTTGCCAGGTCGCGTTTGAGCAGTGAGGGGTCATACATATAGGCTTTTCGTCGGGCAAAGCCGCGACGGGCCATGTTGAACAGGTTGGTGTTGTGGCGGTGAAATGCCATGGTCGCTTCCCGTGCAATCTGAGAAAAGCGTTCGTGGTCGATGTTAAGCAGTCGTTTCTGCGGATCTTTGAAAAACAGGTCTTTTGGGTTGGTTTTTAAAAAGTGGCTGATTGGCGGGTTGGGGTCGAGCAGGCCCAATTCGACCCCCTGTCTAAAAAGCTTGGTGCGGGGGAACGGGTTGTACACCCCGAGGCCGGCGTAAAATGGTCTTACTTTTTTCAGAAATTGCAGGGTTTTTCGTATATCTTCTTCGGTTTCTCTTGGCAGGCCGATCATAAAGTAGCCGGTCCAGAAGAGTCGGTGACGATTGAGCATTTCGGCTGCTTTCACCACCTGTTCAAGGGTAATATTCTTGTCGGTATCCTTCAGAACTCTGGCAGAACCAGATTCAATGCCGAGAGAAATCTGGGCGCAGCCGGCGTTTCGCATGGTCATAAGCAGTTCTTCATCGAGCAGGTCAACCCGGGTGGTGCAATTAAATGTTATTTTGAAAGGCAGCTTTTTAAAAGCTTCGCAAAGCTCTAATACATGCTTCTTTTTAACGGTAAAAGAATCGTCTTTAATCGAAAACTGGGTGGTGCCATAGGTTCGATGCACCTCAAGAATTTCTTCGATTACCGAGGCAGGTGAACGGTATCTTACCTTTTGATCCCACATGTGAAAGCAATAGCTACAGCGAAACGGGCATCCGCGAGAGGTTAGAATGACGCCCATGTCTTCTGACGAATAATTTTCAGGGTTAAGCAGGGCCGAGCGGTCGGGAAGCGGCAATTCATCAAGATTTTCAGCAAACGCCAGATCGGGGTTGTGGACGATTTTTTCACCATCACGCCAGCTCAGGCTGCCAACCTGGTTCAGGCCGCGCCGCTTTTCGACTGCTTCAAGCAGTTGGGCGAACGATTCGTCACTTTCGCCGCGCAGAACAAAATCAACTTCAGGAATCTGCATGCACAAATCGGGCATGGTGCTGGCATGGGCTCCGCCGACTAAAATCGGAACATTTGGCAATACCTGCCTGCAGAATCTGGCTGTCTGAATAACTGAGCCAAATTTTGTGGTCAGGGCGGTAATTCCGATTATGTCTGGATTTTGTTCAAGAACCAGCTGTCTAAGAAGCTTCCAGGTGGGGTGCTCGGGGTCGTTCAGCGCTGAAACATAACTGCTGTAACTTTCATATTCGCGGGTAAAATTGAGAGAGCCCTCTTTCGGCTCGGCGGCATCCATGTCGAGGATTTTGCATTGATGCCCGGCTTTTTTGGCGGCACCAGCGACATAAGTCAGACCGAGCGGAAAATACAGGCTGAAAATTCCTGCAAAACTTTTGAATGGTGGGTCGATCAAAAGAATTTTCATGATGGTTTACCAGATTCCACAGGTGTCGATGACGATTTTAGGCTTCAGCAGCTCTCTGTCGAAATTTTTGAACTGGCGATGCGGAACCAGAAGCACGATTATGTCGGCCAGGCGCAAAAGCTTCTCGGCTTCCATCAGCTCGAAATCGGCATGGCTTTTGATGAATGGCTCGCAGACATACATCTGGCCCAGCTTTTCTTCGCTGACCCGGTGAGCGATTTTGAGGGCCGGTGATTCGCGCAGGTCATCAATATCCTGTTTGTAAGAAAGGCCGAAAATGCCGATGACCGGCTTTTTAAAGCGTTCTGCCGCTTGTTTAATGCGGGTTACGACGAAATCGGGTTTGCTGTCGTTAACGATGCGTGCGGTCTTGATCAGGCGGGCTTCCTGTGGGCAGGCGTCGACGATAAACCAGGGGTCAACGGCAATGCAGTGCCCACCGACGCCTGGGCCGGGGCGCAGAATGCTGACTCTGGGGTGCAGATTGGCGAGTTTGATCAATTCCCAGACATTCAGATTCAGGGTTTCGCAGATAATCGAAAGTTCGTTGGCAAAAGCGATGTTCACGTCTCTGAAGCTGTTTTCGACCAGTTTTACCATTTCGGCGGTGGTTGAGTCGGTAATATGAATTTGCCCGGTCACGAAGGTGCCGTAAATTTCTCTGGCTTTTTCGGCTGATTCAGGGGTGAGACCGCCGATTACCCGGTCGTTTTCCACGACTTCCCGCATTATCTGGCCAGGAAGAACCCTTTCGGGGCAATGGGCGACGAAAATGTCCTTTCCAGGCCTGAAACCGGCTTTCTCAAGAATTGGCCCGATTATTTTTTTGCAGGTCTGGGGTGGCGAAGTCGATTCAAGTATGACCAGGTTGCCCGGTTGCAGAACCGGGCAGATTGCCTGGGTTGCCTGCTCGACAAAGCTCATTTCCGGCTTTTTCCCCTCTTTGAATGGGGTGGGAACGGCGATGATAAACACATCTGCCGCTTCCGGGGTTAAAGAAGCACGCAGCCGACCCGACTGCACTGCTGCTCTTACGAAAAGGTCGAGGTCGGGTTCGGTGATGTGAATCCTGCCATTGTTGATGGTTTCGACAACTTTCGGGTTTACGTCGATACCCAGAACCTGGAACCCTTTGGCCGCCATAATGGCGCTGGTGGGCAGGCCGATGTATCCGAGCCCGAGCACACAGATTTTAGCAGAGGTTATCATGTTTTCTACCTGTATTAAGTTTAATTCTTGCAACTGTACCAAAATTACCTGAGGTTAACAACCGGTAGAGAAGAAAAAAACATCAGGTTCCCGGATAACAGCCAGGTTGAAAATGATTGCAATGTCCGACTCTGTATGAGGTTCAATCGTTTATTAATGCGGCTTTGCGCCTCGGAGGCCAGTTGCAATGAAATATTTTTTAAAAAGAATAAAATTTTCTTGACTCTAAAATCGAACTCTGTTAAGATAACGATGTTGCAAAACGAGGTCTTACCCTCGGGGCGTGGCGCAGTTGGTAGCGCACCTGGTTTGGGACCAGGGGGCCACTGGTTCAAGTCCAGTCGCCCCGACCGTAGAAGTTCATGCGGGAATAGCTCAGTTGGTAGAGCGCCACCTTGCCAAGGTGGAAGTCGCGGGTTCGAGTCCCGTTTCCCGCTTTCTTTGTTCTGGTTGCGCCAGTAGCTCAGGTGGATAGAGCAGCAGCCTTCTAAGCTGCGGGCCAGGGGTTCGAGTCCTCTCTGGCGCGTTGAAGTGCTTTTGAAGGTAGTTGTCATATCATGGACAAAGTAGCACAATGGCAGTGCACAAGATTGTGGATCTTGCGGTTGCGGGTTCGACCCCCGTCTTTGTCCCTGGACTGCGCTTGTAGCTCAATTGGATAGAGCAACGGACTTCGGATCCGTAGGTTGAGGGTTCGAATCCTTCCAGGCGCGACTGAAATTTAAGGGCCGCTAGCTCAGGGGTAGAGCATTTGACTTTTAATCAAAGGGTCGTTGGTTCAAATCCAACGCGGCTCACTCGACCGGGCATCGACACTAGTGTCGATGCCCTTGCCCTTGGGGAGCATTAGCTCAGCTGGTAGAGCAACTGACTCTTAATCAGTGGGTCACAGGTTCAAATCCTGTATGCTCCATCGAAATAACCGCCATAAGGCGGTTTTTTTGTGTACACATATTATTTTGGGCGAAGCAAAAGGCATTAGTGCAATGCCAGATTTCGAGCCTTCAGATTTTTAAAATTTTCCTGCCGGTTTGTAGTAGCATGGTTCCAGTTTAGAGTTTGGAAAAGGAAACAAATGGCAAAAAATAATTCAGGTCTTTTTAAAGCGGCTCTGGCACTTAGCTTTGCTCTCTTTGTGGCAGCTTTTGTGGTAATAAAGAGCGATGCAATTGAAACCCACGTAACCACCACTGAGGTTGCCGGCAAATCGACCGAGAAAAAATCTTACCGCTTCAATGCAGGAAAAATTCCAGTCTACCTGAAATCCGTCGTGGCACCAATAACCGGAAGCAAAGCCATTTCTGAGATCGATAAATAAAAAGTGATCTTATTTATTAATTTAATCAGGGCTGGGCTTGAGGATTGTTTACTTCGCCATCTGCTACCCGACGAAGTTCTTCGGCCAGCAGAATGTGTTCGCGTGGCAGACCCGAGTCGGGAAAGGTGGTAATCGCGTTGCCCGCGTCATCGCGGGGAGTTATGCGAATGATGCCTTTACTCATATCGCGAATTTTGAAAAGGCTCTGGCCAAAGTAAATCTGTGAAGAGTCTTGAGAATTTTTAATCAAATTTTGGAGGGGCAAAAATGAAAGTTGTTGCTTTTAACGGCAGTCCTAGAAAAGAAGGCAATACCGCAATTCTGTTGAATGAAGTTCTCAGTCAATTGAGCAGTCATGGAATCGAAACCGAGCTGATTCAACTCGGCGGGCAGATAATCAGGGGTTGCATTGCCTGCGGGCGCTGTGCCGAAATGAAAAACCAGAAATGCGCCATCACCAATGATCCGATTAATTATTATATTCAGCTTTGCGCTGAAGCAGATGCGGTTTTGCTTGGTTCTCCCACTTATTTCGCCGATGTAACCGCTGAAATGAAGGCGTTTATCGACCGGGTCGGAATGGTGGGAATGGTAAACGGTGCCATGTTTAAACGCAAGGCCGGCGCAGCTGTGGTAGCAGTTCGCCGTGGTGGCTCAGTTCATGTTTTTGATACGATCAACCATTTCTTTCAGATCAGTCAGATGTACACGGTCGGGTCAAGCTACTGGAATATGGGCTATGGTCGCAACCCAGGCGAGGTTCAGCAGGATGAAGAAGGCCTGCAGACGATGCAGAATCTGGGCAAGAATATGGCCTGGCTGCTGAAATGTATTGATGTTGCCCGGTCGCAGGTTCCCGAACCGGAAACTCTTATGGTTAAAAGAACCAGTTTTATTCGTTAATTTTAAACAAAAATTTAATTAAAGGACTTGCCTATGCAATACCGAAGATCGGGCAAAACCGAAGAACAGGTTTCGATTCTTGGCTTTGGCTGCATGAGATTTCCGATAATCGATAACCAGTCGCATAACATCGATCGGCCTCAAGCCGCAAAAATGATGCGCTTTGCTATTGACCAGGGAGTCAATTATATCGATACGGCTTATCCTTACCACGGTTATGGCTCTGACCGTGGCGGAGAAAGCGAACCGATGGTTGCTGAATCTTTGCGTGATGGCTATCGCGAAAAAGTAAAAATTGCCACCAGGCTGCCCAGGGTTCGGTGCGGTTTCAATACGGAATGCTGGTTCCAGAACAATTCAGGGCTGGTAAATGCGTAAAATGCGGAAAATGTCTTTCTCACTGCCCGCAAAATATAAGTATTCCCGATGAGCTTGAAAAAGTTCACCAGCTTTTTTCCGGCAGTTGAAGCTATCTTTTGAATCTGATGAAATCGCTGGGGTCGCCGCCACCATCGGTGACGACCACCAGTTTTTCTTCTGAGTCGAAGCAAATTCCCTCGGGTTTGCCGTTGAGATTGCCCTTTATTTTTATCGAAGAAACAACTTCAAGCTCTTCAATGTCTTTACCTATTTTGGCTTGTAATTCGACAATCCGTCCTGATTTTCCCGAAAGCAGCAACAGATGCCCATTTCGCTGATCGACTGTGACGTCTGAAAGGTTGTCGAGCAGTTCAGAAATCTCATCGGGAATTTTGCACATGGTAATTCTATCCAGTTCCGGCAGGGAAAAAATGGCGAGGGCAGTCGGTTTTTCCTGGTGAACCGCCAGCAGGTGCTCTTTACCGTTAAGAATTATTGTAGTTATGCCTTCGTAGCCTTTGTTTCTGGTGTTGCTTATCGATGCCAGGCTGCCAAGCACTTCAGGGCTACTCAGCTTCAGCCCATCTTTAGACTGTTTTAGCTGGGTCTTTATAATTCTGCCCCCATCTTCAGAAAGCAGATAAACGGTTTTCTGGTCAACTGAGAGGCAGATTCCTTCAAGTTCATCCAGAAAATTGAATTCATTGCTGCTTAAAACCATCTTTTCTTCGAGCTTTTGGTTGAGATGGTAAACTCCCTCATCGTCGTCAACCACCAGAAAACTGCCATCGCTAAGCGATGTAATTGCACTGGCCTCGGGGATGTTTATATTTTGGCTGAAGGTTTGAGCGATAGCGGGAAATACTCCGGCGTTCCATATCAGAAGGGTGATTGCAGCCAGATTCAGCAGTTTTTTCATTGGTTGAACCTCTTTTTTTCTTTAATTCAGGCTATAGTATAACTGAAATTTCTGTTTTGTTGAACCCATTCGCCAGTAGAAAATTTCCCGAAAAAAGGGGAAAATTTCCTTTGTTTATTGGAAGACTTTCTTGGAAGTCTTTCTAACTGGCTTTAAAGCACCACTGGACTTTCTGGCACGAATAATGCCAGGAATAATGCTAATAGAAAGCAGTGGCGGCGGCGCTTCTTTTGAAAAGTTTCTTGCCCAACCCTTGCACGAGCTGTTCCAGATTTAACGGAACGGCTCTTTTTTTTTCGGTTCAGCCCCCGGCTTTTTTTACCTGAAAACCAAGCTTCTGCAGTTCAATAACCAGTTTATCACGGTGTTCACCCTGAATTTCGATTACACCATCTTTAACCGCGCCACCAGCCCCGCATTTTTTCTTGAGGTCTGCAGCGATTTTTTTCAATTTTTCTTCATCGCCGGGGATTCCGGTTATAAGCGTGACACCACTGCCTTTTCTTCCTTTGGTTTCACGGCTGACTCTCACAATTCCATCATTTTTGCCTGCATTGTTGCTTTTTTTGCGGCCCTGGCAATCCGCCACCGGTTGATTACAACCTGGGCACATTCTGCCAAATTCGCTTGAATAAACCAAGCCGCCACTGCTATTTTTCATTGCTTTCCTGACTCCCGGTCGGCAAACTCGTCATTGTCCCTTTTCTCGTAATGATTTTCCATCAGTTTCTGCAGGGCTTCTTTCGCACCCTGCAGGTCGCTGATGTTGAAGAAGCCAATCTCAACAGTCTGATCTCTATCGCATTTCCAAACAAACTATACTCGCATTGCCAGTTAAAAATTATACGGATTTCAGAAGAAATATGCGCAGGGGGCCGGCACAGCGGCCGGCCCGCTTCAGATATTTATAATACGTTTGTTTCTCATGGGAACGGTATTACGTATTAAAGAGAAGTCAGCAGGTCCTGATATTTGGCCATTGGCCAGAATTCATGGGCGGTGATTTCTTCTGCTGTATCTACAGCCTGCCTGAGCCTGGCTAGAGCCGCTTCTCCATCATCTCCGAGAAATGCGGTTTTTGCATGCAGACCCTTTTTGGTAGAACTTTTTTCAAGAACTTTTTCCATGGCATCAGCCCCGGCTTTTACATCGATGTAGATTTTTTCAATGATTTTGCTCTCCTCCAGCAGGGTTTTGCTGGTCAATCCTGCTTCTTTCATGGCGGCTGCAGCTTTTGCGGTCTGAGTAAGCTGCTTGTTGATTGCCGGCAAAATCAGGGTGCGAGCCATGTTGACTGCGGTTTTGTATTCGATTTCTTTGGTTTTAAGATAGGTTTCAAGCTTGATTTCGACTTTGGCGTGAACTTCTCTTTCGGTGAGAACATGAGTCTTTTCCATCAACTCGACGACGCTGTGGTCGTTGAAGGCGTTCATGGCCGCCGGAGTATTGCGATTGTTGGGCAGGCCAAGCTTTTCGGCTTCGCGGTGCCATTCGCTCGAATAGCCATTTCCCTCAAAGCGTACTTTTCTGGTTTCTTTAAATACCTGTTTGAGAACCATCAGGGCGCTTTCACGAATATCCTTGCCTTTGCTTGCATTCAAGCGCTGTTCGATGATGTTATACCCATAAGTGCAGATAAGGTTCAGAATCGTTGTCGCTTCTGAAGGGTTCTGCGATGAGCCGACCGCTCTGAATTCAAATTTGTTCCCGGTAAATGCAATCGGCGAAGTACGGTTGCGGTCAGAAGAATCGCGGGCAATTTTGGGCAGGTTGCGAACACCCATGTTAATGTTTGCAATGACCTGCTCGGTAACTTTGTTCATGCTCTCGATTTCGTCAATCAGTCGAGTAAGATACTCCCCGAGATATATTGACATGATTGCTGGAGGGGCTTCGTTGGCACCAAGGCGATGGTCGTTTCCGGCATCGGCAACGCTGGCGCGCAGCAGGCCGCCAAACTTGTCAACGCCAAGCAGAATTGCCCCGAGAGTAAGAAGGAAATTGATGTTCTTTAATGGTGAGGCTGAGGGCTCAAGGTAATTGGTTCCTGTATTGTCGCCAATTGACCAATTGACATGTTTTCCCGAACCGTTAACCCCGGCAAAGGGCTTTTCGTGCATGATTACGATCAGGTCATGCTTCAAACCGACCTGGCGCATGATATCCATGGTCTGAAGATTGTGATCGATCGCCAGATTGGCTTCTTCATATAGCGGCGCGATTTCAAACTGGTTTGGTGAAACCTCGTTGTGGCGAGTCTTTGCTGGTATTCCGCGGCGATAGAGTTCGTGGTCGAGATCGGCCATGAATCTGATTATTTTTGGATGAATTGCGCCGAAATAATGGTCTTCCATCTGCTGACCCTTAGCTGGAGGCGCACCAAACAGCGTTCTCCCGCAGATTTTCAGATCTGGTCTGGATTCATATAAGGCTTTGGAAACAACGAAATATTCCTGCTCTGGGCCACAGTTTACCACGATTTTTTTTGACAGGCGATTGCCAAGCATGCGCTGGAGCTTGATTCCTGCATCATTCAAAGCTATCAAAGAGCGAAGGAACGGAGTTTTGAGGTCGAGAACATCACCGGTCCACGATAGAAATACTGACGGTATGACCAGCGTTTTGCTGCGCCCGGTCTCAATTAGAAAGGCAGGAGATGTCGGATCCCAGGCAGTGTAGCCTCTGGCTTCAAAAGTTGAACGAATGCCACCGGAAGGAAACGAGGAAGCGTCAGGTTCACTTTGAATAAGCTGTTTTGCCGAGAATCTTTCAATAATTTCACCATTTTCGGAATAGGAAATGAAGGCATCATGCTTTTCTGCAGTTCCGCCCCGTTGTGGCTGAAACCAGTGGGTGAAATGCGTTGCACCCTTGCCAATTGCCCATTCTTTCATCGCATGGGCAACTTCTTCGGCAATCGAGTTTTCAATAGGATTTCCGCTGTAAATTGTACTGATCAGTTTGCTGTATGTATCGTGGCTGAGCTTTTCCTGCATCGCTGCGCGGTTGAATGTTAGTTCGCCAAAGATTGCCGTAAGTTCTGACATTTGTTTCTCCTGTAATTTGTCGGAAAATTTTAGATGCCTGATCATAATTGGCGTTTTTGAAATCGTCAAGTAGAAATCGGTAAAAAAGTGTAAAAACTAAAAAAATAATTGTATAAATTTAGAAAAAATAAAAATTGAGCAATAGAAAATATGATATTTGCAAAAAAATAATTCTGTTGGGCTGTATTCGCAAAAACTTTCCGAGCCTTGAATAAATGATTTCAGTTTTGCCTGGGGTTCTGCTACAATATCGGGTGAGTTCTTCTCTACCATTGTTCCTGATAGGGGTTTAAAAGTGCAGATCAGAGGGCATAAATTCTTCTTTTTTGTCATTGTCATAAATTTTCTTTTCCCGGTTCTTCTTGAGGCTTCTTCGGCTAAGTTCCACGTTGATGTGGGATTGAACCATTTTTACAAAAAGCGCTTTCTTGAAGCTTATCGTGAGTTCAAGGCGGCACTTGAAAAAGATCCCAGGTATGCTGAGGCACATTACAACCTGGGCAGGGTTTATAAGGCTCAGGGGTTTATAAAAGAAGCCCTTATCGAGTTTCAGATTGCTATCAAATTGAATCCCGGCTACCTTGCGGCGCGTCGAGAGCTTGATACGATCAAATCATCCCTGGAACAGGATGTTAGAACTCAGCTTAAAATTCAGGGTCAGGAAACGGTTAACCAAACAGATTTCTCTTCAATTCCTGCCGATGAAGCAGAAAAGAAGGGGCGCCAGTTCCTGCAGCAAGGCCGAAGCGAAGAAGCAATAAGATACTTTGAGCAGGCTTTACGTCAGAAACCCAATGACGTTGCCCTGCTGAAAATGGTCGGTTTCCTTTATTTTCAGCAGAATCGCTTCACCAATTCACTCGATTACTACAATAAAGCCCGCGAATATTCACCTGTTGACTCTGAAATACCTTATGCGGTTGGTTTGATATACATGAAAACCCGGGTTCCGGAAAAAGCCGAAGAAGCTTTTCGCCAGGCAGTCAAACTCGATCCCGAGATGGTAAAAGGTATTTTCGCCCTTGGCGAAGCACTCGAAGCTCAGGATAAAACTGAAGACGCCATCTTTCAATTTCGTAAGAGTCTTGAAATTAACCCGAAGCTTCAGGAAGCGCAGAATAAGCTCAGTTATCTGGTCGGTCGCCTGAGCTTTAACTATTTCAGCCGTGGAACCTACCACTATCAACAGGGCGAATACGATAAGGCTGAATCTATGCTTTCTTTGGCCAGAACCTATGGAAACCTTACCGATGAACAGAATCGCCGGATTGATGAAATGCTCAATGCCAGCCGCTACTGGATTGAAAAAGAACGGAAAAAGGTCAAGGTCAGTTCTGAATACCGACAATTAAGAAATGATGCCTATGTTAACAAGAGCATTGAAGTTTACGATGTAAGTCAGAATTTCAAACCTTACATTGGTCAGGCGGTTATTTGGGCCGGTCGGGTCGAATTTGTCGGTGAAAGAAAAGGTAAAAAATACCTCTTCATTAACAGCCGCCCTGAAATCAGCCTTGATAGTGGCATGGAAAACGCATTTGAAATTGAATTTCCTAAAGACCTGCCGTCTGATCCAAGAATTGCGCTTGGGTCAGAAGTCGTTGAGGTAAAAGGACGAATTTTGAGGGTTGATAAGATTCGAGATCAGATTTCCGGCGCTTTCAGTCTTCGCCGTCAACCTGTTATCGAAGCAACAGAAATCGAAATTATTCGCAAAAATTATGAACAACCGTTGATTCTACGATTCTATTGAAAGAATAAATAGAGATGAATTAATGAAGAAAATCTGGTTCCTCTGATGTATTGGGCTTCGTCATGCCCTGAAAGCCTGAAAGCCCAACCGGTAGTGACTTTACTACAGGGATCGTGATAATATTGCCATCTCTGCTTTTTCCAGGCATCAATCGCTTTTACGTTAATGCCAGGGTTGAGCATGAGCGATCTATTCAGGCATCCGAAATGGCAAGACTTCCAGGCAATGTTGCAGGCCTGTCAGAACCACAGCAAAGATTTGATCAGGTTTTTCGCAGGTTGAGCGATATCCCTTTCCCGTCAGAAACTTTTAGCACCAGACTTATACCAATCACATTTAATTCGTTCTTGACACTACGATTTGAGTATAAATGGTATTACTTATGTTCAGCGACGTAATCATCGAAGCGATGAATGAAAAAGGCGAGCCTTTCGGCTATGAAAGGTTGGAAGCGCTGGCGGGCGATCTGGGGCATTGCATCGACCGCCAGGGGTTTTTTGCCAGAGTTTATGAAGAATTACGAAATTTTACCGGTTCGGTTTCCTGTGGAGATGATGCAACGCTGGTTCTGCTCGATCATGATCGCCGGGCTATTGTAAACGATTGATAAATCTCATATACTCTGTCCATGAGAACAATCCTTCACCTTTTTGTTTCACTAAAAACAGCAGTCACGATAATCTGCGTTCTTACCGTGCTATCAATGCTGGGCACCTTTGTGCCCCAGTCTCTTGAGGCTTATCAATATCTCGAGCGCTACCCATCGATTGGCCACTGGATTCTGGCGCTTGGCTTCGATGACATGTATCACAGCCTTGCTTTTCAGGCCTGTCTCTGGTTTTTGTCGGTTTCAACCCTGGTTTGTATTCTTACCCGCTGGAAAAGCACTTCAAGAAAGTTGTTTTCGCGTCTGCAGTTCGTAACCGAAAAAGAAATTAAAGCCTTCGAAATGGGCATGATTCTGCCAAAACTGCTTACTGAAACGGCTTTGGCCAGATTCCCCCAAAAAAAAGAATTGCCCGGTTCGGTGGTTATAGCTCTGCGAACCAGTGGCAAAAGCTCTTTGCTGGGCGGTATGTTCATTCATATCGGTTTTCTCATGATTCTCGCCGGTGGTCTTCTTGGACTTTTCTATGGTGTGGAAATGGCGGTTCGTGGCCGGGTAGGCGAAAAAGTGCCGGTTCCTGAGCTGTCGGTGGTTCGTGCCGCCAGAGATGCAGACCGAATAAGCCGGACGGCGAGAAATATCCGACATTTTTCACCTGATGCGCCGATTCTTGATAAATATCGCCAGGAAGTCGAAGCTTTGCATAAAGCCTATGTTGACGGCCTGGCAAGCCCGGCATTTTATGTTGAATTCAACAATTTGTGGGTTGATAACCATCTCGATGAGCGTGGGCAGGTAAAAGGCATAAAAAGCTGGAATTCAGCCATTTCGTTTGTTGCCGACGGTGAAACTCTTGCTTCTGGCGTTACCATGGTAAATCAGCCGGTCAGTTTTCGCGATTATTCGTTCTTTCAGGCCAGCTGGAGCAAATCATACCGCCGCATTGTAGTTCGGGTAGATCTTTTGAAAGACAACCCGGAATGGGAAAGCTTTGTTGCTGCCGGTGCAACCTTTCCGATCATCGTCGATTTCGAAATAGAAAAGCCCCGGTCTTTTTCATGGACCCCCTTGCAGATGGTGATGCAGGACTTTATGCCGGATTTTCGCATAATCGACGGGCGTTTTATCAGCGTTTCGCAGGAGCTCAATAACCCGGCTGCGAGAATTGTGGCTTATGACCACAAGGGCAGTGTGGCCGGTCGCGCCTGGGCTTTTCCCGATGACCGGGTAATGTCGCCCAGCCATGTTTCAAATCTTCCTTTTATTTTTACTTTTGTGGGAGCTGAGCCCGAATTCGAAAGCGGGCTGCAGATGGCCTACGATCCTGGTAAGCCAATGGTCTGGGCCGGCTGCCTGATTTTTACTCTTGGTCTGATCATGGGTTTTTACATCGCTTACCGCGAAGAATGGCTGATGATAATGCCAAATGGCAGAATTCTCATTGCAATAACCGGAAATCGGCCCGCTGAAAGCTTCAGACAGAATTTGCAGGCTCTTGCAGCAGAGCTGAATGAAGAAAAAAATAACGATCAGGAAACCATCAAAGCATGAATGAAACTCTGGTTTTTACAATTTCAATGGTCTTTTATCTGCTTGCGTTCGTGATGTTCAGTGCATCGATCAGCCTTGACCGCAACAATCTCTATAAGATTGCCCGTTATCTTATTGGAATAGGCATTATATCTGCTTCAACCGGACTGGGAATGCGTTGGTATTCCGCCGGGCATCCACCGATTTCAAATATGTATGAATCACTTGTTTGTCTGTCGACGTTTCTGGCGATCGCAGGTTTTCTCTTTTCTTATAACCGGCCCCTGCCTATGCTTGAAGGTGGTTCAGCGGTGGGGTCTCTACTGATGATTGGCATTGCTTCGCTCTTCTCATCAGAAATCAGGCCGCTTATTCCGGCGCTACAATCTTACTGGCTGCATCTTCATGTTTCTCTCGCTTTTGTGGGTGAGGCCTGCTTTGCCCTGGCTTTTATTCTCAGCTATATGTACTGTTTCCGTCAGATCCTTGTTCCACGCAATGCTGAGCTGATAAGCTTCAAAGAAAGAATTCTCGCTCTTTCCGTAGTTGCTGGCCTGCCTGTTTTTTTCGCTGGCGGAATGATGCTTTTGTATTTTCATCTTAAATCACACCCGGTATTCATTGAAAGATCATCGGCGCTTCTCTACGGAGTAATCCTTCCAACATGTCTGATGGCAGGAATCTTGATGGTTTTGACCTATCTTTTTCGCGGTGCCATCGGTGAGAAAACCGAAAAATGGCTGCCATCACTTCAGGTTCTCGATAACCTGACTTACCGTGCCATTGCACTGGGCTACCCGCTGTTTACTGTTGGTGGCCTGATTTTTGGTATGGTCTGGGCAAATAAGGCATGGGGACGATACTGGGGCTGGGACCCAAAAGAGACCTGGGCCCTGATTACTTTTCTCGTTTACTCAGCCTACCTTCACGTTAGATTGACGCGGGGCTGGAATGGTATCTGGACTGCCTGCCTCTCAGTCCTCGGGTTCATCGTCACCATGTTCACTCTGTTCGGAGTAAATCTCCTTGTCAGCAGTCTCCACAGCTATGCCGGATATTGATTCCAATTCTGACCTTGAACATATGTCGGTTACTAAATCGTAAGCTTCAGTTAACAAGCTTAAATTTAAAATGTCATTTGAAGCAAGAGATTCAAATGTGGTTTTGAAAAGATCAAAATTTGGAATTTCTCCAACCAGATCTCCGAATTGTTCAGTCTCATCCCAGATTTTTTCCATTGTCAGTGCTGCCGCTTCACCGGCTGAGAAATCAGGTTTTGCCGCTTCCATGATGGAAAAATCAAAGTGGGCTCGTGGGTGAAGCCAGGCTTTTTCGCCGGCCAGCGCAACCATATTGCAGGTTTCAAATAAAAATCTGATTTTTTCAGGCCAACTATTGTAGTCAGACCTTTGAGTCCCTGAAGTTAACTTGAAAAACGCTTCGCGGAAATCTTTCACGTCAGTTCGGCGGGCGACCAGATAAAGAAACTCTGAAGGTGTCAGATGTAGTTGAAACGGGCCAAAGCACATCCACAAACCCGGGTGATGCTGTGCATCCCAGAATTTATAAATCCCGCGACCTAATGGAAAAAACAAACGGCAGCCGTAAAGAGTGTTTTCCTGATTCTGCAGTGCCGCTGAATAAATCATTTCAGCGGCTGCATCTTCGTTGACCAGCATGGTTTTTATGAGGCATTCCCGCTCAGATCTGCTTAAATATTTTTTTACCAGCATATAAGCACTTAATAAAGCGCTCAAATGCTCTGGCTTTTCAGCCAGAGCATGTTTAAGCAGTTTTTTCAGCATCGTCTGGCATTGTCGAACGTTGCCAAGGCGATTCGCCGTGGTTTGAAATGCTCTTATCGAGACCCCAAGAGCCAGATATTTATGCTCTGACCAGAGGTATTCGTAAATTCCCCGGTGATTGGGCTGTAGCATGTCAATAAGTCAGAATGGTTTTCCATTCACCATCTTTGTAGCGACATACGGTGCCGCCAACCGAACCCACCCAGATGCTGTCGCCTTTAACTTTAAGCGAATGAACGCTTACTGAAGGCAGGCCATTCTTTTCATTGTGGGTGATCCAGTTTTCCCCGTCGAACTGAGCAATTCCTGAAGGAGTGCCGACCCAGATATTTCCGTTGCGATCGATGGCCAGATCTCTGATGACATCATTGGGTAGCCCATCTTTGGTCTTGAAATTCCGCCATTCTTTTCCCTCGAGGTTGCATGAAGAAAGGCCTTCATTGGTGCCAAGCCAGATTCGACCATTTTTCTCATCGATACTGATGCAGGTTATGTAATCAGAAACCAGACCGTCGTTAATCGGTGGGCTGGTTCTTGTATTACGGTTGGTAAGGTTTTTCACCTCTTTTCCATCGTGAATCATCAATCCATCACCGTAAGTGCCGACCCACAAAGTGTCATCCATAACCGCATAGGCTCGATTATAGGTATTAAGCAGCGAATCTTTGCGGAAATACTTCATCCAGTTGCTTTCAGCATAGATTGTTCCCGGAAAAAAGAACATGCTCATCAGGCTGAGAAGCACGAAAAGAAAGAACCAGCGGGGATTTGTCTTTTCCATCATTTGGTCTGCCTCGATTTTTCTAAATTCTACCTAATCTATCGGAATACGCCCGCCAAAATTTATACTCAAGCTCATACTGTTTTTCTCAAGGGCGTGCATTCTACTGCGACAAAAATGAAATTTCGCCAGCCCCTTCCGCTATGGGTTGATGAGCTTGGGAAGGCATTCTGGTATAACCTGTCAATCAAATAGAGGAACATTCAGAGCCACGTTGCCCTTCGCCCCCTGAATTTTCACATCCGAAATAACGGGCAAAGGCTTTTTGGGCCCAGGTTTAAACAGATGAAAGGTCGATGCGGCATTGAAACGGTGGCTTACTTCAGTCTGTTGACCTGGTTCGAAACTCACATAAGGAAACGTCACCTTTTTCAGGCTTCTTGCAAAGCCATAAAGACGATCAAAGCGCATTGTTACCTCGATTTTCAAAACACCCGAGGGAACGTTGTCTATTGCTTTTTCGTAAAAAGCAGTAAAATCTTTTCCCAGACCGTTTGACCAGGTATGAACAAACTCTTTTGTTGGTATTTCTCTTTCAACCAGCGGGATGTTGCCCCGATATTCTCCATTGATGTACAGCTTCCCATATTCGGGCAGGCGCTCAGGGTTTGTGCCGGTGTAAAAAATTCTGATTTTCAGATTTGATTTCTGCAGGGCGTTGTATTTTAATTCCGGGTCGTGCAGACTTGCACCGCATTCGGGACAGTTCATCGCCAGGCTGGAAATGTCGCTCGCATGGCAATGTGGGCATTCAGCTGCCTGTAGCCCGATATGGCTGAAGAAAGCCAATAAAATCAAAATCAGAAGTGTTGCCTTTATTTTTTTCATCTCTGTCATTCTTATCGGCATTTTTTCTGGTTGTCGCAATGATGTTTTCGCAAACCTGTGTATTCATTAAAAGTTGGTTGATACACGCCGATAAAAGCAGTATCAGGAGAAAAAATGATGAAAGCTCTTATCGTATGGTTGGCCGGCTTGTATTCAGTATCGCTAATTGGCTTTCTTATCTACATAAGAAAAGGCTTTCTGCAGATGACGGGCGAAGGTTCCATGCCATTCTTTGGCTTTGACGCGTCTGAAGAAAAGATCGAAGAGGATAACTTTTAAAAGAAAATAGTTGCGTTGCATTTGATGAAGCACTAAGATAAATAATAATTTATTTATCTGGTTGAACCATGCCCTCTGATACAAAGTTCGAATTCATTCTGCAGTTCGAAAAGATTCTTGGCGATATGAAGCGCAAGAATCCTGAAACCTATGGGCGCAATGTTCAGTTTCTCAGTGTTGAGTCCATGGAAACTGTTCGTCCAATTTTGCAGAAATTTTTCCCTTCAGATAAAGAATTGATTGATGGCTTGAACCGCAAAGACATCGATCTGATGCTGTTGCGAATTTTGAGGACTGAAGTGGTCGGGCTTCAGGATGAGGGCGAAAAGCTGGTTCGCAAAGCAAAAAATATTATTGGTAAGTTTGGCTTTCTGCCGCCCGTCGAATTTTTTTATGGTTACAATGGAGCCGAGCTTTTTGAAGCGATGCTCGACCGGATTTACAAAAACCTGCGAAAAAAAGGCAAGCCCCAGAGTCTTTCTGAAATATGGCACCGCTTTTCTTCGCCTTTGATAGCAAGTTTTGAATTGAAGAATGTTTTTACCAAAGACCTGTTGTTTAAAATTCGTCAGCGTTTGAAAAATTACCTCGAGAAAGATCCGCGTTTTTATCTTGATGCGAGAAGCCCGAAAAAACTCTATGTAACCCTTACTGAATGGGGCGAAGCTGAGTTTCTTGACTGATCGGGGCGAAAAGTGAGAAACAGCCTGAAGATATTTAGTTTTCTCGGGCTGTGTCTTGCATGCATTGCGGTTTTATATTGGTCGGCACCCGCTACAGTTGTAAATCTTCTGGCCTCTCTAATGCTTTTGCTTGCTCTTATCCTTGGGGGCAAAGCCTGCCTCGTCGACCAAAAAAACCTTAAAACCATCTGTAATTTTTATCAACAGGCCCATTCTCTTGATGAAATGATGCTTCTTGGCACCGAAAGGCCTTATCAGAAAATTCTCAAGGTTGTTGTCGATCTTGGTGGTTTTGACTGGGCGGTACTCTTTTTAATGGATTTCGATTCCGATTCTTTCTTCGTTGCCGGCAGCTATGGCATCTCAGAGAAAGAATTTGGCAGAATCAGGTTCGATGAAATCGAGGATTCGCCAGACAATCTGCAGCTCTCTTTGCGCCTTCTGGAACATGCTTTTCGTAAATTTGCGATAAAAGGTGCTCTGGCTGGCGCTGCCATCGAGAAAAACGATACGTTTTACGGCTGCCTTCTAGTTGGGCGATATGATCCAGAGGCAGTTCTTACCGAAGCCGATAACCTTCGATTGAGTATTTTGTCCGATCAGATTTCCATCAGTCTGCATAACTATCAGATGCATCAGGAACTGGCTCTTAGAGCGCAGCAGCTTGATGAAAGCCAGCAACAGCTTAACCGGGAACTGAAAATGGCAAAAATTGTTCAGGAAAGTGCCATTACCTTATTGCCACCACAATTCCCCGGCATCGTCTGCTCTTCCATGGTCAGGCCCGCACGTTTTGTCGGCGGAGATTTCCTGAAATTTTACCCTGATTTCGAAAATCGAATAATGTCGGTGCTGGTTGGCGATGTTTGTGGAAAAGGGGTTCCCGCTGCCCTGATTCTATCTGTTGTTCTGTGCCTCTTCCAGGAGAAAAGAGATCTTTGGGTCAGCCCGGAAAAATTGATGACCGAGGTCAACCATGCGTTGAAGGAATTCCTTGGCCCGGATTCAAATTTCAATTCATCGGCATTCTTCGGTAATTTCAATGTTTCAGACCGTTATTTTACCTATGCCAGTGCCGGACATGATTTTCCATTGTTTTACCAGCGAAATGGCGATCGATTGATACCTCTTGAGTCAACGGGAACCCTTCTGGGAATTTTTTCTGAAAGCACTTTTAAATCAGGGAAACTGCAGCTCGAACCGGGTGATCGCATATTTTTTTATTCAGATGGTCTGGTAGATTTTTTTGAGCAGCTCGAAAATGTTGAAGATGGTTTTCAGATGTTGCAGAATTTTATTTTTGACCGGCGACACAAAAAGCCGAAACTTATAGTTAATGAAATTCAGGCTCTGGTCGAGAAAGAAAAAAACGAATTAAAAGACGACATTACTCTTGCAATCGTTGAATTAGCTTGATTAGAGACCAGGTGCATGAAGTTAAGACAGATCATTGTTCTGCTGCTTTTTTTGTTCTTATCCTCCTCTGTTGGTGCCGCCGGGAAAACAGTTTATGATGGCACCTTTCTTTTGCGTCAACAAGGTGCCGAACTTGATTACCAGCTGAAAAAGCAGTATCTTTCCCAGCCATCCCGCCGACTGGCGTTGAAAAATCGCGAAAATTTGCTGCTAAACCAGTCTGAAGTGGGTTTTCAGGTTTTCAATTTTGTTTCAGGCACCTATGAGTATAAAGCCGGTGATTTTGTTGCAGAAGGCGAGCATTGCAGAGTTTTTCTTGAGAAATCATCAGTCAATGCCTGGGGTGACCAGACGGCTGAAATTCTCGGCCAGATAGTCAAAAACTTTGACGGCAAGGTTTTTCCAACGGTAACCGGATGGTTTGGTATGCCCGTAATTCCCAGAGAGTTTTTTCTTGAGGATGACAAAATTTTCATTTTTCTCGTAGATATCAAAGACCGGTTTTCTGACGGCTATATTGCCGGATACTTTGATCACCGCGATCTTGAGGGTTTGTTCGGCAATCAGAAGCCATTGTTTTTCATGGATATCAATCCGGGCAGTCCTGGCAATGCCGATGACAAATCCAATTCCTTTTTTCGTACGCTTGCTCACGAATTTCAGCACATGGTCAGCTTTTCGCGTCGATTCAGTCTGGGTTTGCCTCCGCAGCAGCGCTGGTTAGATGAAGGTTTCTCGATGTTCAGCGAATTTGTTTTTTCGGGAAGGGTGGGGGAAACTTCTAAGATGCTGCCGCCAAGCCCACATTACGAAAGGTTTGTCGAAAGCCCTTCGGTAAACCTTTTCAGCAGTTCAAACAACAGCTGGTTTCATGAAGATCTGTTGTTTCGCCAGTATGGCGCTTCTTTTCTCTTCGTCACTTATCTGGTCGAAAAATATGGAGGAACAACTTTAGCCGAACGCCAGGACTTTGTACGAAAAATAGTAGATTTCCCAGAATCCGGTGCAGATGGCCTTGACAGCTTTCTAAGGATGAACGGCAGTTCTCTGACAGAGGTTTTTCAGAACTGGTCGATCGCATGTTACACGAACGACCCGGCACTGAACCAGGGAAAATGGCATTTTTCAATGATTGAGACCGACAAAAACGCTCAGACGCCACAATTGCCGATCAAGCCCATCAGGCACTATGTCTCAGCGCAGGCCGATTCCTTTGTCGGTGGCGATGGCAGCATAGTTCCAAATTCACCCTATATTGAAGAATTCCATGGCGACAGCTCTATGAAGGTCAAGTTTATGTTTGAATCAGGAATGACGCCGGCATTGGCAATGCTTCATACTGATGGTTCTTTTATGTTTAAGCAATTGCAGGCCGGCACTGAAAAGGCAACGGCATTAGACCTGTCTCTTGCCGACATGCAGCGATTATTTCTGGTTCCGGTGGCGGTAAAAACAAATTTTATTGCAAACGAAAATTTAAAGTATTCATTTATTTCTGAGTCTGGCAACCTTCTTTTATATCCGGTTGCAAACCCGGCATTCAATGATCAGTTTGTGATCTTTCTTCGGTCAAGCCAGAAGTCTCTTGTGGCCACTCCAACCCTGCAGATTTCGCTAAATAACCTGGTCGACCGGCCGTTGTTTCAACCGGTTGACGAAGAACGTCGTATTTTTGCCGCCCACTACCGATTGCCTGCAAGCGGTCGCGGGCAGGCAATTTGCTATTCGGGCGACGATTCCTGCTCATTCAGTTTTTCAGCGATCAAAGCAAATGATGCCAGCGACGCCGGCAATCTCGAAATAAATTTAAGTTTTGCTGATGGGGCTGAGTCCTGTGCAATGATATGTCAGGGGGCTGTAGATTCGTCATTGCTGAGGTTAAATTTCATTGCCGGCCCCTGGGACGTTACAATGTCCGGAAAAACATCGGCGATGCTTGTCGTTCCAGGTTTAGAGCATATTGCAGGCCTTTCCGGACTTGGCATGGCTATGATAGACGATGGAAAAATCTGCTGGTATCCTGCAAATTTCGACGGCAAAAGCCTGCGTTCCACCATTTATTCGTCAGGGTGCTACGTGATTCTTCAGGATCAGGAAAAGCCAGTTTTAGAAAGATTTGAGATCAACGATTCAAGCTCTGGAAGCTTTCTTGAGATTCTTGCCCATGACCGCATCTCAGGAATAAAGGCCGATTCAGTTTTCTTAAAAATTGATGACCAATTGCTTTTAAAACCCGTTCAAATCGGGGAAAATCTTTTTCGTTTCAATCTTTCCATATTGCCTGGTGGTAATCACAAATTTGAAGTTCAGATTGAAGATCATGCGGGAAATTCTATCTCTGAGACCAGGCCGCAGGTTCTTGCCGGTCCGGTTGCCCTGCTTGATTCTTCTGTTTACCCAAACCCTGGCAGGGGAAAAACCAGGTTCAGGTTTGCCTTTTCCGGACCGATAGATATTGTTTCTGCTTCGCTTAAAATTTTTGATACAAGCGGAGATCTGGTCAAAGAGCTTGGCTCAGTTTCGGCCGAAGTTGATTCGGTGACCGCAGACTGGTCTGGTTGTGACGAAAATGGCAGGCAGGCAGCAAACGGGGTTTATCTGGCGCGTGCCAGAATTGTTACAACTTCCGGAACATTTAAAAAAATGTTTAAATTAGTGCGTTTGCGCTGATTATTTGGTGTAAGCCCCGAGTGCCCGTTGATATCTGGCTTTCTGAGCCAGAAATTCATCAAGCTTTTGTTTGGCCAGAGTTTGGTTGCCACCGGAGATAGCATTTACATAAGCTTTGTAGGCGGCTTCATAAGCGTTTTTAACCTTTTTCAAGTTCGGATGCATTTTGCTGTAAGGTATTTTCTCAACGCTTGCAGATAGCCTTATGCCATAGGGATCACCCGACCCTGATGATGCCGCAGGTTTTACCGCAGCGGCTTTACTGGCTGGCAGAGTCTTCTGGTCTGCTGCCTGATAATTAGACAGGTAAACCGGTTGCGGTTCAAATTTTGCCGGTGCCTGAGCTACTTTCTTTTTGTAGCCAAACAGTTTCGCAATACTGCCAAAAAGCTTTTCGCCAACGATACCGCCGACGATACTGCCTATCATTGTGCCAACAATGGGAATCGGAATCATCGAGCCAAGCATTGCACCGACGGTCGAACCTGCAGATTGGCCGGCAATGGCGACCGGGTCAAGAGACTTGATCGCGTCTTTAAAGCTCATTCCAGCTCCAAGATTGCCGCCAAGAGAGCCACCAACCAGGGCGGTCATGGTAGGAATCAAAGCTCCGGCTATGGTGCCAACAATTGGAATTGGAACAAATGTCTGAATCAGCGGGGTAACAACCTGGCCGGCAGCAGCGCCAAGCGAAGAGCCAACCACATTGCCTGCGAATTGCAATGAAGCAACCGACTTCAGGGCTGCCTTCATGCTGGGTTTTTCGCCATTCATTATCTGGCTCGCCAGATTTATGGCAATCGAGGTTCCGGCGGTCATCGCCAGGCTCTTGACGCTGAATGATTCTTTGATCGAACTGGCCGCATTCTGCAGGCCTACCCCCAGAGCTTTTTTACTCTTTATTAGCGTTTCACTCAATCTCAGAGAGCGAAATTCTGAAGCGGTTTCATCAGAAAAGGCACGGCTGCCGTCAATCGCTCCGTCGATCTTTCCTTCGACCACTGCCTGTTTGTAAAGACTTTCTTTCCATTTATTGTATTCAGAAAGCTTGCTGTCATACTGAGATTTAAGCTGAGCCCGGGTGCTATCGTCGGCAGCGCTCAAATAAGCCTGCTGGGCATCATGAAGCTCTTTGTATTTAACTGTTGCAGTGCTGTCAACCGTTGTATATTTGGTGTTTTCAAGAAACTGCCTGATCATCTGACTGCGGTCTTCAGGATACTGCCTGATATAGTTATCGACAAACGCCCGGTAAGTCTGGGGTTTTGATGTTTCGAAAACCTTTACGATTTTTTCATATGGGGCCTGAATTCGATTGCTGTTGAGAACGTCATAAAACAAAGAAGCATTTACGCCCTCAGTTGAAAGCATTGCCTGGCCGTTTTTGAGAAGGCCGTCGTTAGGCCCGGTAGTTACGCCCATATTTTCAAAAATGTATTTGTTGTCTGCGATATTTTTATGGGTTTTTATGCGCCATGAGGGATTCTCAGCGTTGTGATATTCTTTGGTTGACAGAGCTTCAATCGCCTCTGCCCAGCCTTCAGACAGGGCGAAACCTTCGTCGCTCACCGTGTTTTTTGAATGTGCGCCGTAATAATTGGTTTTAGGGTAATTGGGCCGTTCATACAGCTGATCCATGATCATGTGACCAATTTCGTGGGACATTACCGAAGCTGCAGACGGATCCTGCATGCCGCCGTTGAATACTTCACTGTTTGGCGGAACTACCAGGCGATTGACATGCGAATTGTCGCGGTAGGCTAACTGTCCGTTGCCGGCTTGCTCGGCCATTACGAAACCCCGAGGGTCGTGGTAGATATTGCCTGAGTTGCCTACTTCCAGATATATGGGTTTTTTCAGATCGTTGGTAAGCCACTGGGCAAAAGCAGTATCTTTGGTTCCGGCAACCACATCTTTCTGGAGCTCGGCGATTTTGTAGTTTCTTGCTTCAACCTGCATGGCGACTGTTTGTCGAAGACCTGGATTGTTTTCGATATAATTTTTCAGTTGAACATAGCGCGGGTCTTGAGTTGATAATGCTTTGAGCACCGGAACAGAATTGCCCATAAAGTCTTTGGTAGTTACCGAATGAGAAGAACCATCGGCCGGGGTAACGATTTTGAAATGTGCCATCTCGGCTTCCTGTGGAAGATGCTGCCGGGCAATCAGCTGGTTGCCATCTTTAACCTTGTATTGACCGGTTGTCGGGTCAAAATCAGGCTTGATTACCTTTTGAACGTTACCGGCATCATCCTTGACGACATAGCGGATCCCATCGGTGGTGGCTTCAAACGAACCGGTGGCGGCGGCAAGAATGTTTGACCAGAAAAATGCAACCAATACAATTAATGTTAGTTTCGCCGACCTTAATTTCTTCATATTTGCCTCCGATGCCACGGGTATTGTCTCTCATTATAGTCACAAAGAATATTTACCACAAGGTACCCCTGAAGTTGGTTTTCGTTGGGGCTTAAAGATGTTTGCCTTGAAGTTTTTGTGGCTCTTTACAAGCCTGAACAGGCAAATCATTTTTGGCTAAAAAAAGTCAGTGAAATTGCCGATTAGAAGAAGGAATAATATTCTACCCAAATCCCACGAAAGACAGGGGAATGCATGAAAAAGGCGAACAGAGCAATTTACAACCGGTTTTTACTTCTAGTTCTTGGGCTGGTATTTACCGCCCAGATATCCTTTGCCCTCGAAAGCATCGTACCGGCAGATAAACGGGAAATAGCGATTCAGCAGGGGCAGCAGGCAAAAAAGCTTGGTGTCGAAGCTGATCTTGGCGTTTTTCTCAACGCACCCCTGTTCGCCCGGGAAGTTGAAATAAGTGCTGACCAGTTCAAAGGCATTAAAGGATCTATCAGAGCGGTCGTGGGTGGTAGAAATTTCTCAGCTTCTGATATCGATCTGGCCCAGGTTCCATTTTCTACTTCGAATGGATATGGACTTGGTAACCTCTACCATGACAGCGGCCAATGGCCTGGAACCAACGGTAATCCCGATACAGACGACGGCGTGTCAAGCTTTGGCAGCGATTGGGCCGGTGAAATCTATGATATTGATGGCAATGGGCATTATCCCAGTGCAGTTTTGCGTTATATTGGTACCCATTGCTACATTTTCGTGCCGGTAATGTATTTTCCCACTTTACCAAGAGGGATATCTTCGACCGAAGACCAGACCCCTGCAGCTGAAGCGGCCTGGGGCCTTTACTGGCCTGATTCGATCGCCTTTTCCAACGGACCTTATTACTATGCACCAGCATCAGGGGCTACTACCCTTGAACCAAGATTCATTCTTGGTGCCGATAAGAACCTTGCAAGACTGAAACTCAAAGAACTCGCCGACCAATTCGATGGCCTGATTTACCCAAAAATGCGCGAAATCTTTGGCATTGAGCCTGATATCGACGGCGACCCGAAGATTTTCATTCTTCTCGATGACATTCGTGACGGTACCGGAAGTTTCAAAGGCTATTTCTGGTCCGGAAACGAGTTTCCCCGAACCTCACAGGCGATGAGTAACGAAAAAGAACTGCTAAATATCGACATGTTCCCCAGTTTTTCTCTTGCAACTCAGGAAACCCTGGGAACCGTTGCCCATGAATTTGTTCACATGATCATATTTAACGAAGGCTACTGGGTTGAAAATGGTCAGCTCTACGGCATGGAAAGATGGCTGGAAGAGGGGTTGACTCAGTACGGCCAGTATCTCTACAACGGACTTTATACAAGCAATTTAGACGAATTCATCAAGTTCCCCGACGTAATTCTGGCTGATGACAGAGTTGCCGAAACATGGCTTGGCCCTAACCCGTTTGCCAATTATGGGGCCTCATTTCTCTGGGTTTTTTATCTGGTGGAAAAGTACGGCGGCTCTAACACCTCTAATTTCCTGCGCAACATTATTCGCAATCGCGAAGGTGGCATGAAGGCCATAGATGCAGTGTTGACACCGTTTGGAACCGACTCGACGAAGGTTTTTGCCGATTGGATAATCGCAAACTATCTCGATAAAACCCGCAAACTTGATGGTAGCAGCCTCAATGACGGAAAATGGGGCTATGGCGTCGATAACGACTTCAACACCACCAACGATCTCGGGGTTAATGAGCGCTTGCCGGTTAAATTCTCGGAAAAAGTTATTTTGACCACACCGGTGAGCGCAAAGTCTTCGAATGTTAACCCATGGGCTGGTGATTACATTGAAATTTCAGGCAACACTGGCAATCTGAATCTCGGGTTTGACGGCGACGACCGCAGCCAATTCAAAGCCGCAGTCATCAAGCGTGGTCCCGAGGTTGATACCGCAGTCGAATTTCTCTATCTCAATGACAAACAGGCGGGAAATCTGATTATTCAGAATTACGGATCCGGTGGAACTTACGAAAACATCGTTTTTGTTCCAATGGTTACCACCAACGGCAATTACGAGAAAATGAACTATGTTTACTCAATGAGTTTCGATGACCTGAAGGTTGCCATTTTTCCCAATCCAACCTTTGAAAACTATCTTCACATCATTGTTCGCACCGATGAAAAATTTGCAGCAGAACCAAGGCTGCAGATGACTTATGAAGGTGAACAGGGCTACCTGACCATGGTTCCGGTAAATGATTCAACTTACATTGCCAATTATTCGGTTAAAAAGTCCGGGGAAGGGGTAATCGAAGCCAATGGCACCAACAGCAATGGCATCATTCTGTCTAACTCCCTGAAATTTTCAGCAGTTTATTATCCACCAGGCAGCGAGGGTCTTCTCAAAGCGTCATTCGCCAGCCTGCGGGTTCCTGCCGGAAGCCTGCGCCAGGGCGGCACGGTTCTGATTGCCGCGCCGGAAAACCCGGCTTCTTATGATGGCGTAACCAGAATTTCTGCGAACTTCGACGTCGGGCTGCCGGTTGAAAAGGCGGCAATTCCTCTTGAGCTTCAGGTTCCGCTTGATGCAATGCCGAAACCGGAAAAGGCCGGCCTGTACAGGGTTACTTCAACCGGGCCCAAATGGATTGACAAAGTTGATTTCGTTGATGGAAGGGCGATTTGCAAAGTTGATACTTCATGCAGTCTGTTTATCGGCCTTGACGATACCAATCCGCTTATAAAAGCCGATTCGCAAAAGCATTCAGAAGGCTGGATAGCTGTGGATGTCTCCGATAAAGGTTCAGGCATAGACCCCTTATCGGTTAAGGTCAGATATGATGGTCATAATCTGCCGGTTAAATATGATGAATCAGGCAAAATCCTGGTTAATACCAGAGAGCTGCTCGATGGCAACTATGAATTCTCGGTTGAAGCGGCAGATAATGCTGGTAACATAAATACTGCAATGGTTCGGGCACTGGTTGTCGGAACCACAGCGCTTCATGAAATTTCCACTTATCCCAATCCAGCCCGGGCAAATGCAACAGTTCGAGTGGCATTCACCGGTCCTGCAAGCAACCAGGCCGCAGCATATGTAAAGATTTACGATGTTAAGGGACACAAGGTCAGCGAAATGCCTCTGGCTTACACTGCCGGCGGCGTGTATGAAGCGAGATGGGATCTGCGCAACAGCGAAGGCGATGCAGTTGCCAATGGCGTTTATTTCGCAGAAGTCAAAGCCGACCTGGGCGGACAATCAACCAGACAGCGACGCAAAATCGCGGTTCTGCGCTAGACTGGAGACAGCAATACGATGAGAAAAGCAAAATTCTTTCTTCTGTTTGTCGTTCTGATGACTTTTCCCATGATTCAGAACTGTGGCGGAAGCAGTAACGGTGGTGGCAGCAGCGATCTGATCATTGCTGACAAACTGATAAATGAAGGCTGGGACCATATTTCAATCGGAAATTTCAGCTCGGCCAAAGCCAGTTTTCAGCAAGCCCTGAATGAGCCTCTGACTGATGGGCAGCGGTCATCGGCGCACAGCGGCATGGGTTGGGCGCTTTCGAAAAATGGCGAAATCCTCGAATCGATTCCCTACTTTGAAATAGCTGCAGACCGTGACAACGAAGCCAGGGTCGGTTTGGCGGGTGCTTTGATTTACCGGCACCAGACTACTTACGATTACGTTCGCTCTGCTGAAATGCTTGGTAACATGCCACCCGAAAAGTTTGCACCGCTGCACAGTGGTTTGGGCTTAAATGCTGCCAAAGTTCATGCTCTGACCGCGCTTTCTTATGCTCTGGCCGGGGATAAGGAACAGGCAACCGTTTACATCAACAAGGCTGCAGCCCTTGACTCCATGATGGTCGGCACAACCGTTGACCGCATGGATGAGGCGTTCTATCTGCTTGGCTGGAAAGATTGACCTCATTTTTATCTTCAATCAAATAAGTCAAATAGCGATTATGGGAAAATTATTTGCTGCATAATTGAATTACCGGGAATTGCAAAAAACACACTGAAAAAAGCGGTTTGTAATTTGTTATAATCTGGTGCTAAAAAGATCTGAGGTTCCTGGTGCAGTGTTGAAGAAGATAGATACAGTATTCGATAGAATTAGAAAAGAAGCCCGGTTTCATGGGGCATTACAGTTTGTTCTGGAGGCAGATGATGATTCTGGTAACCGGTGGTGCGGGTTTTATCGGTTCGGCTCTGGTTTGGGCTCTTAATCGGCGAGGTATCGAAGATATTTTTATTGTCGATAACCTCGGCAGCGGCGAAAAATGGAAAAATCTGCGCGGTCTTAAATTTGTCGATTATTGTGAGAAGGCCGATTTTCCTGATTGCCTTGCAAGCGGTCGTTTGAAAAAAGAGAAATTCTCAGCCATTTTTCATCTTGGTGCCTGTTCGAGCACCACTGAAACTAATTGCAATTATCTGATCAAAAATAATTTTGAATTCAGCAAAATCCTTGCTGAATATGCCTTTGAAAACGGTTCAAGATTCATTTATGCCAGCAGCGCCGCAACCTATGGCGAAGGCGAACAGGGCTTTCTCGATGACGATTCACAGATAGAAAAGCTGGTGCCGCTTAACATGTATGGCTATTCTAAACATCTGTTTGATCTCTGGCTGAAGCGCAAAGGATTGCTTAATAAAGCAGTAGGTTTGAAGTTTTTCAACGTATTTGGCCCCAATGAGTATCATAAGGGTTCGATGCGTAGTTTTATTCTTAAATCATTCGAACAGATAAAAAAGACCGGAAAAGTTCAGCTTTTCAGATCTCACCGGCCCGACTTCAAAGATGGCGAACAGCTCAGAGATTTCATTTACGTTAAAGATGCGGTTAACATGGCTTTGCATTTTCTCGACAGAGATGCCAGCGGGCTTTTCAATATTGCAACCGCAGTGGCCCGCAGCTGGAACGACCTGGTTAAGGCAACTTTTGCCGCAATGAATTGCCCGGTAAACATCAGTTACATCGATATGCCCGATTCGATTCGCAATCAATACCAGTATTATACCATCGGCAATATTGAAAAAATAAAGGCGACCGGTTACGATCGCCCGATGTTTTCTTTGGAACAGGCAATTGAAGATTATGTGAAAAACTATCTTGAAACCGGCAACTATCTGGTATTTTAACCTATTCAGCAGGCTTTTGGGCCACTGAGAACAGCTCGTTCGTTCATAAGTCAAGATCCTTTCAATAAAAATCCGGTTGACGCCAAAAACTGTGATTAAACAAAACCCTGATCAATCTTTTTTCAGCAGACTGATCAGTTCGGCAACAGTTTTCTCTGCTTCAATCGGGTGACGCAGTTTTTTGTTCATATCTATCTGATAATTGTTGCATCGCCCTTTTTTTTCATGGCTGATGTAGCCGGCATCAGTCAATTCCGCAATTATTCGCTGAACCGCCCGTTCGGTAATTAAGACCCGGGATGCAATTTCCCTCATCCGCATTTTCGGGTTGTCTGCAAGGCAAAGAAGAACATGCGTGTGATTGGTTAAAAAGTTCCAGAAGTTTTGCGGATCATCAATGGGGCTCATAAGAATACCAATAAGCGAAAAGAATTTCGTAAGTCAAGTTTTATGTTGAAGCCACCGGCTTTTTTTATTGTTGGAATACCCGCAAATCTGATATATTTACCGCATTAATTCTATCTGCAAGAGTGAAACGCAATGAAAAAATCTCAAGGCCGCCATTTAGCGGCGTTGCTTGCCCTGATGGCAATATGCTGGGTATTGCCCACTCATATCATCGCTGCCAGGACTGAATCTGGAAGAGTAAAAAAGAAAACCCCTGAAGAACTTAAAAAGCAGGAACTTGAACAGAACGAAGTTCTGCGGCGCGAGGTCATGACTTTCGTCAAAGAGAATCCAGATCGTGATACGGGTGAAGGTTGGCTTTATCTTGGCCGCCATTATCAGGAACTGAAACAACCGGACCAGGCAATGGTTTATTTGCATACTCTGCTGCGATCAGATCACATCAAACCAGAGGTTAAATGGGAAGCACAGCTTCTGCTTGCTGAAATACTTGAAAAAGATAAAAAAGATTACGCCCGTGCTTTGAAAGAATTAGATCGCATGATTTCATGGAAGCCGGATCGGGAGTTTCTGGTGAGAGCGAAGATTGCACGGGCTAAGCTGCTTGGCCGCAATCTTACCAGTATAGTTGAACTTCAGAAAGCTTTTAAACGTTTTTACTGGCCATTCCCGGAAAAAAGTGATGTCGAGGCAATAGACTATATCATGGGATTTGAGCGGGGCTACGATCTGGAAATTGCGATGCGGGCCCTCGATGCCTGGGATGAAATTTCTGGATTTTCAGAAGAAGAGGCCCGTCAGCTCGCTTTTTTGCGAATCGGTATGCTTCACGCCTTTGATCTTAACAATCCTGAACGGGCCCGATCATTTTTTGAAAAAATCACCGGAAAAACTCGGGCTGCCATCGATGCCCAGTTTATTTCCGCAGTATTATACCACTTCTACATTAAAGGGCCCACTGCGCCACAATCCATGGATTTCTACAAAAATTATCGAAATCTTTGCAAAGACCTTGATGGCTATAGAATTTCAGGAATCATGCAGGCTCAGCTTGCCTGTGAAAAACTTCAGGATTACGAAGGCGCGATTAATGCCTGCGAAACAGTTTTTTCCACACCTCCACATCTGATTGGTTCTGTGTCGGTGTCGCTGGAGAAGCGCAAAGAAGCCAGAGATGATGAAATTGACTGGGCTATTCTTGCCTGTAAAATGGCGGGCTATATAGCTGAATATCGCATGAATAGCCCTGATCGGGCCAGATCATACTACCAGAAAGCGAAAGAGCTCAGTAAAGAGCGCAGCGAGCCTCCCGACATGGTCTGGGTCGAAGCCGCGTTGAAACGCACTGAACCCCAGGCATCACCGGCTCAGATGCTTTTCGATGCCGCTTTTGAGAAATATCGAAGTCGCCAGTTCAAACAGGCAATTGAATTGTATGAAGAATTTATCAACAAACACTCTGACCATCATCTGTGTCGCGAGGCTCTTTACCGTATCGCGGTAATGACCGATGATGACCTGCGTGATTATGAAGAAGCTCTTAAGATGTATCAGCGCTATATCATCAAGTTTGCTCCAACCCGTTCAACCTGGAACCTTGATGTGCTTTATGACTGGGGCCGCACCGATGAAGTGCGCTATCGTATCGGTAACCTCATGGTGCTACACCTTCAGGACCCGGTGGGTGCCCTGGAAATTTTCTCTCAGCTTGCCGCAATTTTTCCAGACAGCTATTGGGCCCAGCAGGGATTGAAAGACAGTATAGAAATTTACCGGAATGATCTCGGGGACCCGGATAAAGCCAACGAAATGATGGTTGAATTCATTGAGAAATACCCCGAATCAAAAGATTCTTCAAAATTTCGCTTGAAATTATATGGCATTTATCTGCAGAAAGGCGAGCAGATAAAGGCTCTGCGAATTCTTCGAGATTATCTTGACCATGAACTTCCCTCTGATCGTGAGTATTTCAATTATAAGCAACAGTGGCGTGATCTGGCCTTCAGAATCAGAGAGGAAAGCCTGCGCAAAGTTCTTGAAACAGCCGGACCTCGTGACCGCATCGACACCATGCAGAATCTTATTGAAGTGCTTTGCCTTGCATCCAGCAGCGCGCCCCTCGAAGGACTGGTTGATGAAATTAAGAAAATGGAGGGTGTCAGCGAAGAAACCCGGTGGGCGCTGGTTTATCAGGCAGGCACCAATATTTATCGCTATTTCCCTGACAAAGCCTCCCCGGTCTTTGACGATCTCGCCAAAAATGCAACCGGAACCCCGAAAATAGCCTGTCATCTGACTCTCGGTCATATCGCATACCTGGTTGAAAAAAATCTGGATCAGGCTGCACAGCATTACGAACAGGCTAATAAAGCTTTGCCGCTGACTGACCCGTTAAATGAACTGCCAACCTATCGTCTGGGCCGAATTTATCTGGTTCAGGGTCACGGATTGAAAGGCATGGAAATGCTGCAGCATTTTGTCAGTCGTTTCCCTCACAGTCGCTTCCTTGGTAAAGCATATCAGGCTCTGGGTGATGCCTGTGTTGCTCTGCACAGCCCAGAAAAAGCCGAAAAATTTTATCGCCGGGCTCTAAGGGTTGCTCCCAAAATGGCAGAGAACCTCAAGAAAAAACTGGCCGAACTTGAAACGATGCAGAATTCTCAGGAATGGCTTAAACAGAGGGCAGGCGATATTCGCAAAGTCACTCTTGTCGATGAAGAAAACAAAGAAGAAGATGGTGAAGATGCTGTTGCCGGCGAGAAAAAGCCGGCGGTAACAACTGACTCACGTGGCCGTGAATTGCCGCTCGAAGAATTGTCACCCGAAGCAATCTACGAACTGCTGCTGCGTCAAACCCAATCGGCAAAACCTAATCTGGCAATGGTTGGAAACCTTTCGCATGAAATTCTCAAACGGGAAAAAGTTGACCCGCAGCTGCGCAACAAAGCATTGCGTCACTATATTTCAGTCAGAATGTTCCGTGAACGCGCTCCTGAAGTGCTGAATGAAGAAGTTCCAGAACTTCTTGCCCGCCATAATTACGCCGAATGGCAATCAGAAATGCTGTTTCGCCTCGGTCAGTGTCGCGAATATTTCCTGAATCAACCTGAAGAAGCTAATAAAGCTTACTTTGAATATCTGTCGTTTTACCCCGAAGGCCGAAGGGTCGTTGAAGCACGCGAACGCATTCCACGTGTTTTTGAACAGGCTGGTGATCAGAAAAATGCCGAGCGATTTTTCAATAAATTGATTGAAGACACATCAGTTGCTGACGAAAATAGGGTGGATGCCGCAATCGACCTTGCCAAAATGCAGGTAAGGGAAGAGCAGAAAACCGAAGCGATAAAAACTCTTGAAGCCGCACTGGCATTGAAATCAATGAGAAAGTCAGAAATCTGTCTGCGCCTTGAAAAACTTACCGAAGATTTTTCTTACGTCAGAAGAGCCTTAGACAGCGAAGGTGAAGAAGAGACAAGACTGAAAGCACTTAAACGTTTGATTGAAAAATCCGAAAAAGATCAGAATTATGAACAGGCCGCTGGCCTGCTCAGCGAGTTCTCTGCTTCCTTTTCAACTCCCGACTCAACGGTCTGGATCGAAAAGAAAGTCGAAGACCTGAGCAAACGCGGTGTTATCAGTGAAATTGAGCAGCAAATCGAGCAGTACCCGGAAGAGCCCGAAACCGCCGGGCGCATGTACAAGCTGGCCCGACTCGTCGAAGGTGCTGAAAATACGCGCTATCGCGCCCAGGATCTGTTTTACGAAATTACTCTGGTTTATCCGAATTCTGAATTTTATAAAGAAAGCCGCATTCGCGCCGAAAATGTGCGAACCATCAAAGCGGTCGCAGAGCTTTCAGACCTTCTGAAAAAAGGTTTAAAAGGCGAAGTTGGCGAAGAAGTCATAATCGAACGCGCCAGATTGCTGCAGCAGAATCTCAAAGACCTGCCGGGAGCAATGGAAAATTATCAGAGCTTCATTACTCTGTTTCCTCATTCTCCGCGTTGTGACGAAGTTTATCTTGCCATGGGAGACATAGTGCTTGCTGAAAATGGCAGTTCCAAAGAGGCTCTTGCTCTATACGAAAAGGCCCTGGCGGCCAGTCATGACCCGTTTAATCGTGAAGATATCACCAGGCGCATAAATGATCTGCAGAAATTTCAGGGGCTGGTTATCTATTCAGATTCAGAGAAAGACCACCAGGATGCAACCCGGCAAATTTACCGGATCTGGCGTCTCGAAAAAAATCTTGCCTATGCCCTCGGCCTTTTGGAAAATGCCATGAATGAGCTGCATAATCGCCCGCAGGTGGCCCGATTCAGGTATCTGCGTGGCCGAATCTTTGAAGAGTCGGGACAGCTTGACCATGCTGAAAAGGAATATGTTAAGGCATTACGCAGCCTTTATCACCCCGGATGCCGAAAAGACATGCTGCTGTACCGGCTGGCTCGATTGAAAAAAGCACAGAAAAAAGATAAAGAGGCATCTGCTTATTATCAGGCACTTGTGCACCGTTACCCACGAAGCATGTTAAGCAGGTCAGGCCTCTATTCTCTCTACAAATACATGGATAAGCAGAAAAATCTCACGCGGGCTCACCACTTTCTCGATCGGTTGCTCCAGTTCAGGGGGCTTTTCCCCAGTCATCGGGTTGAAATTGAGAAAAAGCTTCGTGAAATTGAAGCGAGAATGAATATCGAAGAAATGAAAAAATTAAAAAGATATTCAAAAATTGGTGGTACCGAGTTGCCATATTTCATTGGAAAGGTGCTTGAAAACAACCTTCGCGACTTTGACCGCGCCATCGGCCAGTATGAAGATTTTCTTAAATCGGGTCCATCGGTGCGGCGCAGTCGTGAGATTATGACGAAAATTGCCGATCTCTACGAGAAGAAAGGTGATTACGTCAAGACGGTTTCTTATCTTGATATGCTTCTAGATACCTATGAACCGCATCTGACCAATTTCGATCTCATACTTCGCATTGGTTCGCTGGTTGAAGATAAGCTGACTAACCCTGAACTTACCGAGCTTTTCTACAGCTCTATTGTTGCCGATTACGAACGGGTGCCGAAAGTCAGAGATTTTGCCATAGCCAAACTCAAACGAATTGAAGAAAAGAAACGGGAAACGGCAAGAAAGCCGCGTGGTCGCAAGATTGTTAAACGTGTTTATTCTGAAGACGATGAGCTGGTTATTGAAGAAATGAACGAGATTATCGAGCGCCAGGTTGATGATTTGCAGGATTTCAAGCAGGCCGAGCGTCAGCTTGTTGACCTCTGGGATGAAAATACCGGGTCGCTCGCCACTCTTGATATCATGAAAGCTCTGGTTGAGCTGAACATGAAACAGCTGCTCGACCCGGATAAAGCTTCTGATTATTACCAGAAATGGCTCGAAGAAAATCCCCATGATCCTCTTTACAAAGAAATTACTCTCAAACTATATGAACATTACATGGAAGAGATGCAGGATGGCCAAAGAGCTCTGCGATTGCTTGAAGACTTCATCAGAGACAACCCTGTTTCAATCGAGACTCTCGACCTCGAGCTGAAGCTTGGTAAGGCCAACGAACTGCTGATTCGCAACTGGGATGAAGCAAGACGCATCTATCAGCGTATCATCGACACCAGGCAGAATGACCCCATCGTTCACGAGGCTTATTTTCGCATGGGTTTCGTAATGCGTGACGGTTTTGCCAACTATGATGAAGCGGTTAAATTCTGGCAGGAGCTCATAGACCTGTTTTACAACAACGAATTCTCTGACAAGGCTCAGTTCGCCATGGCCTTTACCTATGAAACTTATCAGCGCGACTACACCAAAGCGCGTCAGAATTACGAAAAAGTACTCAATCTTTATCCCAATTCAACCCTGCAAAATGATGTTCGCGATGCCCTACTGCGCATCGAGGGCAAGTAATGACCTGAAAGGCTCAAAACCATGATCGATAAAAGCGAAATGACCACGGTGCTTGAAAAATATGAGAGCTTTCTTTCCGAGGCTGTAGTTGGCGTTCTTCGCATGATCGAAGACAGCAATATAAAACTTGAAAGAAAGCTGGTAGATTTTCTTAAAGGCAAAAACTTTCCGGTGCAGATCGACAAGTTGGTTGAAATTCTTGGCAAGCTTCCTCCCGATAGCATCAGGGAAAAAGTTACCGAAAGTCTTTGGGATCTGCATTCCACTTTTCTCGATCTGGTAGTTTTCGTCGGCAGTGAGGGCAGTCGGCAAACCGCATATCTGCCATTGATAAGAATGATGGATAGAGCCAGTCACCCCCATCGGGCCTTTGCCATGGCATCGCTGTGTAGCTTTGATTTTCCCGAAGCCATCAACACGCTGGTTAGAAGATTCGCCGATTTCTCTTCGGAAATGCGCTGGGTTACCCTGATTCTGCTTAAGCGCCGCTGGGATGACAAATTTGTACCGATTTTTCTCAATGCCCTTGACGACAAAGACCCGGAAGTGGTTAGAGTTGCGGTTCTGGCACTTAGCAAGGCAAATGCCACCGTGTCGCTGAGTCGTATAAAAAGCCTGCTTTATCATCAGTCTGAAATCGTGGTGCTTACTTCGATCAACGCATTGGTCGAACTTGGCGACCGCGAAGCGGCGACTCAGCTTCGTGAACTTTTTCTCGCAACTACCAATCAGAAGGTCAGGGCTACCGTCGTTTCAGCGTTTGGTGAAATCGTCAGCCCTGAATCATTGACTTTTCTTGAAGAGGCCATTGAAGATAATGATTCGCGGGTGCGTGCAAATGCCGTAATCGGTCTGAAAAAGCTGGCTGAGAAAAACGGTCATCTGCCTGAACAGATAATAAGCAAGATTCGTTCCCATCTCAACGACTCTGATCATCGCGTAAAAGCCGATTGCATACAGGCTCTCTGGACAATGGGACATTCAGAAAACATCGATCAGGTAGAAGCAATGCTGCTTGCAGATAACGAACAGGCACGCTCAGCCGGCGCTTATATCTGTGGCAAGCTCAAACTTTTTCAGCTAAAAAAACACCTGGAAAATCTTACCGCTGATCGCTCGTATTCTGTGCGGAAAATGGCAGCACTGGCGCTGCTTGGCCTTGGCAACAGCGGTCGCGACGTGCTTGAGCAGTTGATCGAAACCGGAACAGCCGATCAGCAGATCATTGCTGCTTATGCAGTCGGGCTTGGCGACGATCAGGTGGCAATTGACAAGCTGATTGCCCAGAGTCGTTCAGGCAGCGAGATGGCCGAAATGGCCACCGGGCTGCTGCTTAAATTGTCAAAACCGGCAGGTAATTATAGCATCTAAAATGAATCCTATCTGTCCGATTTCCTGCTCCAAGAGTTATCATCAATTCAAAAAGCTGCAAAGAATTTTGAGAAAAAGCAATTTCGTGGTTTAGTACTTTTTGGTGCCTGGCGAGATATTTTTTCTATTGCCTTGTAGAATGGTTTTCCCTGCCAGTAATACGAATCACAGAAGAAATATTCGCAGGGGCCGACCATCGTGTCGGCCCGCTTTGAATCGTAGTGTCACGAACGAATTAAGTATAAATGAAATATTCGAGCCAGACTCCGCGGTTGGCTCGTTTCAGATAGTTGTCATACTTGGTAATTTAATGTGATAGGTATAGGCCACGAAGGTTCGATAAATCTACAATTCCGTTTTCGGTGGGGTTCGCATGGCAAAGTAGGCAAGGGTGGTGCATAGCAGCAGAAAGGCGATCAACCCATGCAGATTGTGGTTTTGTGGCGAACCAGTGACTGCAATGCCGCCCTGCTCTTCTCCAATGTAGGCTTTTTCCCATTTACCAAGATTGATTTCCTGACTTACCGGACTGCCGTCAACGAGGAATTTTACCATAATTGTTCGGCTTTTCGCCGCCTGCAGCTCATCACCAAGTTTGCCTATTTTCCCTTCAAGCTCCGTAATTGCAGCGTTATCAGGGGAAGTTGCCGATTTCAGGGTTTGCAATTCGATTTTGCTCTTGGAAATCTGATCAACTGTTGCACTTGTATCGGGGAACAGGCGGGGTGAAACGTTGAAATACCTGCCCGTTGCCGGTTGCCCATCGACTTCCTGCAGAATGACGTTGCGTGCAGTAATGTGCAGGCCAGGTTTGCTGATGCTTTCAAGCAGGCCGGGACTGCTTTCACCAAAGCCAAGCAGAACCATGATCATTACCCCGGTAAGTGCTGCACCCGCGATGAGACCAGATGAATAAAGAACACCCGCTTCTCTTTTTTCTTCAAGCTTCGGATCATTTTTGCGCAGTTCGAGAAGCCATCTGATGATTCCACCTGTCATGATCGGCACTGAAAGCGAAAGGGGCAGATACAGCCCGACTGCGAAGGCAAGCGAATTGATGCCGAGAAGCTCGACACAGATAGCAATAAAAACACCGCAGAAAACCAGATTCCACGGCAGGTTCCCTCCAATAACTCCGTCAATTACCAGCTTCATCAGGTTAGCCTGCGGAGCGGGAAGCTCGCCGGTGGTAATTGCATCTTTGAGCAGATACATTACAAAACCCATGGTCAAACCTGCAGTTATAACCCCGAGAGATTCGCCAATCTGCTGATATTTTGGTGTCGCGCCAACCAGAAAACCGGTTTTCAGATCCTGTGAGGTGTCGCCGGCGATGGCTGCCGCTATGCACACAAAGGCACCGACAGTAAGAACCGCTACCTTCACATTCGGCATGCCGGCAAGCCCCGCGAGTATAAAAACTACGCAGGTCAGCAGCAGGGTTGCTATGGTCATACCCGATATTGGGTTAGAAGACGAACCCAGCAGCCCAACTATTCTTGAAGAAACGGTCACGAAGAAAAAACCGAAAAGAACGACCAGAAATGCCGCTCCCAATGAGGTTCCAAGATCGGCAAAAATGCCGTTCTTCAGAACAATGGTAATCAATATCATTAGAATCAATGATCCGATGAGAATAACATTCATCGGCAGATCGAGCTGGGTTCTCGGCTCATTGGCATCGGATGAATTTTTTCCCAGAGAAGAAAAGCCTGCCTTGAAGCTCGAAAGAATTACGGGAATCGACTTGATCAATGAGAAAATCCCGGCAAAAGCCACGCCACCCGCACCAATGTAACGAATGTAGCGCGACCATATCAGGCCCGGTTCCATATTGGCAATCAATGTCGAGGTTTCAGGGTAAACCGGCGAAGTCAGCTGATCACCAAAAAGATAAATCAGCGGAATAAGAACCAGCCAGCCCAGAGCGCCGCCGCTCAGCATTACCGCCGAAATCTGCGGGCCAATGATGTAGCCGACTCCAAGAAGCTCTGGAGTTACTTCTGCGCCGATTTCAGCGCCCTTGAAACCTGGAATGTGGGTAGAGGGCTCTTTGCTCCACAGCCCGAAAAGACGATCATGCATCAACACTTGGTAAAGAGCTCCAATGCCCATTCCCTGAAAGAGGGTTCTTGCTTTCGACAGGTCTCCCTGACCAGCGACCAGAACTTCGGCACAGGCAGTCCCTTCCGGATATGGCAGTTTGCCATGCTCTTGAACGATCAGATAACGTCGCAGGGGAATCATGAAAAGCACGCCCATAAGGCCGCCAATAATGGCAATAACCGTTATCTCAATCTTTGAAGGCTCGAAACCCCAGATAAAAAGAGCCGGCATGGTAAAAATTACCCCGGCGGCCAGCGATTCCCCAGCAGATCCGATGGTCTGCACCATGTTGGTTTCGAGAATAGTGCCCGATTTGAAAAAAATGCGAAAAATTGCTACTGCCATAACAGCAGCAGGTATCGAGGCCGAAACCGTCAAACCAACCTTGAGGCCCAGGTAGGCATTGGCGGCACCAAATACCGCACCGATAAGCATTCCGATCAGAATTGCCTTGAAAGTGAATTCCGCCGGACTCGACGATGCGGGAATGAAACTGGGATAATCCTTGCCGTCACAGACTTCGTAGGCTTTGGGTGACAGGCCTGCTTTTTCGCTCATAAAAACTCCCTGAATTCATTTTTGTGCGTTAAAAATATCACAAATTCAGTAGAGCTTCAAAACTTAAAAAAAACAACCCCGGGCAAATTGATACCCGAGGTTGTCTTAACAGCTAATTTTCAGTGAATCTTTCGGGCCGGCGGGAAATATTTCGGCTTTCCATCGTTGGGGCCGGGTTTATGGCCGCTTTTGATCCAGATAGTATACCACAGATCTACTACATTGTTCACCGCTCTTGAATAGCAGGCGGCAGTAGTCGGCTTGGCTTCTTCATAGTGCTTGCCGGTGGTATAGGCACTTTCAAGTGTTTCGTAATATTGATTGGCCCACAGAGCTTCATAGATCATGCGGGCGCTGACTCTTCTCAAATTGGTGCAGCCATCGAAGTTCACGCCATATTCCATGATGTGCTTGTCGGCATCCTTCTCGGTGGCGGCATGGTAACTTTTTTCCTCGATATTTGCATCGAGACTGACTCCGGTATGGAGTGGCTGAACCAGGTCGCTTGCATAATGGGCTATCCAGCCAAGCTTTTGCATGATATCTTTTTTGCTCTGATTTTTTTCCATCATATCAGCAGTCTGGTTGACCAGTTCTTCTATGTGAAAGGGGCCTTTACCCATGTTGTAACCCTGAATGTGAAAAATGTGGTTCTGAAAGTCTTTTAGAACCTTGTCAGGTTCGACCACAGCCGCTGTAAGAGCCTTTAATGCCGGTTTTTTGCTGGTCGGGCTGCTTACTTCGCCGAGGAACTCGCGAAAAGCCTTGGGCATGATGTGGTAGGCATCAGAAACTATTTTTATATGAGTTCGGCTACCCCAGGCAAATAAACTGCTTGAGCTGAGCAGAAAAACAGCTACGATACTCAATACTTTCAGGCTGATTGTTTTCATCGGCTCATTCCCTTAAATAAACTTATAGGAGAATTATAAGCAAAATCCGTACCTTCCGGAAGGGGTGAACAGAAAGTTTATTATCAGCGAATTTTTAAGGATTTGGACTGGGCTGGCTGCTGAAAAAATGGCAGCTTCTGCTGAATTTTCAGATATCGTCGAAATCTTCTTCCGGCTTATTCTCTGGCGGAACATTGGCCATCGTTTCGTTTTTCATGTCTTGAAAGTCGACCGGAGTCTGGACTGCCGACCGTATTTTTTTCTTTTTCTTGCGATTTAGCCTTGGCATTTCAGTACGATTTCGCGGAGCTCTTTCTTCGCCTGGGTTGCTTTTGGCAAACTCGGCAAAATCAACGACTAGACGCTTTTCAATCTGACTGGTAACGTCGTTGAACTTTTCCTGCATGAGATTGTAACGATCCATGACAAACTTTCTCTGGTGATTATTCTCTTCTTTTAGCAGACTGATTTCTTCATGGAGATCGAGGAGCACTATGAGAACTGGAAGAATGATCAGAGCGACGATCATATAGGTGTCGGCCCTCTGGCGCAACAGCATTGAAACGATCATGGCCCCCCACAGGCCCCAGAGCAATCGGTTAATTCTCATGTCGTTACCGCTCTTTCCCTGACAATTTATCCGCTAGAACCGAATTGGCTTCAGATATGTTCAGACCAGACAGCAGAAAAATCTTGGTTTTTCCTTTTTGTCCCTTGTCCAGAATAACAGATTTTTTGGGAATTCTGAACAATTTCGCCAGAGCTTCGATCAAAGCAGAATTAGCCTCCCCGTCAACCGGGGGGGCTTTAACTCTTATTCTACATTTATCTTCGTATAAGTCAACGATCTCGGTTCTCGAAGATCTTGGTACGGCATAAACACTAATCAAAACGCCATTCTGTGCCTGTTTCAGGCAGGGCAGCGACATGGTCAGGCCGCTTTGCTGGCCGGTTCGCTGAGTCTTGCGAAAACCGGGGAATCTTCGTTAACCATTGACAGATAGGATTCAAGAACGGTTCTCAGTTCGACTTTGAGCATGCGTTTCTGTCTTTTGAGATCGCGAATCTCTTTGCCGATCGTCTCAGATTCAGTGCGGGCTTCGTCAAGAATTCTTTCAGCCTGCAGTTCTGCTTCTTTAACTATCAGTTCTGCTTCTTTTTCGGCGTTGTCTTTTAATTCGCCAGAGTGCTTCTGAGCAGAAATCAACGTCTGTTTCAGAGTTTTTTCAAGTTCGAGATAGTCTTCCATCTGGCCGGTAAGGCGCTGAGCCTGATCTTTGAGCGACTTGTTTTCAGCATATACGGCTTCGTATTCTCTGCCCACCTTCTTCAGGAAGCTGTAGACCTCATTTTCATCAAGTCCGCCAATGTTTTTTCGCGAGAATTCTCTTTGATAGATGTCTAACGGGGTGATTCGCATAGTTGCCTCCTAAATCTTTTCCATCAGAACAATGCGGTTGGTATTGGTGCCAAGTTTGTTGTTGGTTACCTTGAAGCAGTTGGCTAGTTTGGTGAATTGCTGGCTCTGAACCAGCACTTCATTCACTTTGAACTGGCCAAGATTGTATTTTTTACTGGCAGTAAGGTTAACCAGAATTTCATCGAGATTGAGCAATTCGCCCTGGTATCTGACTTCGCCCACTTCCATCGCCACAAATCCGCCCTTTTTAACGACCCGATGCAGCTCTGTCATGGTGTCAGAAATGAACTGAGCCCACTTTTCCAGATCGGGAGTCTGAACAATTTTGTTTTCAAGATCTTCAGTCGGAATATCGCAGAACCAGCTTTCGATCCAGGTATCCTGGACATAATCGACTTGATTGAGAAATGGCGGCGAAGTTACTACTAAATCGACGCTTTCCGAAGCCCAATCCATAAGATTGCGGGAATCTCCGGTCGTGAGCCTCTGATGTCGGCCCCAGCTGCGAAGTTCTTCGATGTTCCCACTTTTGAGCGAGGTTCTGGCCTTCTTGATGATGCGGCTCTTTACTTCACGGTAATCAGGCTCAGCTCCTCTGGTTTTGTTGATTTTTGCCTGATTCGACTTGGGAATCGAAATCTGGGGAAACGAATATGCAGAGAAGAAACCGTTTGAATGACCATGTAGTCTTGACAACGCGGTCATTTCGATAAAACGGTCGATATTGTCGCGATGATGGCGAAGATAGTTGCGTAGATTGATTAGTTCCCTGTAAGTTTCGGGATGATAGAACATTGACATGTCTTCTTCGCAGGTAAGGTCTATGTTATGGCTTAGATCTATTTCTGCAAGTCTTTCTTCAAGCTCGCCGACGGTCACGGGGTTTACCTTTGGGTAGGCAAGTCGTTCTGAAAGAGGGTTAACGTCGTTGCTCAGACCTTTTCTCTTCAGCAGTGCCGCCTGCAAAACCGTAGTGCCGCGTCCACCAAACGGGTCGCCAACCGTGTCACCGGGGTTGGTGAGTTTTTTAATGAAGAAATCTGGAAGCTCTGGTTTGAATGAGGCCCGATAAGAATTGGCATAGTGCAGAGAATGAAGTTGTCGCTGTTTGGCTGTCCAGAATTCATCGCAGGTTTTGTTGACCGAACCATAAGGGGTCATCAATAATCCTGATTCGTGGGTTCCAGAACCGTTCAAAACATTTTTCAAAAGGGCTTGGGCGCTCATGTTGCCTCCGATTAAATTTTCTCTTTGAAATCTATCGGCGGCCATCGTTCAAACCTTGACGATTAAAATCAGAAAAACCTTGTTTTCGAGGCGCGACCGGGATAATGTAAAGAAAAAATAAGGAAGGGTTTGTTATGGCAACAGAACTTTTTCAGGAACTTAAGCGGGTTTTTAATCGCAACGAGTCTTTCGTTCTTTGTACCGTGGTTGAAACATTAGGCTCAAGCCCAGGCACGGTCGGCCAGAAAATGATCGTTTTTCGAGATGGTTCTACTTCCGGTACGGTCGGTGGCGGAGTGAACGAAGAACGGGTGCGGGTTGCCGCCCTTGACCTGTTTAAAAGTGGATCAAGTCAGATTCTGACTTTTGACCTGAATAATCCTCTCGATGGCAGCGACCCGGTTTGTGGTGGTCAGGTAAGAATTTTCATTGAAATGATTGCTGATGAACCGCAGATGCTGGTTTTTGGCGCCGGGCACATTGGTAAAGTTCTTGCTAAAATGGCTGCGCTCGCCCGCTTCCGCGTAACTGTCATTGATGAACGGCCAGAATATGCAGACCCAAAGCTGTTTCCAGAATGTGAAAGTGTGGTGTGCTGCAGATATGAAGAATCTCTTGAAAAGGTGAAAATTAACGATCGAAGTTTTGTGGTTGTGGTGACGCCTGGCCATATGAAGGATAAAGAGGTTCTCGAACTGGTTCTCCCAACTTCTGCGCCTTATGTCGGTCTGGTCAGTTCGGCCAGGAAGATGGTGGAAATGAAGGAAGCTCTGGTTGCGAAGGGAAACAGTCGTGAGCGTGCCGATTCAATTTTTACGCCGATCGGCATAAATCTCGGTTCAACTACCCCAGAAGAGATTGCTGTTGAGATTCTGGCCCAAGTTGTGGCTTTTCGGAATGGAAAAATCATCCGTTTTGCAAGGTAGGCTTCGTTTTTAATTTTTTTTGAAAAATACTTTTGCTTTTTTGTTGACTTGTTGTTCTGATTTTGCTAACATGAACTCCCTGCCACGGCAGATCGGTCAAAAAAAAGACCGCAAGCTCTTTGAGAATAAAATCGAAAGACTTTAAGAATGACGCCAAGCGGGTCTTG
>DYKG01000065.1 GCA_020722725.1 Candidatus Methylomirabilis sp.
GAAACCTCATGAAACCAAACTTATTATGAGAAATATTCAATGAGCTTTTGTATAGCAGCAAAAAAATAATTGGCAAATACCCTTTTGCAACCTGCACCGCAAAGCGGTATTATCAGCATAAAAATTCGAAGGGTGAAAAATCTGATGGCAAAAAGCATGATAAATCTGATACCTGGCCCGGTAAGCGTTCCTGATCAGGTTTTACAGGCGATGAGTCAAAATTTCGGCTCGGGCGACCTCGATGAAGAATTCCTTATTCTTTACAATCAAACAGAGAAAAAACTGCAGACCATACTAGGAACCCGGAACCAGGTGCTTATTCAGACCGGCGAAGGCATGTGGGGACTCTGGGGCGCCCTGAAAAGCACTCTTAAGCCAGGTGACCACGTTGTTTCAGTTTGTACTGGCGTTTTCGGTTATGGCATTGCGGAAATGGCCGCCGGCCTGGGCGCCGATGTCAGGCGCGTCGAGCTTGATCACAGCCAGACACTGAATCAGGCCGATGAACTATGTCAACTGGTCGCCGAACATAAACCGGTAATGATTACCGCAGTTCATTGCGAAACACCGTCTGGTACCCTGAACCCTCTCGATATTCTTGCTCAGGCCAAAAAGGCTTATCCTGAAGCATTGCTCTGTGTTGACACAGTAGCCAGTGCCGGCGGATGCGCCATCGATGCCGACTACAATCAGATAGATCTTGCGCTTAACGGCAGTCAGAAAGCTCTTTCAGCGCCGCCAAGCATGAGTTTCGTTTCGGTCAGCGATTCGGCCTGGGCTCGTATCGCGGCAGTCAATTATTCCGGGTATGATGCTTTTCTACCTTTCAAATACGCCCAGTGCGACTTCTATTTTCCCAACACTCCTTACTGGCATGGCGTTGCAGCACTGAATTCTGCGGCCAAACTACTGCTGCAGGAAACGCTGCCGAGGGTTTTTGCCCGCCATGAAGAATGTCAAAAGTATTGCGAAAAGCGCGTAAAAGAAATGGGTTTAAAACTTTTTGCTGCTGCTGATGCGGTAAGAGCACCGACGGTAACCGCGGTATGTCTGCCGGAAGGATCAAGCTGGACCCATTTCAAACGGGCCTGCAATGATCGCGGTCTTGCCATTGCCGGCGGCTATGGTAAACTTTCGGGAAAAGTTTTCAGAATTGGCCACATGGGCAATCAGGCGAGGATGGATGCTCTTTGCGCCGGACTGGATATTATTCAATCAATTGTTTAATTAAAATAATGGCGAAAAACTTCATAGCAGCTTACTATTACCCAGGCTGGCATCATTGCCCGATAAGAGACGCTTCTTTTCCCGGTGGTTGGAGCGAATGGGATCTTGTTTATCGCGCACAGCCAAGGTTTGATGGGCATAATCTGCCGTTGTTGCCGCTCTGGGGTCGAGAAGACGAATCTGACCCGGCGGTTTTTGCGCGAAAGATTGATGCCGCACACCTTTTTGGCATCGATGCTTTTGTTTTTGCTTTTTACTGGTCTCGCGGCAGGCGATTGCTTGAGAGTGCGCTGAAAAAAGGTCTGCTCGGTTCAACAAATCGTCAGAAAATACGTTTCGCTCTGATGTGGGCCAATCGCATGCCCCGGCGTGTCATGCCGGTAAAGAACAGTGCGGCAGCAGTTATAGACCCGTCACGTCTGGTTTACACCGATCCTGCCGATTTCTTAGAGTTCGTTGCTACCATAGCTGACGAATATTTCACCTGCCCGGAGTATTTTGAGCTGAACGGTGGCAAATATCTGAGTATTTTTGACACGGCTTTTTTTCTGAAGCAGCTTGAACCGGAAAATGCCCGCCTGGCAATAACCCGGGCACGCGATTTTCTTGCGGCACGAAACATGCGATTGCATCTTGCCGCCATCGACCCAATTCCCGAGCATCGACAGCATTTGAAGGCAATTGGTTTTGACAGCGTAACCCATTATGTTTTTCTTCCAGACTGGAAAGGGCCATTATTACAGGATTACAACGAGTATGCCAAAAAGCGCCAACCTCAATGGCAGCAGTTTTCAAGTGAAACAGGTTTAGAGTATTTTCCATCAGTAGCCACCGGATGGGATGCCAACCCCAGAGGTTCTGACCACGGCAGGGAAAAACCGGGTAAATATCCCTGGTCGCCGATAATAGTAAACCGCAGCCCGAAAAATTTCGGTGAATTTCTGGGTTCGGCGCTGAATTTTTTAAATACCGGTTATTATCATCAGGATCGGCTCTGCATGATTGCTTCATGGAATGAATGGAGCGAAGGCCATTACCTTGAGCCCGATGAGAAAGAAAAGTTCGCATGGCTCGAGTCCGTAAGAAATGCAAGGTCTGCCTGTGGTTACTGACTGGCGTTGGTCATTTTTCACAACCGATGTCGAATTAACCAATATATGCCATCAGAACTGCGCGTTTTGCCCACGGTCGGAACTGACCCGCCCGCCGGGGTTCATCGAGCTGGAATTTCTTAAAAAGCTTCTTCTTCAGCTTGCAGCAATCAATTCAAGGGTAACTTTCTGTGGTATGGGAACGCCTTTGCTGCACCCGCAGGTAAAAGAAATTTTTCAATTCTCGCGCTCGATCAGCGGATTAAATTTTGGCCTGACCATTCAGGCACCTGCGCTCGGAAAGCGCGAACTGGAGATTCTAGCAGAAACGCGGCCCGGGTTTATTGAAATTTCTTTTCCAACCATTGAGCCATTATTGTTCAGCGAGATTTTCCCAGGCCAGAATTTTAAAAATTCTTTGGAAAACGTTAATCGATTGCTTAAATTAAATCCGCTCTTACGTGGCATTACTATTGTTTCGGTCAAAACCGCCGGTGAAAAAGTTTCTTTAGAAGAAACGGTAAAATTCTGGGCAGATAGAGGCCTGAAATGCCGCATTACCGCATGTCATTCCCGTGGCGGGCATCTGAAGAACAATAGTTTAGTCAGCACAACAGGGGGCAATAAGACGGCCTGCGGGCTTTTTGCCGCCCACTCTTTCATTACCTGGCAGGGGCTTCTGCTGGCCTGCTGCCATGATCTGTCAGGAACCACAGAAGTTGCCGATCTTAATTTTCAATCGTTAGAAGAAGCAGGCTTGAAAAAACTAAAATTTATGCATGAAAGCATGCCTTTTTCGATCTGCCGAACCTGCGATGAGCCTTCAGCAGACCGTCCTCTGCCCGAAGGCCCATACCCGGAAAAGCCAGCGGAACGAAAAAAGATTCTGAGAAAACTCTGATAACAATTTATTTCGGTATCGAGATTCTTCATACGACTGCCTGGGCTCAACATTTTGGTCACTGAGCCGGTCTTACTGGTCGAAGTGACCGCTGAAACAACGGTCAGTTAGTTTTTTCACCGGTCATTTCGACAAGCTCAATGACCGCTTTAGGTCATTTTGCAAGGTCGACGGTAATCCTGCGGCGACTCCGCATTAGCGCATCCTGTGGGTCTGAAAGCCTCAATGACCGTTTAGAGTGCCCTGATTCTATTGTCAAGCAATTGTTTTAAATCTTTGCTTAAAAAGCTGTTGCTTCTCAGGCGCTCCCAGAGTTGCGGGGTTTCCATGCAGATGTAAACCGCGGTTTCTGGAAAAAACTCTTGAAGTTTTGGCATCAGGGTTCGGTAAATTTCTTCGCGAAAAGGCCTGAAATATCTGATCTTGCCGTCGTCAGACTGATAGAATTCTTCGGTCAGAATCGGTGAGTCGGGGTGAAAAACTTCAACCTTTTCCTGAAAACCATGGGGAAAGCGGAAGGTACCTAAAGAGATCCAGTTAACTCTATATTCTTTAATCTTTTCGTGCATAAGCGAAAAGACTTGCGCGTATTCGTTCTGCCAGTTTTCACAGGGAATGACCGGGTCGAAATGAAAAGCCAGGCTGCACCCTGTTTTAGAAGCAGCCTCAGCGGCGGCTGCCAGTCTTTCATCAAGACTGGCCGCACCATGCTCGAGAAAATCGATAAGCTTTTGGGGGTTTAACGAGAAGGCCAGAGTTACATGGGGCAATTTTCCGGCTTCGAGCAGGGTTTCCACGTTGGCGCTCTTGGTTTTGATTTCCAGGGTAAAATCTTTGAAGCCCCTAGTCCATTCAATTATCTGGCGGTTGAGTGGAAAAATCGGTTCAAGGGCAAGGGGATCACCGAATTGCCCGGTGCCCAGCCTGATTGGCCCGTTCAATCGGGTTCCAAGCTCGATTATCTCACGCCGGCAATCATCCCAGTTAACGAAAAGAGTAACATCGCCGGCTCCGGTGTAATTCTGAATTATGCAATATTCGCAACCGAACGGGCAGCCGATCCCCCACTCTACCACCCAGTAACCGCAGCAGACACTGCCTTTTTGACCTGGGCATGGTTTTACGAATTGGCCGCGGTTTCGCGTAAGTAACAGACCATTGCCTGGGTGCCGCTCGCCTTCGACCAAAATTTTACTGGAAAAATTGATCCGGTTGCTTATCATCTTCGTCAGTTCCAGATCAGCAATCGCCTCATCGATGTAAAGGTTTTGAAAACTCAACATCAGATCTCTTCAACTTCAGAAAAAATTCGTTCGGCAATTTCCTGGGCCTGTTTGAAGCGAGCCAGGCTGTTTCGCCCCACATGAATTTCAAAATCGAGGCCATGGTGCTCAAAAGTGGCATCGAATTTGACTTTTACTCCGGCTGGTAATTTTTCCGGAGCCAGCATAGGTTCTAGCCGGTCGAGGGCTTTATGGCGTCTTGGTTGAACCAGCCTGTTGAAAACGGCAATCGCCTGAGCCGCATTGCCATCGGGCATCTCGGCGGGCCATGCTTTTTTTCTGACCGTCTGGCGCAATAATCCTGCGACCAGGCGCTTTTCGGCAGCAGTTCCCGATAAATTGACCAGCCAGGCCGACGCTTTTTCCATTTTATCGTCAAGATGGCCCAGTTCACGCCAGACATTCGCCGGCAGACTGTCGAGCTGCGCCGGCTTGAACTCAGTATTTTTAATCAGGTATTGAAGGATGGCTGCAAACTGTGGAGTAGCGTTGAACCCGGCTTTTTCGATTAATCCGGTAAAAAGTTTTGGATCATTTGATCGTCTGAGAAGACCGACCAGTTCAGACATTGCAATCGGGCGATGACGATTGAGTTCAAGGTATAGAATTTCGGGAATGCCGACTAGTTCTATGTGCGGGATTTCAGTAATCTCCAGAATTTTTGCGGCGGCCAGACGCTGGTGCCCATCGACCAACATGCCGCTGCAATATGCGACTGGAATGAGAATGCCCAGTTCGCGAATGCTTTCGAGAAGCATTTCAGCTGGCTGCTCACTGCGCGAGGGAATCAGAAAACAGTTTTTTAATGGTAATTCAGGCATGGTGAACAGATTCTAAGATCAGCTTGCTATTCTGGTCAAGTTTTATTAAACTGGATCAGAAAATGCGGGAAGTTGTTCATCACAAGCTTGACAGCATGTTTGCCAATGTAAGCGCCGAGCATAAGTCAACTCTTGAAAAAATCAAGGTTTTTTCGTCGGCATTTGGCCAATGCGCCAGTCGTCATGGCAATTTTTACCAAAGATTATCGTGCACCGATTCACGATCTGATGGCTGAAGCCAATCTCAATGCCGATCAAGTCAGCGACCTGCGCCGCCACCCGGAATTGCATGCTACTGGAGCCCTGGTTCAGAACATCCTTCTGGCGGCGACTGAAGAAGGCCTGGGAACCTGCTGGATATCAGGTGCTCTGGTGGCACTGGATCGTAGTGATTCGCAGCCCCATCCAAAAGAACCCCTTGACTTTGAACTTTATGTAAATTATGTTTCCTGAAGATTTTTTTCAATTCATTTACAATCTAATAGGAGTATTGGTATGAGAAAACTTTCTATCATTGCGTTCGGATTTCTTCTTGCTTCAACTACGGGCTATTGTGAGCCTGCCGAAACCACGATTGGGCCTATTTTTACCAATGTCGAGAAACTTTCAGAATTATCGGTCGATTCTGATGTTCCCGGCTTAAAAAATTCAATCGAGCAAATGAAAACTCAGTTGAATGAAACTTTAAGCAAATCTTTGGATTCTAACGACGCAATTGTCAAACAAACGATTGAATCGGTCAATTCCCAGGTCGAAAAACTGCTTCAGCAATCGCTCGGCAAAAATGGTGAAATGATCGGCAATCTGCTTGAAACTATCAACAGCCAGGTCGACACATTTCTGCAGCAAACCATGGAACAAACCAACAAAACCATAGAAGAAAGCATAAAAACCGCCAATGAAGCTACGCGCCAGGGCCTTGAAATGGGTCAGAAAATTTCTGAACAGGCCATTGAAGATGCAAAAAAAACAACGGAAGAAAACCTGAAAATGGGGCAGGATCTGACCAATGAAATCATGAACGATACCATGAAAGATCTGCAAAACATGAACCTTGACATGGGCGAACAGGGCGCTGAAGATTGAAACAATGGTTTATTGAATAAATTTCTGAAATGCAGAAATTTAACAGGTTTTCTTACCTGTTGAAGTTTATAACCATGCGGCCAGCAAGACTACTTTAAAATCTGAATCAATTCAAATGGATTTCAACTGACCATATCTGACGGTAGCTGACATTCTTGTCCACTCAATTTTATTCGTTATTCTGCTGGCAGCAAGAAAATACCTGGCGTGCCCGGAAGACCGGGAAACCTGAGATATTATGCCAGAGCAGGCCACCAAAAGCTGAAAGGTTCAGTTTTCTTTGTCGGTTTTATTTTGGCCACCTTCTGGCGGGGCTTCTTCAGGGAACATTTTGACAATGAGAACGATCAGAACCAGGGTTACCAGGCCAAGAACAAGATACAGGCCGATTCCCTTTTCGCTGAAAGCATCTTCGATCTGTCTGGCAATCGCAGTTTCAGAGTGAGGCGCGGCTTCGCCCATCTGAACTTTTTGAGGTTCGGCTTTCAGCATCGAATTCTTGATAAGACTTATGTCGTAATTGGGGGCTTTGGCTGAGCTGTTGCCTCCATAGACCAGGTATTCGCCGGATACAGCCGCGTTAAAAAACAGATCCTGGGTCTGATAATGAGCCAATGCCTGGGAAACGCTGATCGGGCTGTTATCGCCGTGCCAGATGTCGAGGCGCATTTTTTCGGAATTCTGCCAGTTCAGGGTTTTCCATGGCTGCCAGCCGACTTTGCCCGCTTCGTGATTCTCGACTGTTACGCTGCGCGAAAAGATGCCGGCCGTTTTAACTTTCAGATAAACCGGCAGATTCTTACCTGACGGCAGTCTTATCTGGTAAATCGACTGATTGTCGGCGGCATTGAACTCATGATTGAAATTCAACGGCTCTTCACGTTCCTGGGCCCGACCCACAAAATAAGGAACCTGCTGATTGTCGAACACCAGACGCAAACCGGCCAGATGATCTTCAAGAGCCACTGCCGATGAAATCTGCAGTTGATAAAAACCGGGCTTTTCAATCTTAATCGGGGCTTTCCAGCGGTAACCATCAGCATTGAAGGGCCCGCCGCCAACCGCATAGTTTTTCAGCAGATCTTCGGCCTGCTGAGCTGAATTGAATTCTGCTTCAGCAAAAGTAATTTCAGCCTGCAGCAGTCGATTCTGGGCTGCCGGCATTTCAGCAATGGCAACACTTTTGTTCTGCCCGGTCAGCAGCTGGAAATTGCCGACAAGGTCAGCTGCAAATGCGATTTTTGGCAATCTGAAGCTGGCTTTTACCTGTTTTATGGCTCCCGACCAGTTATTTTCGCGAAGGATAAGAATAAGGATGCCGTCTTTCCAGACCTGATTGACCGGAACATTGAAAGTCAGTGGATTTTTGCTGATGCCCTGAATCTGACCGGTGCTCAACGATGAAAATTCGCCCTGGCCCAACACAATCTTTTCGCTACCGATGATCCAGGAGCCCTGAAACATTGCTTCAGTGGAGATTTCCAGTTTTTCGACCAGGATTCCGGTGCCAGGCATGCGAATTCTGATTTCACGGTTTTCTTCGCGAGCCACTTCTTCAAAGGTCAAATCATGCATTTTTGTGAAGAAATTACTGCCACTGCGCCGACCCTCGATAATAACCAGCATTGCCTGAATCGGGGTCATTTGAAATTTGTCATCGAGCCCGGTCAGATAAATGCGAATTCGGCTGAAATTCTTTTCAGAAATCGGAACTGAAACAACACCAACCCGCGAGTGGGGAGCTGGTTTCAACACGGCCAGATTGCTTTCGACGGTTTCCCAGGTGTCGCTTGCCAGACCATCGATTGATACTTTGGCCATTTCGGGGTATGCGGGCAAATGAACCTTGATATTCTGTAAAACGTAGTTTTCGGGAAGTTTTCCTTCCCACATCAGTCGCTTGTCTTCGAGCAATTCGACCCTTTCAGAAGCAAGAACCATCGAAGTGGGTTCAGTGGTTTCGCGCCAGAAAAGCTCGAATGCTCTTGAGTTGCCATCAGGCCCCAGTAGGGTCAAATCGAGATTCTGCCCTGAAGAAGGCTGGCTTGCCCGATGAAGTTCAGCGGGAAGATAGCTTTGATAAGTCCCGGTCGCGTTTGCCGAGATGCCGGCTCGAACCAGCCATGCGGCTTTTTCACCGGTAACAGGGAAAAGCAGCAAAGAAAAAATAGCCAGAATCAAAAAAATATTTGTTTTGAATTTCATTGGTCTTCTCCTGTTTTAACGAGGAATCTCTGATACAAATAAGAAACCAGCATCATGATGATTGCCAGCCCGATAAACGATGCAACTCGATAAAGCTGTCCCGGATCCCATAGGTCTTTTCCCACAATTTTCAGAGCAGTGATACAGATAATCAAAAGAGCTGCCTGGCGGGCACGGACTTCCGACCACTTGATTCCAGCCATGAGCATGATGGTGGCATAAACAAGCCAGCCGATGCTGTATCCCAGTTTGTGAGCAAGTTCTCCACGGGTCAGCAGGCTGAATGGTGCGCCACTTGCCTCGAAAACGCTTGCAATCTCGATATTTAAAATAGCAAACGCCATTAAAGCGAGAGTAACGCTCCAGAACTGGCGGGCCCCCACCCTTTCAGTCGGCCAGGTTTGGTCAGGCTTTCGCCAAATCAGCCAGACCAGCAGAGCAAGAATAAATACATAAAGGGCGGTTGGCCGGTTAAGCAGTGGCTGCATCGCCCCGAAATCAACTGAATATTTGAACGGAAAAACTACGGCACGCCAGAACGCAGCAACCATGAGAACCAGACCGGCAATGCGGAACGGCTTATCGAGACGTTTTGGCCAGATGAGCATCAACAGACCATAAATCAACCAGCCGGCGATCGATGCAACCGCCATCTGCGCCGTTCTTTCACGGAACAGATCGAGAGGCAGACCGGGCTGGAAAATCGTGGCTTTAACCATCTTAATGCAGAGGAAACCGGCAATCAGCAGCATGGCAAGAAACAGGTTCTTGACCGATACGTAGCTGTCGCCCCAGGGTTCGCGTAAAAACAGAATAAGAAAAATCAGAATTATCGGCCCGTAAGCCAGCAGGCCCAGGTTAAAAACCGGAGCCATGGCAGCAACCGCCAGACCGTGATTAAATGGGAATGCGATCAACCAAAGAGTGGCAATGCCGACCAGAGCAACGCCGATGTCACGCAGCAGGGTCGGAAGCTGGCGGCAGCTCCAGAGAATTGCGCCAAAGGCAGCCCACAAGGTGCTATAGGCGATTTCCTGCAGCAGATCGCCACGGGCATCAAAGCACAGAGTCGGGCCCGATGCAACTTTTGAACCGGCGAAAACATCGGCGACCACCAGGTTGACCAGGTAGAAACCGGCACCAAAAGCAAGCCATTCAAAGTATTTCACCAGATTGAAAGAACCCAGATGCTCATTGGGATAATCGGCAAGCTTAACCGCCCAGCCCAACGCCAGAACCGCCAGCAGAGTCAAAAGAACGGCCGGGTTCAAGATGATGATGCTTTCAGGGCCTTTCATCTGTGGCATGAAGGACAACAACAGATACAGTCCTACCGGGGCAAGAACCGATGAAACGTAGCGCAGGCCAGAGTGCTCGATTCGGCGATTCAGCCAAAGCAGCGCTGCAGACTCAAGCCCAGCACCAGGCCGAGCCAGCCTTTTTCCAGAAGCAGAATGGGAACTGCCGACAGGTAAAACAGCATTACCCCGCCGTGGCAGGCGATAATACTGTTGCGCTCACTCTTTCCATTGAGCTGTTGAAGCAGATAAGCGACGATGGATATCTTGCCGATTGCCAGCAGCATTGGTATCCAGCCCGAGTAGTCGCGGGCCCAGATATGGTCGGCGGCATAAACGAGAAACAGAGCCTGAATCAGTTCATAGAACCCCCAACTCATCCAGAGGCGGCACCATTGATTGAATAAGCGGAAAAAGGCAAACGGCAGAGTCAGTGCCAGCAGCAAGAGAACAAGGGACCAGCCAAGGGCTGAAAAATATAGCGGCATGGTCAGGCCAGGTCTTAAAATCCAGAAGCCCTGAGCAAAAGCCGCTGAAAATAGCGAAACAATGGCCAGATTCTCGAACTTCAGCTTGCGGGTCAAGGTCAGGGCAACCGCGAGGAAACAGAACATCGTTACCATGCCCGGATGCGGGTTAAGTGGAGCGGCCTGCCAGAAGGCGGCGGCAAGTACGAAGAAAATGCCCATCACCGGCGAGGCTTCCATCCATTCAGTCAGCTGCGGGTTCTGCTTTAGCGGTGCTGTGGTTTCTTCATCGAGATTCAATCGGGCAGAAATGTCGACGATTTTTCGCAGAATGACGAAAGTAACCAGACAGATTGCGGCGCCAGCCAGGAAAATGAAGGCGAAGAAAGTCAGGTTGAAGGTTGCTGCTGAAGAGCCTGATATAAAAAGCAAAGCACCAATTATAAGAATCAGAGTAAGAACCCCAAGCTGGAAAACCGCGCCAAACACGAGACTGACCGCAATGCCTGCCAGTTGCAGTGCAATGGTCATCGGCCAGAACAGCGGCGAAACGTTGGGATTGATGATAATTGCCATCAGGCCAAGCAACGCGATGCAAACCGGGAAAACCCGGAACCATTTAAGATATTCTTCACTGATTCCGTGGCGATTGAGGTATTTGCTCTTTAATTACAGCGGGCTCTTCTGAGTCTTTCCTGGCCGCCTTTTTGAGCCAGCCGTAACCTTCTGGTTGCGGTGTCGGGGTTTCAGTTTTATCTACAGGCTTATCTTTAAATGAAATTTCGGAAAAAATACGGGGTAGCGATTGTAGATTCGGTTTTGATTTCTTCAGGCTTAAACGGGTTTTTAACAGCGGGCAAAGTTTCGGGCTCAAGTTTGAATCCAGGTTTAGTCTTTTCTTCTGCAAGTTTTTCTTGAGTTCTGGCGGCTTCAGATTTTGCGGGTTCTGATTTTTCTTTAGCCTTCTTTGCCGGAGTCGCTTTGCCGATTTGTTTCTGCAGGCTATTAGTGCGATCTTTGAGGAGTTATACGGCAAATTCTAGATTCTCAATTCGCTCGGTATAATCACGCTTGAGAGCACTTACTCTTCCCCAGAGCACCCATAGAAAAATTATCAGAAGAAGAACAAAAAGTTCCATGCAGTTTCCCCTCGCTTATCAAAACCTGTTGCAAATATTCTACCATTAAAACATTTTTTGGGCACCGATTGAATTTGGGGCAAATTCGATGTACATCTTACTTGCAATTCGGGGGCAATTCGCAATTCGGGGGACATCTTACTTAATTCGTAGAATTAAGTAAGATGTCCCCCGAATTGAAAAAACGATTCATCACTTCAATCGCTTTTTTGAGTTCATCCGGGGAAAATGCCATGGTCGGACAGTCGAAAACCAGGTCTTGCCCTTCTTCATAGGCGAACTGCACGAATTTCTCTGAAACTGGTTCTTCAAGAATAAGAAACCAGCCATCGCCAGAATTTTCAAGCAATACCTGTAAACCAAGCTCAACCCTTTTTGCAATGCTGTTCATTTTGTCCTTCTTTCTATAGCTTTCCGTTGATTGCAGCGAAAATGCCAACGCCGACCAATAGTGTTCCAAGAACCATGTAAAACCAGCGGGCTCCGTTGATTCCCATGAGTTTTACAATCGGTCTGGCCTTTGGGTGGTCGAAAATTGAAAGATTTCTGATGTAAGTCATGTAAATGGCATAGAAACCGGGGAGAACAATCAGCAGGAGTTTTAGAATGTTCATATTTAATTCCAATATTTAATTTAACCGATCATTTTACGAGTCGATGAGCAAGTTCAACTGTCGGTTGGTTAACCCGTCGAACAATCGAATCGACCTGGAGACAGCAACGATTTAATCAAGTTTTTTATGAATCACCAGCCCGTATTTTCGAATTCGAAAGAGAAACATTTTGTAGTATGAAGAATTAGAACCTGACCTTTTTTTGCAAAGGAGTCAGAGTCGAATTGATAATTATTTTTGGCCAGGGTTACCCATTTTTTGCCCCAGTCAGTCTGGGGATCAATTCTAAGTAATTTGAACGGCAAAATGGCATTATCATGATCAGTTATCGAAACCAGATCCGGGTGATCAGCATTTTTTGGAAAGGCATAGAATTCAATTTTTTCAATCTTCGGCCAGGACTTTGTCTGCCTGATGCTGTCACCATCAAGCAATTCAAATTTCTTTTCAGAATCGGCAGCAACGCGATAAATCGGAACGGGCAAAACCAGCCCCAGATCATCAAGAGCAAGATTGAACATAACCTGGTTATAATTGGCTTCGGGAACTTTGGCAGTTGAAGGAGAAAAATAGTTGGTGAAGGTTCCCTCAAAAAAGATTTCGCGGCCGCCGTCACGGTTGTACCATGGGTGTAGCAGCGGATTATAAAAATTGTAATCGTCGAAGCTGCAGACTTTTGTTGCAAAGGCCCAGGGGCCGGTTAGAGTATCGGCCTCAGAATAGATTATATCGCCTGAGCGATTTCCCTGGTTAATCATGACCCAGCGATTTTTAAAAGAATTCCAGACAATCGAACCATTGAAGCCAGCGGTGGTTCGATTTGTTGGTCAAGATTTTGTGATTTATAAGTGATATTCATGC
>DYKG01000066.1 GCA_020722725.1 Candidatus Methylomirabilis sp.
CCGAAGATCGGCCTTTTCCGGTACTGGGTTATGCTAAAAAGTGCGAAAGTCCACTACAAGAACTGATTGAAAGTATCCGATGCTCCCTGTCACTTCGATGGCTCGACGGGCTCACCAACCGCCAGTTAAACTGACTCAGCGACCGTAAAGAGGCGAGAAGGACACAACACCAGACAAAATGTTTCAGATCAATTACCGATCTGGCAACGGGAATTTGCCTGGTTGCCTGAATCAACTGACATTAAGCAGAACGATGGCGACCATGGAAGTGGCGATCAACAGAAACTTTTCTCTGGTCAGTTCTTCGCCCCAGATGAAACGGTCGCACAGCATCGAACCGGAGAGAACTGAAATTGCAAGAGTTGGGAAGGCAACCACTGAATCAACGCTCGATAGTGCCATCAGCAGAAAAAGGCTGGTAGCTTGATTGGGAATACCCAACAGCAGCCCGATGCCAATAATTCTGCGGGTAAAACTCTGATGGCGAATCCTGGTTAGAAGAGCAGAAAGCAGGAAAGCAGTAGAAAAAAGAGAGGCAAGATAGAGATTTTTTCCGGTCTGGCCGTAAAAATTGTAGGCTTTATCAACCGCGCTTGACAGGCCAATAACCAGAAACAGCAAAAGCAGCCACCCCATGGCCCGGGCGCTGATTCTTGAATGGCTGAAATGTCCGATTGAAATAAGAGCGACGGCCATCAAAGCAAGACCAATCAGGCGATAGACTGAAAGAGTCTCACCGAACCAGAGCAGACCTGCCACCACCGGCAAAGCGACTGAAAGCCGCATGACCGACACCGCAATTGAGATTTCGCAGTTTTTCACCGCTTCAAAATATAGAAGAAATCCACCGACATATAGAACCGAATTCAACACACCAAGAGGAATATCGAAGCGGGTATTTTCATACCCTCATGGCCAAAACACAGAAGAATCAGAAAAAGGTTAATTCAAGCAGAGACAAAAAAGCTGATTAAACATTTTTAATGCTTCATGGCCGCTTCGACCCCGTAAACGGGGCTCAGCGACCGAAAAAAGCACGGACAACCCTGATCTTTCGCGCCAGGACCCAAAGCATTTACCGGGGAAAAAAGCCGGTCAACACAAACATTGAATAATCAAATGCACTTTTGGGTAGTTATTCGTTTCCGTAATAGAGGAAATCCAAATCTTCTTTTGTAAGCATTTTCGCAAGTTTCAGCGAAGCAACAGTTCTTCTGAGCTGTTCAACGGTTATCGGGCCAATTACGAGAAAATCGGTTCTTTCGTGGGCCAGGGCGTAAGCGTTAACCATCTGATCAACCGTATAATCTGTTTTGTGCTTGTTGTTGAACTCCTTGGTGAAACGGACAACCCGGTTGTATCTTTCTTCATTGGCGCAGGTAAAAATTGAATGATAGACATTCTTCCAGTAGGGGTCGCCCTGAGCGTATCTTCTTCTCGCATCTTTTCTGGCGTTGTCCCAGCAGGGTTCGGGGCGGTCAAGAATGCTGACTCCGCCAAGAGGCGAATAAGGCATGATCTTGATGCCCCTCAGAAAGTTTTTATCCATCATATCTTCATGGGTAACCTGCACGCCACCGGCATGAATAGCCCGCTCAGACATTTCGAACAGTGAGAAATATGGGCTGTTGAAAACCGGCTTGGCCAGCGCTGACTGTTTGTTAGCCAGGGCCAGCGATCTGGTAATTCTGTGAGGTTTCCAGTTCGACCAGCCGAGAAATGTGTATTTTTTTCGGATTTCGTCAGAACTCAGGGCATCCATTATGGTTTTTACAGAATTCTGGCTTCTCTTAACCGGTTCAAAATTAATAAAATCACCGTCATCCCGGTGCATCAGATAAACCGTCGGGTTGCTTCTGAGATTTTTTATGGTATGCCCCAGCTCTTCACTGACTCGGTTGATTATCTGCTCTTTGCTGCCGAAAAGTCGGCTGGCGTAGGTTCCGTTAGGGGTATTGGGCAAAGCGGCATAGCCTTCGGCCATCATGCCTTTTGCCTTGAGCATTTCCTGCAGACAAAATGAATTTTCACCAGATGGCAGCTGTTTTGACCAGTAAAGATCGAAGGGGAAGCCGCCTTTCGAAAGCGTATAAAGCCTTTTGCCCGGGTTTCTCAGCCGATATGATTCCAGCCATTTGCCCAGCTTGCTTTCGATATCGCCGACATAAATCGGAGAAGTGTCGAAAAGATTGATTCCCAGTCGGGCAGCCTCATCGAGCACACGATTAATACCTTCTTCGGTAATCTTTCTGGAATTTGGGCCATACCAGTCTTCTTGAGCGAGATGGTCGGTACCCATAATCAGTCTTGAAAATTTTACGCGTTCGTTCTTTTCATTGCAAACCTCGATGTATTCCATCCCTTCTGCTGACAGATCAACGGCAAAAAGAATATTCGCATTAAGAAAACAGTAAAGGAAAAGAATGCTGACCAACAATAATGCTTGAATTCGTTTCATCTGAATTTCTCCCTGGACAAGTAAATGACTGATCCGGTATAAGATTCAAGTGTCAGAAAAGTTCAGCAATACTATAGATCATTTTTCACTCGATTAAAAGCCACATGATTAACCAACGATTTTTTAAAAAGTCGCTGGCCGGAAAAGCTGCCTGTTTTTCAGCCAGCAACTGCCCCCAAAAAGCACAGAAATAGCCAATTGATTTGATAAGAGCAATTCAACCGCTCACAATCAACATTCCAGCAAAACGCAAAAATAGCATGATTGTTGCTCAGAATTAGACAAATTTTGCACCGGGAGAAAACCATGAATTCGAAAAAACTGACCAGAAGCTTTTTGGCAATCATTTTGATTATTGTTTTTGCTCAGGGCGCCTGGGCTTCTGACAGCCTGGCAGATTTTTCCGCAACGGTTCCGCAATTCAAGGCCCAGGTAAGAATTCTCGACCTGACTCCGGGCAAAATAGACGGAAACCATCTGGTAACCCACATGATCGCCGAAATCGTCAGCCTTGCCGAACCAGACACTTCTGAAAATTTTGAAAATAATGAAGTAAAAGAAGCTTTTGAATTCATTCAGAAGAATGCAAAACAGGTAACGATCGTGGTCGCCCCTGAAGCCGAAAAAGAAGGCAAACTGCCTGGCTTTTTCCACCCCTTCGTTAACGGAATTCACAAATGCGGCCTGTTCAAAGCCAACACCACAATTAAAGCCATGAAAATTGAAGGTCTCGATGGCTGACAGCTCGTTCTTACCGAATGCCATCTGTCGGATCAATAATATCGCAGTTCTCAAGAAATAACTAATCCCGGGATTTTCCTTTTCGCTTATCCGGTTCCAAATAAAATTACTGCCAGATAATACAAATTATTCTGTTGAATTGTTAGCCCGTCGTACATTAGCCTATTTACTGATAAAAATTAACCGGCCTGAATTTTGATTCACAACCAGATCTCCGGTCAGAATAAAAGGCTCGTGATCAGCAGCGTCAAACATGAAAGGGAATAAAAATGACCACCAACAATGGAATCAGAAAGATTTTTGGACAGATTGCGGATAAATACAATCTGCCGGGTCTCGCACAGATCATCAAAAGCAACGACCACATTCTGTGGAAGAAAGACATCAGCATTTGTATAGACAACATTCTTAAAGCCGTTGAAGCTGAAGGCGACACGAAAGAACTGCTTAAAGAAGCAAAAAACATGTATAACGGGCCGATTTTTGCAATCAATGCCCAGGAAAAGAAATATCTGATCAAAGCCGAGCCCAATTTCGAAAAAGCAATTGAAGATCTTGCAAAATACGATTTCTGCTTTAAACTCAGTCCTTATCATGTGATCAACACCTACCTGGCAATTCTGATCGCCCAGGTAACCGAACAGAATCTTGACACCCTGCTCAAAAAGGGCGAAGAGCATATGGAAGCCTTTATTGCCGCTTCTTTGAAAGAAAATAAAAACTGGAACAAAGCCACGCTCACTTCTGCCAAACCCAGGCTGATCATTCCCATCGGCGCCGCCGGTTGCGGAAAATCGACCTTTTATCACGAACTGGGCAATGTGGTTAACGCCTCGTGCGACAATATCAGATACATGCTTTTCAACGAATACGGCCCCTGTTTTACCCCTTGGGAAAGCACGCTGGCATGGTTTGTGGTAAACCGCATGACCGACCTTTACATCGGACGCGGCTACAGCGTGTTCTACAACGGTGTCAATACCGACATGGAATACCGCTCACCCATCACAATGGAAAACCCCGACCCATTGTATGCCGGGATTCCTTACAACATGAAACTGGTCTATTTTGAACCAACGGTAAGTCTTACCAGCAGCGAAGTTAACGAGCTCAAGTCGATTAACCTCTGGGGCACTGCCCTGGATAAGGTTAATAGAACCGGTTTGAGCAGTAACGTTTGCAAGATTCTCGATCTGATTCAGACCAACACCGAAAGAACCATGGAACGCACCAGGGCGATTCGTGAAGGCAAAGCCAAACAGGATCCCTTCGACATTCTCTACCCGGTTCCACCGGCAATCGTAAAAATGTTCATGGAACAGTCTTTTGTTAAACCTCAGGGCCCCAATGTGGTGGTGGTTCCACGCAAAGAAATTCCCGATGCGGCTGAGCGCGCCGCGTTCTATCGCAAATACGCCGAGATGGCCGCTAATTGATTGTTTAAACGGATAAAACCGCCAGGTAGTTCAGATGTGTCAGGTTCGTCATCTTTGCGCTTTCCTTTTTCGAATAGCTCATCTGCCCTTCCCAGAAGCTCTTTTTTCCACTGAACGATCTGATTCGCATGGACTTCAAACTGCTGAGCGAGTTCTGAAAGAGTTCTATCTCCTTTAATAGCTTCTAATGAAACTTTGGCCTTAAATGCGGGGCCGTGATTTCTTCCTTGTAGTCTTGTCATGATAAAAATCCTTTTCTAAAAAATTTTGGTGTTTTATCACTTATCGGATTGACCAATTTTTAGACCACCACTAGTTTGGCGGACAGAACCATGGAAGCGAAACGGAAGAAATTATAAGCGGAATTTTATACCTTTGAGGAAACAGAAGCCTACATAAAGAATCGGCTCAGTCATAAGATTTTGCGACGCTTTAACCGAATAAAATCTGAAACATGCTCACCGTAAAGGTCGAGAAAAGGCTTTTCGTGGTCTTTTCCTGAAATCAGGCCACGACACTGGGGCGAGCCACAGCCGCAGCTGAATTCTTCCATTGTTTCGTTGCAGAAGGTCGCATAATCAACGGTAATCTCTTCGCCTTTGCGAATATCACGGCGGGCAGTCAGGTCAAGGCCGGTAACCCACGAATTGGGGTCACAGGAATGATTGATCGGCTTCCACTGCATCGGGTCATCGCTCCAGAGCACGAAAACCTCTTCGCTGAGCGGGTAGGCAAACCGAGCGAAATCGCGCAACCCTTCCTCATCCCAGTTTTTCATTACGTGGCTCTTGCTTGCCAGAATGTGAGGGGCTTCTTCATTGCGGTAAATTATTTCTCCGGCACTGATATTCTGCTGGGCAAAAATGCCAAAATAGCCATTGCGGTTCGAGCGCACCTTGTATTTTGGCAACGGGCGCTTCTTTTTGAAAGCCGACCGCAAAAGCAGCTCAACAAAGCCCTGATGCCCGATCGGATCATTCATAAGAATGAAATCACCGCTGCCCGGATCGTCGAGCGGATAAAAGAGCGAACAGTTAGGGTTAACTTCAAGCATGTACAACTCGCCTGACTGATTCATGCGCAGATCGCAGCGACCGTAGCCACGCCCCTTCATCGCCACAAAATATCGACGGCACACATCTTTGATGCGCTCAGCCAGTTCACGGTCATCAACCATCACGAATTCATTTTTGTGACGGGTAACCCATTTCAGATCAAAATGCTTGAAAGTTTCGCCCTCAGGAAAAGTGACTTCACATGGCTGAAAAGCCACCGGGTTCTTCTCATCATCAGGGTTTTCAGCTACCAAGGCGGTGAATTCACGACCGGCAATGAATTCTTCGATCAGGGCACGGCCATAACGGCTGATCATTCTCAGCGATTGTTCGCGCAGCCGCTCTGGCGTGTTTACCAGACTTTCTCGCGTGATTCCAATGCTGTTATAGCCGCTGGGGTGTTTGACAATCATGGGAAAAAAAAGGTTCTGCACCGCTTCTTCAACTTCTTCAGCATCGGCAGCCATTACAAACAGCGGGCTTCTGATGCCGCATTGATAACATCCGAGCTTCATACGCTCTCTGGGGGGCTCGTAGAAATATGAATCAGAGCCGGTAAAAGCCACATTGGCTCGTTCAAGAGTCTGCACCACTTCGACGCCGGCCCGGTCTTCGTCCCAGGCACCGTCGCACAAGTTGAAAAAAACATCGAACCCCTTTTTGGTCAGCTCGGTAACCTGCCTGACCGCCGATTTTTTGTTGATCGGATGAACTTCAACCTGATGATTTTTCAAATAAGGTGTCGGGTCGAAAGCTTCGTCGTAATCTTTGGTTTCAACCTCTGAATCTTGAAAAGAGCTTTGCAGAACGCAGATCTTCATGCCTGATCAAGCCTTCCGGTCAACGATGGTTTTGGAAATTGGCCGATAGACGGTTTCAGGGTCAACGCCGGCTCGCAGCGCTGACATCAGCCCGGCCGCTTCGAGATAGTTTTCCACTTCAAAATATTTATCAGAGCGGAAAGGCAAAGCACGCAGGTCATTTTTCATAATATTGGTGTTGCCGCGCACAGCAATGACCGGGATTCCCTGCTCGAGGGCAGCAAGAGTCGGCAGCCCGAGGCACCCGGCGGGCTGAACCAGACAGGCAACGTTTTCCGCTTTCACGACTTCAGGGCTTTTCATGACTTCAGGGTCGGTAATAATGCGCGGGCTGCGATGCAGACCCTTGAGAATGCAGTGCAGATAAGTAGTTGAAACCAGCTCGGCGGCTTTGCGTTCATCAACAACTCCCACGCCCAGATCATAAACCGAAGCATCTTCAACCATTGGTGAATGGGCCGAAGGCAGGTCGAGAAACAGCGAAGTGGTGTGAGTCAGCATGGCTTCGAGCCCCCCCACGGGTTGAGCATTTCGGTTTCATAGTATTTTTTGATCAGGCCTTTGCCTTCTTCTGAATCCATTACTGAGGCTATGGCAACCGCATCGTATTCGCCACGGTGCTTTTCAAGGGCCTGTAGAATACGGCCAAAATTTTCGATGCGACCAGAAGCGCGACCGCTGGGAGCAATTTCGAGCCGCGAATAAAAAGTCGGATTCAAAGCCACCACACCGGCACCGCGCATGCCCCAGGTAGCTCTGGCGGCGGAGAATGTGTTGATATAGCTGTCGGTTATATTTTTATCTTTATGATCGTCGATGATCAGAAGAATTCTATTTGATCTGACTGGCAAAACGCCAGCGGTTCCCATCATGATCTTTGAAAGAACGCTTCCTTCGACATAGAGAGAATTTTCGGGCAATTCGTTGATATCAGAGGCGTTTACCACGTTCGGGTGCAGAATAAGCCGATCGCAGCACGAGGCAAGCAGGTGGGCGGCAGGACCAGCGTCACCGGCGTCACCACCGACTTCGCAGTCAACCCCGGTGGGAATGATCATGGCTGCGCAGAAAGAATCTCCTGATTCCCAGGCACGGGGTCGAACTTCAAAAATAGATCGCGGGCGCCTGGGCAGCTCTTTTTCATCGGCAACAACCAGACCCAGCTCGCATGAATAACCGGATGAACCAGATTCAATTATGGTGAAACGAACGGGAATCTCATTGGCTGAAAGCTTTTTTTCGACACACTTACGAACATGCTCTATAAGAGAACACTTTGGGGACGAGGGGGGGGATGTGAAATTCTTTTTCATAGATCTGAATGGCCATTCTGATGGAACCTCAATTTATTTATTACGACTTGCCCGACCATCGCTCTTGCTCGCTTTTGCCAGCAACGACCAACAGTTGATACATTTTCGTCAAAAAATGCAGGGTACAGATATCACAGTCCTGATATTTCAACAAATTTATGAGAACGGTCTGACAAGTAAATTTAAGTAAAATTCAATGCTAATAGGTTAATTCCGGCTATAATCTTCACCAGACAGTTAAATTCTCGACCGCAAAGCAACAGGCAGAAAATTTCTATTTTGCAGCATTTTATACAAAAGCTCATCGAATGTTTTCGATCCCACCCCTGCCGCTTCGATGGTTCGACGTAGCTCACCAACCGCCCGTTAAACGGGTTCAGCGACCGTAAAGGGCAGTAATTGAGCTTTCCGGAAGCACAGGACGCGCTAATGTATAGTCGCCGCACGATAGCTAGCGACTCGTAAAATGCCCGCCCTTTATGAAGCCAAAGAATGAGCTTTTGTATATTTACCGATTTTTAAAGAATTTCGCCGTTTTCAGATCGCCGTTATAGTTCGACAGGCTGGGCATAATGAGCTTCTATTTTAATGAAGACTCTTCCTCAACCAGCTTTTGCAGCAGAAATGGCGACAGAAGATGCCTGAGAGAACGTTTCTGGTCGAGTGACAGAAAGCGAAAACCTCTGATATTGCCAAAGCAGCCTGGAACACCGCAATAGCATGAAAACGGGGAAAACATTTCCCATTCGGTGGTCAGATAGTTAAATGAAAGGCTCTCTCCGGCTTTGACCGGTTTGATCAGACGAAGAAAGACAAAATCCCGATAAACTTCAATGCGGCAATTCGGTGCACAGGAATGATCAAAAAAATTGTCAATTCGGCAATGGGCGGCCGACTTGTTGTTCTGTAGATTGAACTCATCAGCGTCATCTGAATCGATATGCTGGTTTTGCCCTATCTGAAGAGTATAACGAGACGGTCTATTGACAATCTTTCCTGACATGTCGATCAGAAAAGTGAAAGCCGGCAGATCTTCGCGGGCCGCCACGTAGTTTTCACCATTTTCATGCCGGGCGACCTTCATCTGGTCAGAAATATACCCGGTTGCCAGTTCTCCGGTCGGCAGCCTATGTACGCATGCATTAATAAAGCCACTTCCAGGCTGGTATAAAAAAGAATCGAACGCGAACCCTTTCTCCATCAGACTTCGATAAACTTCTCGCAATGAAGCATTGGGCGACACAATTTCCATTTCACATGAATCAATTTCTGCACTGATTTCCAGATCAAACTCATCTGCTTCTTCAGCAGATTGCAGCTTTGCAAGAACCTCTGACCATTTCTGGCGCGAATCGGCGGTTAATCTGCAAACTTTTCCCATGGCGACAATTCCTATCGTTCAAATTTTTTTTCAAAATATGACAAAAGCTGAAAGTAAACAACTTAATTCTTATACCGTTCCCATGAGAAACAAACGTATTATAACTATGCCGACACTTGAACTCCCATTTTTTCGAGTATATCGCGCTGTATTTTTGTTGATTCTGTAATCAGATGGCCGTATTTACCGGAATACTCGACCCTGGAAATCGTTTCCATTTCCTGAACTATAATGCCCCCCGTGGTCAAGACATTTTTTTGAAAATTTTAAGGTGGTTCCTTTCATAAATTATGCAGCGGCTTTAATGCCGCAATTCAAATAAATGTTTGCCGGAGTTTGGTTATTTATTGCCTGATTCGGTATTTGAAAATTATATACCTCCATATAGCTGTTAATTGCCGATCTGAGATCTCTCGGCGTATCAAATTCGTTTATATAGACGCAATCGTATTTAAGGGTTCTGAAAAATCTCTCGGTTCTTGCATTGTCTGTGGCCCGGCCTTTGCCGTCCATTGAGATCCTGACACCATGACTTTTCATCAATTGAATATAATCAGCATTGGTAAAATGACTGCCCTGGTGCCAAAGCCACCAAGAAGTAAACACAAAAAAGGGCTGCAGTTGAACCAGATTCAACTGCGGCTTTTTGTTTTAGCTGTTGGCTTTGATTATTTCCGCGAGATCGATGCCGGGGTTGCGAAAACGGCTGCGACTGCGTTCGCCTTTGAGTCTAATGGCATTTTGCGGGCAGTTGTGAGTACAGGCATAGCAGCTGATGCACTTATGCTTAAACACGGGTTTCTGCTGAACTACAATATTATCTACCGGGCAGACTTTCTCGCAGACTTTGCATTGATTGCAGCTGTCTTCAACGCTAAACCGATTATCCACAGTTCCCGGCTGAAAACGATAAATGAACCGGGCAACGTATGAAAGCATTTTCATCGGCATGCTCGCCTTCTTGATGAAACTTTTGCGCTCTTTAATGTCACTGGCAATTTTCATTACATTTTCGGGCACCTTTTTGTCGGCCAGGCTTTCGATCTGGTTTTCCATCTTGAAGAAATTCAGGTAATTGTCGGCCATGACGATGCTGTTCAAATATGACAGCTTTATGCCCCGGCTGCGGGCAAGTCGGTTAAAATCGTCAACACCGCCGCCTTCGAAGTTTCCGTAAGTTATAACAGCAAAAAAATAATCAGCCTGCAGCCTGGTTTTTTCCATGAATTCCCGTACGATTCCGGGAGTACCAAGAGAATAAAGCGGAAAAACCATGCCGATCGCATCTTCTTTGAAATCGGTAAGGTCATTCTTGAGCACCTGAGGAATGGAAACCAGTTCGCCGCCAATGGCTTTTGCAACCTCAAGGCTGTTTCCCGTCGATGTGAAATAAAAAACTTTCATATTCTGCCCCCGCTATTGTTGTGGTTTTTCAATCGCCCGCTCCCAAGCAATCTTTTGCAGCACAGCATAAAAATACCCCTTGAATTCTGTTGTATTATTATACCGTTTTTTTGTCGAGCCGGCCAACCTGCCTGTCAGCTCAATCCCATTTCTGCATTTTAACCCATTTATACCGAGCGATTCTGGGACAAGCCAGGTCACGATGACACCCATACTTTTTCTTTGATCACGAAAACCTTTTGCAGGACAACATCTGCAAAATCAGCGTTAAATAGCAATTTTAGACAATTTTTTAGAATTTTTTATTTTTTTGTTGACGCATTGCAGCAAAAGTGATATTATTATTTTTGTAAACACGCAATGAAGTTGCCGCAAACAAAATTTAACTAACAGGAGTCTTAAAATGAACAATCAGATTAACAAATGGATGGAATTCTCAAACGAATACGCTCAGCTGATCAACGAAAATTTCCAGGTTATGAACAAATTCTGGACTGCTTCTCTCGATCAGAGCAACGGCCTGACCAAAAAGAACATGGAAATGTTCTTCGACCACATGAACCGCAACGTTGAACTGATGCACGACATCTACAACAACGTAGCCGGCACCAATGAAGACCTGCAGAAGCTTTACCGCCAGAACCTTGAAAAATTCAATCACCGCTATCAGAAGGTTTACGAAGAAACCATCAAGGCAGTCACACCCAAAACCCACCACACTGAAAAGTGATTCTCAGCTAATCTTTCAAGGCTCATAAATATTTCTAATTCTGCCTGGCCGCTGCGATGGTTCGACGTGGCTCGCCAACCGCCCGCTTAACTGGCTCAGCGACCGTAAAAGAATGAGCCTTTACATTAAAAGTGCTGCTTCATGCCGGTTAATTGCCGGTGCGAAGCGGCAATTTTTTTATTGCTTTAGAATTTTCCGATAAAAAGTTATGCTGTTGAAAGTCATCTTTAGCAGTCGTGAGGAGATTTATGTTCAACCGGAAAACTTTTGCCCGATGCCTGGCTGCTCTAACCGCCCTGTTTTTTGTGCTGTTTCTGTTTCTGATCGTATGCGAAGAAGCTGATGCCAGAGCCGGCGGCGGGCATAGTTATTCAAGCGGCAGCCGACCATCGAGCTCAAGCGGCAGTTACCGCAGCAGTGGCGGCTCATACCGAAGTTCCGGAAGCAGAAGCGGTGGCAGCAGTAGCGCCGACATCGGGATAATTATTTTTACAGTTATTATAGTAATCATCATTGCAGCCTTTAAAGCGTTTATGGCTGACCACATCGACAGTTTGCCGGGAATTTTCCGATTATTCCTTTCGAGAGATGATGAAATGACTTCGGCCATCAGAGAGGCCACCCAGAATCAGCCGGTCAGAAGCAAAAGAGTTTCACTTGCCCCGCTTAAAGCCAAAGACCCGGATTTCGACGAAGCATTTTGGTTCATCCGGTTCTTGCATACTTTTAAAAAAAAGGACTTGAAAAAGCGTGGACA
>DYKG01000067.1 GCA_020722725.1 Candidatus Methylomirabilis sp.
GAAGATAAGCCAGGTTAGCGGCAGTAGCGATCCCCGCATCCATGATTATGGTTCGATCCTTACTCAGATCTGGTCTTGATTTTTCCAGAGCTTCAATCATGGTTGCAAGAGTTGAAGCCTCATTTTTGTTGCCTTCAAAGACGTGACTGTATTTTGCGAAACCATCAGAATCTATTATCATGGCCAGGGTAATCAGCTTGCAGTCAGAGCGCTTCTCTTTCGATCTGCCATGTTTTGCCCTGGAATTGGCCAGCGCTTCGCCTTCAAAGTATGTGTTTGTAAGGTCAAAAAAACATAGTTTTTCCTGTAATGAAAAAATATCTCGTTCCCTTACTGAGAGATGGGTTTCCAGGGCATCTTTGTTTTTAAAAAGCAGATCTCCGGCTCGATACAACGAGTTAAGGGATGATTTGAGCGGCGAACCCGTCAGTTCATAGATCGCTGAGTTGCTTTGTGCCCATTTATAAGTATGAAGCTCTCTTCCGGGAGATACCATGCGTCCGATAACGAGCATTTCCATGGTTGGGATTACATGGGCGGAAACACCAAGCTCCAGAAGTTTTTCTGAAAGCCCAAGCTCTTGCCAGATGCTATGGCAGACATGTTCCGGGCCTGTGGTTCTGGTATCAGATGCCTCGATTGAGGCGATATCAATCGGTAAAAACTCAGCTTGCCGCTCTGGTGCCTGTTCAGCCATGGATTTTTTTTCAATGATCTTACGGGCAGCCTGCCTTGCCAATAGCTCAATCCTCGGGTCATGGCTGAACAACGAGGTCTGCCCCTGAAGAATTCCGTCGATGCAGTTAGCGAGTTCTTTATAGAGATCGGGCGAAACATCAAGTTTCCCGAGATTTAAAATGAGCCTCTGTCTCGGTCCTTCCGGGGTTCGAATGTTTTCTACGAGGTGAAGATATTCGTAGGTTTTGTCAGAATTTTTGTTGTGCCTGGTAACTTTTTTGATATACATGCAAACAATCATATCGCATAGCGCGACGTTTGTCAACAAAAAAATTATTTATGGGTCACTACAAATGGGTTTTTAAAAATAAAAGTGTGATTTGGTGCGGTTTTGACTTTTAAAAAAGCTAAAAATTAATGAAATTCTGGAACGATTTGGCAAACTTGGGTTAAGTAAGAAACAAATGGCCCGCATGGGAATAAAAAAGCCCGCTCAGGGCGGGCTTTTAAATGTGTGTTTAAATCAGATCAGAGGCTTGAGCCAGTGCAGCTTTCTCAGCATATTCAGCCGTTCGATTACTTTTTTGTCTGAATGTGATTCAGGGCCGAAAATGGTAGTGATTTTTCCATCGCGTTCGACTTTGATTTTGTATTCATATGAATATTTGATGTCTTCATAAATGCGGCAGGCAACCTGGGTGGCGAAGGCGGGCGATTTTATGACCGCTATAACTTCAGAGTTGATCTGTTCACTTACGTAATCCATGTTGTAGGTTCCCACAACCGCTATCTTCTTGTCGAATACGAACACCTTTGAATGCAGCTTGGTTGATAGTTTGTAGCCGAAGATTCTGACGTTTGGCATGTCTTTGAGAATCTGACGCCAGTCATTGAGGAACATGGCCTGGGTCAGCAAACTGTCTGAACTCATCGGGCTATTGGTATGGATAATAACCTTTACGCCGCGATCACTGGCGCGTTTCAGGGCGGCAAGAGCTGCTTCGGTGAGAACTACGTAGGGGTTCTGGATGATCACTTCAGTTTCACAGGCATCAATCATCGCAATCAGATTGTTGGTGATGTCGTTGCGTGGTCCGCTGATTGAGTGTTTGTCGAGAATACGGGTCGGGTAGCAGCGCTGGCCTTCGAAAAGCCTGAATGATGCGAAGTGCTGCATGCTTTTGTATTCTTTGATTTCTTCGGTATATTTCTTGAGAAGCTTATTGCCTTCATCGGAAAGCATCGGCGATGGATATTTGAACAGCCCGCCGCCGGTGATGAAGCGGCGCATCACGTTATAAGCCATGTCGAGCTGCTTGTTCATGTCGTCAGCATTGCCGAAAACGTCTTTATAAATCTTGAAAATGCCGCCGGCGCTGAATTCTTCATAGAACGCCAGCTTGGCCTGACGCGCCACTTTTTTGCTCTGAATCAGAACGTCGGTATCGCGATATACGTGCTTAACGTCTTTCGGGCTGACAAAATAATTCATCGAAATGTTACGGCCACCAGTAATCAGGTATTCATCATCCACCAGAATGATTTTATCATGGTTGGAGGCGGTGATTTTGCGCAGGTCATCGAACAGCGCCCATAGTTTGCGATGAACGGGGTTAAAAACTCTGATTTCGACATTGGGATACTTAACCATTTCCTGCAGCACATCCTGGCCGATCAGTTTGCGGGTAAGCCCTTTGGTACCGCGAGCATCGACCATCAGTCTGATCTTGACGCCAGCTCTGGCTTTTTTCATCAGCATTCCCAGCATGCTCATGCCGAAAATATCCTGCTCGAGGATGAAATAAGTAACATCGATCGACTGCCTGGCATTTTCAAGAACCTGCCAGCGTGCAAACCACGATTCGACGTTTTCCGGCAAAAATCTGATGCGGGCTTCCGGATCGAAAGAATTGGTTTTTATCTGGTCAAAATACTGTTCAACTTTCGTCTGCCCGCATATTCCAGCCTGACTGACGAGAAACATTGCAACCACGAGCAAAATACCGATTATTCGCTGCATAGTCCACCTCTGCATTCAATTGTATCTATGTATTATAAGAACTTTGTCAGAACCTGTAAACCCAATTTGGTGGAAAAAGAAAACCGGCTGCGCGCTCAGTATTTACTGACCGTCAGCCGGGTATGTTTTTATCAATGATTGCCGCAGTTGCGTCTGTAGACCGGCTTGCAGGGAACTACTTCCTGAAAGTCATCGCACAACCAGTCACGTCTTGCCGGCAGACTGGTTACGGCGCTTGCCCTTATCGAAGCAACCCCGCTTATCTGCCTTAAGAAATTGGCTGATATTGCTTCCCAGTCGTTGAAATCTGAAATTGTGCCGGTCGTGCCGTCATTGTTCAGATCTTTGGAGACCCCGGTGTCACTGGTTAAGCCATTACCATTGAAGTCGACCGCCGCGCTGCCTGATCGACCAAACCCTGTTGTTTCATTCAGGCTGGCTTCGTTCAACGCTGAAGATGTGCCATCAGAGAAATCCATGACGACCGTGTCGGTCTGTGGGTTGTTGTGCATTTCAATCCACGAAGCCGACGGAAGAAAATAGTTTTTGAATAACGAGTAAGTGGATTTTTGGTCAACATCGTTATAGCGATAATAATAATATCTGTCGCCTTCTTTACTGTTGCCGGTTACTGGCAGTCCATAATTCGAATACATGTAGTTCATGATGCTAATGTAATTTGGTTTGTAATTGGTGTCTTCGTTACCACCATGCCGCAGGCCAAGATTATGACCGAGTTCGTGCATGATGGTTGCCGCATGTTCATATTCAAGATAATTCTTGTCTTTGGTGGTTGCTTCGCTGAATTCGCTACCACCAAGAGTTATAATAAAATCATTGCCGAACATTTCTCCTAGTCCTGAAAAGTCGCCGTTGGGCCGGTCACCCATCAGGCAGTAATGGAAAACCGGCAATTTTGCCAGTGGCATGTTCCAGGCCTTGTAACTGTAAGCACTGCCGATTCCTGGTGAGAAAGAAAGGTCGAGTTTTTGGGTATAGCTGACCTTGTGGCTTCTGCCATCGAGATTGAAGTCTGCAACTGAGTTGCCAAAGAGTGAACCAACATCGAAATGAACTTCGATGGGAATACTTTGCTTGCTTGCTCTTGCTTTGAAAGCATTTACGATTCGGGTTAAGGCATTTTTATTGGGAGTCATGCTCAATGATTTGGCTGAGAGGCTTGAACTGTCCATATAGTCTATGTGCACAAAAACGTCGGTTACGCCTGCTCTGGCACCCCAGTCATAATAGTTAAGCCCGCAGAAGGTCTTGCCCGGCGCTTCATTTGCATCTGGAATCCCGTCGGCGTCAGTGTCTGTGTCCGAAATGACATCGTTGTTGGCCCCTGGAGTCGAAAAAGCACGGAGGATCCAGTTGGTTGCCGTGTTATTATCGTTCTCTGAGAGATTTCTCACCAGAGCATAACCAAATTCTTCCGGCATGGCCGTGGCGTTGTCGCCGGACCATTCGCTGGATGTTGCCGGTGCGAATGGGTAAAAAGTGCTTATTGTTCCCCATCTGACATAATCAATTGTTGCTCCGGTGCTGACTTTCTTGAGCTCGATGAAGCCCCAGTCGCCCCAATATGGAATATTGCCGTTGACTGCTTCGACCTGAACCAGCGATGGGCCTGCAAAAACATCATTATCGGGCTTAACCCTGATAACTGCCATTTTCCCCGGCTCAAGGGTTAATGAGGGAATACTGAATGTGCCTTCCTTGCCGATTGATCCGCCAGCGGGTGGAACAATCGCGGTTCTGATGGTATAGTCTGAAAGATTCAGACTGCTGCTGCTTTTGTTGATTACTTCCATCCATCTGGGGGTATTCGAGCTTTTTGAGCTGCTGACTTCAGAAATCATCAACTCTGGCCCGGTGCCCGAAATTGCCTGGGTAACGGTGACTGAAACGGCAGTGGAGTCGGTGGTTTTTTCCAGATTGTCGTATGCTTTTGCTGTCAGGGTAAGGGTTCCAGCTGTCGTGGGGGTAAAAGAAATGCTGTAAGGCGAGGTTTCATCGGTGCCCAGCAGAGTCGTTCCATTGTAAAACTCAACTTTGCTGATCGTTCCATCGGTATCGGCAGCGGTGGCGGCGATATTGATCGTAACACCGGTTTCTGAAGAGCTGCCTGAGGCTGGTGAAGAAATCGAAATGGTTGGCGCCTGATTAACCGGCGCACCTCCCTGGGTTATCGTTATGTTAACCGGCGAAGAAAGCTTCGAAAAACCGGAATTGTCGGTTGCACGGGCGGTAAGCGCATGGGCGCCCGCACTCATTCCGCTCCAGCTGATTGTCCATGGTGAAGAATTGGCGGTGCCGATCAGGCTGTTTCCCGTAAAGAATTCCACTTTACTTGCTGTTCCATCAGGATCCGAGGCGTCAGCGGTCACGGTAATCGTATTGTCTGTAGTGAAGCTTTCACCCTCGGTCGGTGCAGTAATTGAAACAGCTGGTAACTGGTTGGGAACGGTCGAAGTCGGAGAAAGAAGAGTGCTTGAGCCATCTGCAACGGCAATCAGATATGATCTGATGACTCCGCTTTCCAGTTTGATTACAGCAGTAATCTTGCTTTCAGCCCCCAAAATAAGATTCTGAACTGCTCCGGCTCTTGAAGGCTGGTTGGTGTAAACTTCGTCGGTAAAGTATTTTTCCCATTCAAGATTTTTATGAGTGACCGACAAACCTTCTGCAAAAGCATCTTTGCTGGTATTCCATCTCCAAAGTGACGGGGTCTTTTTCGAACCATTGAAACCGCTGACCAGCAGATCGGTATCTGAAATCGATACCACCTGGTCGAAACGCCCGATATTTGCCAGCGTATGCTGTTTCTGACCATCGGTCGTGCTGTGGGTTGTGAGAATCGAGGTCAAAGTAGTCGAATCGCGCCATTCAACGATTGCTGAAGAGCCCAGCCCATGGCGAACGACTCTGACTACCGCAAAAGAAGAATTGTTAACTCCGCCAGTCTGGCCAGCCCCCAGAGCCTCATCGTAGCTGATTTGCCATTTCCTGGTCGAACCGCTGGTTCCGGTTAGCTGACGCGTGGTGTTATCAAATGAAATTTTGACCAGATCGGTGGGATTAACCTGTGAAATCACGAGATCCAGAGCTTTCGAATAGGGGTTTTCACTGTTCACGTCGATAGTAGAAAGAGCGTTTTTAAGGTTGGTTGCGATTTGCGAACCGGCCGCTGCCATTATTACATCGTTTTTAATGACTTCCTGAAGGGTTGAGGCCAGAATGTCAGCAGGAAGCCTGGAACCAGCCGGGGAAATATCGACATTGTTACTGCCAGATACCAGGTCGCCGGCACCGTGAAAGTCTGTCCAGCCTCGAATATGCCCTTTCTCGATCTGCATTTTTGCCACCATAAGGCCGGCAGGCAGACCTGAAAGGTTAACCTGAACTTCGGTTGAGGAGTTTATCGGGTAAATTTTAACGATTGAATATGGTTTGTTGCTGGCGGAACCAGGCTGTCTGATCGTCAAAATAATGGTTAGCTGCGAAGTCCCCGCGCCACGAATAGCGGCATTTCCGGGCAGGTTGTCGCCGTTATCCGGTAAAACCAGATTGAGCTTGACCGAAGCATCGTTCTTTTCATTGCTGGTCGAGCTTATTGCCGTGCTTTGCTGGTCAAAAAAATTGCAGCCATTCATCAATGCCATAACCGAAAAAAGAACAATAAGGGTGATAAGTCGAAGATTTTTCACGATATTGCACAACCTTGTCATCTGGGAATTTTCTTAAGTTGTTTTAAGTGTTGAGGTTTGTGATGTTAATCAGTGAGAGCAGGCGTTTTCGCCGGTTTTGAGGCTGTCTGTGAGGTAGGCTTCTACTGCCTGTTTTGGGGTCAGATCGCCCTGAACGCCGACCACTACCTTTACTCCGGCTTCAGACAACAGATTCTGGGCGCGATGACCCATTCCGCCTGCGAGAATAAGGGTTACCTGGTTGGCGGCCAGCCATTTTGGCAAAACGCCGGGTTCATGGGGTGGGGGAGTTACCATTTCGATTTCACCGATTTGCTTTTGCTCATTCACCGTCACAAAAGCGAACTGTTGGCAATGGCCAAAATGGGTGCAAAGTTTGCCTTCGGCAACTGGTATTGCGATTTTCATGCTGTTTTCTCCTTGAGATTTTTCCAGATTTGTTTTAATGCTTGTGAAGCTGGGCCATCATTGAATTCGGTCAGCGGCATCCCTGCTTTTATTGCTTCTTTAACCGTTTCATCGAAAGGGATTTCTCCCAGAATTGCCGCATCGGCTTTTCTTGCCAGCTCAGCAATTTTTTTGCATACAGCTGCATTGATATCAGCCTTGTTGATTATGATAGCAGGTTTTAACCCAAAGTGGCAAACAAGTTTCATGATGCGCTCAAGATCGTGCAGCGCCGCCACTGAAGGTTCGGTTACCAGAATAACCCGGTCGGTGCCGGTTACTGCTGCGATAGCAGGGCAGGCCGTTCCTGGCGGGCCATCGGAAATGAGCCACTGGCGCTGCTGCTGTTCGGCAGTTGCAGCTGCCAGATCACGCACCATCGAAACCAGCTTGCCGGAATTTTCAGCCGCGGTTGCCAGATCGGCGTGAATGAGCATGCCTTTAGTGGTTTCCGACAGCATCAGTTTCCCGGTTTCCGCGTCTTTTTCGCTGATCGCCCTGCATGGGCAGATTTCGCGACACAGTCCGCAACCCTCGCATATTAAAGGGTTGACCACGAAATTGCCGTTTTCTTGATTCTGGCTGATCGCATGAAACCTGCATTGCTCAGCACAAAGACCGCATTTTGAACACTTGAACGGGTCGATAACCGCTTCATGCCCAAGTCTTATGTCCCTGGCATACAGGATCCGCCCGTTGAACAACAGGCGAAGATTTGCCGCATCAACATCGCAGTCAGCAAATATTCGATTTTTTGCCAGCGCTGAAAAAGCCGCAGCCACCGTGGTTTTTCCCGTGCCGCCTTTACCGCTGAGAATCGTCATTTCGGTATAGCCGTTGGCTGAATAAACATCATCACTGCTGACTTTATATGAATCATCAGCCTCAATAGATGCTGGCTCAACTCTGACCGGAATTCGCGCACTGCTTAACAAGGCTGAAAAGCTCGCAATAATCGATTCTCGCAACCCCGGATGCTCGGCGGCGAGAATTCCACCTTCCGAGCAGACTCTGGCGTATTCACGTTTGAAAGGGATTTTCCCGACGATTTCGACCTGGTGTTGAGCCGCAAGTCTTTCAATAAGATCATCGTTTTTGTCAGAGCGGTTAATGATGATTGCGCCTGGCTTTTTCAATTCGGAACAAAGGTTCAATGCCAGGCTGAGGTCGTGGGCGCCAAACGGGGTGGGCTCGGTGACCAGAAAAACTTTGTCGGCACTTGAGATAGTTTTCACGGTAGGGCAGGCGGTTCCCGGAGGTCCGTCGATTATCGTTACACCACTTTCAAGTGAATGTTTGATCAATTCATCTATAACCATCGGACTTTGCGATTCTCCAATTTTCAACAAACCATAAGCAAATTCAAATGGACTGTGGGTTTTGTCTTCATAAATCTGGCCGATTGGCTGCCCGACCAGACTTATGGCGTCGTGCGGGCAGATGGCGGCGCAGACGCCGCAGGAGTGGCAAAGATCGTTGAAAACTATCGGCTTCCCTTTTACCACCGCAATGGCGTTGTAGCGACACTTGCGGGCGCACTTGCCGCAACCGATACATTTTTCCAGATCAAAGACCGGTTTTTCGGCAAAAACCTCGTTTTTATCATATTCACGGCGCAAAAACAGGTGACAGTTCGGTTCTTCAACGTCACAGTCAAGCAGTTTGACCGGAAGGGAAAATTCTGATGCCTTGCCAAGTGTCCAAGCCAGGCTCAGCGCGAATGTCGTCTTGCCAGTCCCGCCCTTGCCGCTGCATATTGCAATTTTAAAAGACTCAGACCCAGTGCCCTTCAACGTCGGCTCCTTCTGACGGCTTGATTGCGCCATTTTCAATATGTTTAACCGCTTCTTTGGCGGTCATGTTGCCGTTAATCGTATAAACTTTGATTCCCGCAGCCTTCAGTACCTGCCAGGCCTTGGGGCCACAATGGCCCGAAATTACGGCTTCGGCTCCAAGATTGACAACGTTTTGTGCGGTCTGGATTCCTGCACCCTGAGCTGCCTGAAGGTTTTGGGAATTGCTGTGCCAGGTTGTTTCACCACTCTGGCTGTCATAGAGCGCAAACATTTGCGCCCTTCCAAATCTTGTGTCAATAACTGCATTCAAATCTTTTTCTCTAACCGAGATTGCAAATTTCATCTTTTCCTCCTGCTGAAAATAAAATACCTGTTTGAGTTAACGAAAATGCAGCATGCCGGTTTCAACTATCCCGAGCTTTCTCGTTGATTGACTTGATTTTGCTGCTCTTGCATTCGGGGCAGTTCTCGACGGTTTCGCTACCGATAAATGTTTTTTCACATTCCGGGCAGTAAAACTTGCCGCGAACATACTCAATTACCCCGCCTTCAATTCTGATTGCTTTTCCCTGGATCAAGGCTTCGGCGATCTTTTTATGTGCCGATTTGAGAATGTTTCCCAGTGTCTGGCGCGAAACATTCATTTTTTCTGCGGCATCTGCCTGATAAAGATCTTCAAGATCAGTCAGGCGAACTGCTTCAAGCTCATCGACCGTAAGATTGATGGTTTGCAGATCCCGAACCGGTATTCCTGCCGGTTTGAAATAGGTTGCATTGAATTCTCCGCTGACTTTGCGCTGCAGTCTTGGTCTGACCATTAAGCACCTTCCTGGTATATGCTAAAAATACAATAATTGGCATATGCCAGAAAGTCAAGTCTTTTTTCAGATAACTATGTGAATGCTACAGTAGAGGAAAATTTAAAATTGAATTCAATTGCCTGCATTCAACAGAAATTCAGATAAAATCCTTTAATCTGGCTCAATTCGCTTAATCTGGGCTGGTCAAGGCAAATTATTCAGGGTATTGTGGGTTGATCAATTTATCATTATCCTTGCCTAAACTAATCGAAAGGCAAAGGGAATGCTGGATAACCGGTTCTTTATTCCGGGCAGGGCGATTGTGGCTGCCATGCTGGTTTGCTGCGGCATCTTTATTGCCATGGCCCAGGATGTCGTTGAAGAAGGCGACGTTAAAATTTCTGAACGCTATCGGCCAGGGTCAGCCAGATTCAAGCAACAGGCACGTGAGCTTGCTGAAAAATTTGAACGCGAAACCATCGTCGAATCATTCCTGCGACGAAACCCGGGAACGGCTCTTGCCGATCAGTCCGAGCCCGAACCGGGTATGCAGACCGATTTCTATGTTGATCGCAATGGCGGCGACAAACGCGTTAAAGTGGCGGCCACCTTGAAGATTATCGGCACCCACTGCCTGATCTATCTCGAAAAAGGTCGGCGCGTTGATGAAAATAAACTCAAGCGCATGGCCCATATTTTCGACCGCCGGGTTTACCCGAAGACCACTGCAACTTTCGGCCACGAATGGAAACCTGGAATCGACGGTGACACGCGAATAACCCTGCTGCTGCTCAGCGGCATGGAAGATTGCGATGGTTACTTTTACCCGGGCGACGAATTCACCGAAGAAAAGCACCCCGGAAGCAATCAGCGTGAAATGCTCTATCTTTCAATCAATCGTTTGAAAGATGTGGATGATTTCATGGAGCACTTGGTCGCCCATGAACTTCAGCACATGATTCACTGGTTTTATGACGATAAAGAGACATACTGGGTTGAAGAAGGCCTTTCTGAATATGCCGCAACTCTTTTTAACCGGGTCCCATGGACGGCCGAGCAGTATTTTGCCCGACCTGACCGCAATCTTCTTGACTGGGAAGACGACCAGAATTCAGAAAATTACGGCCACTCATTTCTTTTCACCGATTATCTATTCAATCGACCTGAGCTAAGTGAAACTTCTCGGCAAAAGCTGGCAAGAGAACTGGTAAAAAATAAGGCGACTGGCATCATGGGTATGGATGCCGCATTGAGCAAAGTTACGCAGAAAATTGATTTTTTTGCGGTTTTTCGCGATTTCTGCGTGGCAACCCATCTTCATCACTGCGCAAATGGAAAACACCCCTATAGTTTCAGCCCGGTAGTCAAACGAGCATTTAAAAAATATAAGCAGAATCGCGTGCTGCCCAGAAAGAGCTTTTCAGGGCAGAAAGGTATGGTTAAATCCAGGGTCAGCATGTGGTCGAGTGTCGCATTCGAGTTTTCTTTACCCGCCACAAAAAGCCGATTGCAGCTGCAATTCAGCGGCCAGACTGTGGCATCGGCCAAAAACAGCTTCTGGATCGCCATGATTTTGACCGATGCCGCCGGTAAGCTGGTTCCTGAAGTTTGCTGGCGCAAAACCCAGGCCAATTCCCTTAAAACCGCCATCGATATTCCCGCCGGGTCATTCGATCGGCTGCTGGTTCTCGTCTGCAATCAGGGCCCGGCAAATTATAAAGACGGCGACGGCAGGCTTCCCAAAGCCGAATTTGCTTTTTCTGTCACCCCGACCAATTTTGCCGAAGTTCATGGTGAAAGCCGCTGATTAGAAAAGCGTGATCATTTCATCAGCAGGTTGAGCAACTCTTCTTTGAATAGCCGGTGCCGGCTTTTTGCCACTACGCTGTGCAGCGATCGATTCTGCCGTTCCGACAACCCAGCCGGCGGCGTTGCCTATTGCGCCTCCCAGGGTGCCAATTGCTCCTCCGGCAAAATGCCCGACAATAGAATAGGGATCAGGTTTCAAACCCATTTCGCCGATTGCCGTGTCATAGGCGTAATCTCTGATTTGCTGAACGATGTTATAAGATGTTCTCTCCGCCGCCATTTTCCCAAATGTATCACGGATTCCGGAAGCCATTCCGATGAATTCTCCGCACTTCTGACCATATTGGGTGCCTTTGTCAAAGTTGGACTGAAGCTGGTCGCCCATGTCACCCCACATATGATTCCAGCACTCAGACCAGTAACCGGTCGATAACTTGCCTTTCTCGCCTTTGTTGTCCTTGTTAGAGTTTGACCACCAACCCCGCTTGTTAGAAGATCTACTAATCTGGAAAATTTCTGACATGGGCTTGGGGGTTCCATCATTGGTGACGTTTGTAATGGTTCCGGTTTGCCATGAAGACCATTTCGCGTCGAGACTCTTTTGAAAAGGCTATGTTCGCATTAAAGTATGAAGTCTTCTCGCCCGAGCGCCACACGCAG
>DYKG01000068.1 GCA_020722725.1 Candidatus Methylomirabilis sp.
ATCAAACTAACTATGTGTGAAAACCCGCTTCTGTACGTATACCGAGAATTGCTGGCATACGCATGTACCCTGACCTGCTTCGAGGTATAAAAACTTTCAATCTATCAATCAATACAAATTATAAAAGAAGAAGATCAAAGGGGTTTTGCGGTTGGCAGGCCGCTTTTGCGGGGATATTTGTTTGAAGTCGCCTGTTTTTTGTGAATCTGCATATAACCACGGCTGAAGGGTAAAAATTCTTCTTCGAGAACCCACAGCTGATAGTCGTTTTTGCCAACCCCCAGCAATTTTATGGCATTGGCGGCTTCTTTAAGTTCTTCATCAAGCCTGGGGCCCTTGAAATAAAACGAAAAGCCTTCGACTCGGGTCAGAGGCAAAGTGTATTCGAGCAGCGTGCAGATCGCTGAAAGAGCTCGGCAAACCACCAAGTCGTATTTTTCACGATGCTTGGGATTCTGGCCCAGCTCTTCAATTCGTGAATGTTCGACGGAAACGTTGTTTAGGCCGGTCTGCTGCGCCATTCTGGCAACAAACTCAACGGATTTTTGCCGGGAATCAACGCCGAGAAACTTCTTGTCGGGAAACATGATGGCCAGCGGGAGCAACGGAAAACCGCCGCCGGTTCCCAGGTCAAGCACTTTTACCGCTTTCGCGAACGATTCGGGGACAAATTTCAGCGGCATGATGCTGTCGAGAAAATGCTTCAAAGCAATCTCTTCGGGTACAAAAATCTTTGACACACTGGGGTAAATCGGATCGGCGAGCATGTTTTTTCCCAGCAGGTCAAAGCTGAAAAGCTGTTCTTCGGTAAGCGGCAGCTCAAGCTTATCAAGAAAAGGCCTCATAAACGCAGTGAATTCAGCCGCCATTTTCCACACCCGCCTTTTTCAAACTCATGATTATCACTGCCATGTCAGAAGCCCTGACGCCGGGCACCCTTTCAAGTTCACCGAGAGTCGCAGGCCTGAGAGCAGCGATCTTCAGCCGCGCCTCTTTCGAGATCGCTGACGGAATTTTATCGTAAAACCAGGCAGGTATGGCCTGCAAGCGCATGCTCTCGCGCAAGTCGTAATCTTTCTGCTGCTGTTGCAGGTAACCCGAATATTTGATTCTGGCCTCAAGCTCTATTTCTGCCAGGCGGTCAAGCTCTTCTATCTCGCCGATAAGACTGATAAAATCTCTTAACTGTGCTTCCGGCCTCTTCAACAGCTGAGACAGACTGGCGGAAGAGTGCAGCACCGGCTCGGCAAACTGCGGCAGCCGCTGCCCTATCTGAGTGGGAGTCAGACTGTACCGTTTAAAAGCATCTTCGAGCTCGGCAATTTTTTGCTGGCGACCCGTAATCAGCTTATAGCGATCTTCGCTGATGCCACCATGCCGCCAAGCCAGCTCAGACAAACGCTCTTCAGCATTCGACATGCGCAACTGCAGACGAAATGGCGAGCTTGAAGTGAAAACCCGGTAAGGCTCGACTATTTTTTTGGTGGTTATATCCTCAACCAGCAGCCCAATGTATGAATTATTCGGAGAAAGAACCAGCATAGGCCGGTTAAGCAGGTGGGCAGCCGAATTCAGGCCGGCCAGCAATCCCTGTGCCGCTGCTTCTTCATATCCCGAAGTGCCGTTGATCTGGCCAGCCAGAAAAAGATTCCGAATCGAGCGCGACATCATGGTCGGATACAAATCAGCAGGATCTACCACATCGTATTCAATTCCATAGCCCGGTCGGGCAATGACTGCTTCAGCAAAGCCAGGCAGGGTTCGCACATATTTTTCCTGAACTTCTTCTGGAAGGCTGGTAGAAAGCCCCTGCAGATAAATTTCTGACGAATCAACGCCCTCAGGCTCAAGAAAAACCTTATGGGTCAGTTTATCAGGGAATTTGCTGATTTTATCTTCAATTGAAGGGCAATAGCGAGGGCCGGTTCCGGTTATATAACCGGCAACCAGTGCAGAAAGATGAATGTTTTCAACAATCACGCGGTGCGTTTCTGCGGTAGTTCTGGTGACGTAACATGGCCGCTCGGGCAATCTTACCGATGGATCTGACCAGAGCGAAAAAGGCGGTGTGAATGGCTCGGTATGCTGCACCTCCATGTCGGAAAAATCAATGGTGGCGCGGTCTACTCGCGGCGGAGTGCCGGTTTTAAATCTTAGCATCGGCAATCCCGACCGCTGCAAAGATTCGCCAAGAGCATCGGCAGACGGTTCACCAGCCCGCCCGGCTGAAAAATTCAGCTTGCCGATATGAATAAGGCCACGCAAAAAGGTGCCAGTTGTAAGAATTACCACCGAAGCGCGTATAACCTGGCCATTAATCAGCCCAACTCCTACTGCCTGACCATTTTCAACGACAAGGTCGGTTACAATCTGCTGTTGAAGAGACAATCCGGGCTGCTGAAGAATGCTTTTCAGCATGCGCCGACTATATGCTTCTTTGTCTGATTGAAACCGGTTGGCCTGCACAGCGGCACCTTTTCGCGTATTGAGGCGGCGCTGTTGAATCGCGGTTTCATCGGCAACAATACCCATTTCACCGCCAAGTGCGTCGATTTCGCGAACCAGTTGACCTTTACCCTGCCCGCCAATAGAGGGGTTACACGGCATTGCCGCCAGAGCATCGAGGTTAATTGTCAGCAAAAGTGTCTCGGCACCAGCCCGGGCTGCAGCAAGTGCGGCTTCACAACCGGCATGACCGGCCCCGACCACGATTACCTGAAAATCAGAACGACTGCTCACTTGTTTATCAATAATGTCTTTTTAACCAGGGAAGACACCAGCTCATTGGGGTCCCTGGCCATCTGTTCGAGAACTGCACGGGCTTCGGGAGTTCTGCGACGCGAAAGAATCTTGGCTGCAGCCAGACGAATGTGCTCATCCTGATGCTGATAAGCAAAATTCAAAAGAATATTTTGATCTTCACCGAGCACAAAAGCGATATCGCGGGCAGCAATCTGCCAGTCTTCAGGATTGTTTGACACCATTCGGCCATAAATTTCAGCCGAACGAGGCTTGGCAAAGACCGGAGAACCTGGCGGCAGATGCACCGGGGCAGAAGAGGGAGGCGGTGCTACCGGACGGGCCGGAGCTGCCGGCGACTGAATCGGAGCCGGTCTGGAAGGCATAACATGTGCAGAGACTGGTGGCACTGGCGATACTGCAGGCATCGATGAAGCAACTGGCGGTACCGGACGGGCAGGTGGAACCGGTGCAACCATGTGCTCAACATGAGGCGCAGGAGCAACCGGCGCTGCCGGTTGAACCGGAACAGCAGGAAGAATGGGGGCAGTCGGAGCAATCGGTGGCACTGGTCGAGTGGGTGCGGCAGGAGCAACCTTAACCTGTGGCGCGGCAGAAGCCGGGGCAGGCTGAGCCGAAGCAGCCTGAGGGATCGGCGCCGGGGCACCCGACATTGAAGTTGGCAGTTTAATATCTTCGCGCAGCGGGGTGTCTTTTACTTTTTCCCACAAGGAGTTGGCAACCTGCGACACAATAGGGTCAGGATCGCCAGATGCTGCACGCAGAACCTGGCGAGCGGTTGAATTGTTGATTTTGGCCAGCGATTTCAATACGCTCAGTCTGATGCCCTGATTCGGGTCTTTGAGAGCAGCTTTAAGAAGAGTAAGCGAAGCCTGGTCGCCGATTTCGCCCAGAGCAAAGATGACGCTGTCGCGCAGCCAGACTTCTGAAGAAATTAGCATCGAGCGCAGAGTCAGAAAAGCCTGCTGATAACCGTTCTTTACCAGAAACTTGGCCGCATTGACCTTAACCCGGTTTTCCGGGTCCTGGAGCAGTTCCACTATATTCTGTTCACAACCTTTAATGCCCTGTTCTTCGATGACTTCTACGGTATTGGCGCGCACCCGCGGGTCAGGGTCCTGCAGACAGGTAATAATAGTTGCCAGACCTCGTTCACGGCTGTTGCGGGCAAAAACCTTTACCAGACCTGATTTAACGATCACATCTTTTTCGCCCAGCAGGATTCTTTCGAGAAGTGAGGTATCCAGCTCCATCTCTGTTTCCATAATGATTTTCAGCATCAAAAAACGGCGCTGTGATGAGAAGTTCTCATTGGCAAGCTTGAAGAGAATCTGGGGCGGAACCCGGCGGTCCTTTAAATTCAATAAAATCTGCAAAGAAGAAAGAGCTACTTCTTCGAGCGGGCTTTCAGCAAGCTGTAACAGCTGAACCAGATAGCCTGAAGGCTTCTTGTCTGACAGCATTCTTATATGCTGAAGGAGGGTTGGAATATCGTTGATTTTCCGCAGATCCGGCAGTGATAGATCAATAACATCGTTAATCTCAGGCTGTGTCTGAACGGCGGCAGGTGCAGCCTGAGGCGGCTGTGACATGTTTTGTGGAGCAGGCGGAATTTCGAGACTGCCAAGGTCAGGCATCATCGGCGATGATGGCTGGGCAACCGGCGGTCTTACAGGCATTTCCAGAGCCTGGGGTGCTTCCGGTTCGTAGGAAGGAAGTGTAAAGACAGGATCGGCAATAGTTTCCTGAGCCGGAGGTTCAGCGAAAACCGGTTGAGAATGAGATTCAGGCGGCTGTGGCGCAGTTACCGGAGCTTTACCGCCGCCGCGAAGACTTTGCAGAGCCTGACGGGCAAAGTCGGCCACCTCTGGTTCGCTGTCTGCAAGAAGCTGCGATGCATAACCGGCCTTCTCCTCGACTGAAAAAGTGGGAATCTGCAGCAATTGCTCCAGCGAGCGCTGGCGCACTTCAGCAGAAATCGATTTCAGGTTGTTTATCAGAAGTTCCTGCCTCTTCTTGTTGATCATTGCGCCACCTCAGGTTCATTTTCATCTTTTGTTGCAAGATTTAGAACTGCTAGTAGAATAGCAAGTTCACCACGTGAAAGGCAATTTTTTCTTACTGCCTGGCTCAAATCATCGAAGCGATTCGAAAAAATCGTTTCGCGTGCCTGACTGGACAAAGCCTGCAACCTGTCATCGGCAAGAGAAAGAGGCAGCCGGATTTTTTCAAGCAACTCGGTTTGTCGAATTCTCTGGTCTTCTCGATCCGCATATCCCTGGTAACGGATCTCGGTTTCAAGGTTAAAAATTTCATCGGGGGCATGTAGCTCAAGTTTCTGATCTTCAGGGAAAAAGCCATGCAGGTTCTGGTAATTCATCGAAGGCCGCTGCAGCAGCTCAGTCGCGCTGATCGTCTTTTTCAGATCTCCGGTGCCGGTCTCAGCCAGTTTAGTTCTCGTATCACCGCTGGGCTGAATTTTAATTCCTGAAAGCCTGGCAATCTCTGATTCAATGCGGCTTACCCATTGTCGAATCGCATCAAGACGTTCAGATTTTACCAGACCGATAGCGGCCGCATCGTTTAACAGCCTTTTTTCTGCTGAATCATCTCGAAGTTTCAAGCGAAATTCGGCATGGCCGGGGGTAATTCTGTATGGTTCAGGCTTTTCCCAGGTTGAAAGGTCATCAACCAGCACACCGATATAGCTTTGCGTACGCGAAGGCCAGTAAGGTTCACGACCCTGCAGGGCAAGAACAGCATTTATTCCGGCGATCAGGCCCTGTGCCGCCGCTTCTTCATAGCCTGAAGTGCCATTCAACTGGCCAGCTGTGTAAAGCCCGCTGACAATACGACTTTCAAGGGTCTTTTTGAACTGGCCTGGTGCCATTGCATCATATTCGATTGCATAACCATAGCGAAGAATCACCGCATTTTCCAGCCCCGGAACGCTGGCAACGATCTCCTGCTGTGCGTAGGGGGGCATTCCGGTGGTTAACCCCTGAAGATAAAGCTCCTGCGACTCCCAGCCCTCGGGCTCAACAAAAATCTGATGGGTAATCTGGTCAGGAAAGTTGATAATCTTGCGATCGATTGAGGGACAGTGCTTGGGGCCAACATTGGTAATATTGGCAAGCTTCAGCGGGCTTTCACTCATATTGCGGCGCACCGCATTAACCGACCTTTCATCGGTAAAAGTCAGCCAGCATGAAATCTGTTTATCATAATTTCGCCGGCGGTTTTCCCACAGGAATCCCCCTGAATCCTGGTCTCCGGGAAGTTCTTTCATTTTGCTGCAGTCAACTGAGCTTTTTAAAATGCGTGGCGGAGTGGCAGTCTGCAGCCGACGAAGCCTGATTCCGTTGGCAATCAGGCTTTCAGAAAGGCCTTTGGCAGGTCGCTGATTGTGCGGACCGCTTTCCCAAGTGGCTCGCCCCAAAATTATGCGACTGTTAAGATAGGTTCCAGATGTAATAATCAGCTTCCGGCAATTGAAAACCAGGCCGGTCTCAATGCGAACACCTGATATGACACCGTTTTTTGCAATAATATCGGTTACCTGTGCCTGTCTGACATGCAATTTCGTGGTATTGAAAAGAGTTTTGGTCATGCGCTGACGATAAAGAAATTTATCGGCTTGCGCCCTTCTTGAACGCACTGCCGGTCCCTTGGAAGTATTCAGCCATTTCATCTGCACACAGGTTTCATCGATGCAAGAGGCCATTTCACCGCCAAGAACACCGATTTCACGAACCAGATGCCCTTTTCCAGGCCCGCCAATACTGGGGTTGCATGGCATAAGAGCAATAGTGGAAATGTTAATCGTGAGAAGCAGAGTTTCGGCACCCAGCCTGGCAGCTGCAAGTGCGGCTTCACAACCGGCATGCCCGGCACCTACCACGATTACGTCAAAATCATGCCCGTTCATATCATTTTCCTATGCAGAATCTTTCAAAAATCAGATCAAGAGTGTTTACTTCAACGGTTTCTCCGTTAACCCGTCCGAGTTCACGCACCGCATCTTCAAGCTCGATTGCCAGCATATCCTGGTAAATCTGGCCGATGCCTTCACAGACCCGGTCAACCGCGGCAAGCGCCCGATCAAGAGCGTTCTGCTGCTGCGCGCCGAGCAAAACCATTTTCTCAAGATTTTCAAGCCCGCTTTTCTGCAAAATAATGGTCAGTTCATCGATCAGACCAGACAACCCGGTTCTTTGCAAAGCTGAGACCCCAACCCCGTTGAGACCGACAAAAAAATCCGGGTCGAGTCGTTGAACCAGATCAATTTTATTTCTCACGCAAAGAAAAGGCTTTTGCTGCAACTTAAGTTCGGCAAGAATTGCCAGATCTTCTTCGGTAGCAGGTTGTGAACCGTCAAAAACGCCGATCAGCGCAAAGGAATCTGCAATGGCCTGCCGGGTGCGCTCTATACCTAGCGCTTCAATTCGATCGCCGGGTTTGCGCAGCCCGGCAGTATCAATTATTTTCACCGGCATAGATCCAATCTGCATGCTTTCTTCAAGAGTATCTCTGGTAGTTCCCGCCACTTCCGTTACAATTGCCCGATCGCGGCCAAGCATATAATTCATCAGGCTTGATTTGCCACTGTTGGGTCGACCAAGCAAAGCGATTTTCAAACCACCGGCGACCATATTCCCATGCCTGGCGCTTTCAGCAAAAATTCGCAATTCGCGTCTGATAATTTTTAATTCATGGCCAAGTCGGTGTTCATCGATTGCCTCAATAGCATCTTCGGGAAAATTTAAACTGGCTTCGAGCTGAACCAGATGGTGAAGAATCTGCGCCCGAAATGCCGCAACCCGCTGCGATGGAAGTCCGTTGAGCTGGTTGAGAGCAAGGCGAGCCTGAGACATGCTTTCAGCAGACAATAGCTGGGCAACGGCTTCAACTTCAAGCAAATCAAGTTTGCCGTTAATAAAAGCCCGGCGGGTAAACTCTCCTGGTTCTGCGGCACGGGCACCGGCTTTGATGAGAATGGCAAGAATTCTGCTGACCAGCACCGGGTTGCCATGACATGATATTTCGACAGTATTTTCACCGGTAAAGGAATTGGGCGCGACAAAAGAAGTCAGAACGACCTTGTCGACCGTCGAACCATCATCAGGATCAATCAGAGAACCATAATAGGCTGAATAAGGCAGGGGGAAAGATTTCTTTCCCCCCTTTTTAAAAATTCGTTTGAGCAGTTCGAATGATTCAGGTCCGGACAGGCGTATCAGACTTAGAGCGGCTTTTCCCGGCGGGGTTGAAGCAGCAACAATGGTATCTACGCCGTTTTTATACATCTTCCTCCATAAACATCGGCACTGAACTTGAGCTTTCGCTTCTGTCCAAGCTTTCATTATCATTACTTTCATCTTCATCATAAACCGGCTGCCAGTTCTGCTGGTTTTCGCCACGAATCTTTTTAAGAGGCGAAATTACTACGCGGCGCATTGGCTCAGAACCTTTGGAAAAGGTTTCAATTCCATTTTTGTCTTTCAATGCCATGTGAACGGTTCGCCGATCAAGGGTTGACATGGGTTCAAGTTCTACCGGCTTGCGCGAAGAAAGGGCTTTTTTATACATGCGGAAAGCCAGTGCCATGAGATTGCGATAACGTTTTTCCCGGTAACCCTGGGCGTCGAGCACCAGCTTGATGCGATCATCGTTACCGCGGTTAAGAATAATATTCATCAGATACTGCAAAGCATCGAGAGTGCGGCCATGTTTCCCGATCAGCTGCGAGACATTTTCTCCGGCTGCTTCGATAACCCAGGCACCATCACGCTGATAATCCTGCAGGTCAAGCTCATCAACACCCGCATTTGCTGCAACTTCGCGGATCAGTTCAAAAACCTGGGGGTAAAATTCATGGTTTTTGATTTCATCACTGACTGGATCTTTCGGGCGTTCAACAATGGCTTCTTCTTCAGCCGGCCGGCGGGCTCTTGGGCCAGAATGACGGCGCTGGCCGTCGCGCCTTTGTTCTGAAAATTCGCGACGGTTTTCTCTCGGCTCGCGGCGAGTTTCTCGGGGTTCTCTGGGCTCACGTCGATAATCGCTGCTCTCGCGAAGATATTCATTATCTTCTTCACTTAAGGCTTCAGAATTTTCCCTTTTTTTCGGTGAAATTTTTTCAGGCCTGGTATCGATGAGTTCTTCGCTTTTCTTTGCAACTTCAGGTTTGGGACCGAGGGTAAAGCGAATCTTGTATTCCTGTTTCCCCACAAAGCCGAAAATACCTTTGGCCGGTGCAGCAAGAACTTCAGAATTGACGATAATTTCGTTGTCGTTCAACTCACCCTGAGCCGTCTGTCTGGCTTCGTCTTCTGATCTGGCAGTGATTTCAATCGTTCTATTCATTTATGGTCACTCCTCCTTAATGGCCGCCGCAATGCGGTTAGCCTGCAACTGCTGTAACAATCCGATAACGCTGCTGGCGAACCAGTAAACCAGAAGTCCGGCCGGCAGCGACCAAGTGATTACAAACATGAACATTGGCATGAAAGCCATCATTTGCTGTTGTTGTGGGTCAGTCATTTTCCCCTGTTGATAATACATCAATGCCGCGATAGCAATTGGCAGAATCAGAAGCGGGTCACCCTTTGACAGGTCGGCCATCCAGAGGAACGGCGTTTTTCTAAGTTCGACTGCTATTCTTATGGTATTGTAAAGGGCAATCAGGATTGGCAACTGAAGAAGAAGAGGCAGACAGCCACCCAGCGGGTTAACATTGTGCTTCTGATAAAGCTTGAGAACCTCTTCGTTGAATTTCTGTGGATTGTCTTTATAGCGGTCTTTTAAATCCTGGACTTTGGGCTGAATCTTCTGCATGTGAGCCATGGACTTTGTCTGTTTCAGAGTCAGCGGATAAAGGGCGATACGCACAACCAGAGTCAAAAGAATGATTGCCAGACCATAATTGGGAAAAAGGCCATGGAAAAACTGTAAAATTCGTAAGAGTATTGTGCTCAGAAAACCGTATTCGGAAACTGTGCCGCGATTGATTTTCTGCAGCTGGTCAAGCAAAATTGGCCCGGCGTAGACGTTGAAAACAAACGAGCGGGATTCTTTCGCACCCAGATTGAAAGACGGCAAGGTAAGACTGATCATACGACCAGACTGCGGTTTTTTGCGGGCATCGGTCGAACTAACTTCAAAATCACGCGAAGCAATTTTTGCCTGAGCGCCCGCATCGAGCAGAATGGCAAAATATTGATCTTTAAGGCCTATTCCGCTGAAAGTCTGCTCTGCCTTAGCCAGGGCCGCAGAATCAGAAAAATTTTCGACCGATCCGACCTTGAGGCCAAGGATGGTAGAAGGACCAAAAGGATCCATGAAAAGACCTGGCCCAAATGAATACTTAAAAGAACCGCTTTCACCGCTACCAACTGTGACCAGGTGATCGGCAAGATTGCTGATAACATATTCAACCGTAAAATTGTAACTGCTACGTATAAAAGTATAACGGACAACAATCCCAAAAGCGGAACTTTGAATTGCTTCAGCACCAATATTGGCAGTTGCCCTTACCACTATGCGATCTTTTTCATTTTCTTCAAGTTCAATACTGAAGCCGTTAAGACCAATGGCACCGGAAGCCAGTTCTGCAATGAAAGGCTTAAGAGTTTCAGCGGTGAATTGATACCCCAGATCCTGTAGGATGGGGGGGTAGATGTTTTCCTCAAAGGTCTTGCCTTTTAGAAAATAGGCTGATGGGGCCCCGGTCTTACTTGAAATTACCGCACGCACGAGATCGGTTTCAATGGTTGCATCTCTGAACCCATCGCCGTCAACATCAGTGACTTTGCAGGTAAACACTTCAGGAACAACCGCTACCTGCTGGGCAAATGCAGGAACAGCTGAAAAAACAACTGTAACAAAAAGAAAAAAGCAGATCAATCTGCTTAAAAAATTCATTTGGTTTATCTTGCCAGCAAAATTCATTTTGATCATTTCCCTGTCGGCAACTGGCCTGGCCAGAAACCTGATAGATTTTAATTCACCGGATCATCGCCACCGCGAGAAAACGGATTACATCGCAATATGCGCCAGAACCCCATCCAGCAGCCCTTAAAAAAACCGTATCGGGCAATCGCTTCGTAAGTATACTGCGAACAGGTAGGGCAAAATCTGCAGTTGGCTCCAAGCACCGGGGATATCCACTTCTGATATCCCCTGATCATGGCCAAGCCAGCCTGCGCCGCCATGGACAGATTTTCTTCATGTTCTTTTCCGTCCGATTGATCCATCGTTTTTTCCTACGGGCTCAGCATAGCTGGTGCGGCCAATTCTTGCAAACGCCCATTCACAGACATTTTTCAGGCCAACAAAAGACATCTCCCGACAGGGCTTGCGTATGCTGAATACGATTTCTGCCGATTCGGGAGGCGCTTGACACAACCGGATAATTTCGCGCAGGCAACGCCGCAGCCGGTTTCTTTCGACGGCTGTACCAAAACGACGGGGAACAGAAATGCCGTAACGGAATTCGATTCCTCGTACTTTTCGTACGCAAAAACCCAACCCATCCCGAAAGAATCGCAGGCCTTCATTAAAAACCCGCTGAAACTCGGAATGGGTTCGCAGGGTGGAGCGCCCCTTTTTCTGGGTGTTCTCCAAGCTGCAGCATCAAACGCTAAGTTTTTTGCGTCCGCGCGCTCGGCGGCGTTTAAGAACGTTGCGACCTGATACAGTCTTCATTCTTTTTCTGAAGCCGTGGGTTTTAGCGCGTTTTCGTTTGTTTGGATTATAAGTAAAGCTCATGGTTTATCTCCTGAGGTTGAACTCTAAGTAAGAGGATTTTCACTATAATACAACTACATCAATTTGTCAACCAGAGGCGTACACTCGCAGCAATTCTCGGTATGCGGATTGGTGCAGCTTCCGGCAATGGTTTCGTCGGGA
>DYKG01000024.1 GCA_020722725.1 Candidatus Methylomirabilis sp.
GAAACCTCATGAAACCAAACTTATTATGAGAAATATTCAATGAGCTTTTGTATAGGCTGAGCAAAAATAAAACAGTTAGCCAAGTTTCTGAACTTTTTTCATGCTCGAAGTTCAAATTTTACTGGTAAAAAATGTCAAAGTTGTGATTTAATGCTGGTTTTGCAGGTTGGCACGAAAAATGCTTAACCCAATTGCGAACTTAAAGGTTTGGGGGTTAATCCATGAACCAGCTGAAAAAAATTATTCTTTTTGCACTGCTGCTGACCATTATTATTCTTTTGCCGGGACACACAGCCATGGCTGATCTTAATATCGTTCATTCTCAGACTCAGAAGGTAGTCGACGCTGACGGTGAAGTCAGTGTGAGAGTCGACTGGCTTGAAAGACCCGGCGAAATGGCAATAACCATTACCTATTACGGTTACCTTACCCAGGAGGGAATGGCAAACGTTTATTTGAACGTTAACGGCGAGGCCCGCGAGTTCCTGACCATGAAAAAGGAATTGAAGAATCGCGCGCAAAGACTGAGAATCATCTCTTTTCACCCGACCGTGGTTGAAGACGGAATCAACAAGCTTTCCAGGATACCCGATGATTCAATGGTTGACAGTCTGCTTTTTAAAAATGCTCCTTATTATCAACAGTTCGGTGAACTGGTGATCGAAGCCAAGTTTTTCTGTCATGGTCGCTGGGATGGCGATGGCAACAACAACAATGAAAACTACCGCTTCGTTTTTACCAGCCCAGTTAAAGGTTTTGCAATGGATCATTTCTGATTCATTCTGACGTCTACTCTTTCCTTGGATGCGGGGTTTTAACCCTGATCATAATCCCGGCAGACCTGCCGGGAATTTTTTTTATCGCCGGCCGACCAGTGGCCAGGCCCCGCTCAACCCGTTTCCCTGAAACAGATGGTAATGACTGAATAAATTGGCGGCTGCACAGGAATGGTTTGGAATTATTTCAACAATTTCTCCTGGGGCGGGCACCTTTTCGCCACTCTGGTAATTTATTATTCCATGTTCTTCGGAAAGGGCGGCAACACACAGGTGCGGGTAGCTTTTGATGAGGCCGAAGCTGTTAAGAAAAGACCGACCATGAGCCCCTTTGTCAAGACCCAAGGCTTTGCTGCCGGCATCGATTATCAATCTGTCGGAATAGTCTGCGATAACCGTGCTGAAAACAGTGAGGGCGCATTCTTCAGTTTTTGCTGTTCCGTTTGCGGCCTGCATTGCATCGAAAAAAACATAATTTCCCGGTCGGCATTCGGTAACTTCTGGATTTCTGGTGAAAGATGCGGTCGGCGTCGAACCTGTACTGATCGTCTTGCAGGCAAACCCATTCTGGCGCAGTATTTTGGCCGCTTTTATCACTGCTGCCTGCTCTGATTCTGCGACCGCTTGAATCTGCTCAAGGTTTGAGCAACGGTAAACATGGCCAGCATGGGTGAAAACTCCTTCTAATGAGAACAACCGGCTATGGTTTTGCAGGAATTCCATTATCGGTTTCAATTGGTTCAATTCGGGTGTAATGCCGCAGCGATTCTGGCCTGAATTTATTTCAAGGCGAAGTTGAAGGGGAAATTTTGCCAGTGGAATTCTGGTCAGCTGCTCGAGATGAAAAATTGAATCAAAAGCCACAATGATTTTTTCTGATCTGGTTAATATTTCAGCAAGCTTTTCAAGATTGGCCTGACCGACGATCGGGTAGGCAATAAAGATGTCTTCGATTCCAGATTCAAGCATTCCTGCGGTTTCTGCAAGGGTTGCAGCGGTAATGCCCACGGCCCCCGCCTGCAGTTGCAATCTTGCGATCTCGGGGCATTTATGGGTTTTGATGTGTGGCCTCAGCGCAACTTTCTGCTTTGAAAAGAAATCAGCAAACTTTTTAATGTTGGCGCGCAGTTTTTGTACATCGATTTGAGCAAAAGGGGTACATATCTTGTCGGAAAATTGGCTCATAAAGCTGGAGTCCTAAAAAAGTAGGATTTTTTACAATTAATTAGTATTATTTATTTAGGTCTTTTTCAAGGAGGAAATGAATAATGTTTACAAAAAGGATTTTGTCGGCGATTCTTCTGTTGACTCTGGTTGTGTTTTCTGTAGCCGATGCTCAGGCAAGGAACTACGTTATACCAACATGCTACGGGTATGGTGTAGTAAGTTCTTCAGCAGTTGTAAAGCCATATATTTCAGCCTATTACCCCTATGCAGCGCCTGCATGGGCGTATAATGGTTATTATTACAACTATTATGATGTCAGACCGGCAGTGGCTCCTGCTACCATGGGTGCTCCTGTTGTTCCAACCTGGAATGGCATGTACTGGTATTACAGTCACAACAACCACGTTGCCGTTTCTTCATGCAATCTAAATATGCGTGCCGAGCCTTATAAATCAGGGAACAAAAATATAATTGGCTCTCTGAAAACCGGTGAACAGGCTTATGTTCTGGGCCAGTACGGTAACTGGTATCTGGTACAATCGTTATTGGCACCACTCAGACGCGGGTACGTTTATGGGCCATATCTGAGATTTTATGGAAATGCCGCACCCTATGGCTATTATAACGTCATGCATCCTGGTTCTTTGATCAGAACAGCGATGTGGTAATCATTCTCCGGTAAGAAGCTTCAGAGCGATAACTGAAATCGCGCCCCCCCAGGCGATCGCCACCAGTATCCAGATGATTATGGTTGCTTTGGCCCGGGTGACTTTCACGTCGGGGTTTTTAGAAGTCAGTATGCCCTGTATTGTGTGGTCTTCCCGGTTAAGCTGTTCAATTGTGACCCCGACTTCTGAGGCTTCTGCCGCGCTGTCCTGGGGGTGGCTTGATTGTTCTGACCGTTTTTTCTGATCCTGCAATTCAAGGCTATAATCTTTTTCAACCTGAGCGAGCAGTTCTTCAACCGTATTGATTTTGTTCAAAACGATTGAAAGCTTATCTGCAACTTTGTCTACCACCTGTTTGAATTCGGCTTTCATGGATGCACGGCAGATGCGGTAGCTTTTATAGGTTTCGTAGAGAAGTTCGCGGTCGGGGTTCGCCGCCAGAACCATGCCGATTTTTTCCAGTAGTTCTACCGAAGTTTCCTTCGCCAGGCAATTTAGCAGCGGTTGTCTGACGATATTGAAATCTACCAGCATCGAGGTCGAAACCCCGAGAATTCTCTGTTTAACGTTTGAAGAAGAGAGCAGGCCGGTAAGCAGGCCTTTTATGCTTTCACGGTCAATGCTGACGAAGGTTCGGGTCGCGGTCATCCTGATTTTTCCATTTTTATCCTGCATGAATTGAGGCAGATAAAGACAGAGGGTTTCCGGGTCAATTTTCACTGCGGCTTTGATTGCCGCGCAAATCACATCAGGGTTGTCGTTTTTGAAATGCTTTTTAATCATTTCTGCGGATTCGGCCCCGGCGAATTTGCCCAACAGGCTGATTAACCCTGCGAGTTCTTTTCCCTGTGATTCTTCAAGCAGTTTGTCAATTTTAGACTTGAATTGCTTGAAATGAACAGCGGTGAGCCGGGTAAGAAATTGAACTTTTTCCTGTTCGCTGAGATTCGGGTATTTGTCAAAATCCGGTACGAATTCGGGCGGTTTTTCAGGAATTACAACATTGAGAACCGGCTCTCTTGAAGCAGTCTCCAAATTTTCCGGCTCATTATTTATGGGAACTTCTGCCGGCGGGGTCTCGGGTGCCTGATCGAGGGAGGGCAGCAGGTTCGTCGCTTCTTCCCCTTCGGTTTCTTCGACTTTGCAGGATTTTCTGATGAGTTCAAGTTCAGCCTGGCGAACCCTGTTTTTCAGCTGATTAAGATAATTCTGTGCCGAAACATCGATAAGTTTTTTGTCTGCCAGAGCTCTTACTACTCCGAGCAGAATTCCCTTAACCAGGCTTTGATGTTGACCTTCAAGAGATCGGTTTACCCAGAAAATTCTGAAGGGCAGATCGATATTGGCATTGGCTTTCATAATCTGACTGATGCGCATAAGAATGGGTGGGCTTGCGACCTCGGTCATCAGTCTTATCAGGTGTGATTCAAGCTCAGGGTAGGGAAAATAGGTGGCATGATGCAGGGCCAGAACGATATCCTGCTCATTTTTCGAAAAAAGCAGTTTCAATAAGTGTTGCAATGCCTGATGGCGGTTCCAGCGATAAAAAGCCTGGACAGCCTGAGCTTTAACCACGGTCTGGGGCGAATCGAGAAGCGGAATAATAATGCTCTGAAGGTTTTCCGGGTCGATTTTTTCGAGGGTTGAGAGGGCTGCGGTAATTACGGTGGAATCAGGGTGCCGGGTCAATTCCTGCAGGGCCTGAGAATCCTGGATGTTTCCATGGCGCCGCAAAAAAGAGCAGAAGCACGGCAGTATCTCGGCGGGAAAATTTTGCCATTGAGCCTGCCTGACCATGTCAGCAGCGAGAAACGCTTCTACGGGTTCAACGGTGGTAATTGCCAGAGCGAGATCTTCAAGCCTCGAAGTGTCTTTCAGCAGTTTTTCCATGCCATCGAGAGAAACCTTGAAATGGGTGTTTTTCAGCTTGAATGCGGCCAGCCGTAATGATTTTTTCAGCTGAAAAGAAAGCACCGGATTGCGCACAATGGAGAAGGCTTCTTTTAGAACCTGCACCTCGGCGCGAGTTGGAGTGCGATTGTCGATCTCTTCAAGAATATCGAGGGCCAGCATGCCATTGTCGCCTGTAAGGCTGGCAAGCAGGTCTTGAGCGCCCAATTCTGATTTAGAAATCGCCAAGTTAAAATCCTCTTTTAGTCTGAAAAAATTCTATCGCAATTCGATAAAAATGTGTATCGGTTAAAAAACAAAACGGTGGTCGAACTGCTTCGCCACCGTTTTTTCCGGTTGAAAAAACATTCAAAAAGCCAGACTGCCACCAAGCACCATGGTTGGGTTGTCTTCAGAGAGATTCATGCCCAACACTTCCGCCTGAATATTCTGGTTGCCGAGTCTGAGGCCGGCGTGCAGGCGGTGTCGCGATGATTCTGCCTTAAAGATGTCTCGGTAATTGCCGACTTTATATTCGCAAAAAACCGAAGCGGAATCGGCGAAACTGTATTCGAGGCCGAAAGCGCCGATCAGTATGTCTTTTCGGTTAACTTCCTGAACCACGCCATTGCCAAAATCGATTTTCTGTTCTTTGGTAAAGGCTGAGGTGAGGTTGAGAAAACCGGTCAGATTGTCACTTACCGTTTCAGAAATGGTCAGATATACGTTGCGCAGGTTCTCGATCTGTTCGATGTCAGCCATGTTGAGTTCTTCGGCAGTCATGGGGGCAAAGGTGAAACCCATGCACATATCTTTGTCGCCGTGATGGGCCGAGTATTTCATGCCGAAAGCCACGGTGTCTTCTTTGTAATCGATGTTTTTAAAGGTTGGGGTTGATTTTCTTTCATATTTCAAATGATTTGCTGAAAGTTCAAGGTTATCATCGATGTTAACCCTGATACCAGCAGTGAATTCATCCTTTTCCAGTTCGGTTTTCACGTTGTTGATCAGCAGATCCTGTTCCCAGAGTCCCTGTTTGTAAGAAAAGGCCACTTTAGTTTTCTGGAAATCCGGGGTTGGAATAGTTACCAGGCCGCTCGAACCGGTATAGCATGAACCGGTATGAGCTGTTCTCTCGACCACCGGTTTCATCCGATCATCAACAACTTCGAGAACCTGCGCTGATGCAGAATCAGCAAACATCAGTGCCAGTCCAAGAATTCCAAGCGATAATAGACTCTGCTTTATGTTTCTCATTACTTGTATTCCTGTTCGTAGTTCGTCCAATAAGTTGTCTGTCCGGCCAAAACCTCCAATTCTCTTATTTCGGCCTTGAAGCCGGCGTCTGCTCCGGAGTTGGGAATTGGCCAATTGAAGATCGCCGAGGATTTGCTGGTTGAATAGGTCGTGGATGAAGGCTCTGTTGCAGAACTGGTAATGTAAACAAGATACTTGCCAGGTTCAAGGTGGGTTAATTTAAATGAGCCTGCCAGTTCGTTAGATATTTCTTTGTTGTTTGAACTGGATGTTTTTGTGGTTAAAACAACCGCCTTGTCGTAGCCATAGGCTGAGTCAGTGACCAAAACATCTGTTGGGGTTCCATTCTGGAGGATGGTCACGTATTTTTCCTGTGTATACAGTTTCCATTCATAGAGTCTTACGTATAGATTTTCCACGCCTTCGCCGGTTCCAATGTTGATAAAACGACCAGCAATCGAACCGTAGCCGCTTTTAAGCGTATGAACCATCGGAAAGCTGAGTTTGGTCGGCATGGTTGTGCCATTGGATGACAGCGTAAATCCGGCTTTAGTTGTTTCATAACCATACTTGGAAATGCTGATATTATAATTGCCCGGCAACAGGTCCTTTACCAGAAATAATCCATCTTTATCGGTTAAAAGCGAAGAGCCATTTTCAAATTTGAAACTGGCATATTCAAGCGGGCCACCGGTAAACACATCGTAAACCGTTCCTGATATGTCGTAAAGAACTATGTTATCTTTGTTTGAAACCAAAATTTCAGTCAGTTCAGGAGTGGTACTGCCATCTGCAAGAACCCTGATCGGGTACACTTGTGACGCCTCAGTTGAGCTCGTATCCATAACTTTGAGATAATAGATTTTTGCTTCATTCAGTCCATCAAAAATGAAAGTTCCATCACCTGTTGTTCTGGTAGCCTGAGCTGCTGAAATTGTAAGATTTACATCATCATATATTCGCACTTCGGCGTTGATGATTGATTTATTGTCTGACGACTTAACTATTCCCTTGATAGCAAATTTTTCGATTGGTTTTGCAGAAAGCCTCAAAATTGAGTATCTTGGAGAAACCACTCCGTCGCTTCTGATCGTAACGTTCTGCTGATTTTCAACGAAGTTTGAGGCCTTTCCCGCTTTTACCGTATAAACTTCGGCGTTTGAAAGCCCGTCAAAACTGAAGTATCCATTTGAATTGGTCAGCGCGGTAGAATGAAGAGTGCCATCAGCTTTGACCAGCTCAATATTTATGTTAGAAAGCTTCGCATCAGAATTGGCATCAATGACTTCGCCTTCTATTCTGGCATTGATTGGGGCGGTTCCGGGATTGGTCAGTTCAAGGTTTACAACTGGTGAGGCGGGCTGGGTGACACCGTCTTCAAGAATTCTAACGATATAATTCGTTGTCTTGTATAGTCCATCGCTTGAGCTGATTTCCAGCTCGTAAAGGCCTGGAGGGAGTTTGGAAAAATAGAACTGGCCATCTGAGGTGGTTTTGGTGGTTGCTGCAAGCTGCTGGTTGAACAACAGTTTCACAACAATATTTGAAAGATTCTGCGATGAATTTGGTGAAGAAACCTTTCCTGATAAGACATAAACCGAATCTTCGCTGCTAGAAATGTCGATGGTTGCCTGACTCTGGTTGAGTCCACTAATCAGCGATGAAACAGGAGTGGATTGGGTGCCTTCCTTACAACCGGGTAAGCCCAGCATCAGACCAAAAATTGCCATGACCAGGAAAACAACGACCTGTTTGTGTTTAAAGAAAGGCATACTATTCCCCCAAAATCAATATTTGCCATTGTTATCGGCAATTTTTCAGGGAAATGTTAGGGTGTTTTTTTCTTGCGATCCAGAGCTGTATCAAGCGCCGCATTGATTCTCTGGGCTTAACGAATAAAAGAAAAATGCCCACTTAAACATTCATTGCAAACCATCTATTGTGTTGTTTTTCCTTTCATCTCTCAGTAGAAGAAAAAAAACAAACAGTTAAATCAGAAATAAACTTTAGTCGGGTGAAAATGTTTGTGGGTGCGGGGGTAGGGGATGTAGCCAAAACTCTGATCTGAAGCAGGTTTTTGTTGGGTACACCCGAGGGTGAATTTTGAGAACCTTTCACAGACTATAAAAGAGGCAAAAAATTTTTTTGGGGGTATTGACAATTATGATCAGGCGTAATTATAATCACCTCATCAATTTAACTCTCAAGAAGGAGAACTCCAGATGAATAAAGCGGATCTCGTAAAAGCAATCGCAACCAAAGCCAGCCTCAACCAAGCTACTGCCCAGAAAGCTCTCGAATCAATGCTCGACACTTTCAAAGACACCCTGAAAAAAGGCGACAAAATTCAGCTTATCGGTTTTGGTTCTTTTGAAGTTGCAAAACGCGCTGCTCGCAAAGGCGTAAACCCACAGACCAAAAAGACCATCAGCATTCCGGCCAAAAAAGTTGTAAAATTCAAAGCCGGCAAAGAACTGAAAGATATGGTTGCCAAAGGCAAGTAATCTTTTTGTAAAAAGGGCCCTGCTCTTAGTTGAGCGGGGTTTTTTTTTGCCTGTTTTGTTTAAAATAATTATTTCAGGAGAGATACTGATGTCAGAAAATCCAGGAGCGGTGCCAAGAGAGCATTGGGGATCAAAAATCGGTTTGATTCTGGCGATGGCCGGAAATGCCGTTGGACTCGGGAATTTTTTAAGGTTTCCGACCCAGGCGGCGCAAAACGGTGGTGGCGCTTTCATGATTCCTTATTTTATTGCATTTTTTCTATTGGGCATCCCATTGATGTGGATCGAATGGGGACTTGGTCGTTATGGTGGTACACTTGGGCACGGAACTATGCCCGGGGTACTGCAGAAAATGGTGCGCAATAAACTGGTAAAATATCTTGGGGTTCTTGGTTTTACTCTGCCTTTATTTATCGGTGCATACTATTGTTACATTGAATCATGGATCCTTTCTTTCAGCTTTTTTTCGGTTAAGGGTACCTATATTTCTCAGCTTGAAGGGCCAGCGGGTCTTGAAAACAAAAGAAACGAAATGGGTCGGTACCTTGGCGAATTTCAGGGTATCGGGCGCTCGGTTAAAATAATTAAAACGGCAACGCTTGAAGATGTAAAGAACATTTCCAACCTCAGCGATGCGGGCGCGGTTCCGCCCAATCTTCTTTACGATCCTCAGGTTCATGGAGCCTGGGACCCGACCAATGCAAAGCTTGATCCGAAAGACTGCCCCTACGTCAGTGTTAATCTGAAGAAGCGGTATTTCGTCGATAACAGCACGGCCTACCGGTTTTTTCTGATAACCTTTGCATTGAACATTTTTTTCTTGTTCAGGGGCTTGTCTGCGGGCATTGAAAAGCTGGCCAAAGTGGGGATGCCATTGCTTTTCGTATTTGCACTGATTCTGGCGATCAGGGTTCTAACGCTTGGCGATACACCCGGAGCGGTTTCAACAATTTCAGAAGGCTTCAATTTTCTTTGGACTCCCAACTTCAAAGAGTTGTATAACTCAAAAATCTGGCTGGCAGCTGCCGGGCAGATTTTCTTCACTCTTTCGCTGGGGCTCGGTTCAATTCAGGCTTATGCGAGCTATCTTTCTGAACGTGACGATATTGTTCTAACCGGTCTGGCAACTGCATCAACCAATGAATTTGCCGAAGTGGTGCTTGGAAGTTCGATCGCAATTCCCGCCGCGGTAGCATTCTTTGGAGCTGAAGGAACGATGGCGATAGCCCGTGGCGGTTCATTCGATCTGGGTTTTCAGTCGATGCCCATGATTTTTTCGCAGATCGATATGGGCTGGTTTTTTGGTGCTCTGTGGTTCATTCTGCTTTTCATCGCGGGCATTACCAGTTCGGTTGCGCTTCTTACCCCCGCTATCAGTTTCCTGAAAGATGAGGCCGGTTTAAGTCATCAAAAGTCAGTTCTGGTTATTGGCATAACGACCTTCATTCTGGCGCATGGCCCGATTTTCTGGCTGAAAAACGGGGTTCTCGATGAAATGGATTACTGGGCCGGCACTTTTGGCCTGGTGGTTGTAGCCTGTATCGAAGTATTCGTGTTCATGTGGGTTTTTGGAGCCAAAAGAGCCTGGCTTGAACTTCATAAGGGTTGCGATATCAGAATTCCAGATTTTTTCCAGTTCATAATGAAATATGTTACGCCGTTTTTCATTACTGCGATTCTGGTAGTCTGGTCATATCAGGAAGGCTGGGCAAAATTGACGATGGCTGGAACCCCGGTGGCAGATCAGCCCTATGTCTGGGCTATAAGATTCATCATGCTGCTGGTAATCGGCATATTCATGCTGCTGATCTGGAAAAGATTCAAAGATGAAGATCAGGAGTCGATTGCGGTTCCTCTGGCCATCTGGGGATTTCCAATGCTGGTTCTCGTTGCGACTTACCCGGGTCTCATTAAAATTGATCGCAGTGGTCTGATACTGCTGGTATGTTCATGGACGGTGGTTCTTGGGCTGTCAGGCTACAGCATTTTAAAAATGCTCATGTTACCTCCGGGGAAAGACGACAGGTTTATAGAAGACCACGAGGCTTAAGCAAAACAAAATTGGAAAAACAGATCCGTGAAATCCTGGAAAAAGATGGTCAGTGCCCGGCTGATCTTGATAAGTTGCTGGAAAAAATGGCGGCTCAAGATTCCGGGTATGGTTATCTGTTAAAAAGATTTCGTGCCGAAAAACTCCGAATTCTTGCAGACAACTGGCCGGGCTGGTTCAGCCGGCTCGGCTGGTGGTTTGCCAAACTTCTTATGTATTCAGCCCTGGTCTGCTCGCTGGCGGTAATTTACATTGCAGGCAGGGCCGGGGTTGATGGGGTTATTTATGGCCTTGTCGGGGCTTCGATTTACTATGCTATAATACAAATTCTCACCCCTGGTCGAATCGAAAAAGAGGCGGCCTTGCTCAGAAGTGAATCAGAACAGCAGTTTGGGGCCGGTCGACCGGCGATTATTGATGAAGAAAAAGCTGATTAGAAGCCTAAGAATTTTGTTCGCGGTTCTGTTTTGCCTTTTTTTGCTGGTTTCGGGCCTTGTTTATTTCGCCTATCAGCATTCATTCGAGCTTTCACCGATGCTGGTCAATCGCTTGCGCAACCTGGCAAGCAGTGAATTCAATATAGATTTTTCTCTCGATAAAGCCAGGTTCAACGTCGGTCGCCATACCATTCGAATTGAAAATTTCAAAGTTATGGTGCCGGGAAACGAACCTTTTCTAAAAGCAGAAAAACTTAATCTGTATCTTGCTTCTGGAACTGGCTTGCTTGATTATTATTTTGCCCGGGCAGTCATTGAGCGGGCTGAAATGGTAAACGCCACCTTCGACACCAGGCAACGGCGGCCAAAACCTCGCAATCCGTTAGAAAACCCCTTTAACATTCTGCCTATAACCCAGGCTGAAATTAAAGGCTTTAATCTGCAGACAGAAAGCAGTTGTCTCACTTTTAACGACTTCCATGCCCGACTAATAAAGGGCTATAAAAATGCAAATCTGGTGGCATCGATAGGAAGCGGCCCATTCGGTGGCGCAGCTGATCTTAGAGCGATGATCGATCTGGTCGGTAGCGATTCTACAGTTAAATTTTCCTGGAAACACGACAACATCGCCCTTTTCACTCCGCTGGCGCTGGTAAAGCATTATTATGGCTTTGCAATTTCCGATGGAAAAATAGACATTGCCCTTGAATGGTCGGGAGACATTGGAAAGCGCATCGATGAACCGGGACAGGACCTGCTGAAACTTTTGAATCAGGAACTGGTGGGGAATCTTAGTCTGAAAACCGGAAACTTTTCATGGGCCGGTTTTGCTGGCGCGCTTGAGGTAAAAGGCAGCAGAAAACCCGGTGAACCCTGGAAAATTTCTCTTAAAAACCAGGACAAGGCTGGGAAATTACTGGTTGATGCTGTCTGGACCGGCGATGAAAAAAGCTTTTCAAAATTTCGGGCGCAATTTGTGGGGGAAAAAATTCAGGTTTCAGATCAGCTGATTGCAAAGCTGCCCCATGCAATTCCCGGCTTAAAGCCAGGCGGTCTTGAATTTCAGGGAACCCTCGACGGTAAAGATGGAAAGTTCGTGGGCAGCGGAACTTTTGCCGCCGCTGACTGGTCTATTCATGGCATCGATCTGAATCGCGGCAAGCTAAACTGGCGAATTGGCGATGATTCAGATTTGCAGCTTCAGACAATGATTGAGGCAAGCGCGGGAAAAATCCATGCATCCGCCACCATTCCCTTATGGTCTGAAGAAAATGGTCAGATTGAAGGTTCGGTTCTTCAGGTTGACCTTGAAACCCTTGAAACCCTTGGAAGATTTGTAAATTTTCCGGTTTCAGGCATTGGTTCCGGGTTCTTCAAAGTTGATCTGCAAACCAGAAACCTTGCCAGCAGTTCATATGAGTTTGATTTTGATCTACAGAACACTCATATTGCAGCATTTCAACCAGAGATTATTCGTGGACGGATTTTGGGGTCGGGCAATCAGTGGAAAGTGGAAAACCCTTCAGCTGAGTTTGGTGACGGTGGGCTTATTGAACTCAAGGGAGTCATTTCACCGGAATTGCTTAACGCTGATGTGCTGGTTGAAAACGTCGATCTGAAGAATTTTGCCGTTCCTCAGCGAATTGTGTCTGGTTCTGCCTTTCTGAAAGCTTCGATTTCCGGTTCTTTTGCTGACCCGCAGGCCAGTGGTGAAGTCTGGGGTAGCGGTCTTCAGATCTTTTCGCGCGACATTTCATCGGTCAAGGCCCAGATTCAACTGCAGAATCACCTGCTCGATCTTTCCCCCATGGTTATTATTCCTCAGCAGGAAGGGATGATCGATGGCTTTTACTCGTTCAACCTTGAGAATGGTGAAACGCGAAGTTTCAAATTGAATTTTCAAAAACTTGGGGTTGATTTCATCGGTGGTTTTTTCCCTGGTGTTTCAGTCAGAGATGGCCTGGCAGGCAAGGTTTCGGGCAGCATAAGTTTTAAGAAGCAGCAGAAGGATGATCATTGGGATTTTCTAATCGATGGTGGCTCACTTAATCTTTATGATCAGTTTATCGACAGCCTTTTTCTTGAGGGAAGTATAATTGGTGGCCAGGGAGAAATTCGCAACCTGTTCGTGCGTTCTGCCGGCGGAACTCTGAATGTAATCGGCCAGGTGCTTGGGCCTGAAAGTTTTGATGGCTCAATTGAAGTTGAAGACATCAGGCTTGAAAAAGTGAGTTATCTAAGTGCTATTCTACCAGGGTTGCGTGGCCAGCTTGATATGCAGGGCAATATCGAATGGAAAGGTGCTGAGAAAAAAGGTTATTTTACCCTGTTTGGGGAAAAGATTATGGCCAATCAGCGCGAACTGGGCAATCTTGGCGCAGAGGTTGAGGTTGATAATGCGGGTATGAAGATAATCAAAGCCGAATTTGACCGCCTCGGAGTTGCGCTCGAGGGGAAAGTTCAGTGGCAAGGCAAGAAAGACTACGAAGCAGATCTGATTCTGAAAAATGTTGATCTTTCTTTTCTTACTCAGGCACATGGTATTAAAACCTTTGATTACGGTGGATTGGTCGTTGACGGACAATGCTCGATCAGTGGGAACCTGGCTTCGTTAACCCCTGATGTCGTCGAAATGCAACTTGATGCCATCAAAATTCAGAAAGACCAGGATGTAATAGTCTCAAACCGGCCGATGCAGTTAAAATACCAGAATAACAGCCTGGAAGTGCGGTCACTGGAGCTTAAATACCGGCAGGGCATACTGGGAATCGAAGGGATTTTCAAACCAGGATTTGAAATGGCTCTGATGGTAAACGGCAGCGACTTCTCGATTCGTGCCCTTGGCAGTCTTCTAGACCTTCCAGATTGGAATTATGACGGCAGTCTTTCAGCTCAGGCATCGGTTTTTGGCAGAATGCAAGACCTGAAACTGCGTGCTGACACAAGAATTGACAATTTTATCATAGCTGACCGAAAAATTAACGGAGTATCGGCCAGGCTTTCAGGCGATACCAGGCAGCTTAACCTTGAAGAATTGAAGGTTAAACTTCCGGCCAGTTCGTTTGAAATGAAGGGTCAGGTCAGTCACAATAATTTTATTGATCTCACCGGGATCAATCTTGATTTAAGTATTCCCAGAAGTCCAATCAGTGATCTGCCGACTTTTTTGCCGGGCATTTTCAGACAGGCGAGCGGTTCAATTCAAGCTGATCTGCATCTCAACGGTGATCCAAGACAGCCGCAGATCGCAGGGCAATTGAGCCTTCTAGCCGACGAACTTGGCATTTCTGGGATGCGCAAACCTTTCAAAAACCTGAAGTTTGCAGCTTCAACTCAGGACAGCATTATTAACATTGATGAAATGAGCGCTTCGCTCGGACGTGGCAACATTAACGGTAACGGTAGCATCAATTTTCGCGATGGCCCAGGCTCTATATCTGCCAGGCTTTCGGGTGAGAAGCTTGATTTTTCATTCCTTAATTTCGAACTTGAGCGTGCCAGCGCCACTTTTAGTATCGGCGGCAATCTTTACAACCCGCAAATTCTGGGCGATGTTCTGGTTCCCCGTGGAAAATTTCATCTTAGTACCGATTTGCTGAAAGACCGGCCAAATTTAAATTTATTTTTGAAATCTTTAAATTATCGGGTAAATGTCGAAGTACCAAGAAATTTCTGGCTCAAAAGTTCTTTTTTAAATGCAGAAATGAAGGGAAAATTTTCAGTTCTGGGTGACCTGGATAAAGTTAATCTTGAAGGCGGTATCTCAAGTGTTCAGGGCTGGCTATTTTTCCAACGCCGCAAATTTAGAATAGATACGGGTGAGATTCGCTTTGGTGGCGTTGAAGATTCTTTCGATCCCCATATTTATGTTAAATCAGAAGGGCAGGTTCAAAACACTCAGGTTTACCTTACTCTTAAGGGGCGGATTTCATCGATGACCCCGAAAATTTATTCTTCGCCGCCGATGTCTGAAGGTGACCTGCTTTCTTTGTTGACTCTCGGTCGTGACATTAGCAGTGCCATGCAGTCAGACACCAGGGATTTGTTCGAATCTGAGATTCTCGAAGGCCTGAAAAACACTTATATTTCAGCGTTGATAGGCAATACCATTTCTGCCGCCCTGAATCTTGATGAATTGTTTCTCACTTCGTTGTATGATAAAACCGAAGGTCGATCGAGGTCTTTCATTCGGGCGGGAAAATATATTGGTCAGAATATTTTCATGGCCTACGAAGGTACCCTTGATGAAAGAGAAGAAGAAACCTTTATCTTTGAATATCGCCTTCCCAAGGGTTTTGTTGTGAACCTTGAGTTTGAAAAACCTGAAAAAGACAAGAGGGTCGGCGTCAGATACGACTGGAAATTCTGGTAAGGTTTAACGAATGGGTAATCTTCGCTATTTTTTTCTACAACTGAGCACCTCGCTGTCAGCAGGATTTGTCGGCGAGCAAAGCTGCAAATTGCCGGAAATGCTTAAGAAAACCAGTGATTATTTTGAAGAAGATGCCCGCAACCGAATAAAGCTTATCAGCAAGCTGTTACCTGTGGTATTCTTCATACCCATAGCAATTTTCGTTGCCTGTGTAATAATCAGCACGGCTGGAAAAATAATGACTGGCCTGCCAGGACTCTGATGATACTCGAAAAAATATCAGGTTTGTTGAATATTCGTGCCGGAGAATGGCGCGAAGTTGGGTTTTTCTGGTTTTTCAACTTTCTGATATGGTTTGCTCTGGGCGTTGGTGATGCGACTGCAGAGACTCTTTTCATCAAGAGGGTTGGTTTTGAAAATCTGCCGATCATGTTCATTTCCTGTGCTTTTCTGACGATTCCTATAAGCCTGGTTTTAACCCTGTTTCAAGGCAACATCGAGAAGCGTCTTCTTGTAATGTATTGTGGAATCGTTTCAGCAATGGTGATTTTATTCTCGATTAGCCTTGGTTTAAGCCCTGAATCTCCGGTATTTGAAGGCTTCAATTACTATTTCATTTTTCTTGTTGCGAACTTGATGCAGTTTCTCATGCCGGTGATTCTATCGGTTCTGGTTGGCACCCAATTCAATTCGCTGAAAGGCAAGCGCCTGATTCCGGTAATATTTACCGGGGTAATTGCGGGTAAAATTGCGGCGGGCGTCTGCATGATCTGGCTGTCTGTCCGCTATTCAGTTCCCGACCTGCTGTGGTTCTGGTTGATCCTTCATGCCAGTGCGTTTCTGATGTTTGGCCTGATGGGGCATCTTTTTGTAAAAACCCAGATTCAACCCTATATTGAGTCAAGATCAGAGCGTAGAAATGGCGGATACTTTGAAAAGCTGCGTAAATTTCTAAACATTCTTATAAACTCCCGTCTTGTCTTTTATCTGGTGGTTTCATCAATTTTTTCAACAATTCTCTATTTTATTTGCGAATTTCAAACAGCGGAAATTTTCAGCCTGAGCTTCCCGGAAGAAAGTGAACTGGCGAGGTTCTATGGCCTGTTTGCCATTTTCTCAAGTCTGCTGGCTTTTCTTTTTCAGGGCGGCATAACCGGCAATCTGATTCAAAGATTTGGAATAAGTAATTCGAATGTTATTTTTCCGGCGCTGGTAACATCAGGCTTTATCGGAACATTGACTTCATTTTCATTCTGGCCAGGTGTGTGGCTTAAATTTTTAAATGCTGGTTTGACTAATGCCCTGTTTCAGCCGATCAATAATCTGTTTTACAATGCCCTGCCGGTTAAAGAAAAAGCCAGAATCATTACGATCAACGAAGGGGTTCTGCTTCCATCAGGTACTGTTTTAACCGGTCTGTTTCTTTTTTATTTCAGCCAGTACCGGCAGCTGGTCATGGTTTTGCCGGTGATTTTCGGGGCAGGCTGGGTGCTGCTTACGGTTATGATGCGTCGCCCTTACCGAGAGGGGCTTTTGCATCTGCTAAAAAGTTCGTCGCTTGATTTCAACCGGTCAGGCGAGCTTGAAAAATTGCCTCTTGACCCCAATACCATGAATCTGCTTTTGATAACTCTTGAAACTGCAGATGAAGACACGGCATCGATGATTTCTCAGCTGATTTTCAATAATGGTGATCGAGAGCGGCGTGAGGCTCTGATGCACCGCCTGGTAAAATTTCCACCCGATCGCCTGGTTTCAGTTTTGCGAAAAGCCAGCTTCCCCATAGACAATCCCACCCTTGAATTTCTTTTTGCATGCCTGGCTGAAGACCATGCAGAACTTCAGGAAATGGCGCTCAGATCGCTTGCCCGTTTTCCCTCTTCGGCGCGGCTCAGAGAAAAGGTTCTGCCATTTCTCAACAGTGGTTCTGAAGATTTGCGGCGGCTTGCAGCGGTTATTCTTGCCCGAATCGGCGATCTCGATCAGATGCTTCAGTCTTTGCAGATCCTTCAATGCTCGATATACAGCGAAAATGAATCAGACCGGCTTAAGGGCATTGAAATAATCGGATTCACAGGTGACGAACGGTTCTGGGTAAATCTCAAGCCGTTTCTTTCATCGGGCGATACGCGAATCAGGCTGGCGGCCGCCACTGCTCTCGAGCGCATCGTCTGTATTGGTGAAGCAGATGAACTTTACGAAATAATCGGCACTCTGATCAAAGATAGTTTCCGCGAGATTCGTTTTCTGGCTTTGCGAATTCTTGCGCGGCTTTCAGAGGCGAAATGGTTTTACCATGTTGTCGAGGGATTGTCGGATGCCAGCCCGCGCAACCGGCAACTGGCACAGGAAATCCTTATTTCCCATTACGATGATAAGCTTTCTGAGCTGATTACCGTGCTTGAAAGCGGCGAAGCCTCGTTGCATGCAAAAACCACAGTTGCAGGAATTCTGGCTGCGTCTCAGGATTCTTCGATCAGAGATTATCTGCACCAGTTTGGTCAGAAGGTTATTCAGAATCTCTACGAGCTTAAGGCTGAAGAATACATTCTGATGCGCGATTTTGGCAAAGATAAGACTCTGTATATTCGAACTCTACTGGGTGAAAAAGCCTGGGCTCTTACCAGGCTCATCGTCAGTCTGGTCGCACCCGAACAGAACCGTGAGGCTCGCGACCTTTTCAAAAGCCTTTATTCTTCCAATGAAGAACTGATCAGTAATGCCATTGAAGTATTGCAGAACATGGGCGAACGGCAACTGGTTTATCATATCATTCCGGTTCTTGAAAACATCTCTCTCGAACACATCGCCGGTTATGGAATGAAGGTGTTTTCGATTAGAGACCGTGAAGGACGCATTGTTCTTGGTAAATATCTTTCTTTTCATGACCTTGAATTGAAAGAGGCGGCGATTTATACGGTGAGTCTCATTGAATTAACCGAACTTCTGCCGGTTTTGAAGAAAATTCGTTCTGATCGAGTTATCGACGGCACGATCCATGAAACCTGCAACTGGGCTATCGACCGTCTTGAAAGTCGCGGCCTGCAATATGGCTGAGGAATTAACCCATGATAATCATTGAAAGAATTCTGTTTCTGAAAAAAATCTCGATTTTCAGCAGTCTGTCGAGCTATGAGTTACGTAAGATTGCTGAAGTAATATCAGAAGAGGAATTTGCCGCCGGCGAAATTCTCTTCTCTGAAGGTGATTTTGGCGATTGTATGTACCTGGTAATCGAAGGAAAAATTTCAATTTTTACCGGTAAACCCCCGGCTATCAAAGTTCTTGCCGGTTTTGACAAGGGAAATTTCTTCGGGGAAATGGGTTTGTATGATGACAAACCCCGCGCTGCCTCTGCAATGGCTGAGCAGAATTCCAGGGTGCTGGTATTAAGAAAAGGCGAGTTCTGCGACCTGATCAGTGAATTTCCCATGGTGGCCCTTGGCATTATGAAAGAGCTCAATAACCGAATCAGAGCTACCAACAAAAAACTGCATCTGATCGAAAAAAATATCGTCGATTCGACCAGTCGCCTTTATTCACGCGATTATTTCATCGACTGCATGAACAATCTGCTCAATCGTGCCAGAAACGACAAGGGATTAATCTCTTTTCTTCTGATCAGACTGCGAAAGGTGCACTTCAAAGATAGCCAGCCGACCCAGACAGACCTGGAAAAAATTGTTACTGAACTGATTAAAGAGCTCGGAAGCCGTCTTGATGAATATATTCGTGAAACCGACATGATCTGTCGTTTTGATGATAACAGTATTCTGGTCATGATTCCCGATGCTAACCGCAAAGGCACGCTTAAATTTCAAGCAAGAATCACTGATGATCTCAACCGGGTTCTGCTCGATTTCGAGACAACGAGAAAGCTCTATTCAGACCTTGAATACAAGGCGGTTGCTTTTCCCGATGACGGCAACAGCAGCGAAGAGCTTTTACGAAATATTGAAAGCAACTGATGACAACCGGCGAAAAGAATTCCTTAAAATGGTTTGTTGCCCTGCTGGTCGTTGTGGTAGCCGGAGTATGTTATATTCCCAGGGTCAATGGCAATATCGGCTGGTATAATTCCGGTGAATTCGTTGCTGCTGCTTTGACTTCAGATGTTCCGCATGCCCCGGGGTATCCTCTGTTAATGCGTCTTGCATCTTTCAGTCTTGTCGGTGCTGCGCCGGCAGATGCGGCTTTAAGGCTGAATTTTCTTTCGGTGGTCATTGCAATTGCCGCTCTGCTGATGATGTATTTTCTGCTGCTCCAGGCCGAAATCGGTCATTGGCCCGCCTTTACTTCAGTAATTCTGCTGCTTGCGAGTCGAACTTTTTTTGACCAGGCAATTCTGTTTGAAGTTTACTGTCTTGAAGTTTTCTTCATTGCAGCCGGTATGCTGATTGGGTTGAAGATCGAGAAGGGCGGCAGCGGCAATTTTCCGGCCTTTCTGGCGGGATTAATCGGGGCATTGGGAGTGGGGCACCGCCCGACTTTTGGGCTCTATGCGCTCACCCTGTTTTTTTTCGTCTGGCAGCGATCAGAGCCAATGGCAGGATTAAGTTGGCGCTGGTTTTTGTCTGGGCTTGGCGTGGGATTTTTGCCGAGTCTGGATCTTTTTCTGCAGCTGCAGAATCCCGGGCGTTTATTGCTCGACCCGCAGATTGGGCGGGGGGTGGCCGGTTTTTTGCGGGTTTTCAGCGGCACGGTTTATTCTGGTGGTCTTTTTGCCTTTGACACTCTGGAATTATGGCAGCGCTTTGTATTTTTCATGCAGTTCATTTTTACCGACTCTTCGGTTCTGGTTTTGCCTGCAGCAGTTCTTGCCCTGTCGATAAATCGGGGCCAAAATACGCTGAAAAAGGCTCTGCTGGTTACTGCCATGGTTAACCTTATTTTTGTTCTTAATTACCATGCTTTTGAAGCCCATTCCATGTTGCTTCCGTGCCTTTTCAGCCTTTCGGCTCTGGCCGCATTCTCATTTCAGGCGATTCAGAAAGAACGTCTGAGGAATCTGATCTGTGCGGCTATTGTCGTTTCTTCGGTTATGCTTGCCTTGACCAGGCTTGAACCGCCGGATTCGGCTTCGACCGACTACTGCCATCGCGCTCTTTCGACTGTTCCCGCCGGGTCAATGCTTTTGATGAGTAATGATGTGGAATTCAGGCCATATTATTTTCTGCGTCTTACTCAAAATTTTCGTCCAGACATAGGCGTTCAGCTTCTCGACGCGGTTGGGCCGCAAGAATTGGCTGACCTTGCAGTTTTGCAGCGCCAGAAGCAGGTTGCTGCGACTTTCATTCATCCTGCTGATGCTTTGACCAGTCTGATTGCTTCGTTTTCAATTGCGGCAGATGGCTATCTTTTTTCTCTACAGGATGCCAGGGAGCCGGAAAAACTTTTTCAGCAGATGCGGGCAAGTGATTCAATCAAGATCGACAACGGTATATTTTACCTGCCCGATGAATCTCTACTTGCCAATTCTTACCGCCCCGGCGAGGCAATCTCATACCAATATGGTTATGAAGGCGATTCAGAAAGCTTTGCTGGCATTCGTTTCTGGGCTCTTCTGGTTGATGCAGATGATCGCCCGGTTAGTCGCAATGGGTTGATTGTCGGCCACGATGGCCATGTTCCATCAGCATTCGTCAGCAGCCAGTTGCAGCAGCAGGCGCATTTTAAGGTTGCATTGCAAAGATCGCTGATTGTTCCACATGATCTTAAGCCTGGCCAGTACAGGTTGAGATTCATAATTGAAAATAAAAACTCCGGGCTTTATCAGTCGCCAGATCTATATAAAAGCCTGAATAAGGTCAATATTTTCAACCTTTATGGTTATCTTGAAGTTTTCAAGCTTGATTATGGGCTGTCAAACCGTCTGTTGCTCGACCGGCAAACGGCAGAAAAGCTTCTACAAAGCCCATTGCCCGGAGTTTATTCTTCTGGTAATTCTTTGTCGGTCATGATTTCCGGCGATAGATAACATGACTTGAATTTGGCGAAGCAAAGGGATATAATTCGAGCCTGATTAATTCACTACCGGAGAATGCAGATGCCGAAAACTCTATTATTGGAAGCGGGTTTCATGTCCTTGCCGACCGAACTGTTCGGCAATCGATTACCCGATTTCAAAGAAGTGGTTTCTCAGGTTTTGCAGCAGGAAAAATTTGAGTTTTCGCGAATCAAAGTTTGGATCAGCTCTCATCGTATTGGTGTTTTAATCGAAGGACTGGCTGATGTTCAGACTTCCAGCGTAAAAGAAGTGAGGGGACCAAAAGCCTCAGCCGCTTATGACCTTAACAATCTGCCGACTCCTGCTGCAACTGGCTTTGCAGCTGCTCAGGGTCTTGAAATGAAAGACCTGGAAATTCGTGAAGTAGATGGTGAGAGATTTCTTTTTGCCCGAAAGATGGCTTTGGGACTGCCTCTTGAAAAATGTCTAAACCGGTTTTGCGCCGGGATTTTCCAGGCCTTGCCGTTCAACTGCCAGCCATGGTCTGAAAAAAGTGTTTTTCCTCAGCCGTTGATCAGTCTTTGTGCCGTAATCGACGACCGTCTGATTGATTTTGACATAGACGGAGTCAAGGCCCGAAACCAGGTAGTGGTTTTCAATGGTTTGCGCAAAAGTTTCATGCCCATCGAACATGCTGCCAATTATCCATTTTTGATGAAGCAGCTTGGTTTGATGAATGAAATCACCGAAAAGCGTAAGAATTACGATGCCCGCATCAGATCGATTCTTCCAGAGGGTCACCTTATCAGAGATCCCGCTGGTAAGGTCGCCGAAGCGAGTTTATTTTTTGAAAATTCGCATCCTCTGCTGGTAAGGTATGAGAAAAAATTTATGGAAATGCCGGAAGTTATTCTCAACAAAGTCATATCAGGATATTTGGGATATCTGGTCTGTGAAGATGCGCTGGGAAAGATGCTGCCGGCAACAGTTGCCCTGACCCCGTCACCGGCTACGATAACCGATGAAGTTGAAGTTAGATCGGGAGTTTTAAACCATCAGCTTGAGAAAATATGGCAGGTATGGAACCGTGATGTGCATAGCCTGCCCGGGCGTATTGAAAAAATTGCCGAGCAGATTGCCGATCAGAGCCAGGTGAAGAGTGAGCTTTCCTGCGATTGCAGCCTTGCCGGAATTGCGGAGTGCCTTTGCGACCTGCTTGAGTTCTCGGCTGAAAAAAGACTGGTCGGTGCAGTCATCACTCTAATTGAGGAGGGCGAGAAAACCGAAATCGGGCGTCTGTTTCAGGGCACCGGTTTTTCGGTGATGTTCAATCGTCTAATAGGGGTAGAGGCTTTCAAACCCTATCTCGACTGCCTTAAAGAAGTCTGTCAGTTCTTTGAAGATCGAATTCCCGCCCCGGAAATGACTGCTGCGAAAATTGTTTCGCTGGCGGTTCTGATGCAGGGGCACGTCAATCATGTGCGCTGCTTTGACTGTAGCCATGAGAGGGTTCTGAATTTTATTTTTCGCGCCGATCTTCGTTTCGATCTCTTTGCTGCGTTCAATGTGGTTTTTCACGGTTTTCGGCTCGAACGCCGGCAATGGATAGAAACTGCCCTGCGAATTCTAGGTCGCGAAGCTCAATTGCCGGTTTTGCTGGAAGGTCTCAACAGTGCTGGTGAATTTGACCCGGCTTCTTTCAATGAAGCATTCCGCGAATGGAAAAGCCGGCCGGTTGAAGATTTCGAAGTTTGCAGCAGCACGCTGTCAAGAATCCGTTCAAAACTCAGCGGCATCGAACGCCGGGTAGATTCAGAACCTGACACCGAGCTTGAAAAAGATATTTCTGTCAAGCTTGATAAACTTGAAAAAGTTCAGGGTGTAAATTATCTGGGAATTTTCCATTTTTGTATTGAAGAGAAAGTAAATATTGAAGCCTGCCTGATGAATCTGCCGGCGGTGCTTGATGACAACGATGCCGAATTGCAACCGAGAATTTGTCTGCTGCAGCGACTTTGTCGGCTTCTTTCACGACTTCCGTTCATTAAAAAAGAAAAGAAAACCGAAAAAAACTGATTTTGTGAAAATATTTTGTTTTTTTATCTGAGATTACAGTAAAATCGTAGCAACTTTGATAGGAGATTTTAAACATGGCTACTGAAGATCACAGCAACCCTCCTGATAATAATTCTGATGGCGATATTGCTCAATTCAACCCTGCTGAGAATTTCCCGCTTCTGCCTCTGAGAGATGTGGTGGTTTTTCCTTATATGGTCGTGCCTCTTTTCGTCGGTCGCAAGAAGTCTATCCGTGCGATAGAAGAAGCGATGCTGAAAAATCGCAAGATCGTTCTCTGTTCTCAAAAACAGGCTAAAACAGACGATCCCGAGGTTGAAGATCTTTATGAAACCGGAACCGTTGCCGAGATTCTTCAACTCCTGAAGCTGCCCGACGGAATACTGAAAATTCTGGTCGAGGGCACTACCAGGGTTTGCATAAGAAAATTCACGCGAATGGATGAGTATTTTGAAGTTGAAGCTGAGCGAATTGCAGTCGAAGATCGCAAAACCATCGAACTTCAGGCGCTGATGCGCAATGTAATTGCTCTTTTCGAGCAATACGTCAAGCTCAACAAAAAAATTCCCCTCGAAGTTATCATGGTGGCCAACAATGTTGAAGAGCCGGGCCGACTGGGCGATATAATCACTGCGCACCTGAACCTCAAGGTTGATGAAAAACAGGAAATTCTTGAAGCCTTTGCCCCCCGCGCCCGGCTTGAAAAGATCGCCGCCATTCTCAACCGTGAACTTGAGATCATGATGGTGGAAAAGAAGATTCGCGGCCAGGTGCGCAAGCAGATGGAGCAGATTCAGAAGGAATACTATCTGCGTGAGCAGATGAAAGCCATTCAGAAAGAACTTGGCGAAACTGATGAGCGCACCGAAGAGCTTGAAGAGCTCAAGCAGGCAATTGCCAAAGCCGGTATGCCGGAAGAAGCCAGAGAAAAAGCAGAAAAAGAACTGTCAAAGCTCAACAAAATGCCTCCTGGCTCTGCTGAAGCCACTGTTTCAAGAAACTATATCGACTGGCTGGTATCTCTGCCCTGGAAAAAGCGGAGCAAAGATCGTATGGATATTAAAAAATGCCAGGAAATACTCGATGAAGACCATTATGGTCTCGATCGGGTGAAAGAGCGTATTCTTGAATACCTTGCCGTCTGTCGTCTGAAAAAGTCGATCAAAGGCCCGATTCTTTGCCTGATCGGTCCCCCGGGTGTTGGTAAAACATCGCTTGGCAAGTCGATTGCCCGCTCTCTTAATCGCAAGTTTTCAAGAATTTCACTCGGTGGCATGCGTGATGAAGCAGAAATTCGCGGTCATCGAAGAACTTACATCGGTGCAATGCCAGGCCGCATCATTCAGGCCTTGCGTGATACCGGAACCAACAATCCGGTAATTCTGCTCGATGAAATTGACAAAATGGGCATGGATTTCAGGGGTGACCCGAGTTCAGCGCTGCTTGAAGCTCTTGACCCTGAACAGAATCATTCATTTTCTGACCATTACGTCTCGACACCATTTGACCTGTCGAAAGTTCTCTTTCTTACCACTGCCAACGTTCCCCACACCATTCCGGGGCCGCTGCGCGACCGTCTTGAAATTGTTTATCTTCCCGGCTACACCCAGGAGGAAAAAGTCCAGATTTCTCGCAAATACCTGGTTCCCAAGCAAAAAGAAGCCAATGGGATCGATAAATTCGGGGTTGAGTTTGACGACTCTTCAATCGTTGAAGTTATAAGAAAATTCACTCGAGAAAGCGGTGTAAGAAGCCTGGAGCGCGAACTTGCCTCAATCTGTCGCAAGATTGCCCGAGATATCGTGGTTGGTGATTGCAAAGATGCGAAAAAAGAGGAAAAGGGCAAGCCTGGTAAAATAAAAGTTACTGCTGCTGAAGTTGAAAAATATCTTGGCATACCCAAATTCCATGTTGAAAAGCGCGAAGGAAAAGACGAAATCGGCCTGGTTAACGGTCTTGCCTGGACAGAAGTTGGTGGAACTATTCTGCCTATCGAAGTGGTATTCATGCCTGGTCGCGGCAAGATCATTCTTACCGGCTCTCTCGGCGAAGTAATGAAGGAATCGGCCCATACCGGCATGTCTTATTTGCGCAGCCACGCCGATCAGATCAAAATGCGACCCATAGATTACGATTGCCTGGATCTGCATATCCATTTTCCTGAAGGCGCCGTTCCCAAAGATGGCCCCTCTGCAGGTATCGCCATTGCTACCGCAATTTACTCGGCGCTGAATGAAGTGCCGGTAAACAATTCTTTTGCAATGACCGGTGAAATTACCCTGCGTGGTCGGGTTCTGCCGGTTGGGGGCATAAAAGAAAAGCTGCTTGCCGCCCACCGCCAGGGAATTACCGATATCATACTTTCTGCTGAAAATGAAAAAGAGCTTGAAGAAATACCAGAAAATATTCGAAAAAACCTGACTATTCATAAAGTCAAAACCGCCGATGAAGTTCTGGGTCTGGCTCTGGTCGGAAAACCAAAAAACTCTCCGCTTAAATTCAGTCGCAGAGCTATCGGTATCGACGCCAAAGGCAAAAAAGGAAAGGCGGCCCGAAACTGATGGCCATCAAGGTTACTTCAGCGCTGTTTACCAACTGTATCACCGCAAAAGAAGGTTTGCCCGATGACGGTTTGCCGGTTATTGCCCTGGTAGGCCGCAGTAATGTCGGCAAATCATCGTTGATCAACACGCTGGCAAACCGACGTGAACTGGCTCGCACCAGCTCTCTTCCCGGCAAAACTCTGACGATCAACTTCTACAATTTCAATGATCAGTTCTATCTGGTTGACCTGCCTGGTTATGGCTATGCCAAAGCTTCTAAGGTAACCAGACAAAGAATTCAGGTAATGATGAATGAATTCTTTGTTGAATGCAAAAGCCTGAAAGCCGTGGTTCAAATTCTTGATTCGCGCCATAAACCAAGCTCTCTCGATATTCAAATGTATGATTGGTTGCGAGATCAGAAATTCAATTATATCGCGGTTCTGACCAAAATCGATAAACTTGGCAACCAGAATCTGGCGAAAATGAAAAAAACCATACTGAAAGATATGGGTCTCAATTTGGCTCTTACATTTTCAGCTCAGACTTCAGCCGGTAAAGAAGAAATACTCGATGCGATCGAAAAAATTCTTGCTGGTTACCAGTTCAAATCTGCTGACCCCAGGGCGAGAACCGGTGAACGCCAAAAACATTCCGAAAAAACCAGACCCAGCCAGCCAAAAGAAAAGACCACCCAGGGATCTGATAATGCAAAGCCAGCAAAGGATGTGCCAGGAAACTGCAACGAAAATAAAAAAACCGACAAAAAACAGCCCGGATCAGAAAAACGTCACGAAAACCGGCCTGAAGGCCAGACCGAAAAATCTGCACCCGGTCAGAAGACCGATGAAAACAAAAATGCAGGTAACCGCCGTCGCCGTCGCCGCCCAAGAAGACCTGGCGGGGCACCCGGGAATGGTAATGAAAATAAAAATCCCAACAGAAATGAAAGTCCGAAGCCTGATAGTGGAGGAGTAAAATGAAGTCTCTGAAATTCTCTATTGCCCTTTTTCTTTTTATTGTTCTGGCTGGTTGTGTTTTTGCCGCACCTTCTCTTGAAGCGATTCAAAAAAACATTTATAGAGCTTCGAATCTCTGGGAAAAAGATCATGACAGTGCGCAGAAGATTCTCAAAAATGCTTTTGCCGATGCAATTTTTTATACCAGACCTGAATTCATCGATAGAATAAGAGAAAAGGGCTTTCTGCTTGCGATAAGCTGCTACAACCCCGAACTGGCTGAAGAGGCCATGCTGGCTGCTGAAACCTATCTCAAGGTTTTTCCCAGGGGCAGATATGTGGGCAATGTCAAGCTTTTCAAGGCAATTGATGCTTTTGCTGCCAACCGTAATGAAGATGCAATTTTGCTGGTTGATCAGGCACGGTCAGCAATGGGGCGCTCGCTGAACTATAAAGAACAGACCCTGTTCATGGACGCTTATATCACCGCCAATCATCATCGCTCTGCCGAACAGTTCATCGAAGGACAGAAACTGGTGCGGCCATCTTCAAGTTTGACCAGGGATCTGCGCAAATTTCATCGCGGCAATGACAGAATTGAAAATACTTTGACCCAGCTGAAGAATGGCAAAATCTCAGGCATCGCGGCTGCCGAAAGAATTGAAAAAGAGCTGCAGTATTCGTATTTTGCCAAGAAGGCCCCTGAAGCTGCTTTAACTTCGGTTGCAATTAAAGATACTCAGAATCTGGCTTACAATCCCGTGGGGCTTGAATGGTGCGGGCTTGCCCGCGCGGTAAAACACAGTGCTTCACCGCAATTGCGGGAAAAGAAATATCGTGAGTTTCTCAGCGATTATCCGCAGGCAGCTCCGGCTGAAACCTATCAGGCTTTGCAGAATCTGAAAAATATCTATCTCTACGAAATGCAGGATAAAATCCAGGCCATCAGAACCCTCGAAGCCATGAAAAAAGTGCCAGGCTTTGCTGAAAGAGCTGAAATTGAAGAAACATTCACAAGCTTCGAACCCTGCGATCTTCTTACCGAAAGTGGTTTGAAGTTTATCAAAAAAATGTTTGAAACTCCCGGACTGCTTCCTTACGATAATGGCGCTCTTCCAGTTCTTGAAAAAGACTATGCCAATTACCTGCTGATGATTGCAGAAATGGCCAATGGCCAGAGTTATAGAGGCAAAATCTTTGAATGCAAAGGCTGGGGCGGGCTGCCGATTTCTTTGCTCTATTCAGCTGCTACCAACAACAAAGATCGATCCTGGGAAGTATACCAGCAGATTAAAGCTTCATTGACCCCTCAGGTCGACAGAATGCTCAAAGATGTCATTTTTCCGCTGTATCTCAATACCGATACCGGCGAAAGGTATTTCCTTGCCGGCCTGGCTGCAGTTGAACGAATGCCTGACCTGGGAACGGATCTGCTGCTGCGAGCGGTGTCAGGCGAGCCGAGAATGTATCGTGTCGAACATGGGCTTGCTGTGCTGGCTGACGTGTATAATCGTCATCTTGCTTATGGCGAAGCCCAGAAGGTCTGGAATCTGCTTGGAAAACTTAACCCGGATTCAGTCTGGCTTAAATAAAAATTACATACCGGCTGGATTACTAATGTTATGGCTTTCATGCCCCGGCCTGGTCCGGGGCAATTTAATTTTATGTTTCAAAAAATCATTTGGCCAAAATGAAGATTCTGTCTGATTTGAACTTCATCCCAGGGCCCGACGATGGAGAAATGGTGTGAAAAAAATATTTATTCTGGTGTTGATGCTTTTTGCCGGCTCATCAGTATGGGCTGATAAAACGTTTAATTATCGTGGCATTTTCCCCGCCGATCGCGGTAAAGATGCGGTAATAACCAATTACATTCTGCTCAAAAAAGGTACTGAAGTTGAATTTACTCTGTCTGAGCAGGGTAAGGGGCCGACTGAACTGGTAAAAATTACGGCGGTTGAGTTAACCTCAAATGCGCCGACCGCATTTTACCCTAAAGACGAGCCGCTGAAGAAGATTTTAATCAACGAAACCGGAATTTACCAGGTTAAGCTTGTTCCAACTCAGGAAAGTGGTGCCGAAGTGCGATTTGTTCTGGGGGTAACCGAAAGGGAACTGCCTGCGGGCGAAACACCGGTTGTTGCTCCTGCTCAGGCAATAAATCCTGATGCTGTGCCGACTGTTGATTCTGCTTCAGATCCTGTTGCCGCTCAGGCTTCGGTTCCAAACCCGGCTACTGCACCGGCATTGATGCAAGCTCCCGCAGACCTTGCCAATGCCACCATTGCTTCGACGGTGCAGATCCAGATGCCTGCGACTGTTGATCTGCCGCAAAATCAAATACAGTCATCAGAAACCATAAATATTTCCGACTCTCAGACCGCTTCAGCTTCGATTGATCAGGCTTTGCCTGTAACAACGCCGTCTCAGGATTCCAGCCCGGCGGTTTTGATTGCGCCTGCTGAAGGTTTTTTCATTAATCCGTTGAATGGCTTTGTTTTTTCATGTGCCGCTGATCAGCCGGCAGATTATGTTGAGAAGCATTTTGAAGTTTTTCTACTGGGCTTTGATGGTGAACCGATGACGGTTCCAGGGCAATTTTTCAGTGCTCGTGCGGGTCAGGTCACCTTTTTGCCCGATCAGTTGCTGCCTGGAGCTGTTTACTCTATCCGCGGGCCCGATGGCAGTATGGCGCGGCGTGGCGCTTTTCCCGATCTGGTTGCTGAAATGGTTGATTCATCATCGAGCATCGTTTTTCGTCTTTACTGGAAACAGCAGCCCCAGCTGCAGGCCAACCCGCTTGGGCAGATGATAAGGCTTGATAATGTCATTATCACCCTGAAATCTGATGAAAATGAACTGGTGAAACTTGAGCCGGCGCTTGTCGCGCCTTATGGCATTGCCGGTTCGGTTAATTACAAATTTCAACCCTATGAAATGGTTTTTACTCTGGCCCGCCCTGAAAATATGCCGACCTGGCAGATTGTGGCCGAAGCCCGTCTTGATGGCCAGGCAGATCCGGTAGTTGTTTTCAAACAGGAATTTAAGACTGCATCTGCATCGGCAACCGAGCCGGTAGCGGTTGATGAAATCGACCCGGATGCAGTAGCGAATCTTACCGCTCTTGCCGATCTGCCCGAAAAGGCGGTTTTTTCTCTTAAGCGCAGTTTTTCTGCGGTCGATAAAGAAGCCGAAATTGAACGGGCCTGGCCTGAAGAGCTGTGCTGGTCAGAGTCTGGAAGTCTTTGGCTGATCGATACTCAGCGTCGCCGTATCATGAATTTCAACGAAGATGGTCGTCTGCTACTTGCTTTTGGCAGTAAAGGCGATCAGCCGGGAGAAATGGGACTGCCGGTTGCCATTGCCTGTCATCATGGTCGAATTTTCGTTTCGGATACGGCCCGCCATTGTCTGCATAAATTTGCCGAAGATGGTTCGTTTTTGCTTGAAACCAAAGGTGACCCGGAAAAGAGCGTCATGATCGATGTTCCTGCCGGCCTCGATTTTCGTGGTGAAGAGCTTTGGCTGGTGGATCGTGGAATCGGTCAGGTAACCTGTCTGGATGTGGAAGGCAGATATCTGGGCGGGTTCGGCGATGGCCTTTTTGAAGCGCCCGTTTCTTTGCGAACCGACCGTGATGGCCTTCTGGTGCTTGAGAAGAGCGGAATTCTGAAAAAGTTTTCACCAATGGGTCAGCAGACCGCAGGTTTTCAGACAGGCTGCGTTGAGCCACGGGGGTTCGATGTCGATCCCTGGGGAACCATCTGGGTTTGCGATGCGAGCAAATTTCAGGTTGTCAGGTTTAATCAGAAGGGTCGTCAGCTGGCAGTTCTTAAAGCTCCCCCGGGCCCAAAACCATGGATACCCACCGGAGTTGCGGTGCGCCAGGATGGAACGGTTGCGATTACCGATGCAGAGAATAAGAAAATTCATATTTTCATGGTGGATAACTGATTGAAAAGCTTTACTGCAAGAATTTTTCCGGCACTTTTTATTTTTGCTCTCCTGGCAACGGTTTCGTCCCATGCGGCTGAACTGAAGGCTGATTTCTGCCGTGGCCGGGTTTATTACAAGCAAGGCGGTGGTCAGCCATTTGAGTTGAATCAGGGGAAAATAGGTCTCGATCAGGATATTTCAATTTTAACTTTTGTTGATGGGCAATGCTTCATCAGCAATGGCGATGCCCGCGAATTCAGACTCAAGGAAGATTCCTTGCTGTTCTTTCAGGATACGGGGCACTGTGAAGTAAGAAAAGGCCTGGTTGGAATCAGGGCGACTGGTGGAAGCTCGATCCAGATTCGCACGCCACATTCCTCTTTTCAGCTTGAAAAGGGGACGGTGGTTATCAGGGTTTTTTCGGTTCTGACTAGAATTTGCGTGGTTCAGGGCTCGATTCTTCTAAAGAACCCTGATTGCGACCAGCAGGCTAAAATCTCGGCGGGTCAGGAGATTGCAGCGGGAAACGGCATGTATTCAAAGAGATACCAGTACACCGATGAGTTGAGATACACCTGGTACTGGGTCGATGCGGTCAAGGAACCCGGACTGAGGCTTGAATGACGGTGGTAAAATTGTGTTTGGCGGTAGAAACCACCAGGCCGTTTTCGAGAACTTCAGCATTGAGAACAACCCGGTATTCGCCAGGAAAAGATATGGTTTCAGTAATCATGAATCCATTGGTCGGCTGGGTTTCGCGATAGAGCGAACCGGTTACCGCTGAATAAATTCGCAGAAAATATCGCACATTTGCCCCGTTTACCGGATTATAAGAGACGGTAAGCAGGCGATTGATCGCGTTCCAGTTCAAAGGGTCGGGTGCTGTCTGAAACTGGGCTGCCGTGGTCCATTGAAGATTTTCTCGTTTATAGGTGAGTGCTTCGCCGTTAACGAAGTATTTTAAAACGTAAGTTCCGGCGGTAAAGCCCCCTTCACCCCTCTGCATCAGAACTTCGTAGCGGCTGGTGGTGTTTTCCATCGCCAGATCTGAACCGGCAATTTTGTTGCCGTTGACATCCTCGATCCAGCCGCCTGAAACCCCTGAACCACCCACCGATGCAAAAAGAATGTCCTGATTTCCAGCCCCGTCGGTTGAAAGTTTTCCCGTTGCCAGGGTAGCGACCAGAGTCGCCGGGTCAACTGCATCAGACCCGCCGCCTCCGCCACATCCGGCAGATGAAAGGGCAATCAGGGCAATGATGATCAGCAGTTTGATTCGGTGCATAAATTTTTCAGACATTTTGTTGCTCCCAGTGGTAGTTTTCAGATAGTATTATACCGATCAGAAAAATATTCGTATGGGCTATCCCATAGGATGAGTTTTACAAATTAATTGATACTCGAGATGGTTGTTCCCAAAAACGTAAAACCACTTAGACGGTCACTGAGCCTGGCTTTGCCGAGTCGAAGTGTCCGGTGCGATAATGGTCATTTTGACCAGAAATTCTGGCTCAATGACCGTTTTTTCCGATTTTCCGTCCTATGGGACCGACCCGCCTCTAATCGTATTAATACAAACGAATTAAGATGGAATGGTATCATTCAAAAATAACCGGGTCAATAAGCACACCCGAATAACCAGGATATTGATATGAGAATTATTCACGCTCTCGAAGGTTCAGGATGGAGTGGCGGCCAGCAGCAGGCCCTGTTTCTGGCACAGCAGCAGCATTTGCAGGGGCATGAAGTTCTGCTTGTCTGTCAGAAAGGTAGCGTGCTTGAAGGCAAAGCGGTTGAAGCCGGTCTGAAAGTTCGGCCCAACAATTACCGCAAAGAACTGCATCCCCTTTCTTTATACAATCTTTTGAAAATCTACGATGAATTCAAACCCGAGGTGGTCAATGTTCATCGTGCCTGGGCCCATACCCAGTGGCTGTTAATTTCTCTGCTGCGTCGCTTCAAAGGCCTGATCGTCACGCGCCGGGTTCTGTTTAAACCTGATTTTAACCCGGTCAGCCGGGCAAAATACTGCACTTCGGCTATCAGAGGCTATATTGCCGTAAGCCAGGCGGTTGCCGAGCGCCTTACAGAAACCGGGGTTAACCCTGGCAGGGTCAGGGTGGTTTATTCCGCCACCGATACTGATCGCTTTTCACCCCTGGCAGAGCATCAGCTCAACGGCCCATGGCCGGTTGGTTCTGAAGCAAAGGCGGCGCTGCTGGTCGGCAATTTTCACCCCAACAAGGGGCATCTTCTGCTGCTGAAAGCTTTCAACCTGGCAGCCGAAACATGGCCAGATCTGCATCTGGTCGTCGCGGGCCAGAATACTGATAGTGACCAGCTCAAGAAACTTGCCGCCGAGAAGGGCTTTGCCGGGCGCATACATCTTCTTGGGTTTCGCGACGATGTTCCGGCGCTGATGTCACGCAGTCTTTTCACCATCAACGCTTCGTATCAGGAAGGATTTTCCGGTACAGTCAGAGAATCACTGGCTCTCGGGGTTCCGGTGCTCGCTTCAGACATACCTGCAAATGCTGAAATGAACAGTCTGGTGCCGCTGCGCCTTTTTTCCTGCGGCGATGAAAAATCGCTGTCGCAAGGCATTCTGTCGTTCAAACAGCGCCCGGTTGCCGAGTCTGAAAAACAATCCCTGCGCCGACTTGCCGTCGAACGCTTCTCGGTTCCCGCCATGGTTAAAGCCACCCTCGACGCCTACAGGGAATTACTATGATAAACGATTCAATACCAGTTCTGTATTATCACCGCATCGGTTCGCCCGACCCGGTTCATCTCAGTATTTCCTGCCGCGATTTTGAAAAGCAGTTAAAATTTTTGAAGAAGAACGACTATGCGACCCTTTCGGTTCGCGAGCTGATCGATTATCTCGAAGGCCGGCGCAGGCTTTCGGGTCCTGCCGTTTGTCTGACCTTCGATGACGGGTTCATCGACAATCTGCTTTATGCACATCCGCTGTTGCAGAAATATGGCATGAAAGCTGCACTTTTTGTGGCCACTTCTCTGATTCGACCAGATGATCGGGCACCGGCCGCGACGATGGTTGATTTCAATACGGCGCATAGCCTCGCCCGGCGCAACGATCTGAGTCATTTCCTGTCGCAGGCTGAACTGAAAAGCATGGTTGACAGCGGAGTCTGGGAAGTTCTTTCCCACTCCCATCTTCACAACCAGGTTTTTACTTCAACCGACCTGACCGGTTTTTATCCCGATACCGACAATCACTGGGGCATAATTTCGGCCTGGGGTCGCAGTCTGGAAAATGGCCGCTGGCCTGTTTATTCGCGAGGTGCCAGTCTGGTTAACCGTGCCTGGCAGCCCATTCTGAAACCTGGAAAACCCGGTTGTGATGCCGATGATTTCTCGCTGATCCAGGAAAGCGAAGAAGAATTCGCCGCCCGGGTTGAAAACGATCTGCGCCTGTCGCTGCAGAAAATCGAAGAAATCTCGCCGGGCGCGTGCCGGGCAATCTGCTGGCCTTGGGGCAAAACCACCGCGAAACTCGAAAACCTTGCCCGTAAAGTGGGCTTTGCCGCAGCCATGAGAACCGATACCGGCGCCAACTATCCGGGAATGAACTGCATGCAGATTCACCGCTTTGCCATAAAAAAAGCTGACCTGCTGCGCTTCAAGCTCGGTCTGACCCTGCGCCGGCACTCAATCTTCGCCCGAATCTACGCATTATTCAGAAATTAAAGGGTATGGCTTTTTGTTATTCAAAAGTTTACTATCTGCCTAAATGGCGTGTTATCAATGACAACAAAACTCGAAAGATTCGATTTTTGTTATCTCAAATTGAAATCCAGAATGGTCGAGAAATGGATTTTGAGAGAGTAACGTTGGAACATGTCTGCCCTTATAACCCTGATGCTGAATGGCACATGGCCTTTGGCGAAGGCATAAATGATATTGTCGACAGAAGCGGTGGTCAGCTTTAGTTCAACAAAAACGGGCGGGGTAAGTTCTAAAAAACTTTTATGATTTTTGGCGTTAAATAACTGCTGCTTCAAAGTTTTTTTGCTGATATAATGTTTCCCATGGCCATCGCAATATCCGACATGGAAAAAAAAGCCAGAAACTGCCTCAAAAAAGGCGAGAAGAAGCTCAGCGCCCTGATAGCGCTGGGCATTGCGTCGTTTGAGTCGGGCCAGGTCAAACAGGCGGTCGAAAACTATCGAAAAGCGCTGGCTATCAATGAGAACTCTCCTGAGGCCAATGCCGGTCTGGGCATCTCTTACGCTCGTCTTGGCGACTTGAAACTGGCAGTCGAATTCCTTGAAAAAGCCCTGAAGCTGAGCCCGGGCTGCGGAATGCTGGCAAACTGGCTGGCTGACGCCTTTTTCGATCAGGGCGACCTCGACCGGGCGGTAGAATTCTATTCGCAGGCTATCCGCCTCAACGCCATGGACAGCAATGCCCACAACGACATGGCCGATGTTTTTCGCATCAGAGGAGACTTTAAAAAGGCTCTTGAACTTTATGAAAAAACGATTCAGATTGATCCGCTCGATACCAACGCGATGCTGGAAAGAGCCCAGTGCCTGATTCAGCTGCAGCAGGATGAGCAGGCTTTCGCAGCACTCGATCAACTGATTCTCGGGTTTCCGTCGAGCCGTGACTGTTCGACTGCTCTGGTTATAAAGGGTACGCTGAATATGAGGGCAGGGCGTCATGCAGAAGCTCTGGCCAATTTCAAACAGGCGCTTGACTTTTTTCCCTTCAATCGCTCGGTGCTGTTTCATGCCGCTATCAGCGCGGTAAGGGTTAACCGGATGGATGAGGCAGAGGCCTTTCTAAAGCGAATTCTTGAAATGACCCCCGATGACCGGCGCGCGCTGGCGCTGATGAAAAGGGTGAAGGCTATATGATCAACCGCCGCGTCGTATCGCGAAAAGGCATGTTGATGATGCTGGTAGTCGGGGCTCTGGTTTTTTCAATGATTATCTTTCTTTCGCTGGTTAACCGAGTCAGACAGGAAAGTTCTCTGACCAACCGGGTTTCCACCAGTGAAAAGCTTTATCAGATGGCATCAGCCATCGGAAGAATCGCAGTTCGCAAGCTGCAGCGCGATTTTGAGGTGCGCGACCCCGATTTCTGTCAGAAGATTATTAAAGCCGCTTTTGCCGGCGAAACCGGGCTGATGGCTGAGGTAGATTATACCGGTGTGGTTGAAGGGATCGACGCGGTTAAGGGGCTGAAAAAACTGCTTGAAGACGACGGCGGCAATATTTCCTTTGAAGTAAAATACGTCGTGGATCTTGGAGAGAAGTTTCCGTTCAAGGCACCGATTGCGGGTCTGGCCAACAGCCCGTTTGAACGGCGCGGCAACATTGAGGTGCGGGTTTCGATTACCCACGAGGGCATGACCAAGGTCAGTCGCATGCGCAAGGAATTTCTGCTGGTCCGCCTGCTGGCACCGCCTTTTTACCGCTTTACCCTGTTTTCTCATCAGGGTGCCGCAATTGACAAGAATATCGCCAATCAGACCTCGATCAATGACGCTGGCAACCTGATTGGCAAACGGCCGCTGGTTTGCCTGAACCGCTACATTCCCAATAAAAAAGAAAGTATCGAGGGTCTTGATTTCAGGTTCAACCGCGCAGATAACATTGTCAAAAGTCTTGATGGCAAGCCTTCTTTCGTTAAAAACGGCTGGATATTTCTTGGCGGGCGCGGAAACACCACCGATACCACCGGCGACAGCGGCAACCTGGTTCTCAATATCAACGCCGGCAGCGCCGACGACATGCTCAAAACCAATTTTGGCGAATATTTTCATTTTTATTTCAACTCAAAATCTGCCGGCTGGATGATTTCAAAAGAGTGGACCAAGTGGTTCGACAATCGCCTTCCCGGTAATAATATCGACTCCGAAGCCAGCAAAATCATGGTTGCCCTGGTCGATTACGGCTATTACAAGGGCCTTTGGGACATTCAGTTCCGAAATAAATCGCTTTTTGGTACTGCTGTCAATATTTACAAGAGCAGGGTTAATGAAGACATCGATCGGGGCAGTTCGATGCATCTGTTCGGAACCCCGGCCCTGTGTACACCGACCCTGATTTTTGGCAAAGTAAAAAGACGCTATGTTAGAACCTACGCCTTCTATTTTCCTGAATGCCAGCGGGTTTACCCCCTGCGTGCCTTTACCCAGAACCTGACCTATACCGATTTCGTCTGCACCGAGATTCCTGACTGGTACCGCGGCGCCATGGGTTCAAACGTAAATGAAGATTTTATCAGAGATTTTTACAGCCTGATGACCACCGAACTGGATGTGGCCAAATATCAGACTGGTCTGCCAAGTAACTCGCCGCCCCTGAGCGGTCTCGATCCTAAAATCGTTGATTTTGAGCCTTATCTTGCCGGTCTTAAGAATATTTGCGACCCGGGCGGGCCAGACCGCTCATGGGACGAAGTTGTTCCACGCAACGGCTACGTCGATGATGAACCAGACAAGCTTTGCGAGCCTGATTACAATTTCAGCAATGACGAAGAAATCAATTACAACGGCAGCATTCGCCAGCTCATTCCCGGCAACGATTATCTTAAAGACCGCATGGCATACCTCATTGACGGCGAAGGTGGCAAGCCGACCTATCTCAGCAAAAACGAGTTTTTCAACAAAAATTTCATCGTCGATGATTCGGGAAAGAAGAAGCTGATTCTCAACTGTATCATTGGTTTCAAAGGCAACCTGGTAATCGATATGCCGTTGCTGGTTGAAAAGGGTGGAGTGATTCTCTGCGACGGCAAAGTAGAAGTGCAGAAACCGATCGTCAACAACTGCCTTACCACAGGAAACGCCAACGCCGATTCCTTCGGCTATCTGACCATTGTGGCTAAAAACGGCATTCTGCTGGGGGCCGGCAAAAGCGGCAGTGGCCCGCTTCCAGAGACACACGGCTTTTTCATTTGTGTGAACGGCAATTCGGGGCGGGTAACCACTTCTTCACCTCTTCACATTGTGGGCGGTGTGGCTAGTGACAATATCGAAGACCTGGTCAATCAGGGTTGCGTAATTGAATGGGGCTTTCAGCCCGAAGAGCTTGCCGGACAGAACGACATGGCCCTGCAGGATTTTTATGGCCTGACCATGGGCCCGCGTGATATTGAAATTATTTCAGAAGATTGAAAACTTTTTCTTTGCAAGACCGGTATTTTAAATGAACAGTGAAAATCATTCCGACAATGAAATTGTCCAGGCAGTTCTGGCGGGAGCCACTGAACGTTTCGGTGAACTGCTTGAAAGGTATGAAAAGCTGGTTTTCAGCTTTTTGCTGTCGCGGTTGGAAAATCTGCAGGAGGTGGAAGACATTTCCCAGGACACGTTCGTTAAGGCTTTTCGGCACCTGAAGTCGTTTGACTGCAGCAGGAAATTCACTGCCTGGCTTCTTACCATTGCCCGCAATGTTCTTATCGATCATGTCCGCAAGAGCTCCAGATCGGTGGCTTCTACTGAACTGGTAACTGAAGTGATGCTCAGAGAGTCAGATAACGAGGATTGCAATCCGCAGATGCTCAATCTGCGCCGCGAATCCTGGCGAAAGGTAGTGAACATGATCAATACTCTGTCAGAAGAGGTTCGCGACCCCTTCGTCATGAGGGTGGTCAACGAAATGTCATATCAGGAAATCGCCGATGCTCTTGAATTGCCTTTACAGACCGTGAAGAACCGGATATTCAAGGCTCGAAGCCTGCTTCGAGAAAAAAGGGCCCTTTATGAAGAAATGTCCTGACAAACAGCTGCTCTACAGTATAGACGACCCTGAGCTGAATATTGACGACAGGGTTGCTCTTGAAAGCCATCTCCAGGCCTGCCCCCGATGCCGGGAAGAAGTCGCAGCGGTTCGTTCTGCCGAAGAAGCTTTCAAAGCCGATGTCAATGGTATTTTCCGCAGCGGCGAAATCAGGAAGCGGGCAATGAATGAGATCATAAAGAACCATTCCATTGAAGCCGAGCGCCATAAAAAGGCAAAATATATGTGGCTCTGGGTTCTCGCCCCAGGATTGGCAATCGTGCTTCTTGCAGCCTTGTTTCACGCCGTTGTTCCGCGCCAAAGCACGCATCAGAGACTGGTAACCTGCCAGGCCCATTCTGATAACGCCATGGTAAACGAAAAAATTTACGAATTTGGGCGCATGGTTGAATTGCAGCATTTGCCAGTAGAACTCAATGGCAGTTTCATTTTCACCAGTGCTGGGCAGCAAGCCTGGTCTTTCGAGCACTGCGGGGTCTCGACCCTGGTTAAAGCCGAGCAGCAGGCAGTTGAATTCGTCAAAGCCAGCGCAACTTTCAATCTGCTTTCCGGTGATCCGGTTACGGTTAAAATTGATGGTTCCAATCTGGTTATCGGCGAATTGAAACCAGTTGACCGGGTGACTGCCACGTCTGCACTTGAAACGATTATTGTTCCGGCGGTGGCTTCTGAACCAGCAGATATTATTGGCGACATAGAACCGGACCAGGTGATGCCTGTTGAACTGCCGGTTTCCAGCCTTACGGCTGAAGCCCCTGAAAATCAGTTGCCCGCGTCTGAAACTGCCCCGCATGAAGAACTGGTCAATCCTTTTCTTGACAAACCACTGTTGATCAATGGAAACTGACAATATGAATAAAGAACGAAACCGCAGGGCTTTTTCACTGATTGAAGTGCTGGTGACCATGGTATTTCTCAGCCTGGCTTTTCTGCCGCTTTATAACCTGTTTTCTTTCGGTCAGAAAGGGACTACCAACAATCTTCAGGAAGTGGCGGCCACCAATTACGCATCTGACCTCGTAAATCTGTTGCGAGATCTAAGTTTCTTCGAGTTTGCCAAGGCTGCGGGTTCGGTTGAAAACTTCAAACTGACTGGTGATGGCCAGATTTCTTCGTTCTTAAAACGCATCAACAATATAAAGCCACTGCCAGCCTGCGAAGTGCCCTTTTCCCGAAGCATGGAAGTGCGCAAATTCAAAGGCCGCGATGGTCGCCTGTTTGGCTGGATAAGTGACTGGCTTAAGAATCGCCAGGCAGTGCCCAATTACCTGATAACCGTCAAAGTCGAATTCCCCCGCATGGGTAACACCAGTGAAAAAGACCGGGTTACTCTTTACACCATGGTCATGGACTAAACTATGAAAAAACACGGATTTACAATGATCGAGGTGATGGTGGTGGTGATAGCTGTTTCACTGCTGTCAGGCGTAATTTATAAACTGATGTCGGGCACCTTCTCGCAATTTACCAAGAGCCAGGCCAAGCTTACCAATCTTCGCTCGGCCAGCGTCATTCTCGAACATCTGAAAAATGACCTGCGATTGGCGGTTGTTCCTGCTTCTGAAGATGAAAAGCCTGAAATTGTCACTGCCGCAGGGGCAGCGTCATTGAAGTTCTGCATTATTGATAAGAATGTTCGAAAGATTGTCAAATATTCATTTGATGATGGAACGGTTTATCGCGACCTGGAAGGCAAAAAGCGGGCAATCAGCCTGGCGAAGGTTGCTGATTTCATCATTGAAAAATCTGATGATCCGGCAAATCAATTTCTGGGATTTCGCATAATCGTCGATAAGGATGCGGAACTTGATAACCGCAGTGAAAGCAGTAAAGGTAACAAGGTTGAGGTCAAGGCTTATCTCTACCCGAGATTCAATGCCGCGGCGCTCAGCGATGAGGAAAAATACTGGAACCTGGCTCGCCAGGCAGCAGGAGGAAGCTGATGAATAAAAAATTACTTGTAATACTGGTGTTTCTTGGGGTCTCTTCGATGTTGTCGGCTGTGACGACCCATACAATAAAAACCGGCGACACACTCTGGGATCTGGCAGCCAGGCACTACGGCGACCCGACTCTCTACCCGGTTCTGCTTGAAGTTAACGGAATTGATAACCCGCGAACCATTCAAAGTGGCAGAGTCATAATTATTCCTGATAAATCGACAATGCAGCAGATCGCAAAAGAATCTGACCCTGCCAGAAAAAGAGAGTTGATCAGTCAGGCAACTTCCGGCCAGGAAAGCCCGGTTATTCCCCCCGGCGATGGCGGTGAAGGGCAGGGTGGTAGCACTTCTCAGAGCAATAATGCCAGTGCTGAAAGCCGCTCCGGTAAAGTTGACCCGAACGACACTTCATTCACCAATATTCTAAAAGGCCCGAAAGTAACCGGCGATAAACTTATCAAGGTTGATGATAAATAATCGTCGGATTTCTATTTAAACATTTAATTAAAAATTTAAGCCGGCTGAAGCGCATGCTTGAGCTGGCCTTTCTTTTGAAGAACTTTTTTGTAAGCGGTTTTTCCCCTCAGATAATACGAACCACAGAAGAAATATTCGTATGGGCCGACCACCGTGTCGGCTCACTTTAAATCGTAGTGTCACGAGCGAATTAAGTATAAATGGTATAAAAATCGCCGAGAAATGTCTAGCCGATGGAAAGGCCGAGAAAAAAATAAGACTCAATGGTTTAAAATAATGTGGTTCGGTACCTTGACACGTTGTCATAAGAGGAATAGAATTAACCAGATCTCGAAGAGCGTATAAGAGTAGTAGTTGTATCTTTTTTCGTACCCCATAAGGAGAAGTGAGTAAATGAAAAGATGGGTCGCCGCAGCATGTTGTGCTTTTTCCCTTTTCGCCGCCGGCAGTTTTGCTGACGAAGTCAAGAGCCTGGTGCGCGTTGGCAATTTAACCGGATTGCAGGTTTCTGCACTGGTTCAGGAAGGCTATGATGTGGCCAAAAAAGGTGATGGTTTTGCTGAAATAGTTGTTGAAAAGAGCAAGATCAGCTATTTTACCGATAAAGGCCATACCGTTAAAATTCTGGTCGATGACCTTGACCTTTACATCAAAAAGGTTAAGTCCGCTCAGACAAAAAGCGACAAATATTTTACCTATGAAAGTGCTACGGTCCAGATGAAGAAATGGGCTGAAGAATTTAAGCATATCTGCAGAGTGGAAAGCATTGGCAAGAGCTGTGAAGGTCTCGATATCTGGGCGCTCAAGCTGAGTGATAACCCTGAGAAAAATGAAGCCGAGCCGGCAGCCCTGATCATGGGAATGCATCATTCCCGTGAATGGCCTTCAGTAGAAGTTCCTATGGCTACCATGAAAAAACTGATTGAAGGCTATGCCAGTGACCCGGAACTCAAAAAGCTGGTTGATTCACGTGAAATCTGGTTTGTTCCAATCGTTAACCCCGATGGATTCAAATTTTCCCAGGAAAAAAGCAAATATTGGAGAAAAAACCGGCGCAACAACGGCAACGGAACTTATGGCGTTGACCCGAACCGCAACTATGGTTACGAATGGGGGAATGTCGGCGCGAGCTCTTCACCTTCTTCTGACACTTACCATGGCCCGAATGCTTTCAGTGAACCTGAAGTCTGTGCGATCAGAGATCTTGCAAGGCGTGAAAAATTTCAGGCAAGTATCAGTGGCCATACCTATTCTGAACTTATTCTCTATCCTTTCAGCTATGGATACGATGTTCCCAATCCAGATCAGAAAGTTTTCGAAAAAATGGCCGGCGATATGTCCAAATTTAATGGATATAAGCCAATCACCAGCGCCGACCTTTATCCTGCCATGGGTGACTCCGATGATTTCCTCTATGGCGAGCTGAAAGTTCTTGCCTTCACTTTTGAACTCTGTTCAACCTTTATTCCCAGCCCAGGCGAAATCAAAAATTTCAATTCGATAAATGTGCCAGCCTATCTGTATCTTATCGAAAAGGCCGGAACTTACGGTCTGTTAACGCCCTCTGGCGAAGATGAAATTGTTAATGCGCTCGATTTTGATTCTGGTATTAAAGCTATTAAAGATATTTCTCAACTTTTTGCGGGCGAAGCAAACGCCTCGGTTCGCAATGAAGTGCTGGCTCGAATTAAGACCATCAGCCTCAAGGTTGCTGAACTTGTCGATCAGCAGTTGAAAGCTGGATCAACCGATTATCTGGAAATTCTCAGAAATACTCCCGAAGCAGCTCAGGCATTGGATTTTGTCAGTAAAAAAGTTCTGTTCAATAGCGAACATGGCCAGGCCTATCGTGGTGATATAATCGAAGCGGTAAAAAACAGATAATGTTTTTTTAAGCGATTGCATGCTATAATGAACTACCCGTAAGGGTAGTTCATTTTTTTATGCGACAAACTACAAAACTAACTGACGTTACAATTTTCACCGGTTACAGCTATATCGGTTCGTGCAGTGAATTCGTCTGGATTCCCGGCGACAAGATCGGTGACCGGCAGATGCCTTCGCGTTTTATTTTCCGCAATCTTAAATGCGAATATGACGTTGAAGCGCTGATGATAAGAAAAGACCTGTACCTTCGCAGCACCGACGGCAAAGAATACATCGTCAGCGATTTTCAGATTACTGATATCAACGATGCCGATAATGTCAGCGGCGTTGCCAAAAATTTCGATCTGCTGTTCGAAAAGTTCCCCGAAATGAAGACAATAACCGTTGGTGAAAAGGTCATTGTTTCGAAAAAGACGCAGGTTGTTGCTTTTAAAGCTGTTTCTAACATGATCCATGCGGTTCGCGCCGGGCACGGCATCGACGTTCAGCAAGCCCAGGAAGTCTCGGAAAAGCTGGTTGAAGAGGTTCTTCAAGCCCCTGATGCAATTATGAACCTCATGGATATCAAATCTTTCGATGATTACACTTTTACGCACAACATCAATGTGGCCACGATCTGCCTGTTGATTGGCCAGGCTTTGAATCTTTCACGTGAAGACATGAACGATCTTGGTTCCGGCGGCCTTTTGCACGACGTTGGCAAGCTAAAAATTCCATTGAGCATTTTAAATAAAGATGGGAAACTTACCGACCAGGAATTCGCCGAAATGAAGTCGCACCCGGCCTATGGCTATGAAATTCTCGCTAAATCCAGGGGAATTTCAGAACGTGCTCGAATGATTGCTCTTCAACACCATGAAAAATTTCAGGGCGGCGGGTACCCCAAGCGCCTGAAAGGCCAGGAAATCAGCCTTTTTGCAAGAATCTGCGCGGTTGCCGATGTGTATGATGCCTTAACCACCGACCGGCCATACCGGGTTGCCATGTCACCATATGAAGCCATGAAAATCCTCAATGCCGGCATAGATAGCCATTTTGACCCCAAAGTGCTGACCGCCTTTATCCGTAAATTCTCTCTTTATCCGGCAGGTAGCCTGGTATCGCTGAACGATGGCTCTTATGCCCTGGTTTTGAAAAACAACCCCTCTTCAGTTATCCGCCCGGTTATCAAAATCGTCATGGATTCATCGGGGCGCCGGATTAAAGAGCGCGTCGAAATCAACCTGCTCGAATACAAGGATCTCTTTATTAAGGGACCCGCTGATCCTGCGGCATTGAACATTACCGCCAATTCAAGGTAATGGAGCGGGTCATGCAGAAAAACAGCCTGAAAAGTTTTTTTCTTATTCTGTTAATTAGCCTTGTTTCAGCAATAGCCTCTGCTTCTCCCGACATCGTCGCTTCGTTTTCCGATATTGAAGAACTTATTCAGACTTCTCCATCGGGAAAAGGCAAGCTGGTGCTTACCATTGAAAGCTTTGCCGGAAAAGATGTTAAGCGGGTTTCGCAGCTGGCCGACCGGGTCGAAATCTGGCTTGGTGCCCGAAGAATCGCCTCGATGAATGCGACCGACGAAAATGTGGTAACTGAAAAGCGTCGCCGGCTTTTTCCCTTCGATGCAATTGAATTGCCGGTGGGATATTATTTTATAACTGTCAGACTGTATCGCCAGGGCTCATTTTTTGCCCGCGACAAGTGGGATGGCGAAACTTTTCAGGTCGGAATTCATTCGGGAAAAATCACCCGACTGCAGAAATCAATTCCGATATTTGTCTGGTAAAAAAATGGGAACCATTTCATCAGCGCAGCAGTCTATATCAATTGACCGCCAGACAGAACTGGTAAATTGCTGCAGGCTTGGCGACAAAAAAGCTTTCGCCGAGTTGGTGGCTCAGTTCGAGAAGGGTGTTTACCGTTTGTGCTACCGATTCTTCAACGATGAGAACGATGCCATGGATGCAACACAGGAAGTATTTATCAGGATTTATCGAGCTTTGCCGGGTTTTGAGGGGCGCTCTTCGCTGAAAACCTGGATTTATCGTATTGCGTCAAACACATGCATCACCATCGCCGGGAAGCGCCGGCGCGAGAAGGATGGGTTGCTGCAGACGATCATCAACTGGTGGTCAGACCGCAACGTTGAGACTCCTGAAGAGGAGTTGATCGACAACGAAACCAGGCAACTCAATCAGAAGATGGTTGCCGAGAAGCTTGAAAAATTGCCTGAAACCTATCGCATGCCGGTAATTCTTAAAGATATCGAGGGCCTGTCTCTTGAAAAAATCAGTGAGATTCTTGAAGTTCCGGTTGGCACCGTAAAATCCCGAATCAATCGCGGTAGAAGAATGCTGCAGGAGTCTCTGCGGCTGTATTATCAGAGGAGCTCAGAATGAAAACCTGTACCCGTTATCTTGATTATCTTGAGCAGAAAGGCTTCGAAACCGACAGCCCTGAATGGCAGGATATCGTGGCGCACAGCAGCAGATGTCCTGACTGTTCTTCAGACATGAAGCTCAGAGGAGCGATGTTTGAAGCTCTTAAGCAGATGGGCGAACCCAAATACCCGGTCGATCTGCATATGCGAATTATGCAGGAGGTTGAATCTGCGCCAACGGCACCGGGCGAAACCGAATCATGGTTTGACCGTGTTTTCGACTTTGCGCTGCGGCCCCTGGAAATAGGCTTCAGTCTTGCATGCGTTCTGATGATTGCCCTTATGTTTTCTGCTGAAAATGAACCACAGCATCTGCCAAGATCAGCCCCGCCGATTGTTGTTGCAGGTGCTGTGGCTGATGAAGCGGTTAAGCCTGTCGAAGATCTTGACCCGGTCAGCGCCGAAGAAGTCCAGCAGTTTCTGACCCGTCTCGATGGCTTTAATCGCAGAAATCCCCAGCCACAGCCGGCCGGTGAAAATTATATGCCCGAGCTGAGACTGGTAAATGACTGGAAATAATGCCATGAAAAAAACAATACTGCTTGCTTTTCTTGCACTATGTACAATCTTGCCTCTTAAAGCAGCTCCAGCCGAGCTCTTTGGCACGAGTCTAATTGCTGATATTGCAGAAAAGGTCAGCCCTGCTGTGGTTGCCATCGAATCGGTTCATTATGTCAGGGCCCGCCGTCGTTTTGGCTCAGGCGATCCATTTTTTGACCAGTTTTTCGGCCATTTGTTCGATGACGAATTCATGGGACACAACAATGTAATCCCGCAGCGTGGCAATGGTTCCGGGGTTCTGATCAGCCCGCAGGGTCACCTGCTGACCAACGAGCATGTTATTGCCGGTGCCGACGAAATTCTGGTCAAATTTAATGATGGTTCGAAACTCAAGGCTGAAATCGTCGGAAAAGACGAGCGAACTGACCTTGCGGTGCTTAAAGTCAATTCTGGCAAGGCATTGCCCCATGCTCCAATCGGCGATTCGACCGCCATTCGGGTCGGTGAATGGGTGGTAGCTATCGGAAATCCGTTTGGTCTTGGCATGACGGTTACTGCCGGGGTTATTTCTGCGATAAACCGTGACCTTTCGGTCGATGCGCAGCGGTCTTATCGTGATCTGATTCAAACCGACGCTTCAATCAACCCGGGAAATTCTGGCGGTGCCCTGATAAACAGCCGTGGAGAGCTTATCGGCATCAACACCGCGATTATTCCTTACGGCCAGGGAATTGGTTTTGCGATACCGGTGAATCTGGCTAAGCGCATTATTGGCGATCTGATGGCCTATGGCAAAGTCAAAAAGGCTTTTTTGGGAGTGACTGTACAAAAGCTTACTTCGGAACTTGCCAACTATTTCGAAGTGCCCGAAAAGGGTGTGCTGGTAACTGATGTGGCAAGGGCAAGCCCGGCGGAAAAGGCTGGAATTGCCCCCGGCGATGTAATTATCGGTATTGATGCCTTGACTGTTGCTACTCTTGAAGATTTTCAACAGGCACTTGAAGACCATCGGGTCGGTGAAACGGCCAGCGTTAAAATTTTCAGAAAAGGCCGTGAAGGCGTCTGCAATGTGGTGTTTAACGAAAATCCGGCCGCTGCTAATGTGCTTGGAGCGGCGGCTAAGACTATAAATCCAGACCTGGAGCGCAAATACTATCTTTACGTAGACGAAGGATGTGTAATCGTTTCTGTTTCTCCCGGTTCTCCGGCTGATAATGCTGGTCTCAGGCCAGGTGACGTGATTCAGCAGATCAATCGCGAGGTGATTTTGTCAGAAGATGATTTCAACAGGACAATTCAGGCAGTTGCGGGCCAAAATAAGGTTATTCTGCGCGTTGTTCGCGGACAAACGGTAAACCTGCTGCTGGTCAAGCTTAAATAAATTTGCAAATTTTAAAAAAATAGATTGCATTAGCCGAAAGGCATACTTATAATCAACCTATAACCTCACCCAACGGAGGGCAGATACATGCAATTGGTGGATGTGCTGAAGGAAAACATGGTTTTCCTCAATTTCGAAGCAGAAAACAAAGATCAGGCCATTGAAAAATTTATAGCAGCACTTCAGGCTACCGGGACTATCAAGGAACCCGAAGTTCTTAAAGATGCCATTTTTGAACGTGAAAAACTGGGAACCACTGGTGTCGGTGGCGGAATTGCAATGCCGCATGCCCGCTCCAGCGCCATTAAAGATCTGACCGTAGCTTTTTTCAGATCTGAAAACGGTATCGATTTTAAATCAATCGACAATAAGCCGGTTCATCTGGTTTTTGTATTACTGGCACCGATTTCTTCTGGCGGCCCTTATCTGAAGCTTCTGGCGAAAATTTCACGGCTTCTGCGCAGTGATGATTTCCGCAATGCCCTTCTTGAAGCAAAAACGCCAGCCGAAATCATGGAGATTATCCAGGAAAACGACTGATGTTACGCTGCGTAACTTCTCTTTTCAAAAATTTGAAAGCTTTGTTTGTAGTAACCCTGCTTATCACTATCGGCGCAGGGTTTTCTTATGAGACCCGGGTACTGGCTCAGCTGCAGAACGAAAAAGAAAGCCCGAAGTCAAAAAAATCTTCAGACAAAGAAAAGAAGAAAAACAAAAAAAAACAGAAGGCTGACGAAGCGAAAAAGGGCGATGATGAGCTTTTTCTCAAAGAGGAAGAAGCCAATGCCAGATTCATGCCCGATATTTTCCGTTGCCCTGAATGCGGCTACGAACAGGATGAACCCGGTTTTTGCCCTGATCATGACAAGATCGAACTGATTAAAGTTCTTTCCCGTGGGCGCGATCCGCTTGAGCCCACCGAACTCGATGGCAACGAAGACATTCTTGTCGATGTACCCTTGAAAAATCTCGAATTCCGCAAGGAAGCAAACCTCGAAGTTGCTTCTGAGGCTGAACCAGTCGCCCAAACCGAGAAATAGGTTTTTCCGATTTTTTCGGAAAGATATAAAAAAACTAAACAGGAAACTTTCTAAATGGCAACATTGGAAAGCTTTTTTTTATTAAACAAATTTTCAATCAGGAGAAGGAAATGTCGTTAAACATTACCCGGAAAATTATCAAAGCCCATCTGGTCAGTGGTGAAATGACAGCCAAAAGCCCGATCAGTATCAAAATGGATCAGACCCTTACCCAGGATGCCACCGGCACCATGGCTTATCTTCAGTTTGAAGCTCTTGGTATACCCCGTGTGAGAACCGAGCTGTCGGTCAGTTATGTCGACCACAATACGCTTCAACAGGATTATAAAAACCCTGATGATCACATTTTTCTACAGACCATTGCGGCAAAATACGGCATAGTTTTCTCAAGACCCGGCAACGGCATTTGTCATCAGGTTCATCTTGAAAGATTCGGTAAACCGGGCAAAACCTTGCTGGGCTCAGACAGCCATACCCCGACAGGTGGCGGCATTGGTATGCTGGCCATTGGTGCCGGAGGTCTCGATGTGGCAATGGCCATGGCGGGCGAAGCGTTCCGATTGAAAATGCCGATGGTGGTCAAAGTAAATCTCACCGGTAAACTGCAGCCCTGGGTTTCAGCCAAAGATGTCATTCTCGAAGTCCTGCGTCGTGAAACGGTCAAAGGCGGAGTTGGTTCGGTATATGAATATGCCGGCCCCGGTGTTGCGACTCTGACTGTGCCTGAACGAGCAACAATCACCAACATGGGCGCTGAACTTGGCGCAACTTCTTCTGTGTTCCCCAGTGATGCTGAAACCAGAAAATTTCTCAAGGCTCAGGGCCGTGAAAAAGACTGGGTTGAGCTGGTGGCCGACCCCAATGCCTCTTACGACCGGGTTATCGACCTTGACCTTTCTCAGGTTGTACCATTGGCGGCCTGTCCTCATATGCCCGATATCGTCAAGCCAGTGTCAGAGCTTGAAAACATAATGGTTGACCAGGTAATGATTGGAAGCTGCACCAATTCAAGCTATACCGACCTGACCCGTGCAGCCCGCATCATGAAGGGCAAAACCGTTCATCCGCGTCTTTCTCTCGGAATTGCACCCGGTTCACGTCAGGTTCTGCGCATGGCAGCTGATGAAGGTGCACTGGCCGATCTGGTAGCTAGTGGAGCCCGTCTGCTGGAAAACGCCTGCGGGCCTTGTATTGGTATGGGTTTTGCGCCAAAAACAAATGCGGTTGCCCTGCGTACTTCGAACCGCAACTTTGAAAAGCGCTCAGGAACCGACAGCGCCCAGGTTTATCTGGTAAGCCCTGAAGTGGCAGCGGTTGCCGCCATCGATGGCAAATTCACCGATCCGCGCAAATGGGGCGCATATCCCGAAGTTAAAATGCCGGAAAAATTCACGGTCGATGATTCAATGTTCATATTCCCGCCCAAAAATGGCGCCGATGTTGAAATCGTCAGAGGCCCAAACATAGCAGCCCTGCCGATCAAAGAAGAAATGGGCAATCAGATTCAGGCAAAAGCCGTCATCAAAGTCGGTGACAATATTACAACCGACCATATCATGCCCGCCGGCAAATATCTGCCATTGCGCTCTAATGTACCCGAATATGCCAAACATGTGTTTGAAGGGGTAGATAAAGATTTCTACAAACGTGCAGTAGAAATGAAACAGAGCATAATTATCGGGGGCGACAATTATGGCCAGGGCAGTTCACGCGAACACGCCGCCCTGTGCCCGATGTATCTCGGAGTTAAGGCAGTTATCTGCAAAAGCTTTGCCCGAATTCATCTCGCTAACCTGGTCAACTTCGGTTTGCTGCCCGCCACCTTTAAAAATCCTGAAGATTACAACAAAATCGAAGTGGGCGATGAATTGAAAATCAATGTGACCTCGCTCGATGGCGATCTGGTTGTCGAAAACCTGACCAAAGGCGTTAAGATTCCGGTTCAACACACGCTCAGTGATGAAGATAAGGTAATTCTCAAAGCCGGGGGCAGCCTTTCATATTCGAAAAAAATGGCTGCAGCATGAACATGGTTATTTAAACGGGTATTTAATTTTGATGTTCTTTTCTATGTCGCTTTGGCTGCTTAAACGGACTCGGTGACCGGAAAAGGCTGTTGTTGAGAAAGCCTTTGTATCGTCGCCCGACTGCCTGCCAGATGACTGGGAAGCAGGCGGGCGATCTTTGTTTAGCCGAAGTTGCAGGAGGTTTAAATGTTTGTTTTAAAAGAAAATGGCTGGTGTTTTTTCGAAATCAGTCAGCGTAAATGGGTAGAAACAGGACTGTCGGCATTTGAGAAATTTCTGGATCAGGCTGAAGGAAAGGCGGGCTTTGCTGATGTTGAGACGCCAACTGGCTCTCTACCTGCCTTTTCCGGCAGCAAAATTCTTTGTGTTGGGCGTAATTATCGAAAACATGCGGCTGAATTGGGCAATGATGTGCCCGACCGACCGCTGTGGTTTTCCAAACCTCCTTCTGCGATAATCGGCGACGGTGGCACCGTTATTCTGCCATCTGGTTTCGGCCGCATAGATTATGAAGGTGAAATGGTGCTGGTTATTGGTCGCAGATGTGCAAAAGTGCCGGTTGAGCAGGCCTTGTCGTTCATTGGCGGGGTTACTGCGGGACTTGACATGACCGCCAGAGAGCTTCAGAGAACCGATGGACAATGGACAAGGGCCAAGGGGTTTGATACTTTTCTGCCTCTGTCGGGGCTGGTAGCGCCGTTTTCTGAAAAATGGCAGAGCGCGGTTCTTGAAGTTCGTCTTAATGATGAGCGGGTGCAGTATTCATCGTTGGATGCCATGGTTTTTAAATTTGCCGAACTGATTTCGGATATTTCGCATTGCATGACTCTTGAACCCGGAGATCTGATCATGACCGGAACCCCTGAGGGAATCGGCCCGGTTAAAAGTGGAGACCGGCTGGAATTGACTATCAGCGGGCCTGTAAGACTCAGTCTGATGGTGAACTGCCGTCAGCAATTCTCGGTGAGCGATAAAAACATGTATTGATCAAAGATTTCATCGTTTT